>NZ_JBSXNT010000001.1:0-3872 GCF_056857775.1 Alterinioella sp. B-7
CCGCCGCACACTGCTGCAGGATCCCGACAATCTGTTCTTCGGTGAAACGTGATTTGCGCATCGTCTGTTCTCCTCGTTGCTTCGAACGTTACGAGAACAAACTCTCCTTTTGAATGGCCCAGTTCTTTGGGGGCAGGTCACCAGACATGTCGTTTTCATACACCGCATTTGACCTGCCGCACCCTCCCGAAAGCATGCAGCGCGACACACCCAGGCTGTCGATCGTGGTGCCCTGCTATAACGAGGAAACCACGTTGCCCGCGCTTTTTGGTCGGCTGGAGCAACTCAACACCGATCTCCTGGCGGCAAAGCTCATCGCGCAGCCCTTCGAGCTGATCCTGGTCGATGATGGCTCCGCCGATGGCACTTGGGCCGCGATCCAGAATGTCGGCGCCCGTTTCGCCGTCACCGGGGTCAAGCTGTCGCGCAATCACGGCCACCAGAAGGCGCTGTTTGCCGGGCTGATGCAGGCCAAGGCCGATGTCGTGGTCAGCATGGATGCCGATTTGCAGGATGACCCGGACGCCATCGCCCCGATGATCGAGGCCTATATGCGCGGGGCCGAGGTGGTCTATGGCGTGCGCGGATGCCGCGAGACCGATACCTGGTTCAAGCGCCGCTCGGCGCGGGCCTATTACGCGACGCTCCGCAGGCTCGGGGTCGATCTGATCCCCGATCACGCCGATTTCCGGTTGATGAGCCGCCGCGCGCTCAAGGCGCTGTCGCAATTCGGCGAAACCAACCTGTTCCTGCGCGGCATGGTGCGCGAGCTCGGCTTCAAGAGCGAGATCGTCACCTACAGCCGCAGCGCCCGCATCGCCGGGGAAAGCAAGTATACGCTACGCAAGATGCTGGCCCTCGGCATGGAAGGCATCACCTCCTTTTCGGTTCAGCCGCTGCGGATGATCGTGATGTTCGGTTTCGCGGTGGCCGCCCTCGCCTTCCTGTTCAGCCTCATGGCCATCGTGGCCTGGGCCGGAGGGCGGGTGGTGCCGGGATGGACCTCGGTGGTGTTGCCGCTCAGCCTGCTTGGCGGCGCGCATCTCATCGCGCTTGGCGTGATCGGCGAATATGTCGGCAAGATCTACGAGGAAACCAAGCGGCGTCCACGCTTCATCGTCGACACCGTCACCAGCAAGCACGCGGGACATGACACCATCGTCGCACCGCAACCCATCGAACTGGTCCGCGCCGGATGACCACGGTCGACTGCCTTGAAGACGGGCGCAGCCGTGACCTGAGCCGGTGGATGCCGTTCCTGGCATTCACCTTCGGGGTGCTGTTCACGGCGCTGCCGCTGCTGCTCCACCCCTATCTGCCACTGGTCGACCTGCCGAACCACATCGCACGGCTGCATATCGCCGAGACCGGCAATGACGGCCCCCTGTCGCGGTACTACCTCTACACCGCGTCCCTTGTTCCGAACGCGGCCATCGACCTGCTCTGGCGCGGTTTCGGATACCCCCTGGACGCCGTTCGTTTCGCCAACCTGGTGATGGTCACCTATGCGGTGAACCTGATCTTGTCCTCGATGGTCCTGGCGCGGGTGGTCCACGGGCGCTGGACCGTCTGGTCGGCCGCATCCGCGCTCCTGGTCTTCAATGCACCTTTCTTCTGGGGCTTCCAGAATTTCGTTTGGGCGCTGCCGTTCTGCCTCTATGGCTTCGCCTTGTGGCTTGTCCTCCAGGACCGGCCCATCTGGCTGCGCATCGCGATCTTCCTGCCGCTCGCGGCAATCCTCTACCTGATGCATTTCTTCGCCTTCGGCTTTCTCGCGATCCTGGTCCTGGGGCGCGAAATCCAGGTGATCCGGGAGAGACCCGCGAACGCGCGGTTCCGGGTGCTGCGACTCTTCGGGCTGATGCTGCCCTTCGTCCTGCCGGTGCTCTGGCTTGCGATCACGCTGCACGGGGCGGGGCCCTCGCCTGCAGGCAGCCGCACCGAATTCGGCACGCTCCTCAACCGGCTCTGGATGTTCGCCTCGCCGCTGCATTCCCCGAGCACAGGCGATGCGCCCGCGCTGTGGTTTCTTGCGATGTTTGGCCTCGCCCTCCTCGCGCTGGTGTTCTCGCGGCTGTTTTCCGTGCGCGGGCCGCAGCTTGTTCTTGCACCGCAACTGCGCGGCGCCACCTTGGCACTTGCGCTTGCCATGCTGGTCGCCCCAAGCTGGCTGAACGGGGTGGCGCTGGTCGATATTCGCGCCCCTGTCCTCCTTTCCGTGCTGCTGATCGCGGGCACGACATGGCACGCACTCGCCCCGCGCCACGCCGTTCTCCTGGCCGCTGCACTGGTCTTGCTGATCGGCGCGCGAGGTGTCGCCTTCGAGCGCTTCGCGGCACGGTATGAAAGTGACGTGCAGGATATGCTGACCGCGACCGAAACCCTGCCCGCCGGGGCACGCCTGCTGCCGGTTCGCGGACCCGGACTGCAGTTCGATCTTCGGCTGGCCCATCTTCAGGGCCTGCTTGTGGACCAGCGCGATGTCTTCGTGCCGACCCTGTTCCAGGGCGTTCATGCCATGCGGGTGCGGCCGGAATGGATCAGTTCCACCCATCCCGCTCTGTTTGCGATCGACATCAGGATTGTGCTGGACCAGGCCTCTGCCCGCGTTGTCCCGGAATTCGCCCGCGATTGGGAGCGGAAGTTCACCCATGTCCTGCTGATGGACCCTGTCGAGATACCGGACGATCCAAGGCTGGAGCGGATCGCGTCAACCGGACGCTTCACGCTGTTCAGGATTGCTGCCGGCCTGCATGACTACTGAGCGGACAGGTCAGCCCTAACAGGGGACACGCCAAACGCCATATCGCGCGGGCAATCACGCGAAATTCACGCGTGATCGGGTCTATGTCGTTGGATTCGTTGAGAAGCGTGGTGCCGCTGAAGGGACTCGAACCCCCGACCCCATCATTACGAATTGTTTGGCGGTTCTGGTGGACCGTGTTGCACGCAAGCGCACAGCGTCTGCTCAATCCTTACAACACTCTGGTGCGAAACGCAATTTTCTAGTCGTGGTCTTGCACGGCGTCGCACCCGCCCGTCATTGGTTGCACTCCGCTCCCCTACTAATCCCCTACAGATTTCAGTTTGCCCTACTAATCCGACAAAAGCCTGTGCCGGGGGCGGCTTCTGGTCCACTCGCTTTTGGCACTGCCTACACCCCACCCCAAGCACGGCGACAGCGAGGCACAGTGGGGTAGGCCCGCTCGGGGTGAGGCCTCTCTAGAGCAAGGTCGAATCCAGTCGGCGCTCCAACCGGGAAGGCTCATTTTCGGCAACGCATATGAGACGACGCTGCTTGACTAACCTTTCCGAGGATTTGAATAATATGCGTCACTGCACTCCATCCGTAGACGACACTGTTGGCGGGAGCTAACGATATGCATGCGCCCATGACCGACTACTTTTGGAGGTAGCTAATGCTCATCAAGCTCCGGGACTATGAAAGAATATAGAGGTGGCTTGGTTTGTCTGAACAGTTTCGAGCCGTTTCGTAAGTGGATTTCCCGCTCGGTTATGCCGCGACCGGGATTTGTCGCGGCGTGATGTGATATGCCTGATCGGGTCTCTTCCCGTCCAGCGATGAATGCGGTCTCCTCGTGTTGTAGAATGTCAGCTATCGGCCGAGGCTGTCGGGGGCGGCCGAGACGCTGTCATAGGCGGGGAGGTAGACCTCCTCGTATTTGATGCTGCGCCAGAGCCGCTCGAGGAACACGTTGTCCCGCCACGCGCCTTTTCCATCCATGCTGATTTGGATCTCGGCGTCCTTAGCGCCTTGATGAAGTCAATGGACGTGAACTGCGATCCTTGGTCCGAGTTCATGATCTCTGGCTTGCCGAACCGGCGGATTGGACCTGTCACGGTTTGATGCC
>NZ_JBSXNT010000002.1:0-2406 GCF_056857775.1 Alterinioella sp. B-7
TGCGACCTTCGCCTTGAATGCAGGGCTGTGGTTCCGTCTGGGTCGTTTGGTCATCTTCGCTCCTTCGTCTCGGCAACGCTGCCGGATCAGGAGCGGAAAATCCACCTAACTCAACTGTTCAGATTTGCCGCGCCACCTCTCAGTGCCTTACCTCGATGCCGAAAATGGGGAAAGCCCTTGCCGGTGAGCAACGTAAAGACGAAGACGCAGAACAGCAGGATGGCAATGGTGGTCTGGGCGTTCGCGCTTTTCTGCTGAATGAGGTACAGGGCGACGCCCAAGGCGACCAGCTCCAACATCACGATCTGGGAACGGACGAATGCGCGGAACACTGACGCGCTCTGTTTCTTTATGCTGCTGTTCATAACGGCCTCTTTACTAACGAAATCGGCCACCAGAGTTTCCTCTGGCAGCCGGGGAGTTAGTAAGCCGCCGCAAGACGACCGCGCTGGCCTTTAGGCCGGAGCCCTGGACATACGCCAGTGCCTCCCCGACCATAGGGTTCGAGGAGGTGTCATTTCGGCCGACACCGGCCGCTTGCGGTGGGGTTACTACGCCCCGAGATCGGCTCTTTCTGCCAATCCTGCGCGCAGCCTAGCCCAGATGTCTGAAAATCGAAAGCGCAAACGTCACCTTGCGGCCTCGCCGAAGGCATTGATTCCAGTTATGAATCTTCAGTTAAGGTGGAGAAGAATGGTGCCGGTGATAGGACCCGAACCTACGATTCCATCATTAGGAATGACGTTGGCTATCGCCTAATCGCTCTGTTTTATAGTGTTTTTCATGTTCTTTCTTGCCTGTCGCAAGGATGTTGCAAGACAGACAGCGAGAAACGAACACAGATCCGCTCTCTCGACTCTGGATTGACCGATCAAACCGGTCTACCAATATCAGCGGCGAACATGGTTGAATTTAGAGGTTAGTTTATGGCGAGCTCAAGAACGGCAACAGAAGAAAGAGCGTCTGACGTTGAGGTGGACGATACCGAAGACGAAGGCCTTGTGGTCGCGATTGATCGTCCCACTGAAGAACTCGTCATTGGTATGGTCGGCGCGGTTGGCGCTGGCGTCTCAAAAACTTCTCAAGTGCTAAAAAGCAGGCTTGAGAGGGATTACGGCTACCAGGTCAGGATCATAAAAGCTAGCGATCTGATCCGAGAGAACACCTCCAAGACATCCATATCTTCACCTTCTAACTCAGGGTCAGGTCGCATCAAGGACTTGCAGACGGTGGGTACTCAATTGAGGGATCGGTTCGGTGAGGATTACGTCGCGGCCAAAGCAATCGAGGCTATTGCGCTTAATCGTAGCGCTGGCGGTGGATATGACCAGTCCAAGCAGGTGCCACAGCCAAAACGTCTTCGACAAGCGACTATAATAGACTCGCTTAAGCATCCCAAGGAGACCAATCTCTTGAGGCGCGTTTATGGTGGCATGTATTGGCAGTTCACCGTATTTGCACCTGAGAGTATTCGCGAAGTTCGCCTCAAATCTCTTGGTATAGAGAAAGACGATCTGGCGGGAATTTTCACACGAGATGAGAACGACCAAGAGGGTGATCACGGTCAAAAAGTCAGTAAAACGGCGTACTTGTCGGATTTCTTTATTCGGAATGATGGACAAAACGATGTTCGTTTGACTGAGGTTGTGGATAGGTTTTTCGAGGTTATATTCAATATTTCGGTGCACACCCCCACAACAGATGAAGCGGGTATGTATGCTGCGGTATCGGCGGCCAGCAAATCTGCATGCTTGTCGCGGCAGGTAGGTGCAGCAGTATATTCTGCGAATGGAGAGCTTCTGGGCGTCGGGTGGAACGACGTTCCAAAAGGTCTGGGTGGACTATACTCTGCGGACGATGGAAATGAGGACCATCGTTGCTTTAAGTGGCAAGGGAAAGTTTGCCACAACGACCGAAAGAAAGAAGAACTGTATACAAAGATCTTTGACCAACTTTCCGGTGAAGGCCTACTAGCCAAAGGCATTGATCGCGCAAAACTGCGTTCGCAGTTGGTAAAGACCCCAGTAAAGGATCTTATCGAATACAGCCGCTCAATTCACGCCGAAATGGAGGCGATAGTTTCTGCGGCGCGCTCTGGTAAACTTGGAATCGTAGGCGGCACGCTCTACACCACGACCTTCCCGTGCCACAACTGCGCCCGACACATTGTCGCCGCCGGTATATCAAAGGTCTACTATGTCGAACCCTACGCGATGGACCTGTCACGGTTTGATGCCGCTCCTTTGATAGCATTTACTGCAACAAAGGAGACTGACTATGGGACTGAAACGGACGGACGAATTCCGGCAAGATGCGGTGCGGATTGCCCTGACCAGTGGACTGACGCGCAAGCAGGTGGCTGATGATCTCGGTGTCGGCATGTCGACACTTAACAAGTGGATCACG
>NZ_JBSXNT010000003.1:0-4440 GCF_056857775.1 Alterinioella sp. B-7
CCGGCAAACCGGCGCATGGCCTCGCTCTCGTACAGGCTTTCGTCCGCCATCGGATCGCTCAGGGCGTACCAGCTTTCCACGAAATACACGCGCAGCATCGTCTCCAGCGGGATCGGGGGGCGGCCGTGCTTCGGGCCCACCTTCGGATAATGCGGTTCGATCAGCGCCAGCGGCCGCGGCCAACGCACAACCGCGTCCATCTGCGACAGGAGAATCTCCCGCCGCGTCACCGTCTTCTTCATTGCGTCACGAAGGCCGGGAATGGCTGGCTGCTTAGGCATCGGCGGCTCCTCTGTCATCCGCCAGAATCCTACCAGATCACGCCGAAATGGGGAGGTTCTTCAGAGAGTCCTAAAGATAATCTGCAGTCAAATCTTTGGATGGTACAAAACTCTTGAACCCTTGATTGGTAGCCATCGGAGTTCGGTTTATGGCAACCAAGCCAATAGGGGCTCGAGAGCTGAAAAGCACAGAATTCGGAGGCAAAAGCCGTGCCGAACACGATTTCAGACCTGCGTCAGTAATCCGCCTCTCAGTCGAGGCGATATGTTTGGCCTTAAGGTTCGACAAATCAGTTGGCGTTGCCCATGCGATCTCACCGCCCCAATAGTCAGGCACGGTAGATTTTGGGGTCGCGCCGCTTATGATATCGGCGACCTCACCGAGTTGAACCTGCTGCCAACTCATCCCAACATCCCCTCAAGGTCGGCGAGGTCCTTGGCTATGGCGGCGTTGAGCTTGTTCATCCGCTCGAGGATATCCTTCGGCGGGTCGTATTCCTGCTCTGCGTAAATGCGCTCCTTGTATTTGGAGAGCGAGAGGTCGAAATTCGCCTCGCGGATGTCATCGGCCGGAACGAAGAAGGCCTTCTGCTTGCGGTCCGTGTCCCGCTTCGGATCGCGGTTCCGCCAGGCCGCGATGCAATCCGGCAGGTCATTGGCCTCGATCGGATCGCGCTTGTCATCCAGCGAGTAACCGTCCGCCTCCACATCGTAGAAGAAGACATCATCGGTACGCCCGCCCTTGGTGAAGACGAGGATGCCGGTAGACACACCCGCATAGGGCTTGAACACACCCGAGGGCAGCGAGATCACCGCCTCCAGCTGGTTGTGGTCGACCAGCAGCTTGCGCAGTGCCACATGGGCAGTGGACGAGCCGAAGAGCACGCCATCGGGCACAATGGTGGCCGAGCGTCCGCCGGTTTTCAGCATGCGCAGGATCAGCACCAGAAACAGCAGTTCTGTCTTCTTCGTCTTCACCTGCCGCAGCAGCCCGGCATGCACATCCTCGAAGTCCAGCGAGCCCTTGAAGGGCGGATTGGCGAGGACAATGTCAAAGCCGTCGCTTGATGATTTGGGGAACTTCTCCGGAAAGCTGTTGCTCAGCGTGTCCTGGTAGTGGATGTCGGGATTATCAACGCCGTGCAGCATCATGTTCATGGCCGCAATGCGCAGCATGGTGGCGTCAAAATCGAAGCCGTGGAACATGTCGTTGCGGATATGGGTCCAATGGTCCTCGAGCAGGTCACCGGTGAAGGTCTTCTCGGTCTTGCCGGTGTCCGGATCCGTTTCCTCCATCACCGCCTCGGGCGAGGTGTGGTTTTCGAGAAGGTAGTTCATCGTCTCGACCAGAAAGCCGCCGGTGCCACATGACGGATCGGAAATCACATCGGTGGGCTTGGGCTCCAGCATGTCCACCATGAGGCGGATGATGTGGCGCGGGGTGCGGAACTGGCCGTTGATGCCTGCGGTGGTCAGCTTGCCGAGCAGGTATTCGTAGAGGTCGCCCTTGGTATCGCCAGCGGTGAGCGGCAGGTCGTTGATCATGTTGACCGCCTTCACCAGAAGGCTGGGCTTCTGGATCATCAGCTGAGCATCTTTCATGAACTCGGCGAAGGTGGTGCCGACAGACGCCTTGCGGAAATGCGGGAAGACCCGGTCGCGCACCAGCGGCAGCATTTCATCGGCACCCAGATGGCGGAACTGCGACCAGCGGAGTTCCTGTTCATCGGCATTGAACCGGCGCTTGAACTCCACGCCGCTGCGCTTCAGGCGGTTTTCGTCGCGGGCTTCGTTCACGTCGAGCAAGCGCACGAAGATCAGGAAGGTGATCTGCTCGATCACCGTCAGCGGATTGGTGATGCCGCCGGTCCAGAACTCGGTCCAGAGGGCATCGATCTTCTTTTTCAATTCGCCGGTTACCATTAGTGTAGCTTTCCTTGGGATGTATCGGCTCCGTCATCGCCTTTGGGCGCCGGAGCGAAGAGATTGACGATCTTCATCAGCTGATCGATGTCGTCGGGCTTTTCGAAAATGCCCTCGGGACCATCGGCGTCCACAACCGTGAATGGCTGATCATAGAGGCGGTCGATGGTGATGAAACCGAATTTGATGATGTGGTTTTGCAGCAGCGCCAAGAAGCGTGTCTGCTTCGCCGTCAGTTCGGGATGGCCCAGCACGAAGGCCGAGAACTTTTCCTTCACGGCCTGTTCTTCGAGCCCGACCATCTTGCGGATGGTGATGTCGAGCGGCAGCGTCGTGGACGCAAAAAACTCTTCCAGCGCGTTGCGGCTGACATCGGGGTTCTGGGTCAAGACCAGTGAGATAATTGCGTTGAGGTCCTCGGGCGTAACCGCCTCGCCTGCGCGGATTTTCTTCAACGTCGCATTGGTCTCGAAGTGCTTTTTCAGTTCAGCTTCGACGAGCTGCTCATAGGCAGCCACGTCCACGGTCTTGAGCGAAGCGCTGCGGCGTGAGGACTGCACGAGACCGGTGTCTTCAGTGATGTCGACGATCTTGGGGCCGTTGCCGCCAATCTTCTGTCGGTCGCGGTAGATCATGATGCTGCGCAGCGGCTCGCGCACGGCCTCAAGGTCCATCACGGTCACGCCGTTCCAGAAGGCATCGGACTTGGCCTTTTTGATCACCTCGGCCTGTTCCCGAACCGGGTTGAGATGCATCTGGAGCGAGCCCAGCCGGTCGAGGAAATCGATCTTGAGATCGGCGACCTCGGCAGACTGATGCAGGACCGCGATCTGGGCCTTGCACACAAGCAGATCGAACGCATGCGCCTCGGCCTTGCCCCTGATATCGCGCCATTGCATCAGCGGGGCGATGGTCTGGCGCAGCACCGATACTGTCCCGGGATCGAACCGTTTCAGGTTCTCAATCGAAGCAGTCGAGCGCTTCTCCCGCCACTTCTCCCGCACCGCGACGGTGTTTTCATCGAGCGCATTGATGTCGGCAGCGATCAATTGGATCACGTGATCGAAGACGGCAATCTCGCTTTTCTGCAGTGCCGTTTCAGCAAGCTGGATGCGCTGCTCGAAAAGCTGTTGGAGCAGTGATTTCGTAACCGTCGGCTCGGCAGGTTTGTAGCCCTCTTCGAAGCGTTTGAAGTTAGCCCAGTGGTCGAAGATCCGGAAGACGGTCTTGTCCTTTCCAGGGCCAAACAAATCGGTGCAAAGCCGTGTGCCGCGTCCAACCATCTGCCAGAACTTGACCGGCGAGCGCACAGGCTTGGCAAAGACGAGGTTCACGATCTCGGGCACATCGATGCCGGTATCGAGCATGTCCACCGAAAGGGCGACGGTGAGCTCGCTGTTGGTGCCCGTTCCCTTGAAGTCATCGATCAGGCTTTCCGCGCGTGGGTCATAGTTGTCGATCACCTGACAGAACTTTCCGCCATATTGCGGATACATCTCGTCGAATAGCCGGCTCATCAGCATGGCGTGTTCGTGATTGCGCGCAAAGATGATCGTCTTGCCGATGGTCTGTCCGTTCGCATCTCGGATGCCGTTTTCCATCAGATTGCGAATGATCACACGGTTGGTGTCGCGATTGTAAATCGCCTTGTCGATCTGTTCTGAGGAGTAGTCATAGTCATTCGGGTCTTCGCCTTGCGCTTCCAGTTCCTCGATCTGCGTTTGGGTCAGCCCATCAAGTGTGATGCCGTCACGAAGGAACTGAGTGGTATGATCGATCACCTCAAAGGGAACAAGATGCTTCTCACCCACCGCCTCTTCCAGGTCGTAGCTGAAGGTCGGCAGCTTGCCCTCGCAATTGAAAAGGCCAAAGGTCGACCGTGTCACGAAATTGACCGGCGTCGCCGTCAACCCGACCTGGAGGCTGTCGAAATAGTGAAAGAGATCACCATAGATGTTGTAGATGCTGCGGTGGGACTCGTCAGCGATAATCAGATCGAAGAACCCCACATCGAACGACTGGTACACCTTGGCCATCGCCGGGTACGTCGAAATGAATATGCGCTCCGTGGCAGCCCCGTTGACACGAGAGTTGACCTGACCTGCCCCTTTTTTCGGGGCCACTCTTAAATCGAGCTTGTTCTCCTTTTGTGTGCCATCATTCGGCGGCGTGAGCAATGGGCGCAGGCGCGGAGCCATCAAGTAGCTCAAGCGGCTGCGCCCATTGCGTTTTGTCG
>NZ_JBSXNT010000004.1:0-8420 GCF_056857775.1 Alterinioella sp. B-7
AGTCCGTCCAAAATCGACCAAACCGCCGCTCAGGCGGCACAAACGGCGCGAAAATCGCTGGCAACGGCGTCTGTCCGGCGCCAAACTGCCTTCAAGCCGAAGCCTCGGCGCAGCCGAAGGCGTTGATCAGACGTTCCCTAAGTCGGAATTACTCATCCTCTCTGTTAGATGGACATCCGCAAGGAAAAGATAAGGCTCGTGTGTGCTCATCTCATTCAGGTCACCTTCATAATGAATGAAAAAATAGACGTCGAAATTCTCATAGTCTTCAGGAGCAGGAACCTCTACCTCTTGATATCCAGAAGCATTTTTTCCGCCTAAACTGCCAGGATCAAAATTAACAGAAGATTTTTCAGATTCCTGTGTGTCTGTGTTGATAAACTGAATAATCAACCGTGCGCTCGCGCGATGATTAGCGAGTTTAGCCCTAATGCTCGCTGGTTTCTTTACTCCACGTGCCATCAAATGGTTCGAGAGTTTCGCGGTAAACGGAGCGTTTCTTCTATGTATCTGTAGCTGGATGGTCGGTATATTGTTGATATGCCAGTCAGCCATTGAATTCAGGTGAATTTTGCAGGCTGTTTCAAAAGTGTCGTCATCGCCGGTGGCATCGATAAGTTCCACAACCTCCCGAAGGTCTAGTTGCAATACTCTGTTTGGATAAATTCCGATAAACTTAAGTGGGAAAGATTGTCCCTTAAGCAAAACTTCAATATTGCCCTTTTCTTCCACTCTCGGATCGGAAATAAAAACTCCTGAGCTCGTAATTTTTGGGGGAGTCTTCTCCAAGTGGTCAAATAGTTTTGCGCTCATCATTCAATAGTCTATTTCATTGTTCCCTAAAGACCGACCTCGGCTGGTTTGGTCTGCGAAAACCAAGCGTCATCGTACACCCAGCTTGGCCCCGACGACACCATGATTCAAGCCCGGCCCGATCCGTTCGGCGGCCATTTGCCGGGACATCCGGTCGCAGACGGACCCCGCTGCGGCCCCGATTGCGGGCGTCCTGTGGCGCCCCAGATCGAACCGTCGCTCCGCCGCTTGCGCTGTGCTCATACCGCATCGGCCTTGGCGGTCAAGGCCGAAGGCGCGGTGGTGATCGTCGAGTGCTGGATTCTGGCGCGCCTGCGCAACCGGAAGTTCCTGTCCATCGAGACGCCGAACGTCGCGATTGCCGAGTTGCTCGATGATCTCATCGCCCAGACCATGCGTCCGGTCGAACGCTCGCGCCGGGATCTGTTCGAGGAGATCGGACGTCACGCGCCCAGGCCCTTGCCCGATACGCCTTTCGAGTACGCGGAATGGAAGCGGGCCAAGGAGCTTCCCGAGTACCACATCGAGGTTCTGCACGGTTTCCATTCGGTGCCGCTCCGTGTGATCGGGCGCCAAGTCGATGTCCAACTGATCCTCCGCCTGATCGAGTTTTTCCCATTTACATGAACGCGTTGCGCTTCACCACCGCCGCGGCCGTAACTCAGATGGGCAATGCCCCATCGACCGAAACAGTAAGGCAAAGCTCGTTCGCCATCCAGAAGTGACCTAACGCGTTCTGTGCGAAGCTATCGCAAAAAACGCGAGTTCCAGAATTCGCGGCAGCCATTTTAAAGATATAAGAAACACGGGCGCACCCCGACCTCAACCCGCGAAAAACTATGCGCGTACCTACAGCCGATCAGAAATCCAGGTTCTCGACGCTCAGCGCGTTCTGCTGGATGAATTCGCGGCGCGGTTCGACCACGTCGCCCATCAGCTTGGTGAAGATGTCGTCGGCCTCGGCGATATCCTCGATCGTGACCTGCAACAGCGTCCGCGCCTCGGGGTCCAGCGTGGTTTCCCACAGTTGATTGGGGTTCATTTCCCCAAGGCCCTTGTAGCGTTGCAACTGCAAGCCCTTCACGCCCTCGTCGAGAATGGCCTCGAGCAATTCGGTCGGCCCGTGGATCAGCTGTTCCCGGTCCTTGCGCGCAAGGCGCGAGGGGTCGCGGTAGATGGTGCGGCTTTCCTGGCTGACCTGGCTGAGCTTGCGCGCCTCGCCCGATCGCAGGACCGCGCCGTCGAGCGTCCGGATCTCCTCGACTCCGCGCAGGACGCGGGACAGGCGAATGCCGTGATCCTGGGTGATCCGCCCCTGCCAGCCGCGTTCATATTCCAGCGCCACGAGGTCCAGCCGCTTGGCGACGTCATCGGCGACGCGTTGCAGGTCGTCATCGGCGCGGCCCGGATCGAAGGCCCCGGCAATCGCGGCCTGTTCCAGGATATGGCGCGGGTAATGCGTCGGGAAGGCGTCGAGGATGCGCTTGAAGCTGCGGGCGGCCTCGACCACGCGGGCAAGGTCGGACCCGGCGATTTCCTCGCCCGAGGGCAGCCGCAGGATGGCCCCGTCGGTGCCCATCTGGATCAGGTAATCCTCCAGCGCGGTTTCGTCCTTGAGGTAGACCTCGGACTTGCCCCGGCTGACCTTGTAGAGCGGCGGCTGCGCGATATAGAGGTATCCGCCCTCGATGATCTCGGGCATCTGCCGGTAGAAGAAGGTCAGCAGGAGGGTGCGGATATGCGCCCCGTCGACATCGGCATCGGTCATGATGACGATCTTGTGGTAGCGCAGCTTGTCGATGCTGAACTCGTCCCGGCCGATCCCGGTGCCAAGCGCGGTGATCAGCGTGCCGATCTCCTGGCTCCCGAGCATCCGGTCGAAGCGGGCCCGTTCCACGTTCAGGATCTTGCCCTTGAGGGGCAGGATCGCCTGGTTGTGGCGGGACCGGCCCTGCTTGGCCGAGCCGCCGGCGCTGTCGCCCTCGACGATGAAGAGCTCGGACTTGGCGGGGTCTTTCTCCTGGCAATCGGCCAGTTTGCCGGGCAGCGAGGCCACATCCATCGCGGTCTTGCGCCGGGTCAGTTCGCGCGCCTTGCGGGCGGCTTCGCGGGCCAGCGCGGCCTCGATGATCTTGCCGACCACCAGCTTGGCCTGGGTCGGGTTCTCCTCGAACCATTCGGACAGTTTCTCGTTCATCAGCCCCTCGACGGCGGGGCGCACCTCGGAGGAGACCAGCTTGTCCTTGGTCTGGCTGGAAAACTTCGGGTCCGGCACCTTCACGGACAGCACGCAGGTCAGCCCTTCACGCGCATCGTCACCGGTGAAATTGACCTTCTCCTTCTTCGCCAGCCCGGAGGAGTTGGCATAGAGGTTGATGGTTCGCGTCAGCGCGCCGCGAAAGCCCGCCAGGTGGGTGCCGCCATCGCGCTGCGGGATGTTGTTGGTGAAGGGCAACACGGTTTCATGGTAGCTGTCGTTCCACCACATCGCGGCCTCGATCTCGATCCCGTCGCGGGTGCCGGTGATGAAGATCGGATCCTCCATCATGCCGGATTTGGAGCGGTCGAGATACTTGACGAACTCCTTGACCCCGCCCTCGTAGAAAAGCTCGGATTTCAGCGGCTCGGCGGGGCGCAGATCCTCCAATACGATGCGGACGCCGGAATTGAGGAAGGCCAGTTCGCGCAGCCGGTTCTCCAGCGTCTTGAAGACGTAATCGAGGTTGGAGAAGGTCTTGGTGGAGGCGAGGAAGCGCACCTCGGTGCCCTGCTTGCCGTTCGCGTCGCCCACGACCTCGAGGTGTTGCGTGGTAAAGCCGCCCTCGAAGCGCGCGACATGTTCCTTGCCCTCGCGCCAGATGCGCAGCTCCAGCCAATCGGACAGCGCGTTGACCACCGAAACGCCGACCCCGTGCAGGCCGCCCGAGACCTTGTAGGAATTGTCGTCGAACTTCCCGCCCGCGTGCAGTTGGGTCATGATGACCTCGGCGGCGGAAACGCCTTCCCCCTCGTGGATGCCCACCGGAATCCCGCGCCCGTTATCGCTGACCGAGACCGAGTTGTCGGGGTGGATCGTGACCGTCACCGCATCGGCATGACCAGCCAGCGCCTCGTCGATGCCGTTATCCACGACCTCGTAGACCATGTGATGCAGGCCAGAGCCGTCATCGGTGTCGCCGATATACATGCCGGGCCGTTTGCGAACAGCCTCCAACCCTTTGAGAACCTTGATGGATTCAGCCCCGTATTCGCCGGGTGCCTGCGCGCTGTCGGTCATGGAAATGCCCTGTTATTCTTGCTGCTGTTTTATAGGGGTTCCAGGGGGGAATGTCACCCTTCCGGCACAAGATTAAGGGGGGTTGCGGGGAACGCGGAAACGGGCGCCCAGGGGGGCTAATTCCACACCCCTGAAAGGGCGATCACCCCGGCCACGCAGATCAGCAAGCCGCCCGCCACCTGGTTGATCCGCCGCAGCCTGTCGGGCGAGGTGATGCGCAGCCGCGCCCGGTCGATGATCAGCGCGAACCCCATGTTGCCCACGACCGGAACCGCCATAGACACGGTGGCGATGACGGCAATGTCGGCCCAGGTCAGCGCGGTCAGGTCAAAGAAACCGGGCAGCATCCCCATGTAGAACAGGATCGCCTTGGGGTTGGCCAGGATCGCGGCCAGCCCGGCGATGAAGCCCGCCCAGGCCCCGCGCCGGTTGAGGCGGCTGTCGGCGTCGATGGGCCGTGCGGCGTGGCGGATCAGCAGCAGGCCCATGACCGCAAAGACCAGAACCGCCAGCCATTTCAGCGCCACCATGATCCCGGCATAGGCCGAGACCACCCAGGACAGGCCCAGAATGGCCAGCAGCGACCACAGGACATCGCCGATCGCGACGCCCAGGATCAGCGGCAGCGCCGCGCCCGCGCCATGCGCCAGAGTGCGCGCCGCCGTGGCCAGCCAGACCGGACCGGGCGTCAGGAAGAGCACGAAGAGCGCCGTGGCATAGAGCGTGATATCAAGCGCGGAGATGGTCATGGGCTAGAAGGTCGGGCCGAGCAGGTCGATCAGGGCATCGTCATCCCATACCGTGTCTTTCAGCGGGTAGACCTTCAGCTTGGTATCGCCCTTCTCGATGATCCCGGTGCTATGGCCGTTCTCGATACCCATATGGCGCACGGTATTCTCCTTCGCGACAAACCCGGAGCCTTCGTAGATCGGACGCACCCCGAAGAGCACGAGGAAATCGGCCATGCTGGCGCGCGCACGATCCAACGTGGCCGCCATGAGGGCCGTGGCCACGCCCTTGCCCCGATGGTCAGGGTCGGTCGCCACCTCGCCAATGCCGATGATCTGCACGCGTTTCGCGCCCATCCGCATCGCGCGAAAGCCAAGCGCGTAATGGCCGACAAGTTCCCCGTCCAGGCGCGCCAGCAGCCGCAAATGGTGGCGTTGGTTATAGAAGGACATGCCGCCATACCCGTCATCCGCGCCAAAGGTGCGGGCGAGCAGCGCGGCAATCTCGGCGTCCCCTTCTGGCGTCAGGTCGATCTCGTGGATGGCCTCAATCAGCATCGGAGGCGTCCGGCAAGGTGAGGGAGCCGTCATCATTGAGCGGCCAGAACGGGTTCATCGCCAGTTCCCAGACATGGCCATCGGGGTCGGCGAAATAGCCCGAATAGCCGCCCCAGAAGACCTTTTCGGGGGCCTTTAGTGGCGTCGCCCCGGCGGCCAGCGCCTGCGCATAGGCCGCGTCTACCTCGGGCATTGTCACGAAGTTCTGCGCCAGCGTCATCGCCCCGCTGCCAAGTGCCGCATCCGGGCGGCCCTGATCGCGGGCCAGATCCTCCAGCCCGAAAAGACCGAAGGCAAAGCCGTTGGCCTGGTAGAAGGTCACCTTTTCCTGGCTTTCGGGATGAATCTGCCAGCCAAGTGCCGCGTAGAAGGCGCGCGACCGGGCCATATCGGTCACGCCCAGGGTGATCAGGGTGATGCGTTCCGGTGTCATGGGCGTGCCTCGGTGATGGTTGAAATGCCGTTCTGTTCGCCGATCTCGAAGGCTTGCGCGCGGGGGGCAAGCTCGGCGAACAACTCCGCCCCGGTGCCGGTCATCCAGGCCTGCCCGCCAAGCGCGCAGATCTCGTCGAAGAGCGCCGCGCGACGGGCCGTGTCCAGATGTGCGGCGACCTCATCCAGCAACACAAGCGGCGCGGCCCCGGTCTCGGACTTCAATGCGCGCGCATTGGCGAGGATGAGCGAAATCAGCAGCGCCTTCTGTTCCCCCGTCGAGCAGTGCCGCGCGTCCGTACCCTTGGCCGTGTAGACCGCGCCAAGGTCGCTGCGATGCGGGCCGATCAGGCTGCGGCCCGCGCCCATGTCGCGCGGGCGCGATGCGGCATGGGCGGTGGCGAAATCATCCGCGCTGTCCAGTCCCTCGCTGCCCTCGGCCTCGATCACGCCCAGTTCCGCGGCGGGAAAGGCGGTCTCCGACCCTGCCTGCGCCGCCGCCAGCCGCGCCACGGCCTCGCGCCGATAGGCCACGATCCTTGCTGCCGCCTCGGCCATCTGCGCCTCGATCGCCTCGTACCACATCGTGTCACGGACCTGGTCCTTGAGCAGCCGGTTGCGTTCGCGCATGGCCTTTTCATGCGCCAGAACCGCCTCGCCATGGGCGGGGACAAAGCTCATCGTGACCCGGTCGAGGAAGCGCCGCCGCCCCTCGGCCCCCTCGATCCAAAGCCGGTCCTGCGCGGGCACCAGCCAGACGATGCGGGTGAGATCGGCCAGCGCCAGTTGCGGCGCGGGCTTGCCGTCGATGCGCAAGCTTCGCGGCTGGCCCGGCTCGGCCCCGGTCGCGACCTCGTGGATGCGGGCCCCGTCAGCCAGGGTCGCGCGGATCTTCCAGCCCAACCGCTCAGGCCGCCGCGCCATCTCCTCGGCCCCGGCGCGTCGCAGACCGCGACCCGGCGACAGGAGCGAGACCGCTTCGAGGATATTGGTCTTGCCCGCGCCATTGGGACCGAAGAGCGCAACGGGACGGCCATCCAGCGCCATCCGGCCAAGCCGGTGCGAACGGAAATGCGACAGGGTGAGGTGCCCGACATGGATGCCTGACATGCCCTTGCCCTTTCATTTTGCCAAAAATACCTCCGCCGGAGGCGATCAGGCGAGGACGCCCGGAACGGGCGGAGGAGCGGCCCGTCACACCCGCATCGGCATGACCACATAAACCGCCGAGGTGTCGTTGCCTTCGCGCATCAGGGTCGGATCGCCGGAGGAGTTGAACAGGAACACCGCATTTTCCCGATCCACCTGGCTGGCGATCTCCAGCAGGTATTTCGCGTTGAAGCCGATCTCCAGCCGCTCATCGCCATAGGCCACGGCCAGTTCCGCCTCACCTGCGCCGCTGTCGGGGGCGTTGACGGAGAGGACCAGCCGATCCTCGTCCAGCGCCAGTTTCACGGCGCGCGAGCGCTCAGAGGAGACGGTGGCGACCAGGTCGACGGCCTTGGCAAACTCGGCGGCATCGACTTCCATCCGGCGGGTGTTGCCGGTGGGGATGACGCGGGTGTAGTCGGGGAAGGTGCCGTCGATGACCTTGGAGGTCAGGGTGATGTCGGGTGTCGCAAACCGCACCTTGGTTTCCGAGACCGAGACCGCGATGGACATGTCGTCATCGTCCAGAAGTTTGCGCATCTCGCCCACGGTCTTGCGCGGCACGATCACGCCGGGCATGTTTTCCGCGCCTTGCGGCAAGGGCGCATCGACGCGGGCCAGGCGGTGGCCGTCGGTGGCGACGCAGCGCAGCGCGCGCCCCTCCTCGCCATCGGCTACATGCATGTAGACCCCGTTGAGGTAATAGCGCGTCTCCTCGGTCGAAATGGCGAATTTCGACTTGTCGAAGAGGCGGCGCAGCACCTTGGCGGGGGCCGAGAAATTGGCGCTGTATTCGGTCGTGGTCATGACCGGGAAATCCTCGCGCGGGAGCGTCGCCAGCGAGAAGGAGGAGCGGCCCGCGTTCACTTCCAGCCTGCCGGAGGTGCCGTCATCGGCGAGGCTGACCAGCGCGCCATCGGGCAGCTTGCGCACGATCTCGTGCAGGGTCACGGCGGAAACCGTGGTGGCGCCTGCGCGTTCCACCTGCGCCGCGCACTTGTCGACCACCTCGATATCGAGGTCGGTGGCGCGGAACGAGGCGGTGTCGCCTTCGGCCTCGATCAGCACATTGGCCAGGATCGGGATGGTGTTGCGACGTTCGACGACAGACTGGGCCTGAGAGACGGCCTTGAGCAGCGCCGCGCGTTCGATAGAGAGTTTCATGTCCTGGCTCCGACAGGGTGCGGGGCGGCGAGACTACCCGACCGGGCATCACGCACAAGTGTTTTGTTGGAGTTTCGCGACTGGCGCGGCGGCGTCAATGGGCAGATACGATTTTAGGTGAATTGGTTGGTTTCGTTGCGCCTTCGGCGCATCGACCCGTGCGAGGGGGCTGTCTGCCCCCTCGCGCTCCCCCGGGCAAGTGTGTTGTTCAGGTTGGCTGGTATGGCCTGTTTTCGCGGATCATGGCATTTAGAATGATGAGCAGTTTGCGCGTGACAGCGATGATGGCCTGTTTTGGA
>NZ_JBSXNT010000005.1:0-6257 GCF_056857775.1 Alterinioella sp. B-7
TCGACAAAACGCAATGGGCGCAGCCGCTTGAGCTACTTGATGGCTCCGCGCCTGCGCCCATTGCTCACGCCGCCGAATGATGGCACACAAAAGGAGAACAAGCTCGATTTAAGAGTGGCCCCGAAAAAAGGGGCAGGTCACTGGCTCCGAGGAAAACGGCGACGCTGTAGAACAGCGTTCCGGCGATCTGTGCGAAAAGGTAGGGGGTGTTCAGCGTCTGAAGGATGGAAATGATCAGGATATTCGCCACGAAGGCGACCAGGACCAGGATCAGGAAGATGGGCAGGGTCCGGTCGATGCGTCCGCGATGGCCAAAGGTCCATGACCGGTTGAGCCCGTAGGCCACCAGCCAGCCAAGCCCGTAGCCCGCCGCGTTGGACAGGACCAGATCGACCCCGGCGCCGAGATGCAGCGCGAGGATGACCGCCAGTCCGAGCCCGGTATTGATCAGCCCGACCACCACGTAGCGCCAGACCTGCACGGACAGGCTCGGGAGGGTGTTTTGCTGCGTCATGGCCATGCGTCAGGCCGTCGCAAAGCAGGCATATTGCGCGCCTGCGGGGCACCAGCGCAGGCGCGCCTCAAGCGGGCGCAGCCGGGCCAGCGCGCGGGGGAAGAACACGTGATATTCTGTGCGGGGGGCCGTCCAGCCCGCCTTGCGCAGCCGTCGGCGCATCTCACCCGCGCGGATCAGAACGGCGTTTTCGTCAAAGGGGCAGTTGCGCACGGCATGTTGCGTCAGGGGGTTCAGCGGGTTGTGCTCGAAGATCACCAGGCGGCCACCGGGGCGGGTGACGCGGCGAAGTTCGCGCAGCCAGTGAAGATGCTCGTCCTCCGGGATGTGGTGAAACACGCATGCAGTGAAAGTAATGTCGAAACTGTCGCTCGGGGCCGGGATCTCGGTGGCGGAGATCAGCAGTTGCGCCTCCTGCGCGCCGTAACGAACCTGCGCTTCCGCCAGGCTCTTTTCCGACACATCGGAGGAGACGGTCGGCCTGTCGGGGAAGTACTTGCGGAACGCGGGCAGCGAATTGCCCATGCCGCTGCCGAAATCCAGGATTGCGGGCGCGGTCATGCCCCAGGTCTGTGCAAGCCGCTTCAGGTCGCGGATCTTGTAGTCGGCGAATTAGCCCGGATCCTCTCCGGACAGCCGGATGCTTGCACTGTGCTGATCTTCGTAATCCGACACGTAGCCGTCAAATTCCGCATCCAACATGGCTCTGACGCCTCACGCAATTGCTTACATTGAGACGTTTTTCACCAGCAAAACAGGCGGAAATAGGGCGCGGTCGTGGTGATAAGGTGAGGCGCGGCAAAGCTGCGACCGGGCATATCGCCTTTCGACACGGGCTACAGCGTGACTTCGATCAGATAGGGGCCTGCCGTGTCGAGGCCGGTCTGCAATGCGGTGGACAACTCCCCCGGCGTCGTGACCTTCGAGGCCGGAACCCCGTGGCCGCGCGCCATGGAGACCCAATCCAGCAGCGGATCCTCGACATCGAACATCGCGTGGGCATTGCGCCCGACACGCGTGACCCCGAGGTTTTTCAGCTCGCCATGCAGGATCTGGTAGCCGCGATTGGCGTAGATCACCACGGTCACGTCCAGCCTCTCGCGCGCCATGGTCCAGAGCGATTGCAGCGTGTACATGGCCGATCCGTCGCCGCTGAGCGCGATGACCTTGCGGTCAGGGCAGGCGACGGCGGCCCCCACGGCGGCGGGCAGGCCCTGGCCGATGGCGCCCCCCATCGTGGGCAACCAGTCATGCCGGCGCGCGGCATAGGTGGCCCCTGCCAACGGTGCGCCCGCGGTGACGGATTCGTTGACCAGGATGGCGTTCTCGGGGATGTGGCGGGCGATGACGGCTGCGGCGGTCTCGGGCGTGAGGTCTGCGTCCGGCTCCGGCATCTCGGGCAGGTCCAGCGGGACAGGGGCGGGCGGATTATCCGGCGCGTTCAGGCGCTTGGCCAGTTCCGACAATGCGTATTCCACATCCATCGTGCCGTCGCAGAGGTCGAGGATATGGCAGTCCGGCGGGGTCGGGACCGAGCCCTTGCCGGGATAGGCGAAGAAGTTGACCGGCGCGCCGGTGCCGCAGGTGACAAGGTGCTTGAGACCCGCGAGGATCTTCTGATTGGCCTCGATCACATAGACCAGTTGCTCGATCGGCAGGCTGCCCGCGCCGCGATCCAGACGGGCCGCATGAAGCGGGGCCAGCAGGCGACACCCCGCCCCGGCAGCGACGCGCGAGGCAAGATCCCGCCCCGGCCCGAACAGGGCCAGACCCCCGACCAACAAGGCGGAATCGGGCTGGCGCAGGGCCTCGGCCGCGGCATCCAGCAGGTCATCGGACGGACGCAGAAGCGGGGGCGGCGCAGCGGCCTCGACCGGTGCCGCGCCGTCGCCCCAGGCGGTGTTGGCGGGCAGGATCAGGGTGGCGATCTGGCCGTTCTTCATCCGCGCCGCGCGGATCGCGGCGGCCCCGTCACCCGCCACATCCAGGGCGGTCTCGCTGGTCCGGGTCCAATGCGAGATCGCCCGCGAAATCCCGTCCGTATCGCCCTTCAGGGGGCTTTCATATTTCAGGTGATAGGTCGCATGTTCGCCCATCACGTTGACCACGGCACTGCCCGCCTTGCGCGCATTATGCAGGTTCGAGAAGGCGTTGCCGAAGCCCGGTGCCAGGTGCAGCATGGTCGCCGCCGGTTTGCGCGCCATGCGGAAATAGCCATCCGCCGCGCCGGAGGTGCCGCCCTCGAACAGGCACAGCACGCAGCGCATCTCGGGGTGGTCATCCAGCGCCGCGACGAAGTGCATTTCGGAGGTGCCTGGATTGGCGAAGCAGGTCTCAACCCCGCTGGCCAGCATGGTCTTCACAAGGCTTTCCGCACCGTTCATCTCGTCCCCCTTTCGCGGTTTCCCGAAGCTGATCACGAATGGACGCAAACCGGAAGGGCGCGCGTGAAAAGCTGACGGGGGTGTCCGGTTTTTCTGACAGGTTTGTCCGGTTTCCGGGCGGTCACGCCGCCCCGCCGAACCGCGCATCCAGATCGGCCATGACGGGGGCGATATCGCCGAAGCACTCGGCCACCCAGGCCGGGTCGTGATAGGTGTCGAGATAGCGTTCCCCCGCATCGCAAAGCAGCGTCACGATGGAACCGGTCTGACCCCGCGCGCGCATCGCGTCGGCCACCTGCAACGCGCCCCAGAGGTTGGTGCCCGTGGACGGCCCCGCGCGGCGTCCCGTCAACTTGTGCAGCCAGTGGATCGTGGCGACACTGGTCAGGTCGGGCACCTGCATCATCTCGGTGATCACGTCGGGCTGGAACGACAGCTCCACCCTGGGCCGCCCGATGCCTTCGATCATGCTGGAACATTCGGCGGTCAGGCTGCGGTCGCCGGTCCGAAAGGCGTCGTAGAAGACCGAGTTTTCCGGGTCCACAACGACCAAGTCTGTCTCATGACCTTTATAGAATATGTAGCGCCCGAGCGTGGCAGAGGTGCCGCCGGTCCCTGCACTCATCACGATGGTGTGGGGGACGGGATGGGCCTCGCGCGCCATCTGGGTAAAGATGCTCTCGGCGATATTATTGTTGCCGCGCCAATCGGTTGCGCGTTCTGCAAAGGCGAACTGGTCCATGAAATAGCCACCCATTTCCGAGGCCAGGCGCACCGCTTCGTCATGCATCCGGGGGGCGCTTTCGACGAAATGGCATTGGCCGCCGTAATGTTCGATCAGCCTTATCTTGCTGCGCGCGGTGCTGCGGGGCATGACGGCGATGAAGGGCAGGCCGATCATGCGCGCGAAATAGGCCTCGGAGACCGCGGTGGAACCTGAGGAGGCTTCTATTATGGGTTTGTTTTCGCTGAGTTTTCCGTTGCAGAGCGCGTAGAGGAACAGGGATCTGGCGAGGCGGTGCTTCAGACTGCCGGTCGGGTGTGTGCTTTCATCCTTGAGGTAGAGTTCGACGCCCGCAAGTGCCGGAATATCCAGCTTTATCAGGTGCGTATCGGCCGAGCGCTGGAAATCGGCCTCGATCTTGCGGATGGCGTCGGTGATCCAGGGGGTCATGGCAGGGCTTTCTCTTTCTACCTGATAACGTTGCATTTTTCGCAGGCGAGGGGAAGGGATTGAACCGGAACGGGGGGCGGGACGACCCATAGATGCGACCTGACACGTTTTCCGCCCACATTCTGTGCCCCCCGAACCCCCTGCGAGGCCCGACATGACACTCGACAAGATCTTTGGCTGGCTGATGATCCTCCTGGCCGCCTACATGCTGCTCATCGCGATTTTCACAGGCGATATGAATGGGTTGACCAGTCTTGGCTACAACCCCGACCTGCCCATGACCCTGGGCCGCGCGCCGCTGCGCTTCCTTGGTGGCATCGTGCTGCATGTGGTGATCGGCGTCTATGGCATCCGCCTGATTTCAGGTGCCGCATCGCTGCGCCGCGAGGACTGAATTGGGGGGGGTGCCTTTCGGTACACCCCCCGATGCACCCCCCGTACACCCCCGGATGCGTTTTCACGGGATTTTAGGAAAATGCCGTCAGACTGGCCCCGCAGACATTTCCAGACAGGAGACCGGGGCCATGAACATGGATGGCAAACCGCTGACGAAAGCGCAGCGGGAACATCACCATTACCTGATCGACCACATGTCGCGGGTCGAGTTCGACATGCATCACCGCATCTGGATCAACGAGCGGGTGCCGCGCGACTGGGCGCGGATCGCGGAGGAGGCCTCGCCGAGGAAAAAGCGGGTGACGATCCGGGTGGATGAGGACGTGGTGACGTTCTTCCGCAAGATGGGGACGGGGTACGGCCCGCGCATGAATGACGTTCTGCGGGCCTTCATGCATGCCAAGCTGATGGGGCTGTTTCAGGGGGACGAGACCCTGGACAAGTTCAAGGAGCAGGAGGAGAACGGGCCGCATAAGAGGCCGGAATGGGGGGATACGGACCGGAAACTCGCGAGGTTGGAGGAGATGCGGAAACGGGATCGGCGGTGAGGGGGGGTGCTACGCTTGCTGCAGGAGGATTTTTGACGAGAATGAAACCAGCTTCGCTGACAAACAGGGAAGGGGTCGGATATTGCCCAAAATTTGGCTGATCACTACCATTGGAAACGTCACGAATGCGGCTATAAAACAAAAATCTCGCCTAGCGCGTTGACTTAAATTCCACCCCACGGGTATGATAGATTTTCTATCCCACCTATAGCGCGATTCCTTACAGCTAAGCATCGTGATCTGAGCATCGCGACTCCCGGATCATCGGAATACCATAATTCAGGTGGGGTGAAAAAGTCACCACCCGAAGGCGCGGCCAAGCCATTGAGACAATGCTCAAGCCTCCGTAAATCATATGGCAAGGAGGCCCGACATGGCTAAATCAACGACCAGCACGCCCAAGACCAGAACAACGCCAAAGCCTTCGCCGCCGAAGTCTTCAACTGAACGCATCTTCGGTGCGAAAGTTTTGTCGCATGGGTATACAGGGATTCCGAATATCTTACTTCGAGGGCAAAAGCGGTTGGGAATCAATGCGACTCAACTCAACATCATCGCTCAGCTTCTGAGTTATTGGATAAATCCGGAACGCCCACCGTTTCCTTCCAAGCGCGAACTTGCTGGACGGATTGGAATTACCGAGCAAACCCTGAGGATAAATATTAAGGCGCTGGAAGAGCGTGGGCTTGTCATGCGTGAACAGCGCGTCACAGCGGCCGGCGATTACGGTTCTAATACGTACCACCTCAACGGGTTAGTTAAAAGACTCAAGGAAATGGAGCCAGATTTTGAAGAGGAACGCAAAGAAAGGCAGGCAGCCCGCAAACTGACGGAGAAACCGAACGCCCGCGCGAATGCCCGAACGAAGAGAGGGCAAGGCGATGGCGGCACAGAATAAGCGTATCCTTTGCTTCATTGACGAATGCGGTACTGCGGGCGAAGATGGATTCGCGCTTGGTTGCGTCATGGCTTGGGCGCGCGATTGCGGGAGAGCGGACAAATCACTGAGTGACCTGCTGGAACCCAATGCAAATGAGTTGCATGCAGCGAACTTGAGCAAAGAGTATCTGCAAAGCCTTCTGACGCGCTTTTCGCAGACTGACAGAGGTGGCTTGGTTTGTCTGAACAGTTTCGAGCCGTTTCGTAAGTGGATTTCCCGCTCGGTTATGCCGCGACCGGGATTTGTCGCGGCGTGATGTGATATGCCTGATCGGGTGTCTTCCCGTCCAGCGATGAATGCG
>NZ_JBSXNT010000006.1:0-3842 GCF_056857775.1 Alterinioella sp. B-7
ACCGCATTCATCGCTGGACGGGAAGACACCCGATCAGGCATATCACATCACGCCGCGACAAATCCCGGTCGCGGCATAACCGAGCGGGAAATCCACTTACGAAACGGCTCGAAACTGTTCAGACAAACCAAGCCACCTCTGTTCAATGCAAGACAGCCCCAATCGAAACCAGCCCGATCAATCCCGCCACGTCGCCGATCATGAAGAGACCTTGTCTGGCGAAGGCAGGTTTCCGCCCCTCGCGGCACAGCAGGAACTCGACGCTTCCGGCGATGACGGCATCTCTCCGCGAATGAAGTTCTACCTGGCACGGGCATTACACAGCACGAAGCCGAAATAGGCTCACTGGCTGCGGCGCATGAACCCGATCCGCGCCTCCTGCTGGCCGGTAGCGGGTTTGCTCCCCAAGCTGATTGGGTAGCCTGCTCATGCGCAATGAAGGAGAGCATCGTGACAGCATACATCATCGGCCAGATGGAAATTCACAGCCGGGATTGGATGGATGAGTATTTTGAGAAGATTCCTGAGCTGGTGAATCGTCATTCCGGTGCCTTCAAGGTGCGCGGTGGCGACCCTGGGCGCCTTGAAGGGGAGGGCAAGATGCCGGATGCTGTCTTTGTCATCGAGTTCCCGGACCGCACTCATGCAACATCATTCTGGAATTCCGACGACTTTCAGTCTCTTGCGGTCTTGCGACGCTCCGGCTCCACACTGAACGCAATCGTCACCGATGCGCTGGATTGATCGCACGTCCGGTTTGTCCCGCATCGCGGCCATCCAACCTATGAAGAGGCTGCACAGCCTACGAAATGACTACGGGAAAAACATGTTCGCGCGGGCGGATTTTGCCCGAATGGCGCGCCTGCTGGCCGAGGCCGAAGGCGCGTTCCTTCTGTCGATCAACGACACGCCCGAAATCCGTGAGGTCTTTGACGGCTTCGAGTTCGAATAGGTCGATCTGACCTATTCAATCTCGCGCGCCGGCGGCAAGAAGGCGGCGGAACTGATCATCTCGAACCGGGTGACCGATGGGCGGCTCCTGTAGGGGCTGGACTGCGAACCTGGACCGCGACTTTCGGGCCAGCGCTGCCTGGGACCGGGAAAGCGGGGACGTCGAGCAAACCGAATAGCCGTTCGGGCTGCCATCGGCCCAACCTATGACGTGGGGGGGCGGGAAGCGGTCGTTCGCTGCGCTAAGAACAACGTCGGCTTGCCGGCAAAACCAGCGTTGTTGTGAACTTTTCAAGAGTTGTGACCGCCCGGTCCGATGTCCAAGCGGAAGATGTGGAATCCCCTTGCAGTGATGCATCGATCTAGAGCTTGGTCGGAGGGTCACGTCGGGGAGTGGTTTTCGCTAGGCATCCATCCAGTCCAAACAAGACCTTCGAGATCAAAGTCGACTTGCGCTTCACGGCCCGCTGGCGAAAACCCGCGGATTAGACGACTACCCAGTCCGTTGCGCTCTGGCGTTGCCACTGTGGGGCCATTCCTTTCCCGCCAGGTCAGGCGAAGCATGTGGGTTTCGGGCTCCCGAATGCAATCAACCTCAACGCAACCCTCAGTCACCGACAACGCCCCATACTTCGCCGCATTGGTCGCCAACTCGTGGACGACCATCGCGAAATCGAATGCCGTGCGTTCATCCAGGACGACGTCCAAGCCGGACAAGCGCAATTGGTCGGGAGCAGTTTTATAGGGCTGAACATGCTCCTTAACGAGGTCGGAGAGCCGGACTGTTCCCTCGCCATCCTCGGACAAACGAACATTGGCATCGGACAGGTTTTTGAGCCTCCCACTGAAAGACTCGTTCAACTCCTCAATGGTCTCGGCATTTCGAACTGACATCGCGAAAATTGCCTGAAGCACTGCCAGCGAGTTACGTATGCGGTGGCGCAGCTCGCTGAGTAAGAAGCGACTGCGCCGTTCCTCGCTCTCTAGCTTTTCGAGCAAGTCGCGCGTCTCGAACTGGCGGCGGCGTGCCTCGGCCTGCACGTCGATTGCATGCCGCAAGACCGCCGGACGGCAGGGGCGGCCAATTACTAGAAAGGGCGGAGCATTCTCCAAGCGATCGAGCAGCCGAACGGCGGGCGGCGGCTTGTTCGAATTGGTGACGAGGAATATGACCGGAAGACGCGCCCAGCCAGGCTCGTCAGCAAAAACCTCGGCAAGAGCTTCCCCGGTGCTTTCCCCGGCCCCCTCCTGGCTCACGATGCACAGAAGAGCCGCTTCCGGACCGCCGTCTATCATGACCTGCGCCAAGTCTTCAGCGCTCCGGAAGATCCGGGCAGGCTTCCCGCAAGCGTCCACTTGGGCGGCAATTGCGTGCGCGTCCTCCCCAAGAGGCGCGTAGATCAAGACCGACGGATTCATCCTATTCAGAGCCGAGCTGCGATGCACTCTTGGTGCGTTCGGCAGCCTCCTCGGAGAGAGGACGCACCTCCACCGCTCCGGGACGAATGACCAGTTCCTCAAAGCGGCGCTCGTGCTCGCCGTGCCGCTTTTTAAGCACCGCGATGGAGCGGCGGATGTCGGCGCCTGATTCATATTGGCGCAGCAGGATGACGGTATCCGCGAGGAAGCTCGTGTCCACCCGCGAAACCGGCTGCTCACCCAGAAGGCCATGCTGAGACATGGTCACAATCACCAGAATCTCGCGGCGTGCCAGTGCTTGGAGCAAAGAATGAATGTGCGGCATTATTTCGGAATCGTCCGCTGGCAGCGCCTCGAGATAGCCACTCAGGCTATCGATGACGATCACGCGCGCGCCATTGTCCACAGCATTGAGAACGGCGTCACTGAACTCGCCCGGCGTCACCTCGACTGGATCGATATGTTCGAGGCGAAGCGTGCCTTTTTCCTCGTGTGGAGCCGTGTCGAGGCCCACGCCCGCAGACCGAGCACGCAGCACCTCCACGCGCTCCTCGAACAGGAACATTGCGGCGGGCACATCTCGATCCGCTGCAGCGATGGCGAACATGCTCGCCAAAGTGGATTTGCCCGTGCCAGCCTGCCCTGCGATCAGAAGGCTGGTGCCAAACTCCACGCCGCCACCCAGCATCTTGGCAAGTGGGGCGTGGGGCGGCACCAGCCGGTCCTCGAGCGTGACAGGTTCGACCTCACGCGGGACAACGCGTGGGAATACGTCGACACCGCCTTGCATGATGCGGAAGTCGTGCCAGCCTTCGCTGAAGGCGGCGCCGCGCATTTTGACAACCGTCAGGCGCCGACGCGCGGGGCCAATCACAGGAATGTGCATCTCCAGTTTGATAACCCCGTGAACGATGCCCTCGCCGTGGCGATCCTCCTCATCACCGCCGACGTGATCGATCAGGATGGCTGTGGTCCCGGCCTTTCGGAACAACGACCGCAACGCGAGGACCTCCCGGCGGTATGCCGTGGCGCCAGAAGCGAGGAGCCTGAGTTCCAAGAGGGAGTCGAAGACCACCAGGTCAGGCTTCTCTTCTTTCACGTGCTGCATGACCTTCTCGATCAATTCGTGCAGATCGGCTTCCTCACTTTCGACGGAGTAGACGCGATCGCGCTTGCCTTCGCCCAGTTCAGGCGTGACGATGTCGAGGCCGGAAAGATCCATCCCATGCGACGCCGCAATCATCTCGAGTTCGGGCCTCGATTGCGCCACAGAGATAAACTGGACCTGTCACGGTTTGATGCCGCTCCTTTGATAGCATTTACTGCAACAGAGGAGACTGACTATGGGACTGAAACGGACGGACGAATTCCGGCAAGATGCGGTGCGGATTGCCCTGACCAGTGGACTGACGCGCAAGCAGGTGGCTGATGATCTCGGTGTCGGCATGTCGACACTTAACAAGTGGATCACG
>NZ_JBSXNT010000007.1:0-6843 GCF_056857775.1 Alterinioella sp. B-7
GCGAATACTGTTCGCACGACTATCAGAAGATCCTGCGGCAACATGGGTTCAAGGTGTCGATGTCTGCGAAGGGCAATTGTTATGACAATCCAGCAGTCGAGACGGTCTTCAAAACCATCAAGCGCGAGCTGATCTGGCGCCGGTCATGCGCAACCAGGCGGCAAGCTGAGATGGCCATCTTCGAATACATCAATGGCTTCTACAATCCTCGTCGACGGGACTCAGCATTGGGCTGGAAAAGCCCGTTCGCCTTCGAACGGAAAGTGGCTTAAACGAGCACCTGGGGCGGCACGAAAGCGTGACAGGTCCAAAACCGGCAGCAGACCAGGCGGACTTAACGATGATCCTCATTGATTGAATGCATTTCGAAGTAAGGCGAACTTGGTTCTTCTCGATCAGCAGGGCAATGAAGATTGCCAAAAAGATGTGCTTGGCCGGAAAATCGCTGATGATAGACGCGACCCAAAGGGCGAAACGCAGACTTTCGCCGCGGCATAAGCGAGCATCGACAATGGGTGGAGCGTGGTCGTTCGACGCTCGGAACTTGAATGCTTGTAATGCAGAACTTTCTGCCTCCTCCTGCGCAGCCGATAATGCGGTTGGCTTCCGCAGAAGGATACGCCGCGAGACCCAGTTGCGAACCTGACGAGGGCATGGTCGGAACCTTCTCGTGCCGGAGACGTCTCGTCAGCCGGTGGATACTTTTTCAACCAGTGCCGCGCCTATCCGCGCGACCTCCTCGACCAGTATGTCCAAGTCAGAAGTCGTCGTTCGATGGTTGTTTATTGCTGCGCGCAGGCAATGGAGACCCCTTACCGTCGTATCCGATACCGCGGCGATGCCGGTCTCCTGCATCTGCACCATGATCTCCGAGTTCAGGCACTTGAGAGCCACTTCCGACAGGCCGCCGGGGTCATAGCGAAAGCAGACGATGTTGATGACGCCCGGAAAGCACAGATCCAAGTCCTTCGTGGCCGCGATGTGCTCGGACAGGTAGCGGGCATGGGCAAGGTCCTGATCGATCAGTCGCCCGAACTTCGCCAGTCCGTGTTCCTTTAGCGCCATCCAGACCTTGAGTGCGCGGAACCCACGCGATGTCTGCAGCCCGAAGTCGTGCAGCCAGGCACCGGAGGCGATACCCCGAGGTGCCGCCTCGAGATACTCCGGCGTGACCGAGAACGTGCCGAGATGCGCGTCCGCGTCCCTCACCAGCGCGCAGCCGACCTCGAACGGGGCATGCAGCCATTTGTGCGGATCAATGGCGATCGAGTCCGCGCGCGCGATCCCGTTCACCAGCGTGCGCCCTGCCGGTGCGATGGCAAGCAGCCCGCCGATACAGCCATCGACATGCATCCAGAGGCCTTCCTCGGCGCAAAGGTCGGCTATGGCCGCAAGATCGTCAATGGCACCGGTATTCACGGTCCCGGCTGTCGCGATCACGCAGGCCGGGCGGAGACCGGCGGCCCGGTCTTCGGCGATGGCCTTGCGCAATGCGGTTAGGCTCATCCGACACTCGGCGTCGGACGACACACGTCGCAACGCCCGGTCGCCAAGACCCATCGCCTCGACCGCGATCCGGTGGCAGGAATGGATCTGGTCCGAGCCATAAAAGCGCATGGGACTGGAAAGAGCGCCAACGCCCTCCTTCCGCAGGTCGATACCGGACATGGCGTTGCGTGCTACTGTCAGCCCGATCAGGTTCGCCATCGAGCCACCCGAGACCAGCGTTCCACTGGCCTGGGCCGGATAGCCCACCATCTCTTTCATCCAGTCGACCACCTGCTTGTCGATTTCGGCGGCGGCATGGTCGCCGCCGCCGAGGTTGGATCCGAGAATGGCAGCGAGGAAATCACCCATCGCGCCGGTGAAGTTGCTCGCCCCCATATACCACATCCAGAACCGCGGATGGATGTTGCCCATTGGGTAAGGCAGAACATCCGTAACGACTTGGCGGTAGACCTCATGCAGCGGCACGCCGTGCTCGGGCACACCATTGCGAAACCGCGCCCGCACGTCTGGCGGCATGTCCTGCCAGACCGGCCGAGACCGCACATCCCGGATATATTCGACCGCGTCGTCTACCATCCGATGCGCAATGGCGCGATACGTTTCCCAATCAACAGGATCAAGGGATTCAGAGTCTTCTGACATGGTTCAATCCAACTGGTAACCGGGGGTCGATTTAGAGAGTTCCATCTCCTCCTCGGTCATATCCTCGGGGATCGCTTCAAACAGCGGGGTCGACATATAGCGCTCACCCGTGTCCGGAAGCATGCAGAGTATAACGCTGCCGGGCTCCGCGCGCTCGGCGATCTGCATTGCAACCGCAAAGGTCGATCCGCCGGAAATGCCGGTCAGGATACCCTCGGATCGTGCCAGCTTCTGCGTCCACGCGATGCCCTCCGGTCCGGCAACCGGTATCAGTTCGTCATAGAGCCCGTGGTCGACCGCTTCTTGGAGGACATGGGGGATGAAATCCGGGGTCCAGCCCTGGATCGGATGCGGTTCGAAGGCCGGGTGGCTTTCGGCAGGCGCGCCAACGGCATCGCGCGACTGAACGTGACCACTGCCGAGAAGCTGGGCGTTCGCAGGCTCGGACAGGACGATCCTCGTTTCAGGGCGTTCGCGGCGGAGCGCGCGGGCCACTCCCGTCACCGTCCCGCCGGTGCCATAGCCGGTGATCCACCAATCCAGTCGTTGACCCGAGAAGTCCGCGAGGATTTCGCGCGCCGTGGTATTCTCGTGGATGCGGGCATTGGCATCAGTCTCGAACTGACGGGCAAGGAACCATCCGTTCGTCTCCGCAAGCTCGATCGCCTTGCGATACATGCCGAGACCCTTCTGAGCTCGCGGCGTGAGCACAACTTTCGCACCCAATATGCGCATCAGCTTGCGCCGCTCGACCGAAAAGCTGTCGGCCATCGTCACCACCAGCGGATAACCTTTCGCGGCGCAGACCATGGCGAGCCCGATCCCGGTATTGCCCGAGGTCGCCTCGACAACCGTCTGGCCGGGTTTCAGGCGACCGTCCTGCTCGGCCTCCTCGATGATGCTTAGCGCCAGACGGTCCTTGACCGACCCGCCCGGATTGAAGAACTCGGCCTTGACATAAAGCTCCACTCCCTCAGGGGCGAGGCGGTTGATTCTGATCGCGGGTGTCTCACCGATTGTTTCCAGCACGCTGGAAAAGAGCTTCCCGCGTCCCGCGCTCGTGCGCATCGTCTTGGCATCCATTGTGTTTCTCCGTTCCTGTTCGGTTGGTTGAAGGGGGCGGGTGCCTAAAGGCATCTCGGACTGACAAATTGTGATTGCTTTGCCCACACGAACTTTGCCTCACGATCTACGCGACGGTCGCGAGAATGGCTCTGACTTGGATTGAAGCTACCACGCGTGAGAGTTCGCGCTTGACGGACCCCTGTAGATTTCCTGTAGAACTTCGCGATTATCCTGTATCCAGAGACATGGCTTGGAAATTCGGAGAGTTTCATCTTGACCCGGATCGCTTCGAACTTCTTCGAAGCGGGAACCCCGTGCCGCTCGAGCCACAGGTGCTCGCTTTACTGGTTCATCTCGTTAGAAACCACGACCGCATGGTCTCGAAGGATGAGGTCGTGGAAGCAGTCTGGAAGGGACAGGCCGTCTCGGATGCCAGCATCTCCAGTCGCGTTCGATCTGCGCGCCAAGCTGTGCGCGACGACGGCGCACGGCAGGAGGTGATCCGGACCGTTCATGGACGAGGCTTTCGTTTCGTTGCAGAGGTCAAGACGACACAACCGGCGCGGGCAGCATCCGATGCCCTGTCTCCGGCAACGCGCGAGCACATTTCAGGAAGGCCGTCGATCGCGATCCTCCCGCTCAGGCCGCTTGGACTGGAGCCGGATCTTGCTGTTCTGGCAGAGGCAATTCCACATGAGATCATCGAGGCATTGTCGCGGCTGCGCTGGCTTTCGGTGATCGCACGTGGCTCTTCATTCCGCTTTGGATTGGGCACGACCGACCTTGATGTAGTCGCGTCGACCTTGTCGGTGCGCTACGTTCTTACCGGGATCATCGAAAGCCGCGGCGGGGAGATCGCGGTGACGCTCGAACTGACGGATGCGAGCACCCGGCAGGTGCTTTGGGCGGACCGGATCGAAGATTCACTCGACGGAATGACCGAACTCCGGTCCACCATTGTCGCACATCTGGTGGCCGCGCTCGAAGCACACATTCCTTCCAATGAGGCGCGGGCCGCCAAACTAAGGAATCTCGAGGATCTCGATGCCTGGGCGAATTACCACGTCGGGCTTCGGCATCTTTATCGCTTCACCGCAACCGACACAGCGCTTGCAAGGACCTTTTTTGAGCGCGCGGTTGCAACAGAACCGCGGTTCGCACGTGCGCATGCTGGGCTGTCCTTCACCAGCTTCCTGACCGCATTCTTGCGCCTCGGCACTGACACCGGGGCGGCGACCCTTGCCAGCCGACAACATGCCGAACGCGCATTGGAGCTGGATTCACTCGACCCTTTCGCGAATTTCACGATGGGCCGCTCATTCTGGCTGACGGATCAGCCCGAAATCGCTTCAGATTGGCTCTCGCGGGCGACCACGCTTAATCCGAACTACGCTCAGGGGTTCTACGCATCTGCCTTTACCGCGATGCTGACCGGCGACGCGGCTGCGACTGTCAACGCGTTGAACAGGTCCTTGCACCTTAGCCCCTTCGACCCGCTTCTTTATGGCGTCCACGGGGTGCGCGCACAGTTGCTGATGCAGCAGGAGGACTATGCGGCAGCCGCCATGTGGGGTGATCGCGCCGCAGCACAACCTGGCGCGCATTACCTGATCAAGATGATCTCTCTTGCCGCCAATGGGCTGGCTGGTCAGCGTGAACGAGCCAAGCACCTGCGGCAGGACATCCGCAGGAGCAAGCCAGATGCCAGAACGGCAGATTACTTTGCGGCCTTCCCGACCCGTCACCAGAGCTCCCGCGCGCGCATCGCCGACGAACTGACCAAGCAAGGGTTTTAATGCGGCGCGCTACCATCAAGTGGACTGATGAACCTGCGGAAGGGAAAGGCACCGCGCGCGCCTTGTGAGGGATAAATGGCAGCTGTGGGCCTGCAGCGTCGTTGAGGCAGAGAGCGGCAGGGGAAGCAGTCCATTGCACCTGCGCGATCGAGCCCAATGCGCCGTGCAGAGGCCTCGTCCTGACCACCGCGCTGTTAGTCGGTCATCCAGCTTTGGTCGAACCAGTCTGACACATCGCCGTGCCATACGAGAGGCTGGCCGTCGGTTCCGCGCAACACGCCGCTGTCGTAGAGGAATTGCGCCATCGCCGTCAGCCTGTCTTCGTCGATCCAGCCCACCGGGGCGGTTCCGTCGGTCAGATACCCGCCATCATCAATGACACGCATCGAGCCGCGGACGAGGTCTTCGTTGGGGAAGTTTCCGGCCTCGATCAGGATCTCCGCCGCGGCCTGCGGGTTCTCGGCTGCCCAGGCGTAGCCCCTTGCGGTCGCTTCCATGAAGGCATCCACGGTATGGGGGGCATTCAGCAGCGTCGGGGTCCGGGTCCCGATGTAACCGCCCTGCGGTTCGGGCACGCCGTAATCCGCGTAGACGAAATGCGACTGGTCGCGCCCGAGAAGCATGCTGTTCACACCTTCCCAGGTGGCGACCTCCAGGGTGAAGTCGACGGCACCGGAGGCCAGGGCCTCGTAGGCGCCGGTGCCGAGCGTCACGGTGTCATATTCCGCTGTGCCGCCGTCGTTTTCGATCATCGTCGAGATCAATGCGTCCTCCCAGGCGCTGCCGAACCCGGCATAGGTCAGGCCTTCCAGATCGGCGGGGCGGGAGATCTCGGCGTTGTCGCTGTTATAGACCAGCCGACCCGCCTCGCGCTGCATCGTCACCCAGAGCGCGGTGATGTCCGCGCCGCCGGCCTTGGCGCTCATGAACCCCAACGCGGTCATGTAAGCAAAGTCGACCGCCCCGGCGGCAAGAAGCGCCGTCGAGGCCGTGTCGGAATAGGGCAGGATGTCGACCTCCAGACCCTCCTCGGCGAAAAACCCGTTCTCGCGCGCGACGATCAACCCGATGTGGTTCGTGTTCAACGTCCAGTCGAGCGCGATGTTCGCCGTTTCCGCATGGGCCGTGGGGGCCGCGAGAATGGCGGCGCAGCTCAAGATCGTGATCTTCATGTCGTTTCCTTCAGTAGCATGAACTTGAGCGTCGAACGAATCTCGGCCAGCGCGGCCTCGTCACGTTCGGCGCGGGGGCGGGGGATTGGAATATCGGCGACGATGCGGCCGGGACCGCCCGCCATCACCAGCACGCGGTCTGCAATCAGCGTGGCCTCGTAGAGGTCGTGGGTGACCATCAGGACGGCCCGCGGGCGCTCGGCCAAGCGGTCGACCAGCCAGTCCTGCATCTGAAGCCGTGTCACCGCATCCAGCGCCGAGAACGGTTCATCCAGCAAGAGCAAGCGGGTCTCCTGGACGATGGTGCGCAGGAAGGCCGCCCTTTGACGCATCCCGCCCGACAACTGGTCGGGAAAACTGTCCTCGTGACCTTGCAGCTCGAACGCCGGAAAGAGGGCGCGCACACGGCCGGTCGCCCTGGACCGGTCCACGCCCCTGATTTCAAGGCCGAGGCGGGCGTTCTCGCAGATCGTGAGCCACGGGAACAGCGTATCTTGTTGCGGCTGATAGGCGATGTCGAGAGGTGGCGCGGCAAATCTGAACAGTTGAGTTAGGTGGATTTTCCGCTCCTGATCCGGCAGCGTTGCCGAGACGAAGGAGCGAAGATGACCAAACGACCCAGACGGAACCACAGCCCTGCATTCAAGGCGAAGGTCGCA
>NZ_JBSXNT010000008.1:0-13311 GCF_056857775.1 Alterinioella sp. B-7
GCCGCACACTGCTGCAGGATCCCGACAATCTGTTCTTCGGTGAAACGTGATTTGCGCATCGTCTGTTCTCCTCGTTGCTTCGAACGTTACGAGAACAAACTCTCCTTTTGAATGGCCCAGTTCTTTGGGGGCAGGTCAGACCACCCGGATCGGCTCTGAATCGAGGAAGTCAGTGAAGGCGTTCTTCGCCTGTTTGCGGAGCTCCTTGCGGTCGCAAAGGAACAGCACCCGCTTTGCCCATCCGGCGCGGATCAGCAATTCGGCAAGAGCGATCGCAACACGCGTCTTTCCGGTACCTGTTGCCTGAACGATCAACGCCTTTCGATGCTTGTCGGTAAAGCGCTCAGATACGCGTTTGATCGCCTCGATCTGATACAAGCGATTGACGATCCGCTCTTGCGGTACCAGCGACTTAAGATCCTTGCGGCTCTTGCGCTGGAACTTGACCAGATACTGCAGACTGTCCTTGGAATAGTAGCCGAACACCTTTCTCGGCGGGTACCCGGCTGCATCGTCCCACATCCAGATGTCGTATCCGTTGGTGTAGAAAATGACCGGCCGCTGGCCAGACTTCTTCTCAAGCGCATCTGCGTACAGCACCGCTTGCTTTCGGCCGAGTTCCGGATCGACGGAGGTTTTCTTTGCCTCTATAACCGCCAGTGGTGAGCCGTCTGCGTCCAACAGGACATAGTCAACGAAGCCCTTTCCTGACGGTGTAGGTTGGCCATCGACCTCCATTTCCTTCACGACTTCACTCGTCGAGGTTTCTCCCGTCGCAACATTCCAACCGGCAGCCGCGATCAGGTTGTCAATGATGCGGGACCGAGTTGTCGCCTCATTGAACTCAAGGACGTCGGCGGTCTGCTGAGCGGATTTGGCGAGGCTTGCTAGTTCGTCAGCCTTTTTCTCGGCGGCTTCAACTTGCTCGCGGGACTTTTCTACCTCTGCCAGAAGCGCAGCGATCTGCTCTTCCTGAGCAGCTAACTTTTGGAGGGTCTGCTTCTCTTGCTGAGTAAGCGGTTGCTGTTCCTTGCCGACGCTTTCGAGCTTTGGCTGCTCGAATGTCGGCAGCGTTTTGTGGTCGACCTGACAGTAGTTGATAATGGCCCACTTGCTGAGATCGTGAGCTTCCTTGAGCAACCACAGGGCGTCATTCCGGGAAACATCATCGCCATGTGCCGCCTTATTTCCGAATTTCCTGATGGCATGCAGCTTGTTCAGCACGACTTTCGGCACCACGGCTACAAAGGCGCTGTTGGTGAGAAGATCGATTTGAGTCGGTCTAACCGGTTTGGGCAGATGAAGTGCGTAATAGATATCCTTCACGAGATTCTCTGCCAGAAGCCGGAGATTGAATATAGCACTCCGGGCATCGAGCATCACGTAGCTCTCGGCCCTTGCGCCAAGAACAGAAACCTCGGGCCAGTGGTCCTTTAGAAAGTCGAAATTGGAGGCCGTCATTTTGTCGCCTCCTCGACAGCGGCGTCGAAAGCCGACTTGTTCTCAATGATCACCGGGCATTCGCCTGGGTCGTCCATGAGATGCGCCACGTCTAACCGCAAACGCTTCTCAAAGTAGTACAACATGGCCATCCGGGTGGAAACGGTAAGCCTTGCATCGCGCATGCCGTAGTCGGTTGCCACTACCTTCTTCTGCGAAGCGGACAGCGCGGGGTTGGGCACGAGGCGGATTTCGAAAGACTTGTTCCAATAGATATCGTCATGCACCGATGCGGCAGATGCGCTAGGCTCACGGGAGCCAAGACACCTTGATAGCAGGAAGTCTTTGAATTTTTGATCGATGTGACAGTAGGCTCTCGTGTGCCAGCGAAGCCCATCAGTTGCAAAGCTGTGGGGAGTGATGCGGCGCCAGAGTGCATCTGGTTTGCCGGGGCTCATCGACTGATAATTGATTTCCACCGACTGATTGTTTGCAATGCACTCATTCAGGCGTTGCAGCACCAAAGGATCAATCAGCCGTTTCGGAATCCGTATACCTTCAGTCGGAAGCAGGACAGAAGTTTGGGAATCATCTGCTTCTCTCAGCAGGCCATTGAGGAAGACATCTGGCTTCAGCTCGATGAAGTGAGGCGCAAACTCCTTCGTCACAAAGTACCGTTTCTCGCTGTGATCGTATTTTATGTTTTGCGGGTATAGCGACTGGTAGGCTGCTATATCCTTGGAAGCTTGAGGTACCGAGATTCCAAAATGCGATGTGAGGTCGACACGGTTGAGGCTACCAAGCCAGAAGGCTTGGTATTCGATAAACTGGAACCTTTGTTCCGTCGCCCATTTCAGTTCGGTGGAAGCCATCGCTCGACTCGCGGTTGGGTATAATAAGTATTCGTATAGAAAGTATCCGAACCGAGGTCAACCGACTTTGTTGAGGCCTGAATCGACGCCTTGCAGAACGTCAAACTGAGCAACGACCTGTGAGCAAATCCATATTTTGGATCACTTTTTTCTGTTTTTGTTGCTAACCTCGGACTTCGGGGTTTGGCTTTTCCCTAGATAGCTCTCTTGTCAAGGTCGTTCCTTTACCCAACCGTCGCGCCAGCGTCTCAACGAAGCCTCCATACCGCTCTTTCCCTTTCGCCTTGGCCGCCAAGTATGTGTCATCCGGCAAAGGGGGTGTCGTCGTGAGCCAGAAGCGGACGAACAGTGCGAGCGCCTCGGTCGTGATCTCCTGGTCGCGTTCCAGCCGCTCGAGCGACCTTGTCAGGCGGTCCAGCCTGCGGACGATCGCGGCCTCGCTCTGTTCGGCGCTGTCGGGGGAGAGGAACGACGCCAGTGCCGCTTCGATGATCTGGGTTTTGGGGACGCGCCGCCGCGCGGCCAGCGCGTCGATTTCATCGAAGAGGGCTGCGTCGACATAGGCGGTGATCTTGGCCTTCTTCATGTCGTCACCTCACAGTTCGATGCCGTCGTCCGGATCGAGGGCCGCTTGACGCGCGACGGAGCGGAAGCGGGTCTGCATAGCGCGGGCGCGTTGGGCCTCGTCGTCGGGTTCATCTTCGAGGGCCGCGAATTCCTCGAGCGGGAAAGGGAGTTCGGGGGCCACGTCTTCATGCGCGGGGATCTCAGGCTCTCGTCGGATGCCGCCATCTGCATCGTCAGCGGGCTTATTCGTGCAAGCTTCCCTAGGCGGCGCTATCGGCTGAAGACAGCTCCAATCGTCTGATCCCGGAGGGCTGACGGATGCAGATGCTTCGACGATAGGCGGCTTTTGGATTCTCGCTGTCAGTTGCGCATCGCGGAAGTACCGCACTTTTTGTGCCCGGATCGGGGCTGCGCCCGACACGAGGATGATTTCGTCGTCGGACGGTAGCTGCATGATCTCACCAGGGGTCAGCAAGGCGCGGGCAGTTTCCTGGCGCGAGACCATCAGATGCCCGAGCCAGGGTGACAGGCGATGGCCGGCATAGTTCTTCATCGCGCGCAGTTCGGTCGTGGTGCCGAGGGCGTCAGACAAGCGCTTGGCCGTGCGCTCGTCATTGGTCGCGAAGGCGACGCGGACATGGCAGTTGTCCAGGATGGCATTGTTCTGGCCATAGGCCTTTTCGATCTGGTTCAGCGACTGGGCGATCAGAAACGCCTTGAGACCGTAGCCCGCCATGAAGGCCAGTTGGCTTTCAAAGAAGTCGAGGCGCCCGAGGGCGGGGAACTCGTCGAGCATGAACAGAAGGCGGTGCTTGCGGTTGGTGTTGTGCAATTCTTCCGTCAGGCGGCGGCCGATCTGGTTCAGGACCAGCCGGACCAGCGGTTTCGTGCGGGAAATATCCGACGGGGGCACAACGAGGTAGAGTGTGAGCGGCCGCGCATCCGAGACCAGATCATCGATCCGCCAGTCGCAGCGCCGGGTCACGGCGGCGATCACGGGGTCGCGGTAGAGGCTGAGGAAGGACATGGCCGTGGAGAGAACACCGGAGCGTTCGTTCTCGGACTTGTTCAGCAGCTCGCGCGCGGCTTGGGCGACAACGGGATGCGGGCGATCTCCGAGATGGGGCGTCCGCATCATCGCAGTCAGTGTGGCGACGATGGGACGCCGCGGATCGGACAGGAAGGCGGCGACGCCTGCCAGTGTCTTGTCCTTCTCGGCATAGAGGACATGCAGGATCGCGCCGACCAGAAGGGAATGGCTGGTCTTCTCCCAATGGTTTCGTCGCTCGAGCTGGCCTTCGGGATCGACGAGGATATCCGCGATGTTTTGCACGTCCCGCACCTCGCGCTCGCCGCGGCGGACCTCGAGCAGCGGATTGTAGGCGGCGCTGGCCGCGTTGGTCGGATCGAAGAGCAGGACACGCCCGAACCGCGCCCGCCATCCGGACGTCAGCTGCCAGTTCTCGCCCTTGATGTCGTGGACAATCGCGGAGCCGGGCCAGGTCAGCAGGCTTGGGATCACCAGGCCGACACCCTTGCCGGAGCGGGTGGGCGCGAAGCACAGCACATGTTCTGGTCCGTCATGCCGGAGGTAGCGCTTGTCGAGACGGCCCAGCATGACGCCGTCGTCTGCGAACAGCCCAGCGGCGGTGATATCCTTGGGGCTTGCCCATCTGGCAGACCCATAGGTGGTCACGTCGCTCGCCTCACGCGCCCGCAAGACGGACAGTAAGATCGCGACGGCAATGGCGGCGATCCCGCCACCGCCGGCGATTGCGGCCCCTTCCATGAAGACGCGCGGCGCGTAGGCGTCGTACCAGTACCACCAGGTGAAGACCTGCCACGGGCGATAGATCGGCAGGCCGAACAGGGTGGTGAGAGGCGCGCCAAGCTGGGGCTGGAACCCCAGACGGAACGCGACCCATTGCGTCGCTGCCCAGACGAAGAGCAGCGCCACGATGCTGACGATGATGATCTGGCCCCAGAGGATCTTGGTGGCCGATGACGTGTCCTGACGGCTCATGGTGATGTCCTTTCTGCTCAGAGGCTCAGCCCGCGCTTGCGCCCGAGGCTCCAATCGATCCCGCCGCCGGGCGTAATCGTGCCCGTGACGGTCTGGCCGAGATGGCGTTCGAGTTGCGGGGTCCAGGGGACGAGCGAGAATCCGAGGCCGTCGTCGATCATGGCGAAGCGGCCCGAGGCGAGATCCAGGCGTTGACGAAACGTCCCTGCGACGGGTTCGCCCTCGGTTGGTTTATGGTGGGGGAGGCCGGTTTGTGTGCTGAGGTCTTTAGCGATGGCGTCCAGTTCGCGGTCGCGCAGGGTGGCCAGCAGATCGCGGGCAAAGGTGACCCGCTGACCTTGCCGTCGGGCGAGGCCTTCGGCGACAAGGTGATCCGAGCGGCGCTCCAATGCATGGCGAACCTCTGCGCCAAATCCGGCACCGCTCAGCGGTGCGCGGTCCCGGGCAAGATGCAGGCGGTCGAGCCAGGTCGCGCCATCGGCCGCGATCTGGGCGGCCAGCGACAGATCGGAACGACCGACAAGCGACAGTTGCGGTGTCCCGTCCGTCTTTCCTGTCCAGAGCCGGGTTTCGACGATACCACCTTGCGGCGTGTCGCCGGTTGCATCAAGATCCCGGAAGCGCAGGTGATGAACGCGACCGTCAACGCCGTCGATGATCGCGTAGCCGGTCCCGCCGTGGTCGTCATGAAAGCCGCGTTCCATGAGCCGCCCGAGGATCGGCGCGGTGGGCGTTCCTTCGATGGCGAAATCACCCGCCGCGCGGTGGCGCTCGGCACCCATGGCCCGGTGCATCCGTTTCATGATGTCGCCGCGCATCCCAAGCTCTCGTAGAGTGTCTTCAGCATTCGGTTTCAACTCCCAGACGGCAGGGGCGATTTGTTCGGCCAGCCCGAGCCTCTCCAGTGTCTGGGCACGCCCGATCATCAAGCGGCGCAGCTCCGGATCGCGGGGCTCCGGCGTGCCGCGGCGCAGGTCGGCGATGCCGGCATGATCGTCCGTCAGTGAGCGCAGGCCGCGGTCGAGATCGGTCCAGCGCTCCGCCGTGACCTGCGTTTCCAAGGCTTGGGAAATCTCCCGCGCGCTGCGGGGTCCCAGCTCCAGTTGTACGAGGTCTTCCGCGCGCGCGCGAAACCCGCGGCTGATATAGTCACGCGATATGACAAGGTCCCGCCCATCGTCGTCTTTGCCGCGCACCAGAATATGGACATGCGGATTGTCGGTGTTCCAGTGATCGACGGCGACCCAGTCGAGCGTGGTGCCGAGATCCCGTTCGGCTCGGGCCATCAGATCCCGGGTGAAGGCGCGCAGATCCTCGAGATCGCCCGCATCTTCCGGCGAGATGATGAACCGGAAATGATGCCGGTCGTCTTCGCAGCGCGCCGCAAAGCCGCCTCGGTCGAGGTCATCGCGTTCAGACCCGAACAAGTCGGCGTCGCGCCCGTCCTGACCGACGCCATCGCGCTGCAGGTAGCCGAGATGCTTGGCCATCGGCGCGGAGCGAAAGCGCTTGCCCTGGTGGCGCACGACGCGGGCCTTCACGACGACGCGCCGGGAGGTGCGGGTCAGGCCTTCGGTCGTTCGGGCAAACCGTCCGCGCCCGAAAGAGGTGTTGCCGGAACGCATGCTGCCCGCGCCGATGCGATAGCCGGTATGTCCGGATTTCCGCGCAGCTCGCATCACCTCGTTGACGAAACGTGTCGGTTGCTTCGAGGTCTTGCCGCCGTCGCGGATACGCCCCGGCCGGATGCGGAGGTCATCGTCGCGCCCGGTCATGGCCGCACTCGCTCGCAGAACATGCTGCCGCACAAAGAATATCGCAAAATCAGACCTCTAGGTGAAGTCCTGCGGTATGCAGCTTGGATGTGCCGCGCAAATCCTCGCAGAGAAACAACAGCTTGAGGTCCGCTTGCGGCACCTCTTTTATCTCGCGCTCTTTCTGTTGGGACCCTGCGCGTCGACCCTCTCCGGCAAATTTCTGCGCCCGGGCTTTCCAGACCTCGCCATGGTGCGATTCCGCGGATCATGGCGTTCGCCCCCGGCGGAGAGGCACGAAGATGCCGTGCTGAGATGCGTCAGACGCAATCCGTTGGGTGTCATCACCCGGGGTTTGACGCTCCTCAGCCGTTGCCGCGAACAGCGGGGCGTCGCGCCAGTCCTGCGTCCTCTGCGGGCGGCTGACTGCCCGCGCGACGTCGGTTCCATCGGCGATGAGTGGCGCGAGGATGGCGAGGTAATTGCGGGTTTCACGCGGCAAGGCGCGACCGGTATCAAGGTGCACTTGGTAGCGCGCAGGCCCGGCATTGTAGGCCGCGAGAAAGCCGGGTGACCCGAACCGGTCGTACATCTGCCGCAGATAGGCGGTACCGGCCAGGATGTTATCGCGTGTATCGAAAGGGTCATTGCCAAGCCTGTAGGCTACGCGCAACTCGGCCCAGGTGCCGGGCATGATCTGCATAAGCCCCATGGCGCCCGCGTGGCTCACCGCGCGCGGATTGCCCGCACTCTCGACCTCCATGACGGCACGAATCCAGGGCTGCGGGATGCCGAACCTGCGCGAGGCTTCTGCGATATGGATATCGATGGGTTGCTGCTCAGATGCAGGAAGACTGCGGTCCTGAGCGATCACGGCGGACGGTGCCACGGTGATCGGCATGCACAGGATCAGTACAAGCGCGGTCGTGACGCCCGCGTGTCGACGGCTGTGCCCGGGTTCAAGACTATGCATCTTCCGCCGCCCCAAATGTCCAAAGAGGGATGGCACGCCCGAGGATTGTGTCCGCTGACAATGATCCGAAATAGCGTCCATCGAGGCTGTCGGCGACACCAGCAAGGAGCAGGAAGACCTCGTCCGAGGCGAGCGTTACACATCCCGTCCAACGGGGAAGTGGGCGACCGTGCCGGTCATCCGATGCTGCCTGGGCAACAACGGTGCCGCCGATGGCGATATCGAGACCTTCGCGACAGACGGTCATGCCCGAGACGGCTACGATGCGTTTCAACAGCAAGGTATCCGCACCGACATAGCCGCGCTCAACCACCCAGGATGACAGGTCTTCCGGCAGGCGCACGGCAACGAGAACGCCCAGCGATGGCGGGTTTGACGCTCGAACAACGTAAAGTCCGATCGGCACGCTTGCTGAGGTATTCCAGATCAGTCGCGGTGCGCGGTCGATCTGTGCCGCTGCGAGTAGACTGAGGGACAAACCGGCCGCGAGGAGGGAAGGGGCCGCCGCGCTCATGTCGTCACCAAGCGTCGCTTGAGCCAGGCCGCATGCCGGGCAGGGCTGTAGGGCCGGGGCTCCAATGCAGCGGTCAGGCGGTTGTGGACGTGCCGCCAATGATCGGGGCAGACATCTTCCGGCGCGATGCCATAGCTTTCCACGATGTCGACGGACCGCAGCGCCGCCTCGACCTTGGGCCAGCCGGAGAGGCGCAGCAAAAGCTCTCCGCCCGGTGTCACACAGGGCACCGTGGAGCAGGGCTCGCCAGCGCCGACGGCGCGCAGAATGTCGATCCGGCTTTCAACGGTGCCGTGGTCGTTCGACGACCAGCGGACGAGCGCGAAGATTGCGCCGGGGGTGAAGGCTACGCGCTTTTCCGTGCGCGTCAGGATGGTTTCCTCGGCAATCCGACCGAAACGGATCCAGCGCTCGATACGCCCTTCGATCCATGTGAGGTGGACAAGTGTCTGCATCGGTTCAGCGCCCCCGCCGCAGATAGGCCGGCGAAACGGCGGCATGGCGCTTGGCGGGCAGGACGCGGTCTTCGGTCTCGTCCGAGGTCGAGGTCTTCTCGCCCCTCGTGACCCAGGCCTGCAGATCGTCGACCGCATAGACGACACGTCCGCCAATTTTTGAATAGCGCGGGCCGGTCCCGTAGGTCCGGTGTTTTTCCAACGTACGGCCAGACAGGCCGAGAAATCGGGCGGCTTCCGGGGTTCTGAGGTAGCGGGGCGGTAGTCCTTCGTTGGGGTCGGGCATTTGAGCATCTCCGGTGGCTAGGTCTCGCGACGGCGCGTCGCGGGCTGTCGGAGGTCATCAAAATGCAGATGCGCCGTGGGGAGGGATGACGAAGATCGCGGCGTGAAAACGTCACCCCCAAAGGCCAACAGGATCAGGGGCTGATGGGGGTTCGATATTCCGGGACTCCGCGGTGATCACTTGCGCGGCTTGGAGCGCCCCGTCGGTCCTTTGCCGAGAAGGAGAAAGCGATAGCCTTTGGTGGTCAAATGCGTGCCATGGGCTGTCAGTCGGGTGATCTGGGCCTTGAGGGAGCTGGTCTTCCAATGCTCGCGCGACACAGCCTCGGCGCCGTACAAGTGCCGCGCGATCATTTGGTAGCTGGCGCGGTCCCGGCGCGCGTCGAGCGTGCGCAGTGCAAGCTGGATGCGCCGTCGCTGCTGCGACGTCAGGGGCGGAGGGGATCGTTTGTGATGAAGCAGTTGCGCGCGGAGCGACTCGAGCGAATTGATCCGTGCCGTCCAATGCTCGTCCAGCGGCACCAGGATGCCGAGGGGTCGGTGCAGGTTCTTTGCATCCAGCACGAGCAACGCGCCTGTTGCGAGGCGCACATACATCAAGCCGTCCTGCGTTCCGATGACGGTCAGATCATCTGCATCGATGTGCGGCGCGGCGGTGTCGCCGCCGGGGACCGGCACAGCATACCCGACCGCTGCCGGGGCGATTGAAGGCGTCCAGAACACGGGTGCTTTGGGTGCGTCGATGTCCGGATCAACCGGGAAATCGCAACCCCCATGCAGCCGGTGATCTCAATCCATCCCGCATCTGCGGGTAGGTCGCGCGATAGTCGGAATTGCGGCGCAGGCATTCCCAGGCCAAACCGGACAGGTCGAGGCTGTCGAAATGCCGATACGCCGCTTCGTCTTGCCAATCCCTGGTCATGGCGAAGCTCCGCGTCAGAGGTTTCGATGGGGAAAGAGTATAGCTGGGAGGTGCAAGAAAACGACGACGCGAACGGTCAACTTGCGCAACCTGCGCGAGTGTTCGCCGATCTGGGCCGAATTACGCAAAGTTCAGCCGTTACCGCCCTCAAGCAGCTTGCGATAGCCGTGTTCGGTCATCCAGCGCGCACGGGCGAGGTGGCTGTCATAGATTTTTCGGGCACGTTCCGGTTCCTTGTCCGCATCGAGGCCGAACAGGATCTGGCTGACTTCCTGCAGGCTTGCACCGCTTTCAGCGGCGTCGAACAGGCGCAGGTAAAGCGTCATATGTGCGTGGTCGTAGTCGGTCAGATCATCGCCTTGTGGTGCGAGATCAGAGATCGGCGTGGTGCCGGTGGCAGACATGATTCCCCCTCGCCGTTTGGCGTTAAGGTCCATAAAAGCACATCGGATTGCCTGTGCAAGAACGGATCGCGGTCAGTCAGGTTGCAGATGAGCATTATAATACGTCGCACCAAAATACGCGATAGGCTTTTTAACTGCGGATGGACATCCGCGTTGTTTTTGCAAGGAATCTCAAGCACTACCGCCAAGCGCGTGGGCTGACGCAGGCCGCGTTGGCGGCGGCGATGGATGTCGACCGTGCCCATGTCAGCGCCATGGAACGCGGCCAGCAGAATGTCACCTTGCAAACTCTACAACGGGTCGCGGCGCATCTGGATGTAGCACCAGCACAATTGATCGAAGAACGTGCCGAAGGCGATGTGCGTTCCCGATGATCATGATCGTTCGCCCGGGCAGTCAGCTTTCGGGTCGAAACGTGCAAGCTCAGGGCAGTGCGTTGGCCGAACCCAGCGCGCTGCGCAGGATAGTCTTCTATAGCGATCAATCCGCTATTCAGCACTGAGTTCGGTCAGCTTCTGGCCAAGGCGGCGCTGCATCAGATCATCGCCGGGCGTGGTCTCCATCAGTCGCTGAAGCGCCGCGATGGCCCGGCCCCGCCGGTCGATGCGTGTGCTGGCGGTCATCAGGTGATCGACGGCTTCGTCGATATCGAACGGGCTGGGTTCATAGCCACGGCCCGCCAGAAGATGCCTTATCGCATGCAGAGCGACATCGGCAGCGAAGGCCGGTTCCTTGATCGCGAAATCGCGGGCGGCGCGGATGAGCGTCGCCGGGGCCGCCTCATGATCGGCCGCGCAGTCGAGGGCGATGTCGAAATACGTCGCAGTCTTGGCCGCGGCGAACCATTTGCCTTTGCGCCCGTGGAGCGCGATCAGGTCTTCCAGCAATGCACGGGCATCCCGGTCTGGGTAGCGTTTGACCAGATCGCGCCACATCGCCAGCCAGGTGTTTCCGCTCGCTGTGGGCAGGCCGAACCGGCGATAGGCCTCGTCCGCCTTGCCTTGCCGTACCAGGATTGCCTCGCAGAACCGGCAGATGTCGTGATGGCCCCATGTCTGCCGATCCCCTTGCAGAAGGGCTTCGGCATAGGCGAGCGCGTCATCCTCGCGGCCCTGTCGAAGCAAGGCTTCGGCCCCGAACTTGTCATCGAACCAGAGCCGGGATTTCTTGACCGCGAGGAGTGCCAGCAACTCGTCATACCGTCCCGCTTCGAGCAGGCAGGACAGCGTCAGCGTTGAGGTGCTGACATGTGCGTACCGCTCCCAGTCCGACCAGGCGCGATGGATCAGGTCGAGGTCCCTGTCGGCATGTAGGGTCATGAGCGCGGGATACACGGCGATCTCGCCGAACCGCTCCGAGATGGGCGCGAGGTAGTCGACGCCATCGTCCTCGATCGCCGCGCGCAGCTGCTCCAACCATTTTGCGCGCGTCTTTTCATCGGCAGGGGCGGCGATCAGGATCGGCACAAGGTCGTCAAGTGTGCGGCGCACGGCGGTGCCAAGCGCGCCCGACGAGGTATCGATATGCTCAAACGCGGGCCAGATCCGTGCGGCCAATGCGACCACGCCGTCCGCCGCCGTGACAGGATCCGCGCGATTGACGGCCCGGATCTCCGCGCTGGCCGATTTCAACCGCTGGGTCGCCTTGGCGGAGCCCCGCCATCCGAAAGCGCTTGCGCGCATGCCGGGTTTGAAGGCCCATTTGTGAAGGGGTTTGCGCGCCATTCTGCTACCGCCCACGCGACTTGCTGCGCGTGATCCAGTCGGCCCCGGCATAGGTCACGGCGTGGATATGAACCTCGCGGGCATCATCGTCGACGGTGAAGGCGATCACGGCCTTGCGGCCTGCTGGAATAGCGCGCAGCCCGGGGGCGATTTCGTCCCGGCGGCTGCCTTTGTGCGGCAGGTCGGCAAGGCTGGCGATAGTGGCCTCGATTTCGTCCAGCCGGCGCGCGGCGGACTGCGGGCCGGCATAGTCGATCAGCCAGCGCGTGATGGCGTCGAGATCATCCGCGACCGCCGGATGGAACCGTATGCGATAGCTCACGCCTCGCGCGCAGCCTGCAGCCGGGCCCGCGCGGCGGCAAAGGCGTCCTCTGCCGAGACATAGTCGGCGCGCGGCGTGTCGAGCCGCGCCCGGATCTCCTCGGCCATCGCCCCAAGGGCCAACTCGCGCTCTTCTTCGTCACGCATCATCTGCTCCAGCGCCGCCGCCACAGCCGCGCTCTGCGAGGCAAAGACGCCTTGGCCCACCTTGTTGGTCAGGAACCGATGGTGGCGGTCGGTGAAGCTGAGGGTTGTCTTGACGGTCATGCTGGACTCCGAAGTATGACTTAGTCATATAGGCGAAGGCTTGAAGATTCGCAATCTCTTCGGGCAGGGGCGGAAAGCGGACCTGCGGCGCTGCTGCATTGCAATCGCAGCAACGACGTGTCAGTTGTCTCGAATTTACCGAAGTTACCTGCGAGCATGCTACTGTCAGTCCAAGCTCTAAGTTGATGGACCAATATACATTCCTGCCAAACAACTGCGAAAAAAGATTTTAAATCGTATTTTGCGCTAAGCCTACTCTCTGAATAGACCAAGTCAACTGACCTGCCCCCAAAGAACTGGGCCATTCAAAAGGAGAGTTTGTTCTCGTAACGTTCGAAGCAACGAGGAGAACAGACGATGCGCAAATCACGTTTCACCGAAGAACAGATTGTCGGGATCCTGCAGCAGTGTGCGGCGGGGGCGAAGGTCTCGGAGCTGTGCCGCAAGCACGGCATGTCAGATGCGACACTTTACAAGTGGAGGCCAAGTATGGCGGCATGACGGTTTCGGAGTTGCGGCGGCTGAAGGCTCTTGAGGGGGAAAATGCCGAACTGAAGCCCCTTCTGCCCGATGCCATGCTCGACAACGCGCGCCTGAAGGGACTGCTAGCAAAAAAGTCCTCAGGCCTGTACGCCGTCGGGATGCGGTGAAGACGGTGATGGACGAACATCAGTTTTCGGAGCGGCGAGCGTGCAGGCTGGTCGGGATTTCACGGTCGAGCCTGGCCTATCAGGCGCGACCGGACCGCCGACTTGTATCCCGTCTTTATCGAACAGATGACGCGTCTCGC
>NZ_JBSXNT010000009.1:0-22875 GCF_056857775.1 Alterinioella sp. B-7
AGACCGGCTCAGAGCAAACGGCAAAGCTCCAAAACAGGCCATCATCGCTGTCACGCGCAAACTGCTCATCATTCTAAATGCCATGATCCGCGAAAACAGGCCATACCAGCCAACCTGAACAACACACTTGCCCGGGGGGTGTGGGGGGCTGGCCCCCCACCAGGGTCGGTGCCAACGGCACCGAAACCCCTAGTTTTCCTGCGCCGCCCGCTCCGCCTCGATCACCCGCCAGGCAGCGACATTGCGGTTATGCTCCTCCAGCGTCACGGCAAAGGCATGCCCGCCCGTGCCGTCGGCGACGAAATAGATATACTCCGTCTCCGCCGGATTGACCGCCGCCTCGATCGCCGCGCGGCCCGGATTGGCAATCGGCGTCGGCGGCAGCCCGTCGATCAGGTAGGTGTTCCACGGGTTGTCGGCATTGGCCAGTTCACTGGCCCGGATGCCACGCCCGAGGAACCCCTGCCCCTCGCTCTCGCCATAGATGATCGTGGGGTCGGTCTGCAGCCGGATCCCCTGCTCCAGCCGGTTCACGAAGACGCCCGCGACCTGGTCCCGCTCCGAGCTCACGCCCGTCTCCTTCTCGATGATCGAGGCCAGGATCAGCGCCTCCCGCGCGTTTTCCAGCGGCAGGTTCTCGTCACGTCCGGCCCAGGCCGCGACCAGGATATCGGTCTGCGCCTCGATCATGTCGGCCAGGATCTCCGAGATCGCGGTGCCGCGCGCCACCTCATAGGTGTCCGGGGCCAGCGTGCCCTCCTGCGGCAGGTCTTCGACGTCATCGACCAGGAACTCCGCGCCGCGCATCCCGTTCACGATCTGCCAGACGGTCATCCCCTCGGGCACCACGACGCGGTAGACGATGGGTGTGCCGCCCTCGACCAGCGCCGTGTAATCCTCGGGCACCGGCTCATCCGAGCCGAACACCGCCAGGTCGATCTGCTCGCCCCCTCCCGGCAGCCGCTCGCGCAGCCGCATCTCGCCATTGCCCTGGCCACGGATCACATAGGTCGCGGTATAGCGGAAGGTCGATTGCCCGCCCGAGGTGATAATCTCCAGCACCTCCTGCATCGAGGCCCCGGCGGGGATCTCGTAATTGCCGAAACGCAGCTCATCCGCGCGCTCCGTGTAGCGCGCACCGAGCCGGAAGATGACGGGGCTGGAAATGATACCCGCCGCCGCCAGGTTGTCGCCGACCTCGGCCAGGGACGCGCCGCGCGCGACCTCGAAATAGGCGGCTTCCGCCGCCGGTCCGGGTTCAACGAATTGCCGCTGCCCCCAGGCGATGGCCCCCGCAAAGGCGATCAGCGCCACGATCAGCAGGCTGAACGCATTGGCCGCAATGTGCTTCCACATCAGTCGCTTACCTTGCCCAGGACCAGGCTGGCATTGGTGCCGCCAAAGCCGAAACTGTTCGACAGCGCCACGTCGATCTTGCGCGCGCGCTTGGCGTTCGGGGCCAGGTCCAGAACCGGCTCGACCGCCGGGTTGTCCAGGTTGATCGTCGGCGGCGCGACCTGGTCCCGGATGGCCAGGATGCAGAAGATCGCCTCCACCGCGCCCGCGGCCCCCAGAAGGTGCCCGATCGAGGATTTGGTCGAGGACATGGTCGCGCCCGAGGCCGCGTCGCCCATCAGCCGCTCCACCGCGCCCAACTCGATCGTGTCGGCCATGGTCGAGGTGCCATGCGCGTTGATATAGTCGATATCCTTGGGGTCCACGCCCGCCCGCTCCAGCGCGGCCTGCATCGACCGGAACCCGCCATCGCCATCCTCCGACGGCGCGGTGATGTGATAGGCATCGCCCGACAGGCCGTAGCCCAGAACCTCGGCGTAGATCTTCGCGCCGCGCGCCTTGGCGTGCTCGTATTCCTCCAGCACAACGACGCCCGCGCCCTCGCCCATGACGAAGCCGTCGCGATCCGCGTCATAGGGCCGGCTGGCCTTCTGCGGATCGTCGGGCCGCTTGGTCGACAGGGCCTTGCAGGCGTTGAACCCGGCAATCCCGATCTCGCAGATCGCGGCCTCGGCCCCGCCCGCGATCATCACCTCGGCATCGCCCCACTGGATCAGCCGCGCCGCATCGCCGATGGCATGCGCGCCGGTCGAGCAGGCCGTCACAACCGCATGGTTCGGCCCCTTGAAGCCGTATCGGATCGAGACCTGCCCCGAGATGAGGTTGATCAGCGACCCGGGGATAAAGAAGGGCGACACCCGCCGCGGTCCCTTTTCCTTCAGCAGCACGGCCGTGTCTGCAATCGAGGACAACCCGCCGATGCCTGAGCCGATCATCACGCCCGTGCGCAGCCGGTCCGCCTCATCCTCGGGTGTCCACCCGGCATCGGTGACGGCCTGTTCCGCCGCCGCCATGCCGTAAAGGATGAAATCGTCGACCTTGCGCCGGTCCTTGGGGGCCATCCAGTCGTCGGGGTTGAACGTGCCGCCCGAGCCATCGCCGAGTGGCACTTCGCAGGCATAGGTCGTGGCCAGATGCGACGCATCAAACTTGGTGATCGGCCCGGCCCCGGACTGGCCCTCCAGCAGGCGGCTCCAGGTTTCATCAACTCCGCAGGCCAACGGGGACACCATCCCCAGGCCCGTGACAACAACTCGACGCATCTATTCCGCCCCTTCGCTTCGCAGCTTTTCGTCCCACCCTGATAGCGCCAAGCGGCCCTTGGGGGCAATCCCTTGGGCTCGGCCTGCGCGCGGGAATTCGCCCGTATCCGCGCGCGTGCAAATGCAAAACGGCACCCGCCGGGGGGGTGCCGCAATGGATCTGTCAAAGATCGTGGAACGCCTCAGGAGGCTTCCTTGATGAACTTCACGGCATCGCCGAAGGTCTGGATGGTCTCGGCGGCGTCATCGGGAATCTCGATGCCGAACTCCTCCTCGAAGGCCATGACCAGCTCGACAGTGTCCAGGCTGTCCGCGCCCAGATCGTCGATGAACGAGGCGTTCTCGGTCACTTTCTCTTCTTCGACACTCAGGTGCTCGACAACGATTTTCTTCACGCGGTCTGCGATATCGCTCATCTTTACGATCCTCATCCAGTTTTGCGAAAGTCCCCGATCCCGAGGTCGCCTTCGTTTTTCAATGTGCCGATGCCGGCGGTGGTCGTGGACTATTATAAAAGCCCCTCTACCGACTGACGCAAGAGCGTCCCCCGGCAAAATCTGCGCCGCCTATAGCACATCTCGTTGCGAAGGCAACGGGGCAATTGGCTGATCCTGCCCCGTGCCCGCCATGTTGTCACGGACGAATTCCGCCAGTTCCGCCAGCCCCCGATCGGCCTCGGGCACGCGCCCGCGCATCAGGTGCCAGACATGCGGCACATCCGTCCAGACACGCAGGTCCGCCGTGCCGCCCGCCTCCCTGACCGCCCCGGCCAGCCGTACGCCATCGTCGCGCAGCATCTCGCCCTCGCAAACCTGCACGAGCATCGGCGGCAGGCCCGAAAACGCACCCAGAAGCGGCGACAGGCGCGGGTCCGATCCGTCGCGCCCGTCCAGATAGGCCGCCACCGCGCGGCGCACCCAGGACGCGGGCAGCAGGTGATCCCGCCTGCGGTTTTCCTCCAGCGACGGGGCCGTCCCGCGCAGATCCGTGGCCGGTGAGATCAGCGCCGCAACAGCGGGCATGGGCAGCCCTTCGCGCGCAATATCTTGCAGAAGAACCGCCGCCAGGCAGCCCCCCGCACTGTCGCCCGCCACCGCGATGCGGCCCGGATCGTGCCCCGCCTCCAGCAGCGCGCGATAGACCGCCAGCACGTCATCGGGCGCGGCGGGAAAGGGGTGTTCGGGGGCCAGGGCGTAATCCGGCAGATAGCCCCTCAGCCCGGTTTCCGCCGCCAGATGCGCCACCAGGTGGCGATAGCTGCGCGGCGATCCCATGACGAACCCGCCGCCATGCAAGAAGAGCAGCACACCCCCCTCCTCCTGCCCCGCGCGCGTCAGCCAGACCCCCGGAACACCGCCAAGCGCCGCGTCGTCCTCGACCAGGTCACGCGGCCTCTTGTAGAGGAGAAACGCGTTCAGCTCGAACGTCATCCGCGACAACCAGAAGGGCAGCGGCAGGGCCAGCAGGGGTTTCTGCACCGCCCGCGCAACCCCGTTGCTCAGGCGCTGACGCAGCGAGACCATCAGATCATCGCCATGCCGCCATTGACGTGCAGCGTTGTGCCGGTGACATAGCCCGCCTCGGGGGCCGCCAGGTAGAGCACGGCCGCCGCGACCTCCGAGGGTCTCCCCATGCGGCCCGCCGGGATCTGGGTCAGGATCTTGTCCTTCTGATCGTCGGTCAGCTTGTCGGTCATCGCCGTTTCGATAAAGCCGGGGGCCACCGCGTTCACCGTGATCCCGCGCGAGGCGACCTCGTAGGCCAGCGATTTCGACATGCCGATCATGCCCGCCTTGGACGCGGCATAGTTGCCCTGACCGGGATTGCCCGTGGCGCCCACGACCGAGCTGATATTGACGATCCGCCCCCACCGCGCCTTCATCATGCCTCGCAGGACACCGCGACAAAGCCGCATGGTCGAGGTCAGGTTGACCTCCAGCACAGAGGTCCATTCCTCATCCGACATCCGCATGAACAGGTTGTCGCGGGTTATCCCTGCGTTGTTGACCAGGATGTCAACCGCGCCCATCGCCTCGGCGGCCTGTTTCGGCAGCGCCTGGACGGCTTCGGCATCGCTCAGGTTGCAGGGCAGAACATGGGCGCGCGCGCCCAACTCGCCCGCCAGCGCCTCCAGCGGCTCGACCCGCGTGCCCGACAGGCCCACGGTGGCCCCCGCGCCATGCAGCGCGCGCGCGATCTCGGCCCCGATGCCGCCCGACGCGCCGGTCACCAACGCGCATTTTCCCGTCAAATCAACCATCTCTGCCCTCTTCTTCATCTTGTATGTACAATTGTCGGGGTCTCAGCCGTTCAGCGTTTCCGCCGCCGCGCGGACCTCGTCCGGCGTGCCGACCGTGCGGGTGGCCAGCGACTTGTCGATCCGCCGAACCATGCCCGTCAGCGCCTTGCCGGCCCCGATCTCCCAGGTCTCGGTCACGCCATGCGCCACCATCCACAGCACGGATTCGCGCCAGCGCACCGATCCCGTCACCTGGTCGACAAGGTGGTTGCGCAACAGCATGGGCGAGCTTTCGGCATGCGCCGTGATATTGCCCACGACCGGCACGGCGGGGCGCTCGATATCGACATGGCTCAACGCATCGGCCATGACCTCGGCGGCGGGGTCCATCAAGGCGCAGTGGAACGGGGCCGAGACCGGCAGCAGGATCGCGCGTTTCGCCCCTTCCGCCTTGGCCAGCTCCACCGCGCGTTCGACCGCCTCGCGGTGGCCCGAAACCACGACCTGCGCCGGGTCATTGTCATTGGCCGCCGTGCAGATCTGGCCCTGCGCGGCGGCTTTCGCCACTTTCTGCGCGGTTGCAAGGTCCAGACCCAACAGCGCCGCCATCGCGCCCTTGCCGACCGGAACCGCCTCCTGCATCGCTTGGCCCCGCGTGCGCAGGAGCCGCGCGGTATCCCCCAGGCTCAACGCCCCCGCCGCGCAGAGCGCCGAGTATTCGCCAAGCGAATGGCCCGCCACATAGGCTGCCGCCTCGATCGTGACCCCTTCCGATTTCAGCGCCGCCATCGCCGCCATCGACGTCGCCATCAGCGCCGGCTGCGCGTTCCTGGTCAGCGTCAGATCGTCCTGGCTGCCGGTCCAGATCAGGTCCGACAGTTTCTCTCCCAGGGCCTCGTCGACCTCGTCGAAGACGGCCTGCGCGGCGGCATAATCCTGCGCCAGCGCCTGGCCCATGCCGATGGTCTGGGCGCCCTGCCCGGGGAAAAGAAATGCTCTGGTCATGGTCGTGCTGCACCCGAATTTGTTGTTTTGCTGACGCTATCTTGGCTTACGGGGCCCCCGCAAGGCAATGCGTTTCGCAAATCGCCCCGCATCCTAGAATCGCGAATAGCTCGGCACCGGGGGGCCTTCGCCCGGAAACATCTCCACGAAGGAGCGCGGCGCCAGCGCCCGCCAGCTCAGCAGCAGGTGGCCCTGCACCCATCCCAGGCTGACCCGGTCGGGCCGCGCGAACATCTGGTGGCGGGTCTCGATCTCGGGTGTGACAAAGAACACCTCGGGTTCGGCGGCGATCAGGAACGGGCGCTCGACGGGCAGGATACGAAAGCCGGGGGCGTCGGTCTGCCGGTCCCACCAGGTCCAGAGTTGCCCATGCGCGGTCAGGCAGGGGCCTTGCGGCCGGTCGGTCTCGACCGTTCCGGGCAGGGCCAGACCCCACGCCAGGTCGCGCAAACCCATCCAATCCAGCGGCGCTATTGCCACCATCCCTCGACCTCCTGTTGCGGGATCGAGGGTAACACCTTTCAGGATGCGGGCACAGGACCGCAAAGGCGCGACAAGTGACGCTACATCAACTTTTTTGGCCAAATTGTCGACTACCTGCATCCGATCGGGATGGAGCGGACCGGGATCGGCCCGATTCCAGCAGCCGCAGGTTGTGTCAGGCGCGGGGCGCGAATCGCCGGGGCGGGCGTCGAGAGGCGATCAGTTCGGGCCACGGCCATTCCCGTTCCCGTTGCCATTCCCGTTGCCATTCCCGTTGCCGTTTCCGTTGCCGTTCCCATTCCCGTTGCCGTTGCCACTGGCGTTCCCGCCCTGCGTGCCGGTGCCGTCCTGGTTGCCGCCCGCGTTCTCGGCATTGTTGTTGAACTCGGAATTGCCCGGCGCGTCCTGGTCGCCATTGCCAAAGCCGTTATTGCCCTGGCTGCCACCGCCACTGTTGCCGTTGCCATTCCCGTTGCCATTCCCGTTGCCGTTGCCGTTGCCGTTGCCGTTGCCGTTGCCGTTGCCGTTGCCGTTGCCGTTGCCGTTGCCGTTGCCGTTGCCGTTGCCGGGAGATGTCTCTGATCCGCTCCCGCTACCAGCCCCGTTTCCCTGCCCGCCGGAGTTTCCGCCCGACCCTGCGCCCGACGTGCCGTCCTGGTTGCCCCCGGCATTCTCGGCATTGTTGTGGGGCCCGGAATTGCCCGGCGCGTCCTGGTCGCCATTGCCGAAGCCGTTATTGCCCTGGCCGCCGCCATTGCCATTCCCGTTCCCGTTGCCATTCCCGTTGCCGTTGCCCATCCCGTAGCCATCGCCACCACCGGAACCGCCATTGCCGCCACCGGCGGCCTCGGCCAGTTCGTCGCAGATCGGCCAGCAATTGCTGGTGCCGGGCGGCGGGCCCTCCTCGGTGTCGCCCCCCCCGGCCGCATCGGCCCCGTCCGACTCCCCCGAGGGCTCGACGAATCCGGTCGCCTGCCAATTCGCCATCGACCGATACCCCTCGAAGTCGCTCGAGATGATGCGGCTGCCGTTCAATTCGCCGACGATATAGTCCGACTGACGCTGCATCGCGTCAAAATTCGCGTCCATCGCCGCGACGGTAGAGAACGCGATCGCCGAGGTGAAAACCACGTAATCGGCGGTGACGGCCCCGCTTTCGCAGGACAGGAAGGATGCAAGCGACATGTTCAACACGATTGTTCGTCCCAATCTGGATCATCTGGATTCGGTTGATGAAAATTCGCCTCGAATTGCGCAGAAATCGTGACTGCCGCGTGATCCTTCATGGGCATTCGCCGCGCGCCGCAAAACCTGCTTGATCCCCGCGCCCAGATGGCTATAACGCGGACTTCCTCCGCCGTTGCCCATGCACCGGCGCGGTCTCTCGTGGTCGGGGGGCGGAGGATCAGCCCCGGCCTTTGAAACGCGCCCTGTAAAAAAGACTGGAGAACTCATGCCTCTCTACGAGCATGTGATGATTGCGCGTCAGGATCTGTCCAACACGCAAGCCGAAGGCCTGATCGAACATTTCGGCACCGTCCTTTCGGATAATGGCGGCAAGGTCGTCGATACCGAATACTGGGGCGTCAAGACGATGGCCTACAAGATCAACAAGAACCGCAAGGGCCATTACGCCTTCATCCGCACCGACGCACCCGCGACCGCCGTGCAGGAGATGGAGCGCCTGATGCGCCTGCATGACGACGTCATGCGCGTGCTGACCATCAAGGTCGACGACCACGCCGAGGGCCCCTCGGTCCAGATGCAGAAGCGCGAAGAACGTGGCGACCGCCGCGAACGCCGCTAAGCCAGGGAAGGAACAGACAAGATGGCCGCAAAACCGTTTTTCCGCCGCCGCAAGACCGACCCGTTCGAGGGCGAGAACGCGCCGAAGATCGACTACAAGGACACCCGCCTGCTGCAACGCTACATCTCCGAGCGTGGCAAGATCGTGCCCTCCCGTATCACCGCCGTTGGGGCAAAGAACCAGCGCGCCCTGGCCCGTGCGATCAAACGCGCGCGGTTCCTGGCCCTGCTGCCCTACGCCGTAAAATAAGGAACCTGACCCATGGACGTTATCCTTCTGGAACGCGTGGCCAAACTGGGCCAGATGGGCGAAGTCGTCTCCGTCAAGGAGGGCTATGCCCGCAATTTCCTGCTGCCGCAGAAGAAAGCCCTGCGCGCCAATGAAACCAACCTGAAGACCTTCGAGAACCAGAAAGCGCAGCTTGAGGCGCAAAACCTGGAGACGAAGGCTGAAGCCGAAAAGATGGGCGAAAAGCTGGCGGGCCAGCAGTTCGTCGTGATCCGCTCGGCCTCGGATGCGGGCGCGCTCTATGGCTCGGTCACCACCCGTGACGCCGCCGATGCCGCCACCGCCGAGGGTTTCACGCTCGACAAGAAGCAGGTCGCGCTGTCGCGCCCGATCAAGTATCTGGGCGTGCATGTCGTGCATGTCGTCCTCCACCCCGAGGTCGAGGTCGATATCGAGCTGAACGTCGCCCGCTCGCCGGAAGAGGCCGAGCTGCAGGCGTCCGGCAAGTCGATCCAGGATCTCGCGGCCGAGGAAGAGGCCGCGGCCGATTTCGAGATCGCGGAGCTGTTCGACGATATCGGCGCGGCTGCCTCGGATGACGAGGACTTGGCCGAAGCGGCGGATATCGACACGGACACATCGGAAGACGGCTCGGGTGACGAGACCGAAGAACAAGCCTGATCCGATCGACCTCAGTGATGAGGGACAGGAAAACCGCGCCTTTCGGGGCGCGGTTTTTTCGTGTCACGGGCTGACGAGAAACGGCCCGCCCCTTTGTGCAAGGGGCGGGCCGCGATGGTGGCCGGCAGGTCGTTACTTGTTGTCACCGCCAGGGGCCGGAGCCGGAGCGGGGGCAGGCGCCGGAGCGGGTGCAGGCGCCGGAGCCGGTGCGGGTGCCGGAGCAGGTGCGGGCGCGGGTGCCGGTGCGGGGGCCGGTGCAGGCGCAGGGGCCGGTGCAGGCGCGGGGGCCGGTGCGGGGGCCGGAGCAGGCGTATCCGTATCCGAACCCGGAGCAGGTGCAAAGCCGCCGCCCGGTGCCGGGGCCGCCCCGCCGACCGGGATCGCTTGCGCCGTCAGGTTCGCCTCGCAAAAGCTGCCATCATAGGAGCCGACCCAGATATCCACGCGGCCATTCAGGTTCTCGGCCCCCGACACGGTCAGGCGCGGGTCGAGATTGCCATTGCTGTCATCGTCAAACAGCCAGGTCGTGGTGACGGTGTTGACCAGCAGCGTCGCGTCGCAGGCGGACTCGACCGACAGTTCCAGGTCATAATCGTCCATTTGGCTGAGGATCAGGGAAAAGTCCGGCGTGGCCGCGGCGGCACCGACGCCCGGCAGACCGCAATCCGCGACCGAGAATTGACCGCCCGCGACCACGGGCGCTTGCTGCCCGCCGACCAGCTGCGCGCCGGTGAAGCTGTAGGTTTCACCGGGTTGCTCCCAGGTTGGGCAGGCAAAGCCGGCGGCGCTTGTCGCCAGGACGAAGGCGGAGGAGAGGAGAATCGATTTCATTGCAGTGACTCCAGGTAGGGGCTTAAAAACATTGGGGTTAAGGATGGGCCGGAACGTAGGGAAAAGCAATTGGGGACAGATCGGGCCCGGTTGGGTTTGGCAAGGTCGGTCCGGCCTTCAGGGGGACGGGCTGGCTTGCGGGTCATTTGCAGTCCGGTCAGGGAATCGGGCCGCAAGGCAGAGGGTAGACTCATGTTCGTGTATATGCAACACGTATCCATCTCCCCTGCCCCAAAGAAGAAAGGCCGCCCCGATACGGGACGGCCTTCCTTGCGATCATGGGATCCGGTCTCAGTTGTTCCAGGTTTCCATCTCAAGCGTCGCCGAGCAGTTCGAGGTGCCATATGTGCCGACCCAGACGTCGATACGGCCCTGGGTATTGGCGGTGCCATAGAGGTTGATGCGCGGGTTCGGGTAGCCGGCGCTGTCATCGTCATAGAACCAGGACGCGTTGGCCGAGTTCACCAGCAAGATCGTGTCACAGGCGGCCTGGGTCACTTCGATCTCGAGGCGGCCATATCCGCTCATGCCGGATGTATAGAACGAGAAATCAGGCTGCGAAATGACATAGCCGGTGTTGTTCCAGCCGCAGTTGCGCAGGTTCTGGTTGCCGCCGGCCGTGACGGAATAGCGGTTGGGGCTGTAGAGATCCTGACCGGTCACGGAATAGGACGCCCGACCTTGCTGGATCTGGGGACAGGCCACTGCCGCGGCTGAAAGGGACAAAAGAACGAAGAAGGAAGCAATTAGGGTGCGCATTGTAAACTCCATTATTATCATGCAAGGGGACATTAGCCCCCGATTAGTGTCCTGTCTACACGAAAAGTGATCGACCCGTTACTTTTTGTATGTCGTGGCATCGGGGGACGGGGTTCAAAGGAGGATTCTTCAATGATCCCAAGGCATTCCGCCCCCTCACGCTATCGACAAGCGACCGACCGGAAGCTGACGCTGACGTTCACGTCACCGGCCTTGGCAAAGAGTATTATCGAGGCTTGACGCCACGTCCAGAATTTTTTGCCCCGCCGCGCCCGAAACGGAAAAAGGGCCGCCCCGGTCGGAGCGGCCCTTTCCCATGTTTCCAGCGATCGCCGGTATCAGTTGTACCAGGTCTCCAGTTCCAGCGTGGCCTGGCAGGAGTTGCCGTTATAGGTCCCGACCCAGACATCCAGGCGGCCGTTCAGGTTCGGGCCCGAGGTGATGTTGAGCTCCGGCTGCAGGCTGCCGCCGCCATCATCGTCGAAATGCCAGGTCGTGTTCGGCGTGTTGACCAGGAGGGTCGGATCGCACTGGCTCTCGACCTCGATCTCGAGCCGTCCATACTCCTCCATGCCCGACAGGATGAAGGAATATTGCGGCTGCTGGTTGACATAGCCGCGGCCCTCCATCGGGCAGTCACGCAGGTTGGCGGACCCGCTGGCCGTGACCTGATAGCGCTGCGGGCTGTAGAGCTGCTGCCCGGTCAGGTTGTAGGTCTGGCCCGGCACCTGCCAGGACGGGCACCCGCCCGCCGGGGTCGGCGTGGGCGTGGGCATCGGGGTCGGCGTAGGCGTCGGCGTCGGCGTCGGTGCCGGGGCCTGCGCATAGAAGCTTTCCATGTTCAGCGTGCCCTGACAGGACGTGTTGCCATAGGTGCCGACCCAGATATCGACCCGGCCATTGAGGTTCTGCGCGCCGCGCACCTCCAACTGCGGTTGCAGGCTGCCGGCGCTGTCATCGTCAAACAGCCAGGTGCCGTTCGCCGTGTTTACCAAGAGAAGCGTATCGCAGGAGGCCTGCACATCCGCGACCAGGTAATAGGGGTCCATCCCGCTCATCTGGAAGGAATATTGCGGAACCTGGCTGGCATAGCCGGGATATTGCAGGTTGCAGCTGCGCAGCGAGGCGCCGCCCACGGCGGTCACCTGGTAGCTCTGCGGTGTGTAGAGCTGCTGACCGTTGATCGAGTAGTATTGCGGCGCGGGCGCGGCAAAGCTCGGGCACGCGGCGGCGGGTGTCGGCGTCGGCACCGGGGCCGGGGTCGGCGCCGGTGTGGGCGTCGGGGCCGGGGCCTGGGCATACCAGGTCTCCATGTTCAGCGTCGCATCGCAATAGGAGCCGTTATAGGTTCCGACCCAGACATCGACGCGGCCATTGAGGTTCTGCGCGCCGCGCACTTCAAGCCGGGGCTGCAACCCCTCGCTGCTGTCATCGTCGAACAGCCAGGTGGCGTTGGCCGTGTTCACCAGCAGCAGGGAATCGCAGGAGCTGACGACATCCGCGACCAGGTAATACGGGTCCATCCCGCTCAGGTAGAACGAGAAATCCGGGGCCGAGGTGGCATAGCCCGGATAGTTCATGTTGCAGTTGCGCAGCTGGTTCTGGCCACCGGCCACAACGCTGAAGGATTGCGGGCTGTAAAGCTGATCGCCGGTGTAATTATAGGTCGCACCGGTCTGGCTGTAATCCGGGCAGGCAAGCGCCGCGCCGGTGGTTGCGAAAAGGCCAAAAAGGGCTATGGCTAAATATCTCACGGGTTATTTCCTCCAAGAGATTTGGTTGAGATCATGTGGTGATGTTGTCCCAGGATGCCGGCCTCACATGATCCGTTTCTCGACCGACGCGGCCCCGCCTCACTCTCCCGGGGCCGTGGAGCAGACCGATCCGTTGACGAACCGCCCTGCCGTTTCCGATTTCAATTCCTTTCCCGCATCATTGCGTCAGCGAAAGAATGTTTCAAGCGTGAAGCCACAGGGGCAGCATTCGAAGCCCCCCATGGCGCGCGGAGTGTTGGCTGTCATGACAATGGGGTCGGAATGAGGCGCAGGCGCGGGATTTCACCGGCTTTCGGTGAAAGGGCACGGCGCAGGGGCAAGCGGTTCGCATGTCCAATCCTTCCCTGTTCTTGCAGTCCAGTCGCGGGGCCGCTCGCGGCCCTCTTGTTCATTTGGTCCGACACCCGGAACGCGGGGGCCCCGTCCACCCGGGGTCCGGTCCATATCGTCGAGGGGCGTGACGCCCCACTTGGCTATAGGTGTCGTAACTGGCGCAAAAGGTTCAAAAATTCTGGCTCAAATATCTGACGGTTCCGGTTTCGTGCCGCAAGGATAACCACCTTACCCCGTATGGGCCTAGAAAAATCGTCTGGGGGCGGACAAAAATTTTGCGCGTCTAGCTGTAAATCGGCATGAAAAAGGGCCGCACCCAACGGCGCGGCCTCAGAGCGGATGCGGTTCGGATTGGAGACCGCGACATCGCGCCCCCCCTATGCTGTCGCATCGCCTCGGCGGCTCGCCTTGCGCATCGGCAGCGATCCCTGTCCCCCCTCTGGCACTTCCGACCGGCTCTTTCTGAGCCCCTTCAGGAGCTCGATCTTGGCAGGGTCGTTCCAGAGAATCTCCAGAAGCCCGACCGCCGCATCGCTCGGGGGCATGACACCCTTTTCGTATTTCTGAAAGGCACGGGGCCCGCCACCGACCAGATTGCCCGCTTCGACCTGCGTCAACCGCAATGACTTGCGGATTTCCCGGACGTGTTCGCCATATGCTTTGCGAAGCTTCGCAAACACTTCGTCACGCTCCGAAAGGTCCGACCCCGAGTGAATCGAGTCGCTGTCATCCTCCGGATACCACCCAGGCACATCCGCGCTTGCACTCAGTGAGCCGAAGGCGACAACCTGTGTCCGGACCTGACGCGTGAGACGCTTGCCGGTGACCGGATGAATACGGGTTTCAGTCATTCGCCCTTCTCCTTGAACGACACCAGTGTGATATCGATAATCGTCTCGCCCGCGAACTTGATGTAGAGATGACGCTCATCCCACCACATGTTGTATGTATCGTGCCAGACGCCGGGAATCGGGGGGCTATGCGCGGGCCGTGAACTCACGAAATCCCCTTCTTCCAAATCTCCGACCGCCTCCACGATGTCCTCAAGCCCGTAGCCGAGCGCGTTTGCCGTCTTCACCGCGGTTCGCGTAATTTCGAGGCTGTCCACATTCCTGAATTTCGACTGGATGGCGTCGAGATCATGATGCCGCTTGCGTTTGACAGTCAATATACACCTTCAAGGTCACTTTTCAAGTCACTTCCCCCCACGTCGCACAGTATTGCGACGGTCGCTGTCAGAAAAGACTGAACTCTTCGGAAAAGCGAGCCCTGGACGCCGGAGCGTCTTCAAGAAACAAATGGGGGCCGCACCCAACGGCGCGGCCCCTGTTCTTCCGTCGCTGACCTCGCAGATCAGGCCGTTTCGTCGTCGTCCAGCGCCTCGATCGCCTTTTGCAGGTCTTCCTTCGAGACCTCCTTGTCGGTGATCTCGGCCATCTCGAAGACGTAATCGACGACCTTGTCCTCGAAGAGCGGCGCGCGCAACTGCTGCTGTGCGGCCTGGTTTTGCTGGATGAACTCGAAGAACTGGCGCTCCTGGCCCGGATATTGCCGCGCCTGGTTCATGATCGCCTGGGTCATCTCGGCGTCGCTCACCTGCACGTCGTTCTTCTGGCCAAGCTCGGCCAGCAGAAGACCAAGGCGCACGCGGCGTTCGGCCAGTTTCCTGTGCTCGTCGGTGGGCTCGACCTCGGGGTGGTCATGGCCCTCGACATCGGGGTTTTCCTCGTGCCACAGCTGATGCGCGATCTGGCCTGCTTCGGCCTCGACCAGGCTCGGCGGCAGGTCGAAGCTGACGGCCTCGTCCAGCTTGTCCAGCAGGTTGCGCTTCATCACGGCGCGGGCGGTCCCGGCATATTCGGATTTCAGGCGTTCCTCGATCTGGCCGCGCAGGGCGTCCAGGCTTTCGGCGCCGAACTGCTTGGCCAGATCGTCGTTCAGCTCCGCCTTGGCGGGGGCCTTCACGTCCTTGATCTTGCACTCGAACACGGCGGCTTTGCCGGCCAGGTGCTCGGCGCCGTATTCCTCGGGGAAAGTGATCTCGACGTTCTTCTCGTCACCCGCCTTGCTGCCGATCAACTGCTCCTCGAAGCCGGGGATGAAGCTGTTCGAGCCCAGCGTGAGGGGGTAATCCTCGGCCGCACCCCCTTCGAACGCCTCGCCATCGACCTTGCCGAGGAAGTCGATCACGACCTGGTCGCCCTCTTCCGCCGCGCCGTCCTTGGTCTCGAAATTCTGTGCCGACTCGGCCAGACCGTCCAGCGCTTCCTGCACGTCGGCCTCGGCCGGGGTCACGACCATCTTCTCCAGCGAGATCGCCTTGAAATCGACCTCGGGGATCTCGGGCAGCTTTTCATAGGTCATCGAGACGACGACATCGTCGCCCTCTTTCCAATCCTCGTTGACCATCTTGACCTCGGGCTGCATCGCCGGGCGGTCGCCGGTTTCCTCAAGGTGGCTCTGCATCGCGCCATCGACGCTTTCCTGCATCGCCTCGCCGATGAGGCGCGGGCCGAACTGTTTCTTGAGCAGCGCCATCGGCACCTTGCCCTTGCGAAAGCCCTTCATCTCGATCTCGGGCTGCGCCTCGGCCAGTTTCTCATCGACCTTGGCGGCCAGCTCGTCGCCGGTGATGGTGATCTCGTAGCCGCGCTTGAGGCCGTCGTTGGTTGTCTCGGAAACCTGCATTGCAATCCCTATAGCTCATGGGCGGGGCCCCTGCCCCGCGAACGTCAATTTCGCGGTCTTCTATGCGTGTGCGCCCAGGCGTGCAAGGGTCATTCGGGGGATTTGGCGGATAGGCGGGCCGCGCCTAGCAGACAACCATCACCGGCTCGTCCAGCGTGACCGTGATCCCCCGCGCGCGCAGGCGGGCGATCAGCGCCTGCAAGGCGGGGGTGTCGAACTCGGTCAAGGACAGCTCGCGCAGGCGCGGCAGGGTCTCGAACACGCTCAGATCGGTCAGGCCGGTATTATCCAGATGAACCGTGCGCAGGGCCGGATGGCCGCGCAGCGCCTCCAGCGTCAGGCCCTCTCCCGGCAGGGTCAGGTTCAGACGCTCCAGCCGCGGCAGATCGGCGATAAATCCGAGATCGGTCAGGTTGCCGCCGCCCACGGCCAGCTCGCGCAGGCCGGTCAGCCCGCCAATGGCGCCATGGTCGCGCGCGGGCAGCCATTGTGCGTGCAGCACCGTCAGGTCGGGGAATGCGGCGAGGCCGGAAAGATCAGTGACCGCGCTGCTGCCGATATGCAATTCGCGCAACTGCCGCATCGGAGCGATCTGCCCGAGATCCGAGAAATCCGTGTAGCTGATCATCAGGGCGGTGATGTGATCCATCTCCGCAAGCACCGAATAGTCGCGCAGGCTGGCCCCGTCGAGGTTGAGCCGGTCGCAGGCCCCGGCCTCGCACGCCGCGAGCCGGTCGGCCCCAAGCTGCTGACTGGCGCGTGTGGCGGTGTTGCCGGTGGCCTGGCAGGCCATGAGCAGCGCGGCGGCAAGCCCGAGCGCGGGAAAGGTGGCAAGGCGATGGGTCATGTGCGGGATGTCCTGAAGAGATATGGCTTTCAGGTTGGTCGCGCGGCAGGCGGCTTGCGTTCAATCGGCCTTGCGCTCGGTCCGCAACTCGCCCGTCATCAGCACCGGGGCCGCATCGAAGCCGCGCGCGTCCAGCATGTCGGCCACACGCTCCAGCGAGGCGACAAGCTGCGCCTGTTCCCAATCCGCGAGGTCGAGGAATTTCCGCGCATAGCGCTGCTGCAACGCGTCGGGCGCCGCGCCCAGGCGGTCATGCCCGTCGCGCGTGACCGTCACGTTGACCTGCCGCCGGTCCTGTTCCGAGGGCACCCGCTCCACCAACCCCTGTGCCACCAGCTTGTCGACCAGCGCCGAGACCGTGGCCTGGCTGACGCCCATCTGCGTGGCCAGCGCCTTGGGCGTGGCGCTGTCACGCGCATCGACGATCTGAAGCACCCGCAATTGCGCCGGGGTCAGACCGACCGCATTGGCCAGGTCGCGCGCATAAAGCTCGGTCGCGCGCAGGATCCGCCTGAGCGCGACAAGGGTTTCGTCCATGCGGGTGTTGGCATCCCTGGTCATGAAAAAAACCTTGGCACAGGCCCCTTGACCCCGCAATCCTTGATCGCATCGCACCCCTTCGCCTTACGAAGCACCGGGGCGCTGCAAGAAAATATCCGGATCGATCAACATTTGCCCGAAAAACCACATTATAGGCAAAAATGAGCAAATATGTTGTTATCCCGCCTTTAAGGTTGATCTATGGCTCACATCGCATTACTTAGCCTTCCGAAGCAATAAGGATGCAAAGACACATGCCAGAGACCAGTGACATCAGCCGAGCCCGCAAGCCCCTCCTGCGCAAACCTGAATCGGAGGACGGGGCCGCGATCTGGGAGCTTGTGCGCGACTGCAAGCCGCTGGATGAGAACTCGATGTACTGCAACCTGGTCCAGGCCGACCATTTCGCGGATACCTGCGTGGTCGCCGAACTGGATGGCGAGATCGTCGGCTGGATTTCCGGCCACATGATCCCCGATCAGGACGAACTCTTTGTCTGGCAGGTCGCCGTCAGCCCCAAGGCCCGTGGCCTGGGTCTGGGCAAGTCCATGCTGCTCGACCTGACGCGGCGGGATGTTTGCGACGGGGCGACCCATCTCAAGACAACGATCACCAAGGACAACGCCGCCTCCTGGGGGCTGTTTCGGGGCTTTGCGCGCGCCATTGGCGGCGAGCTCAGCGATACGCCCCATTTCAAGCGCGACATTCATTTCGAGGGCCGCCACGACACCGAACACATGGTGTCGATCACGCTGCCGCGTGAAGGCGACCTCAAGCGCGCGGCCTGATCCAGGCCCTCCTGCGCGCACTTCACCCTCCCAATTCTGACTTAATCCTTGAAAGGACATGACAATGCCCAAGGACATGATGACCGACGTTTCGATCTATGACCGCCGCGAAAGCGCCGCCCGCTCCTATTGCCGGGGGATGCCCGCGAGCTTCGCCACCGCGAAAGGATCCGAAGTGACGGATGAGACAGGCCGCACCTGGATCGACTTCCTCGCCGGCTGCTCCTCGCTGAATTACGGCCATAACGACCCCGACATGAAGGCCGCCCTGATCGAGCATATCTCAAATGACGGGATCGCCCACGGGCTGGACCTGCACACCGATGCCAAATCCGCCTTCCTGGAGGCGTTCGAGCAGCACATCCTGGCCCCGCGCGGCATGGATCACCGGGTGATGTTCACCGGCCCGACCGGCGCCAATGCCGTCGAGGCCGCGATGAAGATCGCGCGCAAGGTGACGGGCCGCACCAATATCATCGCCTTCACCAACGGCTTTCACGGCGTGACCATGGGCGCGCTGGCCGCGACCGGCAACGGCTATCACCGGGGCGGGGCCGCGATGCCGCTGGAGGGCGTCACGCGGATGCCCTTCGACGGCTTCTTCGGCGACGGCACCGACACGGCCGCACAGCTTGAGACCATGCTCGGCGATGCCTCAGGCGGCATCGACGCGCCCGCCGCGATCCTGCTGGAAACCGTGCAGGGCGAAGGCGGACTGAACGCGGCACGTGCCGCTTGGGTCAACCGCATCGCCGGGATTGCGAAGAAACACGGCGCGCTCCTGATCATCGACGACATCCAGGCGGGCTGCGGTCGCTGCGGCACGTTCTTCTCGTTCGAGGAGATGGGCGTGACCCCCGATATCGTGACCATGGCGAAATCCGTCTCGGGCTTCGGCCTGCCGATGGCGATGGTGCTGGTGCGCCCGGACCATGACGTGTTCGGCCCCGCCGAGCATAACGGCACCTTCCGGGGCAACACCCACGCCTTCGTCACCGCCCGCGTCGCGATCGAGAAATTCTGGGCCGATGACCGGTTCCAGAAAGAGCTGAGCGAGAAGGCGCAATTGATCGAGGACGCGCTGTCGGACCTGGCCAACATGGTGCCTGGCGCGCGCCTCAAGGGCCGTGGGCTGATGCGCGGCGTCGATGTCGGCTCGGGCGAGCTGGCCGGGGATATCTGCGCGCGTGCCTATGAACAGGGCCTGATCATCGAGACCTCGGGCAGCGACGGCCAGGTCGTCAAGGTGCTGGCCCCGCTGACCACCCCGAAAGAGACCTTCGCCAAGGGCTTCAACATCCTTCTCGACGCCGCCGACAAGGTGCTGGCGGCGCGGACCACCATCGCAGCGGAGTAAGCAACATGATTGTCAGGGATTTCAACAAGATCATCGAAAACGAACGCGACCGCGTGGTGTCGGATGCCGACTGGACCAGCATCCGGATGCTTCTGGCCGACGACAAGATGGGCTTTTCCTTCCACATCACCTTCCTCAACGAAGCCTCGGAACACACGTTCGAATACAAGAACCATTTCGAGAGCGTCTATTGCATGAGGGGCAAGGGCTCGATCACCGATCTGGCCACCGGCGAGACGCATGAGATCGTGCCGGGCGTGATGTATGCGCTGGACAAGCACGACCGCCACACGCTGCGCGCCGAGGAGGAGCTGGTGATGGCCTGCTGCTTCAACCCGCCCGTGACTGGCACCGAGGTGCATCGCGAAGACGGCTCCTATGCCGTGCCCGAGGAGGCCTGAGATGAGCCATACGGTCGAGAAGATCGGCGGCACCTCGATGTCGCGCCTGTCGGAGTTGCGCGAGACCCTGTTTATCGGGGATCGTGAGCCGTCCGACATCTACAACCGCATCTTCGTGGTCTCGGCCTTCGCAGGGATCACCAACCTGCTGCTGGAACACAAGAAATCAGGCGAATTGGGGGTCTACGCGCTCTTTGCCAATGCCGATAGCAACCATGAATGGCAGGACGCGCTGGACGGTGTCGCGGAGGCGATGAAATCCGCGCATCGTGAGATCCTGACCCATGGCGGCGACATCCAGCAGGCCGACATGTTCGTCGAGGACCGCATCCTGGGCGCGCGCAACTGCCTGATCGACCTGCAACGGCTGTGCTCCTACGGGCATTTCCGGCTGCCCGAGCATATGGGCCATATCCGCGAATTGCTTTCGGGCCTGGGCGAAGCACATTCCGCCTTTGTCACCACCTTGATGCTGCAACGCCACGGCGTCGAGGCGCGGCTGGTCGATCTGACCGGCTGGCGCGACGAGGGCGACGTGAGCCTGGAGGCGCGCATCACCGACGCCTTAACGGGGATCGACCCCGCAACGGAAATGCCCATCGTGACCGGCTATGCGCAATGCGTCGAGGGCCTGATGCGCGAGTTCGACCGCGGCTATTCCGAGATCACCTTCAGCCACCTCGCCGCGCTGACGGGCGCGCGCGAGGCGATCATCCACAAGGAGTTTCACCTCTCCTCGGCCGATCCCAAGCTGGTGGGTGTCGATGCCGTGCGCAAACTGGGCCGGACCAATTACGACGTGGCCGATCAGCTGTCGAATATGGGGATGGAGGCGATCCACCCCAATGCCGCCAAGACCCTGCGTCAGGCGGGTGTGCCCCTGCGCGTCACCAACGCGTTCGAACCGGGCGATCCCGGCACGCTGATCGACGACCAGGCCGCCGACGGTTCTGCCGCCGAGATCGTCACCGGGCTGGAGATCGTCACGCTGGAAGTGTTCGAACAGGACATGGTCGGCGTGAAGGGCTATGATGTCGGCATCCTGGAGATCCTCAAGCGCCATAATGTGCGCATCGTGTCGAAGGTCTCGAACGCCAACACGATCACGCATTACCTCGATGCCTCGCTCAAGACGATGCGGCGGGTGGAGCGGGACATCTCCAAGCTCTTCCCGGCCGCCGAGATCGCCACCCGGCGGCAGGCCGTCGTCTCGGTGATCGGGCGCGACCTGCGCGGGCTGTCGATCCTGTCGCGGGGGTTGCGGGCGATCGCGGACGCAGGCTTCGAGGCGATCGGGGCCAGCCAGGGCCCGCGCAACGTGGACGTGCAGTTCCTGATCGAGCGCGACGCGCTGGAAGCGGTGATCAAGACGCTGCATTCGACGCTGATCGAAGAGGCAACCGCACCGCAGCTCTCGCGCGCTGCGTGATCTCTGCCTCGGGCGGCGGGGGCTGCCCTTCGCCGCCTGCCCACGTCCCCGTATCGCATGCGCTCGGTCGACCGCGCGCCGTGAGACAGATATTGGTGCGGGTGAAGGGACTCGAACCCCCACGCCAAAGGCGCCAGAACCTAAATCTGGCGTTACACGTCAAAATCCGGCAAGTTGTGACTTTTTCAAGAAAAGAGCGTCAGCCAGCAATCCGTTGAAATTCAACATTTTAACAGAAGAATTCTGTTTTCAGTTGTAACACACTCAATCTGGCCTTACCCATCACTTGTAACACGTCGAAGTAGCAGAATTGTAGCAGCACACCGGCAACAGATAAAAGCCAGATTGGGAGAAATACTTTGGCACACCGTGTCAAACTTACGAAAGCAGTCCTTGAGCGCCTAGACATCGACCGCGATGGCCAGTGGGTCACAGACACAGAAGTTCCGGAACTGCTCGTCCGCTTGTCCAGCGCATCGAAGCGTTTCGTGGCCCGGTGGACGTCCCGCAAGGACGGAAAACGTAAGCAGGTCACTGTTGCCCCCGTTGGTACCATAAGCATTGACGAAGCCCGCGACCGTGTCCGTAAACTGGTATCGCAGGACGGACAGACGAACGCGGATACATTGGCAGACGTTTACACCATTTGGGACTCTGCGTATTCGTCGAAGGTCAGCGAAGACCACGCTGCCGAATTTCGGCGCAGCTTCGCCAAGCACATCGCACCGGAGATGGGCAATACCAAGCTTTCGCGGCTGACACCGCGCTCCATCCAGAATTGGTATGACCGGAAACGCGCTGATAACTCCGCCGCAACCGTGAACCGGTGGTTGGCGTATATTTCCAAGCTCTGCTATGTGGCCCGCGTGAATGGCTTCATGGTCGGAAATCCTGTCGAAGGAATCGAGAAATCTACGCCGAACCGGCGACTAGACGTTTTCACCCGCGTGGACGTCAAGGAGTTTGCTGACACTCTCAGCGCGAACAAGGACAGGTTCCCTATCGGCGTCGCATTACTACGCTTCCTGATGATCTATCCTTGCCGGGGAAAGGAAGCGCGGGAAATGCAGTGGTCCGATCTGGACCTAAGTGCCGGGACATGGACGATCCCGGCGGGGCGCTATAAGTCCAAGCGCGACAAGGTCTTTCCCTTAGGGCCTCTGCAAGTCGACCACCTGCGGTCCCTGCCCCGCTGGTCCGAAAAGTATGTCTTCCCCATGGTGACAGACAAGACGCGGCCTTGCGCGAAGAGCCACCAAAGGCACGTCTGGGAATCTCTCCGCCCGAAGCCGCTGGGTGCTCACACGCTCCGAAAAACAATCGGTACGTCTTTGCTAAACAAGGACGTCCCCCTTGAAGTCGTCTCCAAGCTACTGGGGCATAGCTCAACCACCGTAACGCAGGCAGTCTACGCCCACCTTGAACCGCAGACCGCGTCCAAATACTTAGACAAGTGGTCTGCAGTTTTGGAGGAGGATGAACAGCTACCGGAAGACGACGAAATGGTGAAGACGCTCCGCGCACAAGCATCCATGTCGATGGGTAGGAATACTTAGAAGAGAGCGCGTCAGCGCCTTGCCGCTGCCGTGGCCTACCGCCGCCGCTTGCACTGACTCAGCGGCATATCCTCCGTTTTAGCCGGACGGCTCTATGCGGTCAGAAGACTCTAGACTCACTTCCTCCGTTCGTAGCCTGTTGATCTTCGTACATCTTTCTAGGGCTTTCGAGACATAGATGACTCCCAAATTCCAAACAAGCACAGTGGGTTCGCCGTCAGACGAGGTAGGGTAAGCAAAGTCATGTCGACTGCCCCATCTACTCATCGACAACGGAACAAAAATTTCAAAAAAACTGCAGTTGCCTGAGCACGGGTAGCTAGCTAGCTTGCCATTTGAAAACACATCATCGACGGTATCTAGAATATGAAGGAACGTCTGATCAACGCCTTCGGCTGCGCCGAGGCTTCGGCTTGAAGGCAGTTTGGCGCCGGACAGACGCCGTTGCCAGCGATTTTCGCGCCGTTTGTGCCGCCTGAGCGGCGGTTTGGTCGATTTTGGACGGACTCC
>NZ_JBSXNT010000010.1:0-23089 GCF_056857775.1 Alterinioella sp. B-7
CGCGCCGTCCATCTGGGCGCCACCGGTGATCATGTTCTTCACGTAGTCGGCGTGGCCGGGCAGTCGACATGCGCGTAGTGGCGCCCGTCGGTCTCATATTCCACATGCGCGGTCGAGATGGTGATCCCGCGGGCCTTCTCCTCGGGCGCGCCGTCGATCTGGTCATAGGCCTGAAAATCGCCGAAATACTTCGTGATCGCAGCCGTCAGGGTCGTCTTGCCGTGGTCAACATGGCCAATCGTGCCGATGTTCACATGCGGTTTACTACGGTCAAACTTTTCCTTGCCCATGGGGGCCTCCTTGTCTGGTTCGCGGTGGGCAAACTGCCCACCCTACGGGGGTGGTAGGGTGGGCAATCCTGCCCACCGCTGTTTATGCGTATTTCGACTGGATCTCTTCCGAGATGTTCTGCGGCACCGGCTCGTAATGGTCGAACTGCATGGTGAAGTTCGCACGACCCGACGACATCGACCGCAGCGTGTTGATGTAGCCGAACATGTTGGCCAGCGGCACATAGCAGTCGATGGCGATGGCGTTGCCACGGGTATCCTGCCCCTGCACCTGGCCACGACGCGAGGTGAGGTCGCCGATGATGCCACCTGTATATTCCTCGGGCGTCACAACCTCGACCTTCATGATCGGCTCCAGCAGTTTGGCCCCGGCCCGGCGCATGCCTTCGCGCATGCACATGCGTGCCGCGATCTCGAAGGCCAGAACGGAGGAGTCCACGTCGTGGAACTTGCCGTCAATCAGGGCGACCTTGAAGTCGATCACCGGGAAGCCGGCCAGCGGGCCGCTATCCATGACCGAGTTGATGCCCTTTTCCACGCCCGGAATGTATTCCTTGGGAACGGCACCGCCGACGATGCGGCTCTCGAAGGAATAGCCTTCGCCGGGTTCGGTCGGGCTGATGACCATCTTGACCTCGGCGAACTGCCCCGAGCCACCCGACTGTTTCTTGTGGGTGTAGGTATGCTCGATCTCGTGACCGATGGTCTCGCGATAGGCCACCTGCGGCGCACCGATATTGGCCTCGACCTTGAACTCCCGCTTGAGGCGGTCGATCAGGATGTCGAGATGCAATTCGCCCATGCCCTTCATGATCGTCTGACCCGATTCCAGATCGGTCTCGACGCGGAAGGACGGATCCTCGGCGGCCAGACGGGCCAGGCCCTGGCTCATCTTCTCCTGGTCGGCCTTGGTCTTGGGTTCCACGGCAATCTCGATCACCGGATCGGGGAAGGTCATGGTTTCCAGGACCACCGGATCGTTGATCGAACACAGCGTATCGCCGGTGGTGGTGTCCTTCAGGCCCGCCAGCGCGATGATGTCGCCCGCGAAAGCCTCGGTGATCTCTTCCTGCTTGTTGGAGTGCATCATCACCATACGGCCGATGCGCTCCTTCTTGCCCTTGGTCGAGTTCAGGAACGTGTCGCCCTTGGCAACCTTGCCGGAATAGATCCGGGTGAAGGTGAGCGTGCCCATATAGGGGTCGTTCATGATCTTGAACGCCAGGCCCGAGAACGGCATGTCGTCATCGGCGCGGCGCGGGATGTTGCGGGTTTCCGTCTCGTCGCCGGGCTTGAAGCCCATGTAGTCGACCACGTCCATCGGCGAGGGCAGGTAATCCACCACGGCGTTCAAGAGCGGCTGCACACCCTTGTTCTTGAAGGCCGAGCCGCAGAGCACGGGGATGAACTTGATGGCCAGAGTGCCTTCGCGGATCAGGCGGCGCAGGGTCGGAACGTCGGGCTCTTCGCCTTCCAGGTACGACTCCATCACGTCGTCGTCCATCTCGACGGCGATCTCGATCATGTTGGCGCGCCATTCGTCGGCCTGGTCCTTCAGGCTGTCGCGGATCGGGCGACGCTCCCAGGAGGCGCCGAGGTCTTCCCCGGCCCAGACCCATTCTTCCATGGTCACCAGGTCGATCATGCCCTCCAGCTCGGTCTCGGCCCCGATCGGAATCTGGATCGGGCACGGGATCGCGCCGGTGCGGTCCTTGATCATCTTCACGCAGTTGAAGAAATCGGCCCCGATCTTGTCCATCTTGTTGACGAACACGATGCGCGGCACCTTGTAGCGGTCGGCCTGGCGCCAGACGGTCTCGGTCTGCGGCTCGACGCCGGCATTGGCGTCCAGCACGGCGACCGCGCCATCGAGAACCGCAAGGCTGCGCTCGACTTCAATGGTGAAGTCGACGTGGCCGGGGGTGTCGATGATGTTCATCCGGTACTTGGTGTCGGAGGTGCCATCGGCGGTCGGGTCTTCCTGCCACTGCCAGAAGGTCGTGGTCGCGGCCGAGGTGATGGTGATGCCGCGTTCCTGCTCTTGCTCCATCCAGTCCATCGTCGCGGCGCCGTCATGCACCTCGCCGATATTGTGGGATTTGCCGGTGTAGAACAGGATGCGTTCGGAACAGGTGGTCTTGCCCGCATCGATATGGGCCATGATCCCGAAGTTGCGGTAGCGTTGGAGCGGATAATCGCGTGCCATTTGGGTCAGTCCTTAGGCGGAAATTCGAGGGTTGCGCCGGGCCCCGAACGGGCCCGGGCCGGGTTACCAGCGGTAATGCGAGAACGCCTTGTTGGCGTCGGCCATCTTGTGCACGTCTTCGCGCTTTTTCACGGCGGACCCGCGCGAGTTGACGGCATCGACCAGCTCACCGGCCAGGCGTTCTTCCATCGTGTTCTCGTTGCGCGAGCGCGAGGCCTTGATCAGCCAGCGGATGGCCAGCGCTTCGCGGCGCTCGGGGCGGACTTCGACGGGAACCTGGTAGGTGGCACCACCGACGCGGCGCGAGCGGACCTCGAGCGCGGGCTTGATGTTGTCCAGCGCCTCGTGGAACACCTCCACGGGGGCGCGCTTGAGCTTCTCTTCAACGCGGTCGAAGGCGTTGTAGACGATGCGTTCCGCGACCGACTTCTTGCCGTCGATCATCAGGTTGTTCATGAATTTGGTCAGGACCTTATCGCCGAACTTGGCGTCAGGCAGGACTTCGCGCTTCTCGGCGGCGTGACGACGGGACATGCTTTATTCCTCTTACTTCGGACGCTTGGCGCCGTATTTCGAACGACGCTGACGGCGATCCTTGACGCCCTGCGTATCGAGAACACCGCGCACGATGTGATAGCGGACGCCGGGAAGGTCTTTCACACGGCCGCCACGGATCAGGACAACCGAGTGCTCCTGAAGGTTGTGGCTTTCACCACCGATATAGCTGATCACCTCATACCCGTTGGTCAGGCGCACCTTGGCCACTTTCCGCATCGCCGAGTTCGGCTTCTTCGGGGTCGTGGTATAGACGCGCGTGCAGACGCCGCGTTTCTGAGGGCAGGCTTCCAGGTGCATCGACTTGGAGCGTTTTACTTTCGGCTGCCGCGGCTTGCGGATCAGCTGTTGAATCGTTGGCATTCGGTTCCCCGTCTTGCTCGTTCATGTCATCTGGCGCCCACGCATCCCGCGAAAACACCAATACCGCATGTGCCCTTTCCCTACCTGGAGGACACAGCGGTGGAAGTTCCAGAGGATCGGGGCACATAAAACCGGCCCGGATCATGACCACTCAAATCTGTTTGTATGACCGGACGGGACGACAGGCGCACCGGGGCCAGATGGCGCGGGTAATAGGGGGAATCGGATGGGGTGTCAACAGCCCCTCCCCGGCCCTATCCGCGCGCGGCCTCCAGCCGCCGCATCAGGCTTGCCCACCCGGTCCGGAAGGCGTCGATATCGACCGCAAAGCGGCGCTGAAGGAGATCCGGGTAGGCCCCCGGCGCAACCTTGTAGCGTCCGGTCCCGGCGAAGCCCACCTTGCTGTCATTGGTCTCATGCGCCCCGCGCAGGAACATCAGCCGGTCGGTATGCGAGACCAGCGGCATCCGCTGCCAGACCTTCTGATGCGGGAAGTCCATGACGCAGGCGTCGTCACCGGGTTTGAGGAACACGGTCAGCGCCGCCGCCCAGCAATGCGTCAGAAGCGGCGTCAGCGTCACCGCCTCCCCCTTTGCCGTCACGACCACGCCTTTGCCCTGGTCCAGCGCCACCCGGCCCTTCTGACGGAACATCGGCCGGACCTGGCCCAGGGACCGCCGGATCATCTGCACGTAATCGACCGCCACCGCGTCATCGTCGTCCAGCCGGAACTCGGCCACCATCTCGGCCTGGCTGTCGCGCGCCTCGTGCAGGATCTCGCGATAGACCTGCCGGTGCGGGCCAGCGGGCCGGGTGACGGGCCGGATCTGCGGCACATCCGCGATCATCGCCATCAGCCTGTCGTGATATTGCCCCGGCATGTCATCGCCCATCAGCAAGTGCAGCGTGAAATCATCCCGCGTCTGCGCCCGCAGCCCCGGCAAGGCGATATGCTCGAACCAGAAGAGCCGCGTCTCCATCCGCGCGGGGTCATAGAGCGCGGCACGCCGCTCCTCCATCGTCTCATGCCGGGTCTGGAACCCCTCCAGCGCCGCCGGATAGGAAAACCGGCACAATCCCAGCACCTGCACCCGTGGATCATCCATCGCCTTGCCTCACCTTGCGTTCCCGGTAGAGCGTGAAGACCCCCGTTGCCACGACGATCACCGCGCCCGCCTGCGTGAAGGCATTGGGCCAGTCCCCGAAGACCAGCCAGCCCAGCACCAGCGCCCAGATCAGCATCGTGTAGCGGAACGGCGCGACAAAGCCGATCTCACCCACCCGCATCACCATGATCGAGAAGACATAGCCGCCGATGATGAAGACCGCCGCGATGGCAACCAAAGCGCCCGCGCGCGGTTCGACCGGCGCCCATTCGCCCGTGACCAGCGTTGCGATCCCTCCGAAGGCACAGACCGACAGCGCCGTGATCACCGCCACCGCCATCGAGGGCACCTCGGCCGAGAACCGCCGCGTGAACATCTCGCGCGCGGTGATCAGGATGACGGCGATCAAGGCCACCAGCGAATAGGCGTTGAACCCGTCTCCGCCGGGCTGGACGATCAGCAGGACGCCGATCATGCCGACCAGGATCGCCGACAGCCGCTTCCACCCCACGGGCTCGTTCAGGACCACCGCGCCCGCCAGCGTCACGGTCAGCGGCAGCGCCGCCATCACCGCGCTGACATTGGCAATCGGCATGTTGATCAGCGCGATGAGGAAGGCGACCATGCTGGCCACCTCGGCGCCCGTGCGCCCCGCCACCAGCCAGCGGTCGCCGCGCGGGATGGTCAGGCGGCGCAGCCCCATGACACGGGCCAGCCCGATCATCATCCCCACGGTCAGGATCCCGCGCAGGAACACGATCTGCATCAGCGGCAGGGTGCCCGCCAGCAGCTTGACGCAGACATCGTTGAAGGTGAACGCCGCCATGCTGGCCATCATGAAGCCAGCCCCGCGCATGTTGGGCGTCAGGATCATTCGTCGTCATCCGTCCCGCCGAACTTGCGCCACATCAGCGGCATGACCTCTTCGGGGTCCAGCCCGAAGCGCTCGCGCAGCAGCGCCTTGGCCTCGGGCTTGCCAATCGCCACCGCGCCGGGTGGAATGCTGCGGTCGCTGTCATTATGCTGGTGCAGGGTGCGCACGAACATCTGGTCGGTCGGATCGCTCCACATCCGGGCATAGGCCGCGACCCGGCGATGATTCCAGCGGAACATGTTGGAATGATCGTCCGGCTTCGTGATCATCGCGCTGGCCAGGCCAAGCGGCCCGATCTCGCGGAAATCGTAGAACGGGTCTTCCTTGTCGTTCATGTCCCAGTAGAGGCCGCGATGGAAGGCCACGACAACCGGGTGGTCCGCATCCGCCCAGCCCAATTCGATCAGTTGATCGGCGGCGGCGCGGGTCTTCTCGATATAGTCCACCGCTACCGCGTCATCGTCGTCGATGCGAAAGCCGGTGATGAAATCGGCCCCGTCGCCCAGCCCGCGCCGATAGGCGCGCTTGGTGGCGTTGAGCGGCCCATGCGGCTCCAGCGCGCAGATCTGCATGAAAGGGTATTGATCGGCCAGTCCCTTCAACCGGGTGCGAAACCGCATCGGCATCGAGGTGCCGATGAGGACCACCAGCCGGAAATCGGGATCGGTCTGCGCGGCCAGCGACGGCAGGCAGAGCTTCTCGAAAAACGCAAAGCGCCGGTTCATCCGCTGCTGGTCATAGAGGATCGCGGCCAGCGCCTCCTCGTCCTTTTTCTTCGCCGTCTCGAACCCGCCCTGCCCGAGATAGGAGAACCGGCAGACGCCGACGATCTCGTTGTTGAAGCTCGTGGCCATGGGTCTGCTCGCTTGCGGCTTTTTCTTGCAGCGATGCTAAGCCAAAGCACCCGCTTAGGGAATCCCAAAGGTGGCGGCACCGGGCGACCGGGTTCCCCGGCAAGGCGGCGCGATGAATTGCGTCGGTAACGCAACGTCACGCCCGGTTGTTGACATGGAACAAGGTTGGTCTGTCCGGGGCGGCCTATGGTTCCGGGGACAGGGATGCAGGCCGCAAGGTGGCGCGATCTTCCGGGCCATTTCGGCTGCGCATCCTGCCCGGACCGTCTCGGCCCGTAACAACCCGCGTTGCAACAAGTCACGGAGCACATCATGAAATCCTTCTTCTATTCAACCATCGCCCTGCCCGTCCTGTCGGCGGCGGCCTGGGCACAACAAGATGGCCTGCCGAATTACGGATATGGCTATGATGGGCATATGTGGGGCGGCGGCGGCTGGTTCTTCCTCGGACCTCTGATGATGATCCTGTTTCTGGCCGGAATCGTGGCCCTGGTCGTCCTTGCCGTGCGATGGGCCGGCGGAGAGGGGATGGGCCGGTCCCAGGCATCGGGCAGAGCACCGCTTGATATCCTGCGCGAACGCTTTGCGCGGGGCGAGATCGACCGCGACGAGTTCGAGGAACGCCGCCGCGCGCTTGGCGAATAAGACCCGCCGACATCCAACCTGGGTGCCGGAGGCCCCCCCGTCCTTGGCGGCGGGGGGCTTTCGGTGGCCGTCGCGGGCCGAGGGCTGGCAGCCGGTCGCCAGTCGCGGGCATGCCTCAATCGCGGCGGTGGATCTCTGTGACCCCGGCAAAGCGCGCCAGCCGCAGCAGTTCCGCCTCAAGCTTGCGATGCCGCGCGGCAGGCCATTTCACGCCCGGTTCCGGCCAGAGATTGAGCACGTTCAGGGCCGATGACCTGCGATCCGCCTTGATCTCGATCCGCCCGACAAACCGGTCGCCTTCGAGGATCGGAAACACGTAATACCCCCAGATCCGTTTGGCGGCGGGCACGAACATCTCGACCCGATACTCGAAGCCGAAGAGACGGGCCAGCCGGGTTCGGTCGCGGATCGCGGGGTCGAACGGGTTGAGGATGCGCAACCGGCTGGTGGGGGGCGTCAGGCGCGCCAGCCGCGTCTCGAAATCGGCTGGCGCGAGCGCCTTGGCCCATGTCCCGTCGGCGCCTTCGATCTCAACCGGGACCAGCGCCGCCGCCTCGGCCCAGGCGCCCGCCTCACCGCGCGTCACGGCATCCCAGAACCGCTGCACATCGCCCGGTGTGCCAAAGCCCATCCGGTCCAGCGCCCCATGGCAAAGCCAGTCGATCTGCTGCGCCTCGCTCAGTCGCTCCTCGCGCAACTCCGCCGGGAACACCCGTTCCGCCAGGTCGTAGACCTTGGTGAAATTCACCCGGTGGCAGGTCGCCAATTCGCCCGCATACCACATGTAATCCAGCGCCAGCTTGTGCGGGGGCCGCCGCCACATCGCCTTGTCACCCTCGATCCTGGTGTCGAAATCCTGCGTCGAAAGCGGGCCTTCCTCGGTGATCCGCGCCTTGATCCTCGCGCGGTCTTCCGGACCCGGCAGCCCCTTCACCCATCCCGCGCGCCCGTAATAGTCCCGCATCCGGTCGAACTGCCGCCGCCACATCGGCAAGAACTCCATCGGGATGACCGAGGCGTCATGGGTGAAATGCTCGAACACGGCCCGGTCGCGCGCAAGCAACCGGTCCAGCATCGGCTCGCGGTAATTCTGGTTGCGGCTCCACAGGATATGGTGATGCGCGCGGGCGACGACCTGGATGGTGTCAAGCTGGACAAAGCCGAGGTCGCGGATCATCGCGGGCAGGTCCAGCGGCCCGGTCGGAGTCTCGCCCAGACCCTGCTGTGCCAGCCACAGCCAGCGGGCGGTGCGATTGTCGATCTTCAGTGTCGTCATCCCGCGCCCCCTCGCCTCGCCGCTACCATAATGTGGTCGACCCGCAGGCTGCCAGCAAAGAAAAACCCCCGCCGATCTGCACCGGCGGGGGTTTGTTGTTCAAGCCTTCAGAAGGCTCATTCGTCCTCGGAGGGCGTCTCGGTGAAGACATCCGCCTCGGTCGGCTCCTCCTCGGGGGCGGCCAGCGCGGCGGCGGCTTCGGCTTCCTTGCGGGCGGCCTCGATCACCTTCATGTCGCGTTCGGTGGCGATCTTGCGCACCTGCTGCGTCGCCCCGCCGGTGCCCGCCGGGATCAGACGACCGACGATGACGTTCTCCTTCAGGCCCACAAGCTTGTCGCGCTTGCCCTGGACGCTCGCTTCGGTCAGCACGCGGGTGGTCTCCTGGAAAGAGGCCGCCGAGATGAAGGAGCGGGTCTGCAACGACGCCTTGGTGATGCCCAGAAGGATCGGCTCCCCCTGCGCGGGACGCCCGCCCTTGGCAATCGCCTTCTCGTTGGCCTCGTCGAACTCGGCCTTATCGACGTTTTCGCCCTTGAGCAGCGTGGTTTCGCCTGAATCCAGGATCTCCCACTTCTGCAGCATCTGGCGCACGATCACCTCGATATGCTTGTCGTTGATCTTCACACCTTGCAACCGGTAGACGTCCTGCACCTCGTCGATCAGGTAATCGGCCAGAGCCTCGATCCCCAGGATCCGCAAGATGTCATGCGGGGCCGGGTTGCCGTCCATGATGTATTCACCCTTCTGGATGAAATCACCTTCGGCGACGGGGATATGCTTGCCCTTGGGCACCATGTATTCGACGGGTTCATCCGCCTCATCGGCCGGAACAATCGCCACGCGGCGCTTGTTCTTGAAGTCGCGGCCGAATTTCACGTAGCCATCCTTCTCGGCGATGATCGCATGATCCTTGGGGCGACGCGCCTCGAACAGTTCGGCCACACGCGGCAGACCACCGGTGATGTCCTTGGTCTTGGCGCCTTCCCGCGGGATCCGCGCCACGACTTCACCCGCTGGCACCTGCTGACCGTCCTCGACCGACAGGATCGCGTCGACCGACATCGGATAGGTCACCGGGTTGCCCTGGTCGTTGCGCATCGGCTCACCGTCTTCGCCCACGATCAGGATCTCGGGCTTCAGCTCGTTGCCCTTGGGGGCCGCGCGCCAGTCCGAGACGATCTTCTGCGTCATGCCGGTCGCATCGTCGGTATCGTCGCGCACCGAGATGCCCGTAACGAGATCGACGAACTTCACCGTGCCCGCCTTTTCGGCGATGATCGGCAGCGTGTAGGGATCCCATTCATAGAGACGGTCGCCGCGCTTGACGCTGGCCCCCTCCTCGACATGGACCTTGGTGCCGTAACCCAGCTTGAAGCTCGCCCGCTCCTCGCCGTGGTCATCGACGATGGCCAGGACCATGTTGCGGCCCATGACGATCAGGTCGCCCATCTCGTTGGCCAGAAGGTTGGCGTTGCGGAACTCGATCTTGCCTTCCTGTCCGGCCTCCTGGAACGACTGCTGACCACCCTGGGCCACGCCGCCGATATGGAAGGTCCGCATGGTCAGCTGCGTGCCGGGTTCCCCGATCGACTGTGCCGCGATGATGCCGACGGCCTCGCCGGTGTTCACGCGGGTGCCGCGGGCCAGGTCACGGCCATAGCAGGTCGCGCAGACGCCTTCCTCGGCCTCGCAGGTCAGGGGCGAGCGGATGCGCATCGAGGCGACACCGGCGGCTTCCACCGCGTCGGCCTTGCGCTCGTCGATCAGTTCCCCCTCGGCCACGATCACCTCGTCGGTGCCGGGCACCAGAACATCCTCGCCCGAGGTTCGGCCCAGGATACGCTCGGCCAGCGACGACACGACTTCGCCGTCCCGCGTCGCGGCTTCGGCGGTGATCGTGTTCGAGGTGCCGCAATCGACCATGCGCACGATGCAATCCTGCGCCACGTCGACCAGGCGTCGGGTCAGATAGCCCGAGTTGGCGGTTTTCAGCGCCGTATCGGACAGGCCTTTCCGGGCCCCGTGGGTCGAGTTGAAGTATTCAAGAACGGTCAGACCTTCCTTGAAGTTCGAGATGATCGGCGTCTCGATAATCTCGCCGGACGGCTTGGCCATCAGGCCCCGCATCCCGCCAAGCTGCTTCATCTGCGTGACCGAGCCACGGGCCTTCGAGTCGGCCATCATGTAGACCGAGTTCGGCTCCTGCTCGACCCCGTTCTCGTCCAGCTTGTGGGCCGAGATCGTGCTCATCATCGCGGTCGTCACCTGGTCGTTGCACTTCGACCACGCGTCGATCACCTTGTTGTACTTCTCGCCCTGGGTGATCAACCCGTCCATGTATTGCTGCTCGAAGCCCTTGACCTGCTCGCGCACGCCATCGACGATCTCCCACTTGTTGTCGGGGATCACCATGTCGTCCTTGCCGAAGGAAATGCCCGCCTTGCAGGCTTCCTTGAAGCCGACCGACATGATCTGGTCGCAGAAGATGACCGATTCCTTCTGGCCGCAATAGCGGTAGACGGTGTCGATGACTTCCTGAACCTGGCCCTTCTTGAGAAGGCGGTTGACCAGGTCGAACGGAGCCTTGGCGTTCAGCGGCAGCAGCCCGCCGACCTTGAGGCGGCCCGGCGTGGTCTCATAGCGCTTGGTGACCTCGTTGCCTTCCTCGTCGATCTGCTTGATGCGCGCGGTGATCTTGGCGTGCAGATGCACCTCGCCCGCGTCCAGCGCGTGCTGGACCTCGTCGATGCCCGAGAACATCATGCCCTCGCCCTTCATGCCCTGGCGTTGCAGCGTCAGGTAGTAAAGGCCCAGGACCATGTCCTGCGACGGCACGATGATCGGCGCGCCGTTGGCGGGCGACAGAACGTTGTTGGTCGACATCATCAACACGCGCGCTTCAAGCTGTGCCTCAAGGCTCAGCGGCACGTGCACGGCCATCTGGTCGCCGTCGAAATCGGCATTGAAGGCGGAACAGACCAGCGGATGCAGCTGGATCGCCTTGCCTTCGATCAGGACCGGCTCGAACGCCTGGATGCCCAACCGGTGCAGCGTCGGCGCACGGTTCAGCATCACGGGGTGTTCGCGGATCACCTCATCGAGGATATCCCACACCTCCGGGCGCTCTTTCTCGACCAGCTTCTTGGCCTGCTTGACCGTCGAGGACAGCCCCTTGGCCTCAAGGCGGCTGTAGATGAACGGCTTGAACAGCTCCAGCGCCATCTTCTTGGGCAGACCGCATTGATGCAGCTTCAGCTCCGGCCCGGTCACGATGACCGACCGGCCGGAGAAGTCGACGCGCTTGCCCAGAAGGTTCTGGCGGAAGCGGCCCTGCTTGCCCTTCAGCATGTCGCTGAGCGATTTCAGCGGACGCTTGTTGGCACCCGTAATCACGCGGCCACGACGACCGTTGTCAAACAGCGCATCCACGGACTCCTGCAACATCCGCTTTTCGTTGCGGATGATGATGTCGGGCGCGCGCAGCTCGATCAGGCGCTTGAGGCGGTTGTTGCGGTTGATCACCCGGCGATAGAGGTCGTTGAGGTCCGAGGTCGCGAACCGGCCCCCATCCAGCGGCACCAGCGGGCGCAGCTCGGGCGGGATCACCGGGATCACGGTCAGGATCATCCATTCCGGGCGGTTACCCGATTCCAGGAAGCTCTCGACGATCTTCAGCCGCTTGATGATCTTCTTGGGCTTCAGCTCACCGGTGGCCTCTTTCAGGTCCTCGCGCAGCGTCGCGGCTTCCTGCTCCAGGTCGATGGCCTGCAGCATTTCGCGGATCGCTTCGGCACCGATATTGGCCTGGAACGCGTCCATGCCATAGGCGTCCTGCGCGTCCATGAACTCCTCTTCCGACATCAGCTGACCATAAGTCAGGTCCGTCAGGCCGGGTTCGATCACCACGTAATTCTCGAAATAGAGGATGCGCTCAAGGTCACGCAGGGTCATGTCCAACATCAACCCGATGCGGCTCGGCAGCGACTTGAGGAACCAGATATGCGCGACGGGCGCGGCCAGTTCGATATGGCCCATACGCTCACGGCGGACCTTTTGCAGCGTGACTTCCACACCGCATTTCTCGCAGACGACGCCGCGATACTTCATGCGCTTGTACTTGCCGCAAAGGCATTCGTAATCCTTGACCGGGCCAAAGATGCGCGCACAGAAAAGGCCGTCACGTTCCGGCTTGAACGTACGGTAGTTGATGGTCTCGGGCTTCTTGATCTCGCCATAAGACCACGAGAGGATGCGTTCGGGGCTGGCGAGGCTCACCTTGATCTCGTCAAAGACCTTCTGCGGGGCCAGCGGGTTGAACGGGTTGTTGGTCAGTTCCTGGTTCATTTTATATTCCAATCTGACTGTCAGCAGTCGTCAGAAAAAAAGAAGAAGGGCGCAAATAGCGAACACTGGAAAAGCTACTAGGTGAGGGATGCCCAGTAGCACTGATTTCCATATGTACTCTGCGGTCCATGTTGATGGCCTCGCATAGTCGATGCCCAGTTCCTGCAGCAGGCGCCATTGGCGGTACACTCCATGCATAAGTATTGCGAAGAACACCACGAACATGGCTACTCCGCCTAGCACCATCCAAAACACCTGCCGCCCCGATCACTCTTCGCCCTCCGCATCCAGGAGTTCCATGTTGAGGCCGAGGCCCCGCACTTCCTTGACGAGCACGTTGAACGATTCCGGCACGCCGGCCTCGAAATTATCCTCGCCCTTGACGATCGACTCGTAGACCTTGGTCCGGCCCGCCACGTCATCGGATTTCACCGTCAGCATCTCCTGCAAGGTGTAGGCCGCGCCATAGGCTTCCAGGGCCCAGACCTCCATCTCGCCGAAGCGCTGACCGCCGAACTGGGCTTTACCACCCAGAGGCTGCTGCGTGACGAGGCTGTAAGGCCCGGTGGAGCGTGCGTGGATCTTGTCATCGACCAGGTGATGCAGCTTCAGCAGGTATTTCACACCCACCGTCACCTTGCGGCTGAACTGCTCACCCGTGCGGCCATCGTAGAGGTCGCTCTGGCCGCTGGTGTCGAACCCGGCCCGCGTCAGGGCGTCGTTCACATCGGCCTCTTTCGCGCCGTCGAAAACCGGCGTTGCGATCGGCACACCGCGCGTCACGTTGCCCGCGATCTCAACCAGGCGGTCTTCCTCCATATCGGCCATGATCTCGTCATAGACACCGCCATAGGCGATCTTCATGGCATCCTGCACCGGGGTCAGGTCGCCTGTGCGCCGGTAGTCGTCCAGCGCCTCGTCGATCTTCAGCCCCATACCGCGCGCGGCCCAGCCCATATGCGTCTCCAGGATCTGCCCCACGTTCATGCGCGACGGCACGCCCAGCGGGTTCAGCACGAAATCGACCGGGGTGCCATCGGCGAGGAACGGCATGTCCTCCATCGGCACCACCTTGGAGATCACGCCCTTGTTGCCGTGACGCCCGGCCATCTTGTCGCCCGGCTGCAACTTGCGCTTCACCGCGATGAAGACCTTGACCATCTTCATCACACCCGGCGGCAGGTCGTCGCCGCGGCGCACCTTCTCGACCTTGTCCTCGAACCGGTGATCCAGCGCGCGTTTCTGCAGGTCGAACTGCTCGTTCAGCGCCTCGACCTGGGCCGCATCCTGTTCGCCTTCCAGCGCCAGTTGCCACCACTGGCCACGGCTGAGCGTCTCCAGCAAATCCTCGGTGATCTCGGAGTTTGCCTTGACGCCTTTCGGCCCCTTCACGGCAGTCTTGCCAAGGATCATGCCCTTGAGGCGCGCGTAGATGTTACGCTCCAGGATATGCAGCTCGTCGTCGCGGTCGCGGCTCAGACGCTCCACTTCCTCGCGCTCGATCTGCAAGGCCCGCTCGTCCTTCTCGACGCCGTGGCGGTTGAACACGCGCACCTCGACCACGGTGCCGAAATCGCCCGGCTTGACGCGCAGCGACGTATCACGCACGTCCGAGGCCTTTTCGCCAAAGATGGCGCGCAGCAGTTTTTCCTCCGGCGTCATCGGGCTTTCGCCCTTGGGGGTGATCTTGCCCACAAGAATATCGCCCGGCTCGACCTCTGCGCCGATATAGACGATGCCCGCCTCGTCGAGGTTGCGCAGCGCTTCCTCGCCGACATTGGGGATGTCGCGGGTGATCTCTTCCGGCCCCAGCTTGGTGTCACGGGCGGCGACCTCAAACTCCTCGATATGGATCGAGGTGAAGACGTCGTCACGCGCGATGCGCTCGGAGATCAGGATCGAGTCCTCGTAGTTGTAGCCATTCCACGGCATGAAGGCGACGACGACGTTCTTGCCGAGCGCCAGTTCCCCCATATCGGTCGACGGACCATCGGCCAGAACCTCGCCCTTGCCTATCTTCTCACCCACCTTCACCAGCGGACGCTGGTTGATGCAGGTGTTCTGGTTCGAGCGCTGGAACTTGCGCAACCGGTAGATATCGACGCCCGCATCGCCCAATTCCAGGTCTTCCGTCGCGCGCACAACGATCCGCTGCGCATCGACCTGGTCGATGACACCGCCGCGTTTCGCCATGATGGCAGCACCCGAATCCTTGGCCACGACGCTTTCGATCCCGGTGCCCACGAAGGGGGCATCGGCCTGCAACAGCGGCACCGCCTGACGCTGCATGTTCGAGCCCATCAGCGCCCGGTTGGCGTCGTCGTTTTCCAGGAACGGAATCAACGAGGCCGCGACCGAGACCAACTGCTTCGGGCTGACGTCGATCAGGTCCACGCTTTCGCGCGGGGCCATGGTGTATTCGCCCGAGCGGCGGGTGTTCACCAGGTCGTTCTCGAACTTGCCGTTCTCATCGAGATGCGCGTTGGCCTGGGCCACCGTGTGCCGCATCTCCTCGGTCGCGGACATGTAGCGCACTTCGTCGGTCACCTGCGCATCCTTGACGGTGCGGTAGGGCGTTTCGATGAAGCCGTACTTGTTCACGCGCGCATAGGTCGCAAGGCTGTTGATCAGACCGATATTCGGGCCTTCCGGCGTCTCGATCGGGCACATCCGGCCATAATGGGTCGGGTGCACGTCGCGCACCTCGAAGCCCGCGCGTTCGCGGGTCAGACCGCCCGGCCCAAGCGCGGAGAGGCGGCGCTTATGCGTCACTTCCGACAGGGGGTTGGTCTGGTCCATGAACTGGCTGAGCTGCGACGACCCAAAGAATTCGCGCACGGCTGCCGCCGCCGGTTTCGCGTTGATCAGGTCCTGCGGCATCACCGTGTCGATCTCGACCGAGGACATACGCTCCTTGATGGCGCGCTCCATCCGCAGCAGGCCGACGCGATACTGGTTCTCCATCAACTCACCGACGGACCGCACCCGGCGATTGCCCAGATGGTCGATATCGTCGATATCGCCCTTGCCGTCGCGCAGCTCCACCAGCGCCTTGATGCAGGCAATGATGTCTTCCTTGCGCAGGGTGCGCTGCGTGTCGTCGGCATCGAGGTCCAGGCGCATGTTCATCTTGACCCGGCCAACGGCGGACAGGTCATAGCGCTCGCTGTCGAAGAAGAGCTGATCGAACAGGGCCGAGGCCGCGTCCACGGTGGGCGGCTCGCCCGGACGCATGACGCGGTAAATATCCATCAGCGCGGTTTCGCGGTTCAGGTTCTTGTCCGCCGCCACGGTGTTGCGGATGTAGGGCCCGACATTGATATTGTCGATGTCGAGGACGGGAATATCGGTAAAGCCCGCATCCAGCAGCTCTTTCAGCGTGCCGCCGGTCACTTCGCCTTCCTTGTCCACTTCCCAGGTCAGCTCATCGCCGGCCTCGACATAGATCGCGCCGGTTTCCTCGTTGATGATGTCCTTGGCGACATAGCGGCCCACGATCTGGTCGAAGGGCAGCAGAAGCTCGGTCACCTCGCCCGCGTCGATCAACTGCTTGACCGCGCGCGGCGTGACTTTCTTGCCCGCCTCGGCAATGACTTCGCCGGTGGCGGCGTCGACCAGGTCAAAGGTCGGACGGGTGCCGCGCACACGCTCGGGGAAGAACTTGGTGGCCCAGCCCTTGTTCTTCTCCAGACGGAAATTCACCGTGTCGTAATAGGCATCCATGATGCCTTCCTGGTCCAGCCCCAGAGCATAGAGCAGGGTCGTCACCGGCAGCTTGCGGCGACGGTCGATACGGGCAAAGACGATATCCTTGGCGTCGAATTCGAAATCCAGCCACGAGCCGCGATAGGGGATGATGCGGCAGGCGAAGAGCAGCTTGCCGGAGCTGTGCGTCTTGCCCTTGTCATGGTCGAAGAACACGCCGGGCGACCGGTGCATCTGGGAAACGATGACCCGCTCGGTGCCGTTGACGACAAAGGTGCCGTTGGGCGTCATGAGGGGCATGTCCCCCATGAACACGTCCTGTTCCTTGATGTCCTTGACCGATTTCGCGCCGGTATCCTCGTCGATATCGAACACGATGAGACGCAGGGTGACCTTCAGCGGCGCGCTATAGGTCATGTCGCGCTGCTGGCACTCTTCCACGTCATATTTCGGGTGCTCAAGCTCGTATTTGACGAACTCCAGCACGGCGGTCTCGTTGAAATCCTTGATCGGGAAGACCGACTGGAACACGCCCTTGATGCCTTCCCCGTCCATCGGGGCTTCCTGATCACCGGATTTCAGGAACAGATCATAGGAGCTTTTCTGAACCTCGATCAGGTTCGGCATCTCCAGGACTTCGTGAATCTTGCCATAAAACTTGCGGATACGTTTCTGGCCTGCGTAGGTCTGAGCCATGCTCTCAAACACCTTTCCGTTTCTTCGCGTCGCACAACACCGCCGGGGCCGCGGGCGCGCGTCACATTGAAACAAACGGGTCCGGACCAATTCGTGCCTGCCGTCCCACGGGCGGGCTCCCGATCCATTGAACCGCGCCTTAGGGAAGGTCCGTCTCTCCACGGGCCCTCGCCAAGACGAGGTTGGCTGGACCCGGAATTTCCTCCGGATCCAGCCATGTTCAGGGATGCGTGCGAACACGCGATCCGATTACTTGAGCTCGACTTCCGCGCCAGCTGCTTCCAGCTTGCCCTTGATGTCTTCCGCTTCGGCCTTGTCGACGCCTTCCTTGACGGCCTTGCCGCCGGCTTCGACCAGCTCTTTCGCTTCTTTCAGGCCCAGGCCGGTGATGGCGCGGACTTCCTTGATGACGTTGATCTTCTTGTCGCCAGCGGCTTTCAGGATCACGTCAAATTCGGTCTGCTCTTCGGCAGCCGCACCGGCGTCGCCGCCAGCGGGACCAGCCATCATCACAGCGCCGCCAGCGGCGGGCTCGATGCCATACTCGTCCTTGAGGATGGTTTTCAGTTCTTGTGCTTCCAGCAGGGTCAGGTTGACGATGCTTTCGGCAAGTGCTTTCAGATCAGCCATTTTACAGGTTCCGTATCTAGGTATGTGTTCCAACGTCGCAAGGGGTGCCCCTACGATATGGTCTCATAAGGTTGCTTTACGCGGCTTCCGCCTTCTCTTCGATGGTCGAAAGGATGCTCGCGATGTTCGAAGCAGGTGCGCCAATGGCCCCGGCGATGTTCGATGCAGGCGCACCGATACAGCCAACGATGGAAGCGATAAGCTCCTCACGCGACGGCATCGCTGCGACGGCTTTCACACCGGCAGGATCCAGAGCCGTTTCGCCCATTGCGCCGCCGAGGATGACAAACTTGTCATTCGACTTCGCGTAATCCTCGGCAACCTTGGCCGCAGCCACGGGATCCTCGGAATAGGACAGAACGGTCATGCCCGTCATCAGGTCGGCGATGCTTGCGCAGGGCTTCCCTTCCAGGGCGATCTTGGCGAGCCTGTTCTTGGCGACACGAACGGACCCACCCGCTTCACGCATTTGCGCGCGCAGGTCCTGCATCTCGGCAACCGTGAGGCCTTCGTAGTGTGACACCACGACGACGCCAGAGCTTTCGAAGATCTGGCCGAGTTCCTCGACCACTTTCTCTTTCTGGGCTCTATCCACAGTAGTACTCCAATTTGGGGGTTCCCCCCCGGCTCAAGTTTAGTGGGTTGCCCCACCTCTTCGGGTCCAAGTCAGGGTCCCGAGCCGTCAGATCGCCCGAAGGTTGCCCTTCGAAATTTCCTTGTCTCGCTTCCCATCTCAGGAAGGAATTACCGGGCTTTCGCCCAACCCTCCGTCTCGGACAGGACGGGGCCGATCGTCTGGCCCCGCCATCCCCGCCGGAAACCCGGCGGGAAATCTCTTAGTTCCCGGTCGCGCTATCGACCGACACGGACACGCCCGGCCCCATGGTGGAGCTCAGCGAGACGCGCTTCATATAGGCGCCCTTGGCACCGGCCGGCTTCGCCTTGGACACGGCATCGACGAAGGCCCGCACGTTCTCGGTCAGCTTGGCCGCGTCGAAGCTGGCCTTGCCGATACCGGCATGAACCACGCCCCCCTTCTCGGCGCGGAACTGGACCTGACCGCCCTTGGCGGCCTCGACGGCCTCTTTCACATCCATCGTGACCGTGCCCACCTTGGGGTTCGGCATCAGGTTGCGGGGGCCGAGCACCTTGCCCAGGCGGCCGACGATCGGCATCATGTCCGGCGTCGCGATGCAGCGCTCGAAGTTGATGTTGCCGGCCTGAACCTGCTCCATCAGATCCTCGGCGCCGACCACGTCGGCACCAGCGGCCTCGGCCTCTTCGGCCTTGGCGCCACGGGCGAACACGGCGACGCGAACGGTCTTGCCGGTGCCGTTGGGCAGGGTGACCGTGCCGCGGACCATCTGGTCGGCGTGGCGCGGGTCGACGCCCAGGTTCATCGCGATCTCGACGCTTTCGTCGAATTTCGCGGTGGCGTGGCTCTTGACCAGGGCGATGGCGTCCTCGACGCTGATATCGTCCTTGCCGGAGAAAGCCTCACGGGCGGCGCGGGTGCGTTTACCTAGTTTGGCCATGATTTACCCTTTCACCTCGATACCCATCGACTTGGCCGAGCCAAGGATGATCTTCATTGCCGCATCCACGTCATTGGCGCTGAGGTCCTTCATCTTGGCCTCGGCGATCTCGCGCAATTGCTTGGTGGTGACGGTGGCGATGGTTTCACGACCGGGGGTTTCGGCACCGCGCGGGCGGTTGCGCTTGCCCTGGTTCTTCAGACCGGCAGCCTTTTTCAGGTAGTAGGACGCGGGCGGCGTCTTGATGTCCATCGTGAAGGACTTGTCCTGATAATAGCTGATGATGGTCGGGCAAGGGCTGCCCTGCTCCATCTCCTGCGTCTTGGCGTTGAACGCCTTGCAGAATTCCATGATGTTGATCCCGCGCTGACCCAGGGCAGGACCCACGGGCGGCGACGGGTTGGCTTGACCTGCAGGGATCTGCAGCTTCATCTTGCCAACGAGTTTCTTGGCCATCTGGCCTCTCCTTCATTCCAACACCCTCGGGGCGCGCCCCTCGGGTTTCGTTGCCCGTGGTCCGGTCCGGGGGCCGCGGCCCCCTCGCCTCCCACGGCTTTGCCGCTCCTCAAGCCCGTTCCGGCTTTCCTCGCCATGATCGGGGCGAGGACGGCCCGCCAGGGGCCGGAAGAGCATTTCCTCACGCCTGTTTGGTCACCTGCGTGAATTCCAGTTCGACCGGGGTTTCCCGGCCAAAGATCGAGACCGTCACCTTGAGGCGCTGGTTCTCGTCGTCCACGTCCTCGACCATGCCGTCGAAATCCTCGAACGGGCCTTCGTTGACCTTCACCTTTTCGCCGATCTCGTAGGTGATCGTGCTGCGCGGCGCGGCCTCACCTTCCTCGACACGGTTCAGGATCGCGTTCACTTCGCTGTCGCGCATCGGCATCGGGCGGCCCTGCGGACCCAGAAACCCGGTGACGCGCTGGATCGAGTTGATCGCGTGATAGGCGCGGTCGGTCATTTCCATGCGCACCAGCACATAGCCCGGCATGAAGCGGCGCGGCACGGTCACTTTCTTGCCGCGGCGGATCTCGATCACTTCCTCCTCGGGGACCAGGACCTCCTCGATCTCCTCGTGAAGCCCGCCTTCTTCCACGGCAGTTCTGATCTGCTCGGCGATGCGCTTTTCGAAATTCGACAGCACAGAGACCGAATACCACCGTTTCGCCATGTCGCAGCCCGTTCCTCGTCCTCGGGCCTGACAGCCCTTGATTTCCTGTATTTCCAACGGTTTGCGAATGCAGAGCCGAACAAAAAACAGCGCGCATCACGAATCGACGCACGCCATTTCCGGGAAAGTTGCGCGTGACCTACCGTTCCGGGGACCGGAATTCAAGGGGTTCAGCGAAGGTTTTCCGCACGTTCGCCAAGTGCCAGAACCTGTTCCAGCCCCATGCGGATCAGGATATCGACCAGCGAGAAGAACAGAGCGCCGATCATCGCCAGCGCAAACACCATCAGCGTCGTCACGATAACCTCGCGGCGCGTCGGCCAGACCACCTTGGACACTTCCGAGCGGGTCTGTTGCAAGAACGTAAGCGGGTTGGTGAAGGCCATGGGTGCGGTATCCGGGAAATCATGCGTCTGACCGGGGGTATATACGCACGGACGCGGCGCGTTGCAAGCGGCAGGACGGCGCGATATTCCTGACAGGATTGTCCGTTTTTTCCTGACAGGGTTGTCAGGAATCCGCACGCCCCGATTTCCGGACAAACCTGTCAGGAAAACCTGACAGTTCTGTCAGTTTTCGGGACGGGAGTCGGAACAAGCGGGACTCTGGCAGGGGCGGAGGGACTCGAACCCCCGACCGTCGGATTTGGAATCCGATGCTCTACCAACTGAGCTACACCCCTAGGCCGAGGCATCGGATATGCCATCGCCTGCGGCAAATCAAGTGCCCTTCGACCCCTTGTGCAAAGAAGCCGCCGCCGCCTCCAGCCGGGCGATGTCGGCCCCGCAGATCGCCGCCTCATTGGCCAGAATATGCTCGACCGGCCAATCCCACCCGGCCAGCGCCTGCACGCGCGCAATCGTGGCCTCGTCGAAGCGCCGTCGCAGCACCCGCCCCGGATTGCCCGCGACGACCGCACAGGGCGGCACCTGCCCCGCGACCACGGCGCCCGCCCCGATGATGCAGCCATCGCCGATCCGGGCACCGGGCAGGATGCGCGCGCCCTGCCCGATCCAGACGTCATTGCCGATCACCGTATCGGGACCGGGATCGGGCATCGAGGCGCGACCCTCGCGCGCGCCGCCGAAGACCGCGAAGGGAAAGGAGGAAAACCCGTCATGGCGATGATTGGCCGAGGCCGTGATGAACATCGCCCCGTCGGCGATCTGGCAGAACTTGCCGATCTCCAGCATTTCCGGTGAGAATTCATAGAGATAAGGGGCCAGGTGGACCGCCCAATCATCGGGGGGATTATGCGCGCTGGCATAGCTGTAGGTGCGGACCTTCCATCGCGGATGGTCGATTGCGGCTTGCAAAAACACGGTGCCCTCATGGGACGTGCCATCGGGCAAGAAAATGGGATGCAGGGTGTCGGGTGCGGGGAATCCGGGCATGATATTGGCCTTTCGATCTGGACATGAATGGGATCAGATCGCGGCTTTGGTCATGTCACCCTCCCTCGGTTGGTGGCGGCAGTCTACCCCGCGAGGGAAGCGAAGAAAACCCGGAACGCCGTGCTGACCGGCGGTGTTATCCTCTTTCGAGGCAGCGCAAGCGGAGGGCAGGCATGTTCGACTGGATAACGGCGGTGATCAGCGCGATTGGCACGCTTGGCGTCGGCCTGATGATGCTGCTGGAAAATGTCTTTCCGCCGATCCCCTCCGAGATCGTCATGCCGCTGGCGGGCTTCCTGGTCGCGCGTGGCGAGATGTCCCTGACCCTGACCTTGCTGGCGGGAACGGCGGGGGCCGTCGCGGGCGCGGCGCTGTGGTACTGGATCGGCCTCAGGATCGGGGCGGAGCGGCTGAAGCGGCTCGCGCGTCGGCACGGGCGCTGGCTGACGCTGACCCCGGCGGATGTGGAGCGCGCGCAAGGCTGGTTCGACCGCCACGGGGCGGCGGCGGTGGCGTTCGGGCGGCTCATCCCCGGTGTGCGCACGCTGATCTCGGTCCCCGCCGGGATCGCGGGCATGGGCTGGGGCCGGTTCCTGACCTACAGCACCGGCGGATCGTTGGCTTGGAACCTCGTGCTTCTCGGCGCGGGGTACGTGCTGGAGAGCCAGTATGAGAGGGTCGCAGGCTGGCTCAACCCGATCTCCACCGCCGTGGTGGCGGGGCTGGTGGGTTGGTATCTGTGGCGGGTCTGGAGCTATGATGCGGGGGAAGCGGAGTGAAATTTCGAGAGGGTCTGGCGGGGTGAACCCCGCCCTGCGCGGTTCTTGAGATTCGGGGACCGGATCAGCCTTTGCCACGATAGCACGGAAAAAGGCCGCCCCGGTTCGGAGCGGCCTTTCCAATTCTCAACCGGAGTGGGTTCTCATCGCTCTTTCAGAGCGACTGCCACCCACCCTGACACCGCAGTTGCGGTATCAGTCGATGATTTTGCTGACGACGCCGGCGCCAACCGTCCGGCCACCTTCGCGGATGGCGAAGCGCAGGCCCTGCTCCATTGCGATCGGCGCGATCAGCTCGACCTCGAATTTCAGGTTGTCGCCCGGCATCACCATCTCGGTGCCGCTCGGCAGTTCCACCGTGCCGGTCACGTCCGTGGTCCGGAAGTAGAATTGCGGGCGGTAGTTGGCGAAGAACGGCGTGTGGCGGCCCCCCTCTTCCTTGGTCAGGATATAGGCCTCGGCCTCGAACTTGGTGTGCGGCGTCACCGATTTCGGCTTGCACAGCACCTGGCCACGCTCGACGCCCTCACGGTCGATACCGCGCAGGAGCGCGCCGATATTGTCGCCCGCTTCCCCACGATCCAGCAGCTTGCGGAACATTTCCACGCCGGTGCAGGTCGTCTTCTTGGTGTCGCGGATGCCGACGATCTCGATCTCGTCGCCC
>NZ_JBSXNT010000011.1:0-25566 GCF_056857775.1 Alterinioella sp. B-7
TCTCCGTCTTTGGTTTCGAGTGTTGCAACCCAAACCTTTGCCGAAGATCGACGGTGGCCGCCAGCGTCACCACCGGCCGCGCGCTGCGCTACGCCGGGGGCTCCGCGCGCGGCCTCTTACACCACTTCTCGGGACACTACCTGTGGACAGTCTTTCATAACGCACTGATAACTGTATATCAATTCTGTTTCTGGCGCCCTGTTCATGACTTAAGCAAGGGGAACCGAGATCAAAGCTGCACAGGTCAAGCAGTCGGGTGTTCATGACTTAGGAATGCCCGCGGACGGATGGCGTCAGAATGCTAGGACTTCCTTCGCAATCCGACGTCGCGACAGCATCGCCGCATGACGAAATTCCGAGACGAGGGTCTCGCGGCGCGGATCTTGAGATCTTTATCCGCCTTGATGCGCGCGAATGTCTCGGTAGCAGCTCTGCAGTTTCACGAATGCGTCATAGCGCTTGCTGTGAAGCTGAGTGTCCTCAGGCAAGGTCCTCTCGCCGAGCTGGCTCATGCTGTGCATCGCGTCGACCAGATTTTGTTTCGAGCCGCTGGCGACAGCACCCAGAATGGCGGAGCCTAATAAGACTGGTTCACTTGCCGTCACAGTGGCGACAGGAACATTTGCTGCGCTGGCAAGACACCGGCGCACCAGCGCGCTGCTGGCCGCGCCGCCGCTGACGATGACGGTAGATATGTCGATACCCTGGCCATTCAGCTCTGCGATGATCTGCCTTAACCCGTATCCGATGGAACAGAGACCCGTCACGTAGAGTCGAACCAGGCTGTCTTGGTCATCCTCAAGCCCGAAACCCGCAATGATCGCGCGAGCTTCCGGGTCGGCGAAGGGGGATCGGTTTCCAAGGAACTCGGGCACGATATGCAAACCCCTTAGTGCCGCGGCTAATGGAACGTCGGCCAACATATCGTTGGCACGTTCTTCTATCCACTTGACCCTGGAGATACCGGCGACATCAGCCTTGGCTGCGGCCTCCGGCGCGAATGGATGGAGCCTCGTCAGTTGCTCGATGGCGGCACCAGCTGCGGACTGCCCGCCCTCGTTCAACCACAGATCGGGCAGCAGCGCATCGAGATACGGCCCCCAGACGCCGCCGACAAAGGCGGGCTCGGTCGTGACATTGAGCGTGCAGGCCGAGGTTCCGAACACATATGACAGGCGGGCGTCCAATCTGTCCTGTAACCCGTCGGCCCCGATTGTGCCGATCGCCCCGGCGTGGGCGTCGATCAGGCCGGTTGCGACGGCCGTGGCAGGATGCAATCCAAGCTCGACCGCCGCCTGATTGGTCAATCCGCCCGGCAGGGCCGAGCCCGGCTGCCGCATCTCGGTTCCGATCCGAACAAACCCCTCATCCGCAAGGGATCCAAGGCCGATGTCGTGGAAATAGCTGTCATCCCACCGCCTCTCATGCGCCAGATAGGTCCATTTGCAGGTCACGGTGCAGATGGACCGGCAGAGGCTCCCAGTCGCACGCCAGGTCAAGAAATCGGTGAGGTCGAGGAAATGGCCGGCACGCGCGAAGGTATCAGGCACGTGTTCCGACAGCCAGAGCAGTTTCGGGGTCTGCATTTCGGGAGAGATACGTCCGCCGACATAGTCCAGGACGCCTGCACCGGACGCATTGACCCGCTCCGCCTGATCGGTGGCGCGGTGATCCATCCATGAGATGATGTTGCGATCGTTCTCGCCATCCGCATTGACCGCCAGAGGCGCGAAGTCGGTATCAAGCACGACCAACGAACAGGTCGCATCGAAGCCAATGCCGAGGATACTGCCGGGATCGATCTCCGTCGTTTCGACCGCCGCGCGCACTGACTTGCAGACGGCATCCCAGATGTCGCGGCTGGATTGCTCGGCGTGGTGGGGATGCGGATGCCACCTCCTGATCTTGTTGCTGGCACTGGACAGCATCCGCCCCGATGCGTCGAAGAGGCCAGCGCGTGCGCTGCCGGTGCCGACATCCACCCCTAAGAAAAAGCGATCCATGTCACCTCCCCAATCGCTCACAGATCCAGGCTGCGCGGCAGGATCACCAGGTCGCGGATTGTCACCTTGGGGTTACGGGTGAGCATGAACATCACAGCCTCCGCCACCTCCTCGGCCTCCATGAGCGAGCCATTGGCGAGCGCTTCCCGCATCTTCTCCTCGGGCCAGTCGTCGATCAGTGGTGTCACGACGGGACCGGGCAGCACTGCGCCGACCCGCAGACCTTGCGGGCCCACCTGTCGGCGCAGCGTGTGAACGAAGGCCTGCACCGCGTATTTCGAGGCAGTGTAGATAGGCTCCCACACCACGGTCTCGACCCCCGCCACCGAGGAGGTCACGACGATATCGCCCGAGCCATTGCCGATCATATGGCCAAGAACTGCATGAACCGAGCGGAAGGTGGCGTTGACATTGAGGTTGAGCACATCGTCCCAGGCGTCCGGGTCGCCATCGGCGACGGGACCGCCGACATACGCCCCTGCGTTGGCGTGGAAGATGTCGAGATTGCCGACAAGATCCTGAATGCCGGGCAACATGGCCGCGACACTGGCCGGGTCCAGCAGGTCGACGACCAGCGGGAAGGCCATTGCCCCCAACTCATCCGCGCGCGCGTTGACGGCATCGGCGTCGCGGTCGATCAGGACTGTGCGGATGCCAGATGCGATCATCTGGCGCGCGCAGGCCAGGCCGATACCGGATGCGCCCCCAGTGATTGCCGCGCTCTTGCCTTCAAGTTTGTTCTGCATCGTCTCGTCCATCTCTCTTTCGGAAGGTGAAGAAAGGGGGTTCGGTGTCACGTCAATCGGGATCATCCGCTGCAAATAGCTTTACGTCCGCCGCGTTGAATGAAAACTCGGCCTCTTCGCCTAGGGGGAGCTCGACATCGTCATGGATAAGCGAAAGCACTGAGCTTCCATCGGGCAGGAGTAGGTTCACTACCGTTTCCGTGCCCATACGCTCCAGCAGGGCGATCCGCCCGCGCAGCGCGTGCTGACCGAGGCCCGGTTTCAGGAATTGCGGCCTGATGCCGACCCGTGCAGGGCCCGGGCGCGAAACCCGGCCAGCATCGACAACCAGACCGTCGACACCGGGCATAGCAATGCTGGCCGTTCCGTCCGCGACTTTGGTTACCTCCACATCCAAGAAGTTCATCCGCGGCGAGCCGATGAAACCACCGACAAAGGCATTCCTCGGGTTGCGGTATAGCTCGATCGGCTGGCCGACCTGTTGAACGACGCCACCCTTGAGGACGACGATCTTGTCGGCCAGCGTCATCGCCTCGACCTGGTCATGTGTCACATAGACCATCGTCGCGCCAAGGCTTCGGTGCAGCTTGGCGATCTCCATCCGCATCTCCATCCGCAGCGAAGCGTCGAGATTGGAAAGCGGTTCATCAAAGAGGAAGACCGATGGCTCGCGCGTGATTGCGCGTCCGATGGCCACCCGTTGTCGTTGGCCACCAGATAGCTGGCTCGGTTTGCGATCAAGAAGATGCTGCATCTGCAGGATTTCCGCTGCCCGCCCGACCTTCTGCGCGATCTCAGCCTTCGGAGCTTTCTGGATCGACAGGCCGAAGCCCATGTTCTCGGCTACCGTCAGATGCGGGTAAAGCGCATAGGACTGAAACACCATGGCGATACCCCGGTCCCTTGGTGACAGGTCATTGGCAATCTTGCCGCCGATTTTCAGGGTTCCCGCGCTGATATCCTCCAGTCCGGCAATCATTCGCAAGAGCGTGGACTTACCGCAGCCCGAGGGACCGACGAAGACGACAAACTCGCCTTCGGAGATCTCCAAGTCGACGCCCTTGATGACCTCGCTATTCCCGAAGCTCTTTCGCAAACCCTTGAGGCTCAACTCAGCCATGAGATTTCCCTTCCGCCTGACACCGCACCATTACGCGTGCAGAGCGATGAATTCGGTTTCAGGGGTCAGCCTTTCGCCTTCCAGCCCGCGCAGATAGGCATCGTTCTCCAGAAGCGACCGGCGCAACTGGTGAACGTTGACCTCGGAGGGGCGGATGCCGTCTCGCACCGCGATTGCCGCAGCGCGACCCGCTGCCTCACCCATCGCCATGCAGGTCGCCATGACCCGGATCGCTCCCATCGCTTCATGCGTTGCAGAAATCGACCGACCCGCGACCAGCAGGTTTTCGACCTTCTGGGGCACAAGCGAGCGATAAGGGATGTCGTAGCAATCCCCGCACCAGATCAGGGTGCAGTCCTGATCCTCGGGCCTGTGGATGTCGATCGGATAGGAGGCTACCGCGATTGAATCCGGGAAGTGCCGGCAGCCGAGCACGTCTTGCTGGTTCATGACATAGCGTCCGACGATGCGCCGCGTTTCACGGATGCCGAGGAACGGGGCCGTCTTGGTGAAATAGGCCTCCTCGAACCCCGGAACATAGTCGATCAGGTATTCGACGATATCGTCGATCTGCTGGCGCCCCACGATCTCGCCATTCGTCAATGAGCGTGCATCGGTTCCGTCCGTGCCGATCACCCGGGTCATGTTGATCCAGACTTCGCCCTTTTTCAGGCCGGTGATGATGATGGTGCGCTGGTTCGGGATGACGAGATTTCGCTCTGTGCGGGCCTTGTCCATAATCTCGCGCAAGCCGACGACGATGAACTGGTTGTTCTGGCCGAAATACTCGGCCGGGATGAAATCGGTCAGGTAGGTGCGGCTCTGTTCGGAGAGCGAGGTGCGCAGCTTCTCGGTATCGACATTGGACAGGCCGAACATCAGCGTCGGCGGTTGCATTCCGCCATGTTCATTGCCCTTTTCAGTCGGGACACCGGCCCGGTAGGCAACATCGGCGTCGCCGGTGCAGTCGATGACCACCTTGGCCAGGATCGCGCTGCGCCCCGATTTGCTTTCGGTAATGACGCCGCGAATCTCGTCGCCTGCATCGTTCATCACGGTCCCGGCGACGAATGTGTAGAACACCACGTCGACCCCGGCCTCGGTCAGCATCTCCAGGCCGACGGTCTTGACCATTTCGGGCTCGACCAGCGTGATGCCCATATGGAGCGGGCAGGGGCGATGCTCGGAGGCCGCATCGCGAGCTTTCAGATTGTCGATGAACTTCTGCGGCAGACCGTGGATGATCTGGTTTCCCTTCTGGCCGAGAAAGCCAAGAACCGGCAGCCCGATCGTCATGTTGCCACCGACGAAACTGCGGCTTTCCAGTAGGCCGACCTTCGCGCCCTCCTGTGCGGCGGCGATAGCGGCGATCAGACCCGATGGCCCGCCACCGACGACAAGCACGTCATAGTCTGCGCTGACCGGGATCTCGCGCGCGGGTTCTGTAATCGTGTCAGGGCTGGTCATGACGGCCTTCTTGCGTTGAGTTTGTCGGGAAAAAGGATGCAGGGGCCGCGATCCGGCCCCTGCACGGCGATATCTATATATCAGGCCGGCAACAGCGGCTGCACGCGGTCACGGATAGCCTCGATGGCCTCGCTAGGCTCCTTCCGGCCCAAGACCGTCAATTGGACTTCTTCCAGGAAGATGTCTTGCGCCCGAGCGGCCTCGGGGAAGGGCGGGAAGGCCCCGCGCGCATTGGCGAGGGCCGCGGATTCCACCTCGGCCAACGGATTGCGTTCAGTCAGCTCCGGCTCCAGGAAGGTCGAAACCCGCGCCGGCCCATTGCCGTTCAGTGCCATCCCGAGCGTGTTCTCGGGTGCCGAAACCTCACGGATGAAGCGCCAAGCCAGTTCCTTCTGCGGTGCATTGGCCGGGATGACCATCGCCCAGGCTTCCACCACCGAGGCCATCTCGCCATCATAGCTTTCCGACGCCGGGAACACGATTGCTTTGATCGCGCCGGGATGGCGGGACTGATCGGGGTCATTCAACTGCGCTGCGCGGGCAAAGGGCAGCACCGAGAACGCGGCTCGGCCCTGCTGCATCCAGGTCACCATGTCGTCATTGCGCGTGGTTGCATAGGACCGGGGCAGGGCGCCGGAGGCAAACATGCCGGCCAGAACCTCCAGCCCGCTCTGCATCGCCGCCGGGTCGGGCAGAAGTGCGAAATCGCGGTTGATGAAATCGCCCCCGAAAGCGCGGGCGAACATCACCGGGAACACCGCCAGGTCGGAGGCCAGAATCATGCCGGTCGCATCCCCCGCTTCCGAAATCGCATTGGCTTGGGCGACCAGTTCTTCGAGCGTTTCGGGCGGCTCGTCGAATCCGTGTTCTGCTAGGATGGCCTCATTGTAGAACAGGGCCTGTGTCGCGGTGCGAACTGGAATGCCGATTAGACGGCCATCAATGGTCATGCCCTGGACGAGACCCGGTGCGAGGTCTTCGAAATTCTCGATCGGCAGGTCTTCTTGCCATTGGTCCAGCGGTTCGAACAGCTGCGCGATCTCGGATGTCGGGCGGTTATCGACCAGGAAGCCGACTGAGAATTCGGTCTCCGACAGGCTGGCCTCCCGGAAGAGGCGGTCCATCAGCGGGTTGGAATCGAAGGTGTTCCAGACGATCTCTACATCCTGTTCGGCCTTCCAGTCGGCCAGCAGGTCGTTTTCTCCCTCCCCGAGCACGGCCTGATGCACGCGGTGGCTGAGAACATTCAGGTCACGGCTCTGCGCCCAAACGGGCCCTGCGGACATGATCGTGCCGAGCGCGGTCGCGCTGGCCATGAAGCCTCTACGTGTTAAGGCAAATCTTGCTTGGTCTGTCATGTCGGTTCCTCCCTGTGATGACATTGCATGATCCCGGTCATCCCTTAGTTGCGCCTGCGGTCAGGCCTGCGACGAGAAAGCGGTTCATCGCCAGAACGAAGAGAAGGATGGGAATGAGTTGAATGGTCGAGGCGGCAAACAGCACGCCCCAATCAACGCCGTCGATGGACCCGATCATTTCGGAAATGACCAAAGGGGCGGTCTTGGCGTTCACGGATGTGAAGATGAATGCGAAGAGAAAGTCGTTCCAGGAGAACACGATCACGAAGACGGCGACCCCCAGGATGCCCGGCAATGCCAACGGAACGATAACGCGGCGCAGGATCGTCAACCTGCTCGCCCCGTCGATCGCCGCGGCCTCGTCAAGCTCACGCGGAATCTGGTCGATGAAGGTGCGCATCAGCACGGTGCCGAGTGAGACGAAGAAAGTCGCGTAGAGAATGATCAGCACGAAATGCGTGTCGTTGAGGTTGAGCCAGTTCACGATCGGAAAAAGGGGCAGGGTCACCACGATGGGCGGGATCAGGCGCACTACGATCAGGTAGACAACCGAGGCATTTAGCAACCGGCCCGAATTGCGCGAATAGGCATAACCGGCACAAGTCGAGGCGATGATGGCCAGAGCCGCGGCACCGGCCGTGACAATGGCCGAGTTCCATAGGCCGTTGAAGAACAGGCCCCATCGCTCCCACAGGGTCACGTAATGCTCGAAGGTCGGCTCGAACACCCAACGCGGCGGCACCGCGAAGATGTCCTGTCCAGGCTTGAAGGATGACAGCACGATGAACAGGATCGGGAAGAGCGACCAGACCAGGATGAGAACCGCCGCAAGCGCCTTGCCGAGACCAATGAGATTTTTCCTAAGCGACATTGCTCACCTGCCTGCGAAGAAGCCAGATATAGCCGGAGGCCAGGATCAGCGACGCCAGCACCATAATCCACGCGGTCGCTGAGGCTGGGCCGAAGGCGTTGTAGCTGAACGCCTCCTGATAAAGGTAGACGGCGACCACTTCGGTGGTGCGAGCAGGGCCGCCCCCGGTCATCAGCCAGACCTCCGAGAAGATGCGGAACGCAAAGATGTAGCGGAAGAGAAGCGCCACCAGGATCGCTGGCCCCATCAATGGTAGCGTCACCCGGCGAAAGGACTGCCACGCCGTCGCCCCGTCGATCCGCGCCGCCTCGTAAAGATCGGCAGGCATCGCTAAGCGGGCGGCGTAGAGGATGACGAAGCTGAAGGGCAGATGCATCCAGATCGTCAGCAGGCCAATCATGATCAGGGCGTGGGAGGGTTCATAGGACCATTCCAGGATTGGCAGGTGCAGCGCCTCCAGCAACTGCGTCACCGGGCCGACATCAAGGTCGAACAGGAACCGCCACATGACGACCGCGATCACCTCGGACACGGCATAGGGGGCCAGAACGGCGACGAAGAGAAGCCGCCGGAATCGCAGCCCGCTGTTGAAGAGGAGTGCCATGGCAAGCGCCAGCAGCATTTCCAGATGCACCGCGACAACGACGATCAGGACGGTGTTCCACAGGGCCCGCCGGAATGCCGGATCGCCCAGGACGCGCAGGTAATTTTCGGCCCCGACCCATTCAGCGCTCTGGCCGTAGGACGAGCTCTGGAAGCTCAGCCAGACGACATAGAACGATGGAATGACCACGACACTCAGCAGAAGCAGCTGGACCGGCGCCAGCAGCGGGACAACGCCCAGGGTTCTCGTGCGCGCCATCATAGCGCTTTCACTTCCGAGCCTGCGTCGGGGATATGCCTTGGCACCCCCACCGAGGACCGCTTCTGCAAAGGAGCTTCCAGAACGATATGCTCAGGCGGAAGCGCGTCGCCATTCATGCGGGACATGAGGCGTTGCCAGATGGTCCCGGCGATCTCCGGGATCGGCTGGCTGACCGCCGAAAGCGGGACCTTCCGCGCCGTCATCCAGGGATAGTCGTCGAACCCGACCAAGGACATGTCATCAGGCACTTCAAGCTTAAGCCTTGCCAGCGCGGACAGGGCAGCAAGTGTCGTCACGTTGGTCATCGCGATGATGGCTGTCGGCCCGGCGTGTCTGCGCAGCCAGTCCGCCAGAATATCCGCACCGGCAACGGGATCGACGCCGACTTCGATGATCTCGGGGGCATCAGCGCCAGCCGCTGCACATGCCTCCGTCACGCCTTGGATACGGTGCTGGATTGGGCGAAAATCGGTCACGGAGGACGCGATGGCGATGCGTCGGTGGCCATGGGCCAGCAGATGCTCTGCCGCCTCACGCCCGGCGTCGAGATTGTTCACCGTGACCGTATCCACCGGCAGGTCGCTTTCGCCGATCCGGTCAGCCAGGATGATCGGAAGATTGTCGAATTCGCGCCGCAGCGGCTCAGGTGTCGCGTTGGTGCAGGGGACAGCGACCACACCGGAGGGCTTCCAGCCGAGCAGTGCGTCAAGTTGTGCTGCCTCACGCTCTGGATCATCCTGTGCCGACGCGACAAGCACTTGATACCCGGCATCGACAGCCAGCCCTTCGATATCCGAGATGAGAGAAGTGAAGAAGGTATCGTTCAGGTTCGGGACCAGCACGCCGACCACCTTCACTCGCCCCGAGCGCAGTTGCGACGCGGCGCGGTCCATCTTGTAGGAGAGGGCCTCTGCCGCTTCCTCGACTCGGGCAACCAGATCCTGAGATACAGGTTTTCGCCTGCTGAACACATTGGAGACCGTCGCGACTGACACGCCGGCTTTGGCTGCCACATCCTTGATCGTCGGTCTCGTCACTTGAATAAATCCTCAAGGCCGTCTGTTAAACGTTTTTCCAGGTAGTTAAACGATTAACAGTGCGCTTAGGCGCCGTCAAGAGGAAGTTTCTTGGGGCCAATTTCGAACGTGCGTCTCTTGCCATCGCATGGCGATGTCAACTGGGCGTGTATTCCAGGCTACCAACCAGAAACCAGATACGAGCAGGCAGACGAGTGGGCACAAGACCTGAGTCTGTCTGTTGAAACGACTGCGCGTAGATCGACCGACCGGCCTTCTCAGCTGCTCTCGGGGATGCTGAATTCCTTGAAGACGGAAAGGAACTGCTGGAACCGGTCGGTCAGGGGGTTGACCAGGATGTCGGTGGGCTTGCCCTCTTCGAGAATTCGGCCCTCATGCAGGAAGATCACCCGGTCGGCGACCGAATAGGCAAAGCCGATCTCGTGCGTGACGACGACCATGGTCATCCCGTCCTCTGCCAGCTTGCGCATGACTTTCAGCACCTCGCCCACCAGTTCGGGGTCGAGCGAGGATGTCGCCTCGTCGAACAGCATTACTTTTGGGCTCATCGCCAAAGATCGTGCGATGGCGACGCGCTGCTGTTGCCCGCCTGACAGGCGCATCGGATACATGTCCTCGCGCCCTTCCAGGCCGACGCGGGCCAAGTGTTCCATTGCCAGGTCGCGTGCCTCAGCGGCACTAAGGCCCAGGACCTGGCGCGGTGCCTCCATCACGTTTTCCAGCGCCGTCATATGGGGAAAGAGGTTGAATTGCTGGAACACCATCCCGACCTTGCGGCGCAGCGCCAGCAGGTTCTTTTCGGTGATCTTGTAGGGGATCTGGCCGGTGTCGGGGCGTTCGCTCTCGATCTCGATATGACCGCCATCTGGCATCTCCATATGGTTGATGCAGCGCAACAGCGTCGACTTTCCCGAACCGGACGAGCCGAGGACGACGATCACCTCGCCTTCTTCGACGTCGATATCGATGCCCTTGAGAACCTCGTTGTCCCCGAAATGCTTGTGGATATCCACGATCTTCAGGATAGGAGTCATTGTGTCAGATCCTTGCATCGACTTCGAACCGGGCGACGATCCGGGTCAGCGGGTAGAGCACCACGAAGAACACCACCGCGACGGCGGTAAAGGCCTCGATCGGGTTGAATTGCATCGAGCTCATCAGGCGCGCCTCGTAGAGCAGTTCGGCATAGGAGATGGTCGAGGCGAGTGACGTCATCTTGGCCAGTTCGATGGCGCGGTTGGAAAAGGCGGGCACCATGCGGCGGATCGCCTGCGGCAGGATGATCCTGCGCATGATGCGACCGTAGGACATGCCGAGGGACCGCGACGCCTCCCATTGGCCCTTGTGGATCGACTGGATGCCGGCGCGGAAGATCTCGGCCGCGTTCGCCGAGGCATTGGCCGCCAGTGCCATCGTCGCCGCAGTGAACGCCGTCAGTGAGAAGCCGATCAGCACCGGCAACGCGAAGAAGAACCACATCATCTGCACCAGCACGGGCGTGTTACGGAAGAGCTCGACCCAGATCGTTGCGGGCCAGTTCAGCCACTTGCGGGTGCTATAACGGCCCATGCCGATGACCAGCCCCAGGGCGAGGCCGATGGTGAGCGAGGCCGCATATAATGCCAACGTGTGCTTCAGCCCGGCCCAGAGGAAGCCGGGATTGTCGAGGATGAATTGGAAGTCGAATTCATACATCTTGGGGCCTCATCCGACCGTCGAGACGCCGCTGCGCGCCATGCGCCTTTCGACGAGGCGGACACCGATACTGGCGGGAAGGATGACTGCAAGGTAAAGCCCCGCAGCCACGGTGAAGGTTTCCAGCGGGCGGAACACGCTTTGCGATACCTGAGTTGCCTGGAACAGCAGATCCGCGAAGGAGATCGCGCTGACCAGAGAGGTCGTCTTGAGCAGTTCGATGCCGCGTTCAAGGATCGTGGGGATCATCCGGGTGAATGCCTGCGGCAGGATGATCCGCCGCATCATCGTGGCCTTGGGCATCGCCAACGACCGCGCCGCTTCCCATTGGTCGCGCTCGATCGAGATGATGCCGCCGCGAAAGACCTCGGCAAAGAAAGCGGCGGATTGGATGGACAGGGTGACAGTCGCCGCGATGAAGGGGGTCATGCGGACGTCGATCAAAATCGGCAGCGCGAAGAACACCCACATCAGCTGCACCAGCGGCGGCACGATGCGCAGAAAGTCGATCAGCAGCCCGATGGGGGCAGAGACGATCCAAAGCCGCGACAGGCGCAAGAGCGCGATGGCCAACCCCAGGATCAGCCCTAGGACCAGGCAGATCGCGGTCAGCATCAGCGTGTTTCCCAACCCCCAGAGAAGGAGGTCGAAATTGCGAAACACGGGGCCGAATTGCCAGTCGTAATCCATCAGGGGCTGTCGCCTTTATGACCGTGCCTATGACCGCGCCGAGGGGTGGCCCCGGCGCGGTCGGTTTCCATCAGTCCCAAAGCTCGCGCTGGATCGGCGGCACCGAGTCAGGTGCCACGCCGAGCACCTCCAGCGTCTCCTCGAAATACTGCTGCGTGCGGCCCGTGTTGTAGTAATAGGCCAGCGCGGTGCTGACCCAATCGCGGAAGGACGTATCCTCCATCGGGCGCACACCGGCGCTGGAGGCCGAAGCGAAGACCGGGGTCGGCAGGGTGATCTCACCGCGGCCAAGACGCTGGCGGAACGAGATCAGCGCCGGGTGGAACATCGCCACCAGATCGGTGCGACCCGACTGGAACGCGGCCACGGCTTCGGCCAGGCCCGCGAAGCGCTGGATTTCGGCATCCGGCATGGTGCGCGAGATGAACGAGTCGATCGCGGTGCCCTGGGCCACGGCGATGGAGGTCTCGGGCACATTCAGCGCCTCCCAGGTTTCTACGTCGAAATCCTCGTTATGCATAACCGCCATCGCGTAGTAGATCGACGGGGCTGCAGGGAAATCGACCGCTAGCGCGCGTTGTGGCGTGGCATCGAGGATGAACATCAGGTCCATCTGGTCAGCCTGGAGCGCCGCGACGGCATTGCCCCAGGAGGTCTCGAAGGTCTCCAGTTCGACACCGAGATCGTCGGCCATCTGCTGGCCAAGGCTGACGCCCACGCCGGTCCAGTCCTCACCGCTGGAGGGGCGGAAGAACCATGGCGGCGATTGTGCCACACCGATGCGCAGCACGCCGCTGTCGATCACGTCCTGAAGGCTGTCTGCGCTCGCCGATTGCGGCATCAGACCGATCAGCGCGGTGGCCATCGTGGCCACGATTTTCTTTAGGTATGTCATTGTCTTACCTCCCTATTCTGTTGTCTGTGTTCCAGTGGAATTCCCCCGCCCTTTCGGCGTGTTCTTCTTGTGCCTGTTCAAACTGATCCAGTCCGAGGCGCAGATGTTCCCGCGTCTCGGACAGGGCCGCCTCGATGTCGTCGCCGGTCAGAGTGTCCAGCAGATTCTGGTGCGATGCGTTCATCGGGGCGGGCGGATGGTCGGTATGGGCGCGCAACCGGCGCAGCGTGACGTAGTATAGGTCGCGGTAGCAGGCCAGAAGCTCCCATGACCGCAAGAGCGGTTCATTGCCCGACGCGATGTAGACCGCAGCGTGAAAATCGGCCTCGGCAGCGATGGAGCGGATTGTGTCGCGCGCCTGGACCGCCGCGACCAGTCTTGTGTGCAGACGGTGGAGGTTCGATTTGAAGTTGCGGTCGCGCAAGGGCCAGCACTGCCGGATCGCCAGCAACTCGATGGTCTCGCGCACAGAATAGTAATTGCGGATATCGACCACCCGCAGATCGCGCATGGAGTAGCCGGAATAGGGCTGATTGCGCAGAAGCCCGCGTTCGGCCAGGCGGCTCAGAGCCTCGCGCACCGGGCCACGTCCGGCACCGAATTGCGCGCCGATGGTTTCCTCGCGCAGTCGCGCGCCCGGCTCGAAATGGCCTTGCAGAATATGTGCGCGGAGATCGACGGTCAGCCTGTCGGCCATGGTCTGGCGGGTTCTGCGGGGGGCGTCGTCGGGCATCGGCACGCTCACTCCGCCGTCTTGGCATAGTCGATATAGGCCTCGCGCAACCGGGTCGAAACCGGGCCCATGATCTGCCGGATCTTGCGCCCGTCGACCATCGCCACCGGGGTCAGCCCGCCGAAGGAGCCGGTGACGAAGACCTCATCCGCGTCATAGACCTGGGCGAGAGAGAAGTCGCGTTCCTCGCAGGGGATGCCAAGCCGATCGCAGAGCTCGATCACATTGGCGCGGGTGATGCCGTTGAAACAGCTGGCCCCGGTCGAGGTCATCACCTTGCCATGGCGCACGATGAAGAAGTTGGTGGCATTGCAACTGGCCACGAACCCGCGATCGTCCAGCATCAGCGCCTCATCCGCCCCCGCCTTGATCGCCTGGGTCAGCGCCATGATCAGGTTCAGCCGCGAGTGCGTATTGAGCCGCATGTCGAACATGTCTGCGCGGCAGCAGCGGATGGCCGAGGTGAAGAGGGTCAGGCCGGTCTTGAGGATCTCGGGGCTGGCGGGCTTGTATTCGGGCACGATCACCACGGTCGGGCCGCCGATGGTGTGGCGCGGGTCCTGGTTCGGCGTCTTCTTGAGGCCGCGGGTGATCATCAGCCGGACATGCACACCATCCTCGCCGGTCATGCCGTTATGCTCCAGCGTATCCTCAAGCGCCTTGCGCACCTGATCCCGGGTCATACCGATATCGAGGTCGATGGCAGTGGCCCCCATGAAGAGGCGGTCGAGGTGTCGCTCCATGAAGGCCAGGCGCCCGCCATGGTTGCGCAGGCCCTCCCAGATGCCATCGCCCAGGATCCAGCCCGCATCAAAGACCGAGACCATGGCCTTGTCGCGCGGCACGAAGTCGCCGTTGAGGTAGAGCTCCACCTTGTCGTTGCGCGGATCGGCGATGAAATCCTGACTTCCGGCCATGCGGGCCCCCGTGCTTCTGTCAACGTTCCACACAGTTAGTCGACAGATTCGGAGTTTTGTCAACAATTCTGACTCAGCACAGGCCACCATTCACGTGGATGGACTGCCCAGTGACGTAAGCCGCATCCGGGCCAATCAGGAACGCGATGACGCCGGCCACCTCATCCGGTTTTCCGCGTCGGCCCAACGGGATGCGGCGTTCAATCTCGGCCACTGCGTCCGGTCCCGGCCCATCGGAATGGCGCGCCTCACGTTCGATAAATCCGGGCACGATGCAGTTGACGGTGATACCGTTGGGCGCCAACCCTGCCGCCATCGTGCGCACCGCCACTTCCAACGCGCCCTTGGAAGCCGCCGAGGCCGGGAACTGCGGCAGGTCGGTGCGAAAGACATGCGCGGTGAAACTGCCCACGGCGACGATCCGGCCCATGGACGAGGCGCGCAGCATCGGCGCGGCTGCTTGGCCCAAGGCAAAGAAGCTCTGCACATTCGCCTGGAAGGCATAGCCGATATCTTCGGCGATCATCTGCTCGAAGGGCATCCGCGAAGGGAAGCCTGCCACCGCAACCAATGCATCGAGCGAGCTATAGGCCGCCTCATGCGCGGCAATGATACCGGCGGGCACGTCCGGGCCGGCCAGATCACCCGTGAAGACGGTGACCTCCGCCCCTTGTCTGCGCGCCGTATCGGCGACGCCCTCTAGCTCTTCGATGGCCTTCCGGCTGTGCAGAGTCAGCCGCGAGCCAGGCTTGGCCAGTCGCAGCGCGACGCATTTCCCGATGCCGGATGCCGCGCCGGTTACGATGGCCGATTTGCTGACGGTCATAGCTCCGCGCTCCTCGCAATGTTGATCGATTGTTGACAATCAGCCATGAGTCGTCAAACTAAATCGCAATCAGCGGGGGAGGGCGCGTGGAGCTACTGAAACGACAGACGATGCGCGAGCAGATCGCCGTCTCACTGCGCAAGGCCATAATGAGCGGAGAGTTTTCGCCCGGCAGCCAGATCGTCGAGGCGGAGCTTGCGCAGTCATTCGGCGTCAGCCGGGGGCCGCTGCGCGAGGCCCTGCGCGAGTTGATCGAAGAGGGGCTGCTGATCTCGATCCCCTATACCGGCACGCGGGTGGCAGAACTGTCGCTGAAGGATATCGACGACGTGTTCTCCCTGCGCACCGAGCTTGAGATATTCGCATTTCGTCGGGTCTGGCCATTGCGAGACGACGCCTATCGGGCCGAGCTGTCCCGACGGCACGAGGCTTTGAAGTCCAGCGTTCTGGCGGGCGATGAGGAAGGCGCAATCCTGGCCGAACTGGCACTGCATTCTCATGTCTATGAAAGCTGCGAGCATCCTCTGCTCTTGCAGATGTGGCGCACTCTTGCGGGCAAGCTACAGCTCTACTGGGCCGCGCATCACCACGCCCATGGCCGCCGTGCGCCCCGTATCGACGGTCATGAGGCCTATCTCGCCTGCGCGCTCGGCGATGATCTGGAGGCGATGATGCAGGAGGTGCGCACGCATATGCTGCACGGCTTTGAGAAAACCCGCGCCTTCCTGATCGCGCGGGGGCCCGCCCCGAAAACCTTACCCCGCAGCGAGAGGACGGTGCGATGACCCGGCCCAATGTTCTGCTTGTCAGCGTCGATCAATGGCCTGGCCATCTGCTTGGCATCGCCGGTCATCCGGTGATCCAGACGCCCACGCTGGATGAGCTTTGCCGCAGCGGTATTCGCTTCACCAACGCCCATTCCGAATGTCCGATCTGCGTGCCTGCACGGCGGTCACTGATGTTGGGCGCGTCACCCCGTGCGCATGGCGACCGGGTCTATGATGACCAGCTCTCGATGCCGCCCGAGACCATCGCCGCCAGTTTCAGCGCCGCAGGATACCAGAGTTTCGGCGTTGGCAAGCTGCACGTTTTTCCGCAGCGCAGCCGGATCGGGTTCGACGACGTGATCCTTGATGAAGAGGGACGCGCGCAATACGGCGTGATGGACGACTACGAGATGTTCCTAGGCGACCGGGGTCACCCGGGCCAGCAATTCGATCACGGGATGAGCACTGATGGCTATGTGCATCGGCCCTGGCACCTGCCTGAGTCTCTGCATGTGACCAATTGGGCGACGCAGGCGATGATCCGCCAGATCAAGCGACGCGACCCGACGCGGGCCTCATTCTGGTATTTGTCCTATCGCCACCCGCATCCGCCGCTGGTTCCGCTGCAAAGCTACCTCGACCTCTATCGCGGGGCGGAGGTGGACACCGCCCTTGAGGGCGACTGGGGCGAACCGCCCTGGTCCGTGGCGACCAAACGCCAGCGCGGCGAGAAATATGCGCCTGCACAGATCGCCGAGATCCGCCGCGCCTTCTATGCGCTCTGCACCCATATCGACCACCAGTTGCGGCTGGTCATCGGCACATTGCGCGAGGAATGCCTGCTGGATGATACGATCATCCTCTTTACCTCGGATCATGGCGACATGTTGGGGGATCACGGGCTTTGGGCGAAGAGCCTCTTCTATCGCGGCTCAACCGGGGTTCCGATGATCCTGGTGCCGCCGAAGGGCCACCCGTCCAGCGCGCCGGGAACCGTGGATGACCGGCTTGTGACGCTGGCCGACGTGATGCCAAGCCTGCTGTCGATAGCGGACATCCCCGTTCCCGAAACCTGCGATGGCGTGAGCTTCGTGAACGGCAGGAGGCGCGAGGCCATCTTTGGTGAGTTGGGCACTGGCGTGGGGGCGACGCGCATGTATCGGACCGCTCGCTGGAAGCTGATCTATTACCCGACCGGGAACCGGCGTCAGTTGTTCGACATGGATAGCGACTCCGAGGAACGGTATGATCTGGCAGCGCGGGACGATCATGCCGGGGTGCTGAAAGACCTGACGCAGGCCATGATCGGCGAGTTCCACGGCAGCGACAAGGACTGGCTGACCAACGGTGAATTGACCGGCCTGCCGGATCGAGAACAGGAGCCGCGCGTGAACAGGGACCTGTCCAGCCAGCGGGGCCATCATTGGCCACCGCAGCTTCATTCCAACCTGCGCCAGATCCTCAATTCGGCCTGATCGACATGCAGCTTGCCCGCGCCGATATCCTGCCTGAACCCGACCTGCCGGACGGCGCGTCCCTGTTGCAAGACGGCGCGCGGCTGGCCGCTGACTGGCAGGTCGGCCCGTCCGAGTTCCTCAAGGCGCACGGCGTCACCAGCGAACACGTCTTCAAGCTGCGCTGCATGGAGAATGGGTGTGTCACCCAACATGCGCAGATCGGATTTCGTGACCGAGCGAAGAGCATCCGCGCCTATCACGACATCTGGGTCGCCTGCGCGCGGGAAGGGATCAGCGTAGATCGTTACGGACTTTGCCTCGACTGGTCGATGGCGGTGCCGCGCGCCCAACGCGTCGATGCGCAGCGCGGCACGGGCATGATCCTGCCCGGGGTTGAGGATTTTGTTCGCCTTGCCAATGCCGCTCCGGTCGCACCGCATTTCGGGGATTTTGTGCTCGGTTTTCCCGCGGCACTGGAAAATACCCAGGCTGCGCTGGCGGGAGGCAGCACGGCGATTGGCAATCTGGGGCAGTATTTCACCTTCCGCATTCCCGGATTTGGGGATGATATCGCCGCGACACGAGAAACGGTCCGCGCCATCGGTCTCATTGCGGCGCAGCCCGTTCCTGTGATCGTGCACTCCAACATCGACGACGGGTTTGGTGCCCAGTTCACCGATCTGGCATCCTGCCTGGGCATGATGCTGCTGGAGAAGGACCTGATCGAACGCCTGGCCGGGGCACCGGTCGGGCATTGCTACGGACATCACTTCTCGGATCCGCTCGCGCGGCGGGCATTTCACGCCGCTATGGCATGGGCGGGCATGTCCCCCGGCACGGTAATCTATGGCAATACGACCAGCTATCGGGGCAGTCCTGCCCAGAACCGGTCGAGCCTTGCCAGCTATCTACTGGTCGACGCGTTGGGGCAAATATCACAGCCGACGGGTCACGCGATCAGCGCGGTCCCGGTGACAGAGAACCAGCGCATTCCCGATATCGACGAGGTTGTCGATGCACAGCTTATGGCCGGGCGACTGAAGCAACATGCGGAAACCTGGCAGGGCCTGGTTCCGCTGGAAGTGACAGATGATCTGGCAGGCCGAATCCTTGCCGGCGGGCGTCATTTTCATCGCGCGACCTTACGCGGGCTTGCTGACGCTGGTATCGATACAGACGATCTGTTTGAAGTGTTGTTGGCGCTTCGCAGGATTGGCGCGCGACAACTTGAAGCTGTATTTGGCGCGGGCGTGGTGGATGAGACCGCTCCGGTCGGACGTGTTCCCCATGTGTCTGCCGGCATCGTTGAAGAGATATCCGAAATGGCAACTGCCGCACTGGCAGATCTTGCGCCTGAGACGCGGAAAACTCTTTCAGAAAGCGGCTTGAAGGTGCTCAGCGCAGCGGGCGATGTTCATCAGCATGGCAAGATGGTCGTGGACGAGGTCCTGCGCAAGCTTGGTCTCACCCCGTTGGATGGCGGCGTTTCAACAGATCCGCAGAGGTTGGTGCAGATGGCAAAGGATATTGCGCCCGACGTCATCGCGATCAGCACTTACAACGGTGTTGCGCTCAGTTATCTCGAGCAGCTTCAGACCGACCTGGCCAAGGCCAATCTTGAGATCCCTGTGCTGATGGGAGGGCGCCTGAACCAGATTGCGGATGTATCCAACTCCAGCTTGCCGCACGATGTCAGCCAGGATCTGTCTGCACGCGGCGCGATCATCTGCCAATCGGCAGCAGAGCTTGCTCCTGCGCTTGCCGCGCTCCTTCGCCAGAATAGCTAAGGCGGGCCGACATCGATCCGAGGCAATTCCGATAGCCCACTCATCGATCCCGCACTCCGGAAATCGCAGAGGTTGCGGGCTTCACCGGCGGGGGCAGGGGGGCCACGAGCCGTTCGCCTTTTCTGCCGCTTCGCTCTTTTTTTCGCGCGATCAAGACGCAGAGGACGGCCCCATGACGCAGGATGTCCTGATGGATGAAGTCCTATTGTCGGGCGGTTCACTGCTGCCGCACAAATGAAGTATCAAAGACTCCCTCTGTCGTATCGCGGACAGCGACCTTCGCAGCAGCGGTGATTGCCGATGGCCCACAGCAGTCGTTGGGATCGGTCGCAGCGCAGGTCCGGTTTGAGGCCAAGTGACCAAGGCGTCACGGCTCGGTTTCGCACATGCAACGAGACGCTCTTCGACGTGGACGGCCCAGGCTCGACCTTCCTCAGGGAGATCATCGCTGCGTCGCAACTTTACCCGAAGCTGCCATTCGTGTTGGTGCTGTTGACCCCATCTGGATTGGCCTTTTCGCGCTCATTCCGGCAAGACGTGCACATCCTCGGCAGCGAAGTCGATGAGGGTCCGTATCTTTCGAGGTAAGGTTCGACCCTCGAGGTAAACGGCGGTAATCGGCCCCCCATCCATTTCGAACTCCTCCAGCAGCGGAACGAGGCGTCCCGTCTCGAGCATGTCCGCAATCGCGAACCGGGGCGCATAGGCGATCCCCATGCCAGCCGCGGCCAGCTCTATTGCCGCCCGGGCAGAATTGACATGGAAGCGGCCTCGCACCTGGGCCACAACCTCGGTGCCGTCTTTTCTGAACCTCCACCGATGTGGCTGGCGCCGGTTCGTATCGACAATGCAGGCGTGCCGAGAGAGGTCATCTGGTGTTCTTGGTGCCCCGTGCTCATTCATGTAGTCTGGATGCGCCACCAGTGAGCTTTGAAACGTGCCGAGCTTGCGCGTCTTCAGTGATAGCGTCTCCGACAAGCCCATCCGGAACGCCAGGTCGATGCCGTCGGCGGCCAAGTCGACGTAGCGATCGTCCAGCCTCAGGTCGAAGGTCAAACCTGGGTGTGCTTCGGCGAACCGCGCCAGCATGCCGGCCACGTAGACTTCACCGAAGGTCACAGGCGCCGAGACCCGAATGATCCCGGTCAAGCCGCGCGATCCCTCCGACACATTGCTTAGGAGAGCATCAAGCTCGTCGAGGACGGCTGGCGCCCGGGCGAGGAGATCCTCCCCGGCCGGCGTCAACCCAACCTTCCGGGTGGTCCGCTGGAGCAACCGCGTTCCGAGGCGCGATTCCAGTTCGGCCACGTATTTCGAGGTCAGGCGATTCGAGACCCCAAGTTGCGCTGCACCTGCGGTGAAGGAGCCGGTCCGAGCGGTGGCCACGAAAGCCTTGAGTTCGTCGACGATGTCCATGGGCACCCTTTTAGGAACAATATAACGATAGTCATTCCATAAAATCGCCATTTTATGGAAGATTGGGAAGTCCTACCTTCGCTTCAGTGAACAACAGCCCGCCCTGAGGGGTGGCGAACCGAAGGAGGAATGAAATGCGTATCGCAATTATCGGAAACGGCAATGTAGGCTCCGGCCTCGCCCAAGTTCTGGGTCTGGCTGGTCACGAGGTGTCCGCCATTGGCCGCAATGATGACCTCTCCGCCGCCGTCTCCCAGGCGGAGGTGGTGGTTCTGGCCACGCCCTATGGCGCCGTGGCCGATCTTGCCGGCAAGGCCGACTTCACCGGCAAGACCGTCATCGATGTCTCGAACCCGGTGACCGAGGACTTCTCGGGTCTCCAGGTCGGCCACAAGACCTCGGCTGCCGAGGAGATCGCATCCCGGCTGTCCGGCGCGACGGTGGTGAAGGCGTTCAACACGATCTTCGCGCAGCACTACGGCACGGGCCTCAAGCTGAATGGCCAGCCGATCCAGACCTTCGTTGCCGCCGATGACGAGGCCGCACGCGAGACGGTCAAGGCCCTGGCCGCCGAGATCGGCCTCGAGCCGGTCGATGCCGGCCCGCTCGCCAACGCTCGCTACCTCGAGCCCATCGGCTTCCTCAATATCCAGTTCGGCTACGCCTTCGGTCACGGAACCGGGATCGCGCCGCGCTGGCAGTTTTCCTGACATACCCTACGGAGCATCCGACATGACTACGCAAACCAATACCGACTACGCCGCCGCCGCCCTTCGCATCTCGACCGGCGTCCTGTTCCTCGCCCATGGCTGGATGAAGGTGAGCGCTTTCACGATCCCGGGCACCGTCGCCTTCTTCGAAAGCCTCGGCCTGCCCGGCGTGCTCGCCTATTTCACCATCTTTGCCGAGCTGGCGGGCGGCATCGCCCTGATCCTCGGCCTGGGCACCCGTGTCGTCTCGATCGCGCTGATCCCCGTCCTCCTGGGCGCGACCTGGGCCCATTCCGGCTTCGGCTGGAGCTTTTCGAACGAAGGTGGCGGATGGGAATACCCGCTGTTCTGGGCCGTGGTGCAAGGCGCCGTTGCCATTCTGGGGCGCGGAGCCTTCGCCCTGCGCATCCCCAAGCTCGACCAGCGCCTCGGCCAATTCGCCTGATCGCCCTCGCCGGCCGTGGGTCACCGCCCGCGGTCGCGCTCTTTCCCAAGGAGACCCGACATGACCATTGCCAACGACTTCTTCGACATGGCTGCCGCGCCACTGCGTATCGGGACGGTCCGGCTCAAGGTGCGTGATCTCGATGCGGTCTCCACCTTCTACCAGAGTGTGCTCGGGCTCAGCCCTGTCGCGACGACCGACCATCGCATCATCCTTGGCACCGGAAGCGCGCCACTCCTGGAACTCGAGGGCGACCCGAGTCTCTCGCCGCTCGATCCGCGGCAGGCCGGTCTGTTTCACACGGCCTTCCTGATGCCGACCCGATCCGACCTCGCCCGCTGGTTCGCTCATGTCGCCGAGGCGCGCGTGCCGCTGCAAGGGGCCTCGGATCACTTCGTCAGCGAGGCGCTCTACCTCGCCGATCCAGAGGGAAACGGCATCGAGGTCTATGCCGACCGCCCGGTCTCCGCCTGGCACGGAGAGAATGGCGAGATCCGGATGAGCACCGACCCGCTGGATCTGCAAGATCTGCTGCAAAGCGCCGAGGGCACCGAATGGTCGGGTCTCCCCGACAACGGCAGCATCGGCCATGTCCACCTTCAGGTGGGCGACACGGGCAAGGCCGATGATTTCTACCGCGACCTGCTCGGCCTCGATATCGCGGCGCGCTATCCGGGCGCCAGCTTCTACGGCAGCGGCGGCTACCACCACCAGCTTGCCGGCAATATCTGGAACAGCCGACGGGCCGGCAAGCGCCCAGAGTGTATGGCCGGTCTCGATGCTGTCGAGATAGTTGCCCGGGACCGGCAAGACCTCGCGGCCATTGCCACCCGCGCCGAAAGCTCCGGCATTGCCGGCAAAACGAACGCGGACGGCCTGACCCTGCACGACCCCTGGGGCACCGCCATCACGTTCAGGACCTGAGGAGAAACGACAATGCTTCGAGACGGAAAATGGGTTGCAGACTGGCAGCCGGTTCAGGCCCAGGATGAAAAGGGCGGCTTTGTCCGCCAGACCTCCGGCTTCCGCAACTGGGTCACGCCTGACGGCAGCGCCGGGCCGACCGGTGAGGGTGGCTTCAAGGCAGAGCCAGGCCGTTACCACCTCTATGTCGCGCTGATCTGCCCATGGGCGTCCCGGACGCTGATCGCCCGCAAACTGAAGAGGCTGGAGGACGTGATTTCGGTCTCCGTCGTCGAGCCGGAACTGTCCGACCAGGGCTGGCGCTTCGGCGATCCGGTCGAGGCTGAGGGCGCTTTCTACATGCACGAGATCTACACTCGGGCCGACCCGGCGATCTCCGGACGGGCAACCGTGCCAGTGCTGTGGGACAAGAAGCGCGGGACCATCGTGAACAATGAATCCGCCGACATCCTGCGGATGCTGAACTCCGGCTTCGGCGACCTGGCTGACGACAGCATCGATCTCTATCCGGAGGACCTTCGCGAAAGAATCGACGCTCTCAATGACCGCATCTATCCGAGCTTGAACAATGGCGTCTACCGCACGGGTTTCGCCACCACGCAGGTCTCCTACGAGGAGGCATTCCACGACGTCTTCGCGATGCTCAATGAACTCGAGGAGCGCCTCGCTGATGGCCGCGAGTTCCTTTTGGGAGATCGCTTCACCGAGGCCGATGTGCGGCTCTTCGTGACGCTGGTGCGCTTCGATGTGGCCTATCACGGCCTCTTCAAATGCAACCTGCGCCGTATCGCGGACTATCCCGTCCTGAGCCGCTACCAAGAACGGCTCCTCGCCATTCCCGGCGTGCGCGACACGGTCAGCATCGACCACATCAAGCGCGGCTACTACTCGATCAAGGCGCTGAACCCCACCGGCATCGTTCCTCTCGGACCGGAGCGGGCCCCGGTCTGAAGGGGCGATCATCCGTCCGGATCAGGACCCTGGCGCACACGGGGCGCGCCAGCACCGCCAGCCACTGATCACTGGGAACCCGAAGGCCGCCACGACACCGGCGACGGCAGTCCAGGAATGTCCGCCTTTAGATCACCGACGTCGCAGCATCGCACTTACAGAGAATGTCAGCAATCCGCTCTTAGGGTCGCGTCCTGGCGCTCGAGGAATTTTCTGGCCGACTTCAAAGGGAGATCACATCGCGGTTCGCCAGGTCCGGTCCAGAACCGCTGATCACGAGATAGCCTCGCTTCAGGTTGTTGTTCAATTGTGAGGGCGGTGGCCCGCTTGACGACACTGACTTTGATCAGCCGTGTCGCAGGGCATCGAGGCGCAGGCAATCATCGGCAATCTGCAAGGTCTCACCTTCGGCAAGGACATCGATCGCGTTCTGGGCCAAATGGATGATCATGGGTTCTCGGAATTCCCACCGCCACGGGCATGCAGCTGGCGGATTGGCTCCACCGGCATAAACCCTGGTTCAGATTGGTGCAGCAAGGGTGACAGACCGATCCCCCCTCGGTTCAAATCGAGACGATTGAACCTGAGGTGAATGGCGCGCGCCGGTCCCTTTGCGCATATCAGGCCCATCAAATGCGTGGACGCCGTCACCGCGTCCTCGCCGAACCCCAGATCTGCACGAAAGGGATCCAGACATGACACGTATCACAAGACGTCAACGACCGATCTTCGCCTTGACCACGACCTCCTGCGCTGCTGCGGTGGCAATGGTGCTATCGGTCGCAACACCCGGCCTTGCGCAATCCTCCAGCAGCGCCCCGCAATCTGCCCCCGCCAACGCACAACCCGCGCCGAACACGGCGCAGGCGTCCACGTCGTCCTCGGCGAACGCCCAAGCAATGAGCCAGATCGAGATGGTTCAGGTTCGCGGGGAACTGGCTGTCATCGCCGAGCTTGAGGCGCGCGGATACACTATCGTGTCCCGGTCACGCACCCTGCTTGGCCGGGTGCGACTGGAGGCCGAAGCCGCGACGCATTTGCGTGAGATCGTATTGCACCAGTCGACCGGCGAAATTCTCAGCGATGCCGTGATCCGGGTCTTCGCGGATACCTCCGGCGCTACAAATGCCGGAACCGCTGGTCCAGCCGGGACCGGTTCGATCGGCGGCGATGCCAGCCTGGGCGTTGACGTGGATGTCGATCCTGCCGGTGACGGCATTGGGGCCGACATCGGCGTTGACGGTGGTCTCGGGATCGGGAACTAAGCTCAGATCTCAATGTTGATCGGGGCGGGCCCTCTTGCCCGCCCCGGCCATACCGGAGGACGCGCGGACATGCCCCGAAACATCAATGGCTCACTCGTGCTATTGCTCACCATCGCTGTTCAGGTGACCTTTGCAGTCCTCTTCCTCGGGTTTTTCGCCTTCGATGTCTCGACTATCTTGACGCAACCGGTAGGCTACAGCATCCGGGAACTCTTCGAACTGTTCGCCGTCCTGGCCCTGATCCTGAGCATCGCCATCAATATCGTGATGATCCGCCGGCTTCTCAAAAGAGCGGCAGCGGCAGAGCAAGCCGTGATGATCGCGGGCGGTGCATTTCAGACTCTGGCCGAGGCCGAATTGGACCGATGGGAGTTCAGCCGCGCCGAACGGGAAGTTGCCCTGCTTGCCATCAAGGGGTTCTGGAATGCCGAGATTGCCGAAATGACACGCAAGAGGGAGGGCACCGTCAAATCGCAAAGCGCTGCCGACTTTCGCAAGGCGGCCGTCCAGGGCAGGATTGGCTTGGTGACCCACTTCATGGAAGAGATCGTCGGCGATACACTGGTTCCCGGTCAGGATTGAATGATCCATCCAATAAGACAGAACTGTTGGTAGTCGCCA
>NZ_JBSXNT010000012.1:0-7796 GCF_056857775.1 Alterinioella sp. B-7
AAGGCCGGGAATGGCTGGCTGCTTAGGCATCGGCGGGCTCCTCTGTCATCCGCCAGAATCCTACCAGATCACGCCGAAATGGGGAGGTTCTTCAGAGAGTCCTTAGAGACCAGAACCGTTTCGCCCGGATCGCACGCCTCAAGCTCCGTGCTGCAGGTCTCGAAAAAAGACACGCCATTAACATTGCCGCTGGAGATCCTGCCGGCTCTGGCCTGATCGAGGGAACGATTGTCGGGATAGACGATACCGTGGGTTTTCAGAGCCTCGACACCAAGAGCGAGAGCCGTCTGAATGGCACTGGTGCCGGTCTTCCCCTGCCCCACATGGGCGATCAGGTGTTTATCCGTTTCGGACATTGTCTCGCCACTTCCAGTCTTTCAGTCAATGAGAGCCATTCCAAAAGCCGCGATGCGCCCCGCATCCTTGACCCCCGGCGCGCTTTCAACGCCAGAGCTGACATCGACCTGGCGCGCGCCGGTCAGGCGCACCGCCTCGGCCACGTTCTCGGGCGTCAGGCCACCGGCCAGCATCCAGGGTCTGGTCCAGTATTTGCGGCCTGCCAGCAGCCGCCAGTCGAAGGCCAGCCCGTTGCCGCCGGGCAGGTCGGCCCCCTTGGGCGGCTTGGCGTCGATCAGAAGCTGGTCGGCCACCGGGGCATAGGCGTCGATCGCGTCAAGGTCTGCCGCCTCGGCCACGCCTATGGCCTTCATCACCGGCAGGCCATAGCGCGCCTTGACCTCGGCCACGCGCGCGGGCGTTTCGCGTCCATGCAGTTGCAGCATGTCCAGCGGCACGCGGGTCGTGATCCGGTCCAGCAGCGCATCGTCGGCATTGACTGTCAGCAGAACCTTGGCCAGCCCCGCCGGCACCTCGACGGCCAGCGCGGCCATCCGGTCGGGATCGACATGGCGCGGCGATTTGGCGAAATGCACGAAGCCGACATAGCGCGCGCCCGCATCGGCGGCGGCACGGATATCCTCGGGCCGGGACAGGCCGCAGATCTTGACGGAGATGGTCATCTGCGCCGCCGGTTCGGCCTATTCGACCAATGCCAGCACGTCATCCTGGCTCTCGCGTTTCTGGCCGCGCAACTGGGCCACTTCGCGGGCCAGGCGGTCGCGTTCCTTGCGCTGCGCCTTGGCCTCGGCCCGCTGGCGGTGTTCGCGGAACCATTCCCAGACGAAGCCGATCAGCAGACCGGCCACGATGCCGCCGAGGATGACCAGGAAGAGCGGCAGGGTGACGATGAAGTTCCAGTTCACCCACTCGGCCAGGTTGTCCGGCAGCACGGTCAGGGTCACGGGCTCGCGGTTGGCCAGCGCCAGCAGCACCAGCACCAGGGCCACGACGGCCAGAAACAGATACTTGATGAAACGCACGGGTCAGTTCCCCTCCAAACCGTTCAGCCTGTCGCGCAACAGCTTGCCGGCCTTGAAGAAGGGAACATGTTTCTCTTCGACCTGGACGCTTTCGCCGGTGCGCGGGTTGCGCCCGATCCTTGCATCCCTCTGCTTGACGGAAAACGCGCCGAAACCGCGCAGTTCCACCCGGTCACCCTGGGCCAGGGCGCCGATGATCTCCTCGAAAATAGCGCTGACGATCCGCTCGACATCGCGTTGATAGAGATGCGGATTTTCATCAGCCAGTTTCTGGATCAATTCCGAACGTATCATCCAAACCCCCCGGTTACGGATTCTTGTCGCTACCCACCGACTATAGGCAGAAAGACCGGCGAGGGAAACGGAAAGCCGTTGGAAAAGCGGGGAAATCTGTGGGCATAGGGCCGCATCCGGCAGCTTGCCGCCGATCCGACGGGGGTCGGTGCCACCGCGGGCGGCAAAACCACAGGTTGTATCGGCATCTGATTCGGGGCCGGAACGATAAGGGCCCCGCGTTGCCGCGAGGCCCCAATTCACTGGTCTGACACTGAAAATCAGTCGTCGTCGCCCTTGAGCGCGGCACCAAGGATATCGCCGAGCGATGCGCCGGAATCGGAGGAGCCATACTGTTCGACGGCTTCCTTCTCTTCCGCGATCTCGCGGGCCTTGATCGACAGACCCAGACGGCGCGAACGGCTGTCCACGTTGGTCACGCGCACATCCAGCTTGTCGCCGACCTGGAAGCGCTCGGGGCGCTGTTCGGCCCGGTCGCGGCTGAGGTCCGAGCGACGGATGAAGGACTTCATGCCCTCATGCTCGACCTCGATGCCGCCATCCTCGATCGAGGTGACTTCAACGGTGATGATCGAGCCGCGCTTGATCCCGTCGATGGCTTCCGCGAAGGGATCGCCGTCCACCGCCTTGATCGACAGCGAGATGCGCTCCTTGTCGGTATCCACCTCGGAGACCACGGCCTGCACGACATCGCCCTTGCGGTAGTTGCCGATCACGTCTTCGCCACGACCTTCCCAGGTCAGGTCGGAGAGGTGCACCATGCCGTCGATGTCGTTGTCGAGACCCACGAACAGACCGAATTCGGTGATGTTCTTGACCTCGCCCTCGACCTGCGTGCCGACGGGATACTTCTCTTCGAACTCTTCCCACGGGTTGCGCATGGTCTGCTTGAGGCCGAGCGACACGCGGCGTTTCGCGGTGTCGATCTCCAGCACCATGACCTCGACCTCCTGGGAGGTGGAGACGATCTTGCCGGGATGCACGTTCTTCTTGGTCCAGGACATTTCCGAGACGTGGACCAGACCTTCGACACCGGGCTCCAGCTCGACAAAGGCACCGTAATCGGTGATGTTGGTGACACGGCCGGTATGCACCGAGCCGAGCGGATACTTGCCTTCCACCAGGGTCCACGGATCTTCCTGCAGCTGTTTCATGCCCAGGCTGATACGGTGGGTTTCCTTGTTGACCTTGATGACCTGCACCTTGACGGTTTCGCCGATGGACAGGACGTCCTTGGGGTCGTTGACGCGGCGCCAGGCCATGTCGGTGACGTGCAAGAGGCCGTCGACACCGCCCAGGTCCACGAAGGCCCCGTATTCGGTGATGTTCTTGACGATCCCGTCGACCACGTCGCCCTCGGAGAGCTTGCCGATGACCTCGGCGCGCTGCTCGGCGCGGGACTCTTCCAGGATGGCGCGGCGCGAGACGACGATATTGCCGCGGCGACGGTCCATTTTCAGGATCTGGAAGGGCTGCTTGAGGTTCATCAAGGGGCCTGCGTCGCGCACCGGGCGCACATCGACCTGGCTGCCGGGCAGGAACGCCACGGCACCGCCCAGATCGACGGTGAAGCCGCCCTTGACGCGGCCGAAGATCGCGCCTTCGACACGCTCCTCGTCGGCATAGGCTTTCTCCAGGCGATCCCAGGCGGCCTCACGGCGGGCCATCTCGTGGCTGATGACGGCTTCGCCACGCGCGTTCTCGACCGAGCGCAGGAAGATCTCGACCTCGTCGCCGACCTCGATCTCGGGGGCTTCGCCAGGGCTTGCGAATTCTTTCAGATCGACACGGCCTTCCATCTTGTAGCCGACGTCGATGATGGCTTGTCCGGCTTCGATCGCCAGAACCTTGCCTTTGACAACCGATCCCTCCTGGGGGGTGTCAATCTCGAAGCTTTCTTCAAGGAGGGCTTCGAATTCCTCCATGGATGCGTTTTGAGCCATGTGGTCTCAGGTTCCTTTTGTGGTCGTTTTTCTGGCCGCGCGGTTGTCTCCGCCGGTCTTGGGATGATCGTTGGTCAGGCGGGATGCAAAACAAAGAGGGCCGGAGGTGTCCCGACCCTGCCCGTCTCGATGTTTTGCGGTGGTTTCCACCTTGTCGACGGGGGCGCGTATACTAGAGCCCGTGGCGCGGCGCAAGCGAGGAGTCGAGGGGAAATGGTCCGGGACCGGCAATCGCGCCGCCCCGCCCGTTCTGCGTCACTTGCGCGTCAGGGTCAGGTAATTGTTCATGCCGAAGGTGATCGCCCACACCGCGAGGATCGCGCCATGGGTGTTGGAGACTTCTATCTCGGCCTCCTCGCCATCGCCAAGCGTCAGTTGCATCGGTTTGGAGCGGGCCCAGTCGATGCGGGCCTGCACGGTCACGGGGCCGGCGGCGACGTCGAACTCGGCCCGGTCATTGCGCCTGACCTCGCCCGCATCCGCCCCGTCGATGAGGATCCGATAGGCGCGCATGCGGTCGGCATAGCCGCCGCCACGGCGCAGGATCAGCGTCGCGCGTCCCGTCATTGGCGCGCTTCGATCAATGCGATGGCGCGCGCCACCGCCTGGTCGACCGACATCCCGGACGTGTCCAGCAGCAGCGCATCCTCGGCGGGTTTCAGGGGCGCCGACGCGCGGGCGCTGTCGCGGGCATCGCGGTCGCGCAGATCGGTCAGCACCTGGGCCAGGGTGATGTCGCGGCCCCGCTCGACCAGCTCCTTGTGACGCCGCCCGGCGCGGGTCTGGTCGTCGGCGGTGACGTAGATCTTGATCTCGGCATCGGGGCAGATCACCGTCCCGATATCGCGCCCGTCCAACACCGCGCCGCCCATGCGCCGGGCAAAGGCGCGCTGAAAATCCAGCAGCGCCGCGCGCACCTCGGGGATGGCGGCGACCCGGCTGGCGGCCTGCGCGGCCTCGGCGGTGCGCAGGTCGGGATGTTCCAGGTCATCGGGGCGCAAGGCGCGCGCGGCCTCGGTCGCATCCTCACCTGCCAGGGTGCGCTGCCCCACGGCCCGGTAGAGCAGCCCGGTATCGAGATGCGCAAAGCCGAAATGTTCGGCCACCGCCCTGGAGATGGTCCCCTTGCCCGCCGCCGCCGGCCCGTCGATTGCAACCGTGAATGCCATGGACAATGGCTAGCCGCGCCGGAACGGAACCGCAAGGGTCACGATACGCCGCGCAACCTGCGCCAGCCGCGCCACAGGACCAGCAGGAGGAGGGCCGTGAGGCAGAATGTGACCAGCCCCGATTTCAGCACGGTCGCCAGCGACGCCGCCTGTGCCATCGTCTCGGTGGTTCCCTGGGGTCCGGCCAGCAGCATGGCGTGGACGCGGGCGTTCTCAAAATAGTCGAACCCGGCCCCAGCCAGCGCCGCCACGACCAGAACCACACGCGGCAGCGTTCCGGGCCCGAGCCGGAGAAAGCTCCAGGCCAGGAAGAGCCCCAGAAGCGCCGGGTAGGCCCGGTCCAGCCAAGCCTGCGGCCCGAGATAGAGCGACAGCCCCTCGGGGGTGAGCGCGGCGAGGAAATTCAGCGCCTCCGTGTGGGTATAGCCGAAGGGGCGCATGTCGAAGGGCATCAGCCCGCCCGCCGCTTCGGTGATCGCGGGCAGGGTCCAGAGCAGCATCGCGGCATAGACCCCCGCCCCCGCAAGGAAGACCAGTCCGTAGAGGATGTTGCCCGCGCGCATCAGCCCACCTGTGTCGTCAGGCTCGGATCGGCGCCCTCGACCTTCGGCAGGCCGTCCGCGATCTCGTAGTAATCGCCCTTGTCGGCGCAGAAAATATGCCCCTTGATCCGCAGCCCGGTCGGGGCATCGAGCGTACCGGCGAAGATCGACAGATGCGTCCCCGGCCCGTCCCAGAAGAGGTTGCTTCCACAGGTCGGGCAGAACCCTCGCCGTGCCCCAGGGGAGGAGCGATACCAAGTTACCTCGCCCCGGATCGCAACACTCTCGCGCAGGGCCGAGGTTGCCGCGACATGGTGGCCGGAGGTCTTGCGGCACTGCCGGCAATGGCAGGCGATCACCGGACGCAACGGGCCGGAGACGGTGTATGTCACCGCGCCACAGAGGCAGGATCCGCGCGTCACGGGTCCACCTGCGGGCCGCTGCGCCCGGCGGCGAAACAGGGCAAACCGTCGCTGGCCCGGTAATAATCGCCCTTGTCGGCATAGAAGATGTGCCCGTCCGCCTTCAGCCCGGTCGGCGCATCCAGAAGGCCCGCCATCAGGTAGGCCAGCCCGTCGAATTCCTCCCAGACCAGCGTGCTGCCACAGGTGCCGCAGAACCCGCGCCGCGCCTTGCCGGGGGTGCTGTCATACCAGGTGGGGGTGCCGTCCATCTCGATATCGCTCCACCTGACCGGAACCCCCGGCGCGACATGGCCGGTGCTTTTGCGGCATTGCGTGCAATGGCAATAGGTGACGGGGCCGAGCGGCCCGGTGATGCGCAGCCGGATACCCCCGCAGAGACAGGATCCCGTGATCATTGGCGTGGCCTCCCGCTGCAGTCCCTCGCGAAACGATGCGTCGCGCCGCACGCCCCGGTCAAGCGGTCCTAGCTGTTATTCCGCACGATGTCCGCGCCGAGCCCCTTCATCAGCGGCTCGAAGATCGGGAAGGAGGTGGCGATCGGCCCGCCATCATCGACATGGACCGGCTCTCGCGCTGCCATGCCGAGGCAGAGGAACGCCATCGCGATGCGGTGATCGAGATGGCTGGCCACGGTCGCCCCCCCCTTGACGCTGCCCGCGCCCTGCCCCTCGACGCACCACCAATCGGGGCCATCCTCGACCGTCACGCCATTGGCCCGCAGGCCGCTGGCCATGGCCTCGATCCTGTCGCTTTCCTTGACCCGCAACTCCTTGACGCCGCGCATCATCGTGGTGCCTGTCGCATTGGCCGCGACGACCGAGAGGATGGGGTATTCGTCGATCATCGAGGCGGCACGCTCGGGTGGCACCTCGATCCCTGTCATGTCGGGCGAGAACCGCGCGCGCAGGTCGGCAACGGGCTCGCCGCCTTCCTCGCGCATGTTCTCATAGCTCAGGTCGGCCCCCATCTCCTGCAACGTCGTGAAGAGCCCCGCCCGCGTCGGATTGAGCCCGATCCCCGGCACCAGCACGTCCGAGCCCGGCACGATCAGCGCCGCGCAGACCGGGAAGGCCGCCGAGGACGGATCGCGCGGCACCACGATGGTCTGGGGCGTCAGTTCGGGCTGGCCGGTCAGGGTGATGACACGGCCCTCCGCGGTCTCTTGGGTGGTGATCTCGGCGCCGAACCCCGCCAGCATCCGCTCGGTATGGTCGCGGGTGGCCTCCGTCTCGATCACCACGGTCTGCCCCGGCGCGTTCAGCCCGGCCAGCAACACCGCCGATTTCACCTGCGCGGACGGCACCGGAACGGTGTAGCGCACTGGCAGAGGCTCCTCCGCGCCGACCAGAGTCATCGGCAGCCGCCCGCCCGCGCGCCCCACGGCGCGGGCCCCGAACAGCGCCAGGGGGTCCGTGACCCGCGCCATCGGCCGCCCGTTCAGGCTGGCATCGCCGGTGAAGGTGGCGGTAATCGCGGTGGTCGCCATCGCCCCCATGATCAGCCGCACGCCGGTTCCCGAATTGCCGCAATCTATCACCTGCCCGGGCTCGGCAAAGCCGCCGACACCGACGCCATGCACGACCCAGTCACCACCGCCCAGATCCTGCACATCGGCCCCGAAGGCGCGCATCGCGCTTGCGGTGTCCAGCACGTCCTGCCCTTCCAGAAGCCCCGAGATCCGCGTCTCGCCCACCGCCATCGCGCCCAGGATCAGGCTGCGGTGGCTGATCGACTTGTCGCCCGGCACCTCGGCCACGCCGGAAAGCGGCCCAGAGGGGCGGGAGGTCATCGGGATCGGGGTGCCATGGCCGGACATGCGCGCTTCCTTCTCAGAACAGATCAGCCCCGCTGATAGCGCCAGACCCGGGGCCGTCCACTCCCCTGTCCCCGCTTCTTTGTTCTGCAAATATCCAGTCCGTTTGGATTATGCGATGATGGTTGCGGGCGGGAGCTCGTAAATATCCAGATGCTTTGAGCTTTCAAAGACATCGTCTCCGGGCTTGAGCCCCGCCCGCATTGGTTTGTCCTGCACACTTGATTGGGA
>NZ_JBSXNT010000013.1:0-3712 GCF_056857775.1 Alterinioella sp. B-7
AGGAGACTGACTATGGGACTGAAACGGACGGACGAATTCCGGCAAGATGCGGTGCGGATTGCCCTGACCAGTGGACTGACGCGCAAGCAGGTGGCTGATGATCTCGGTGTCGGCATGTCGACACTTAACAAGTGGATCACGGCGCATCGAGACACTGATGTCGTGTCGAAAGAAGATTTGAGCCTCGCCAAAGAGAATGATCGGCTTCGGCGCGAGATCAAGCTCCTCAAGGAGGAGAGGGATATTCTAAAAAAGGCCACCCAGTTCTTCGCGGGCCTAAAGCAATGAGATTTAGGTTTGTCGAAGAACACAGAGGCCATTTCCCCACCAACCGGTTGTGCGACGTTGTTGGCGTCAGTGCGCGCGGTTTACGTGCCTTCCGAAGTCGTCCAGCCAGTCGCAGACAACGGTTTGATCTGGTTGCGCTGGCTCATATCAAAGAACAGTCGCGCCTCAGCCTAGGCAGCTATGGCAGACCACGCATGACCGAAGAGCTGAAGGAGATCGGCTTGGATGTGGGCCATCGTCGAGTTGGCCGTCTGATGCGGCAGAACGGCATATCCGTTGTGCGAACGCGCAAACACAAGGTCACAACCGATAGCGATCACAAGTTCAACATCGCGCCCAATCTGTTGGATCGTGACTTCATGGCAGATGCGCCAAACCAGAAATGGGCTGGCGACATCAGTTATATTTGGACACGCGAGGGTTGGCTGTATCTGGCTGTGATCCTCGACCTGCATTCAAGGCGTGTGATCGGCTGGGCCGTGAGCAATCGGATGAAACGTGATCTGGCGATCCGGGCGTTGAACATGGCCATCGCATTCCGTGCGCCACCGAAGGGCTGCATCCATCACACGGATCGCGGTAGCCAATACTGTTCGCACGACTATCAGAAGATCCTGCGGCAACATGGGTTCAAGGTGTCGATGTCTGGGAAGGGCAATTGTTATGACAATGCAGCAGTCGAGACGTTCTTCAAAACCATCAAGGCCGAGCTGATCTGGCGCCGGTCATGGGCAACCAGGCGGCAAGCTGAGATGGCGATCTTCGAATACATCAATGGCTTCTACAATCCGCGTCGACGGCACTCAGCATTGGGCTGGAAAAGCCCGGTCGCCTTCGAACGGAAAGTGGCTTAAACGAGCACCTGGGGCGGCACGAAAGCGTGACAGGTCCACTTTCCGTATTTTTCTGCGAGGATTCTACGCGGCACTCAACCGTATTGTTTTGAGAGCAAAGGGAACCAGAGCTAACGCGCTTTGCGAGTCGAGACTGGTAATGGACGTTTGCTGCAGAAGCAGCCAAGGTCGGCTTCGGGCCGTCCCCGGCGATTGGTCAACACCGCTTCGCGCGCATTGTCGCCCCTTCCGCCTCCGTCTGCGCCACTAAGGAGCACCAGAGGTGGTCTAGGAACGGTTTGTCAGGTTGCGCACACTTGCCTCGCTGTTGAACGTCTGGCCTATGGCTAGATGTATATATGTCCTGTTTTCTGTGACGCGCGTTTTCATGATTTCGCTTCCTGCGTCACAAAATCAGTGACGCCTTGCCGTTTCGCGGGGCCATGTTCCGCCGCTCTGTCACAACCATTGTGACGTGCTGTCCTGTTTTTTGTGCGGGGCTTCTGTTTTTCCCGCCATCGCATGAACGCCCTTCGCGCGGGCTTCCCGTCGCTGGACGGCATCTCTGCCAATGCCCAGACGGACGCCTTGCCGATCCCGGCGGGGCCAAGGCAGGGCGCTTGCGCGAGGTCGATGAACCCGCGTTCCTGTAATTCATCGAACCACGGCCCAACGGTGTTGCGATGGACGTTGAGCGCCGCCGCCGCGTCCCGGTGACTGAGATAGATTTGCCCGTTGTTCGATCCGTTGTAGCGCCGTTTCAATTCGACATAGAGCGCCCTGGGGCCGGGCTTGAGCGTTGCCCATGCCTCGGACGCTTGCAGCCATTCGGGAAGCTGGACATGACGCCCAACCCCCCTCTTGCTGTTCTTGTAAGGTTTCCCTGCCATCAGGATACCCCTCGCGCCACCACGGCCAGCCAGACGCGCGTTACGACCTCTTGGCTGGGGCACCCGCCCAAGGCCAGCCATGCAGCCTCTGGGGCGCTGTCAGGGCGCTTGAGAACCATGATTTCCCAACGGCCACCCTCGCGGCGCAGTTCTACCGAGTCAGTTCTCATGGCGCTCTCCATAGATCAGGTGTGCCATCAGCCTGGCCTGGGTCTCTGTCAGGCCGAATGCACGGCGCAGGCGGGCGATGCGAAGCCGGTTCATGCTGCGTCCCCCTCAACGCCCAGCGCCCTTGCGGAGTGAGGCATTCTCAGCCTTGCGCGGTCTGCATCCGGGTCCAGCCAGTAATGCGCGATACTCTGCGGCCCGCGATACTCGACATGGATGGGCCAGCCGAATTCATGCTTGAGCCGGTGAACGTTCGCGCCCAAGCGCCAGCCGCGAACCTCGCGGATTTCCGTCCTGTGAGAGATTGTGCGCCCGTCCAGAAGCGCCTTGCAGGTCCAGAAAACCTGCGTCTTGCCCGAATACCATCTGTCTGAATTTGCCATTGCCAGTCATTCCTTGTGGTTGTTTTCACAAGGCGCTGGGCATAGGTTACACAAATTCCTTCCACCGGAATGCACCCCACCCAGTGCCGTTGCACCCGCATCGCGCGGGGTGGGGTTATGCGGCACGCTCTGCAAGAGCCGCGTCGATTTCAGCTTCGTTCCAATACAGGCGCGCGCCGATTTTCACGGGCTTGGGCAAGCGGCCCAGGTCAACGTCGCGGTAAATGGTCGTGCGACCACGCCCGCCCAGTTTGGCTTGAAGGTCTTTGAAGGAAAGGTAACGCATCGACGTGCTCCATTTTGTTCCATGGAGCACAATATAATCCGGTGCAGCTGACGGCGCATGTTGCAGAAGTCAGGACTTCTTTTCGATTTAATATCAGGTCTTTACCTCACTAGTCAGCGTTAACTCATTTCCTTGGCCCGTAAATTCCAAGATCGATACAATCTGTCTGCGAAGACTCGCCTTGGCCGGATGGACGCAAAGGTTCTTGATCTCCGTGTAATGATACTTGAAATCTAATGCTTCAGCGACTGCATCACATGCGCTCATTTGCTCAGCCGACGCGTCGTTTCGAGTTAGAGTCAAGCCGTGGAGGTGATGCGCTTCCACTACAAGCTGGTAGAGGGAAAGATACCGTCCAAAAACTTTCTTTTGTTCTCTGTGTGGTGGGGTTGGGCGCTTTCGTTTGCCATCAAGAACATCGCAAGAATACAGCTTAAGTGCAGCTGGCAATGGCCGGTCCGTCAATATCAGATGCTTGGATTGCTCAAGGCAGTAGTCGAATACGTCCGGGTCGGTTCGGGACCATTTGACGATTTGCCAAAAATCATCATCAGAAGCATTGAGTTCCGGTTCCCCATCTTCGCAGTCGCCCGACTCTCTAATCCCAAACGCTGCGATCAATAGATATTTTCCGAACGCGCTATCAACGTTGTAATCAAGCTGTTCTATGAGGGGGGACTGTTTCAGGCGTTCAACAGCTATTTGATATGGGCTTTTCATCTAAAGGACTCTCTGAAGAACCTCCCCATTTCGGCGTGATCTGGTAGGATTCTGGCGGATGACAGAGGAGCCCGCCGATGCCTAAGCAGCCAGCCATTCCCGGCCTTCGTGACGCAATGAAGAAGAAGGTGACGCGGCGGGAGA
>NZ_JBSXNT010000014.1:0-39727 GCF_056857775.1 Alterinioella sp. B-7
GTGACCTGCCCCTTTTTTCGGGGCCACTCTTAAATCGAGCTTGTTCTCCTTTTGTGTGCCATCATTCGGCGGCGTGAGCAATGGGCGCAGGCGCGGAGCCATCAAGTAGCTCAAGCGGCTGCGCCCATTGCGTTTTGTCGAAGGGCCTCGCGGCTGCGAACTCCTCTGGGGTCTGATACTTCAGGCTGCTGTGCGGGCGCTCCGTGTTGTAATCGATCCTCCAGGCTTCGATGATCTCGCGGGCCTCGCCAATGCTGGTGAACCAATGCTGGTTCAGGCATTCTTCACGGTATCGGCCATTGAAACTCTCGATGTAGGCGTTCTGGGTCGGCTTGCCGGGGTCGATGAAATACAGCTGGACGCCGTGATCATCGGCCCATCCATCCAGCGCCCGCCCGCGCAGTTCCGGGCCGTTATCAACGACTAGGATATCGGGGTATCCCCTCTCACGGGCCACGCGCTCCAGCATATCCACGACGCGCTCTCCCGGCAGCGAGAAATCCACCTCGATCGCCGGGCATTCCCGGGTGCAATCGTCCTTGAGGTTAGCGGTGCGGAACTTGCGACCATTGGCCAGCGCGTCGCTGGTGAAGTCGAGCGACCAACGCTGGTTGGCGGCAACCGGGCACCAGGCACCCTCACGGCCTTCGCGCGGGATCTTCTTGCGCTTGGTGCGGCGTAGCCAGAGCCGCTCCTCGCGGTAGATCCGCTCGACGACCTTCACGTTCACCCTGAAGCCCTCGCGGACCAGTTTGGCATGCAACATGCGATAGCCATACCTCCGGTGCTTGCCTGACAGCGTGATCAGGCGTTCCCTCAACCGCGCGTGGCGGTCCGGTCGCGCCTGATAGGCCAGGCTCGACCGTGAAATCCCGACCAGCCTGCACGCTCGCCGCTCCGAAAACTGATGTTCGTCCATCAGCGTCTTCACGGCATCCCGGCGGCGTACAGGCGTCAGGAGTTTTTTGCTAGCAGTCCCTTCAGGCCGGCGTTGTCGAGCATGGCATCGGCCAGAAGGCGCTTCAGTTCGGCATTTTCCGCCTCAAGAGCCTTCAGCCGCCGCAACTCCGAAACCGTCATGCCGCCATACTTGGCCTTCCACTTGTAAAGTGTCGCATCTGACATGCCGTGCTTGCGGCACAGCTCCGAGACCTTCGCCCCCGCCGCACACTGCTGCAGGATCCCGACAATCTGTTCTTCGGTGAAACGTGATTTGCGCATCGTCTGGAGAAATGCGCGAAAGTTGGTGATGCCCTGAGGGGCGGCATATCATGGCGGTGTTCAGACGCCGTCAATTCTCTGCAGAGAAAGGGATATGCCACATGTCAAAGACTACCATTGCAACGCTGCCTGATCCATCCGGATTTTCCTCGGACCCTTTGACCGGTGTCATCCGGGAAGGGGCGCGGAAACTGATCGAACAAGCGATCGAGGCGGAACTGACCGCGCTGATGGCGGGGTTCGCCGATGAAAAGCTCGAAGACGGTCGCGCCAGGTTGGTCCGGCATGGCCACTTGCCGGAACGCGAGGTGCTGACGGGCATTGGCCCGGTCGCTGTCAAGGTTCCGCGTGTCCGGGATCGCGGGCCTGGTGAAAACCGGATCACGTTCACGCCCAGCATTCTGCCGCGCTACTTGCGCAAGGCGAAATCGGTCGAGGAACTGCTGCCGTGGCTTTACCTCAAAGGCGTGTCGACCGGTGATTTCAGCGAAGCCCTTGCCGCTCTGCTCGGTCCGAACGCCAATGGCTTGTCCGCCAAGACGATCACACGTCTCAAGGCAGATTGGTGGAAAGAGTACCAGGCTTGGGAAAACCGCGATCTCAGCGCCCGGCGTTTTCTCTACATCTGGGCCGACGGGGTCTATTTCAAACCGAGAATGTCTGAGGAAAAGCAATGCGTTCTGGTGATTGTCGGGGCCGACGAATATGGCCGCAAGGAGCTGTTGGCCATGACCGACGGCTTCCGCGAAAGCACCGAGAGCTGGCGCGAGGTGTTACTCGATCTCAAGCGGCGTGGCCTGAAGCAGGATCCCAAGCTGGCCGTCGGTGACGGTGCGCTGGGGTTCTGGACGGCGCTGCGCGAGGTGTTCGCCACAACCAGGGAGCAAAGGTGCTGGGTCCACAAGACCATGAACGTGCTCAACGCGATGCCGAATTCCCTACAAGCAAAGGCTAAAGCGCATCTGCACGACATCTGGCAAGCAGAAACCCGCGCCGAGGCGAACGCCGCTTTCGATTTCTTCGTCGAAACCTACGGGGTGAAATGGGACAAGGCGGTCGCCAAGCTGGTCAAAGACCGCGATGTGCTGCTGACCTTCTATGACTACCCGGCTGAACACTGGAAGCACATCCGGACGTCCAACCCGATCGAAAGCACCTTTGCCACCGTCCGGCACCGCACCAAGAGGACCAAGGCGTGTCTGAGCCGGAAGACCGGACTGGCCATGGCATTCAAGCTGATGATGTCAGCACAGGGAAAATGGCGCAAACTCGACGGTCGAAACCGCCTACCCCAGATCATCGAAGGGGTTGAGTTCCGCGACGGCCTCCGCCACGTTCAAGTCGCCGCCTGATCAGGCGTCACCAACTTCTGCGCATATCTCCATCGTCTGTTCTCCTCGTTGCTTCGAACGTTACGAGAACAAACTCTCCTTTTGAATGGCCCAGTTCTTTGGGGGCAGGTCAGGGCTCTGATGATGTGACCGCCCCCCGACGGCATCGATGTGCCAAGGTTGGTCTGCGATGATCCACAAAGGAGGACGGTCATGTCGGAGATTATCACGGTCGGGCTCGATCTGGCGAGAACGTGTTCCAATTGCATGGAGCGGATAGTGCTGGTCGAGTTCATGGCTAAGAAGGGGCTGGAAATGCGCGCTGCGTAGCCCCATACATCAACCTGCGGATTCTCCCGAAATCTGGAGGAGAGTTGGGTCTCAGGTCACCGCTCAAGCCAAAGTCACTATGCTGACAGCGCCATGGATTTGACAGCAAAGCTGAGCGGGCGACTCTCCACATTTGGAATTTCAACCTCTTCATCCACACGCAGGACGACCGACAGGCTACCCTTGTCTGTGTCAAAAACATTCGCCGGAACGCGAAGCTGATGTGACGAAAAACTCTCCTCAAGCATGATTTCGCCAATTTCAATACCATTGAAAAATATGCGCAAAGGATATTGTGCCAGCCCGCGCGCCTCCAGCTCAATAGAGGTTATACGTAACCCGCCATCCAGCGGAATCATTAGCCCGGCCTCATGCTGGATGGCCCAGAGGTGAGACGGTTCAGGATCAGACCATCCATTGGCCAGAATGCTTTCTGCACTATTATACCCGAAGAAAAAGAACGCCTTGCAGGATCCCTCAGTTGACTCTTCGGGCTGTCTACGCTGGTTCAGTTCAGCTTGCAGACAATTCCAGCTTCCAAGTGTCCTACAAAACTCGGGATGGACGCTGAGCGCCCTGGAATACGCTTCTATCCCCTGTTGGTAGGCATTCATTATCTCTTGGATCGTCCTGCTCATTCCCTCAATAGGTGGAATCTGTGCCGGTTTCGCACCCGATACAAATCGGACAATGCTATCATGGCTCTTGGACCAGATCTGATACCCAAGCTCCATGGTCAACCGTGCATTGGCAGATAGCTTCTCTATCGATTTTCTTTCTAGCTGAATTTGATCCACCTGGTCGGAGAACAGCACACCGTTAAGCCAGTTGCTGATATATTCGTTATGGGTCGGCTGGTCCCAAGCGATAACTAACATGCCGCGCGCCAACGCCTCTAGGAAAGCATGCCCGATCCCTTCGGCCTGGCGCGGTGCAATGAACACATTGCAGCCATCCATAAGTTCGGTGAAATCGGACTGCTTTTCGAACCAGTTCGATGTGGTAACCTCACATTCGAAACCGTCGAGGGCCGTGGGATCGAAGGAGCTACCGTCATCGGCTGGCGTGTGAACATGCAGGCAGTCCAGTTGGCTGCCCACCAGCCGCCGCACGGTGTTCAGGTTGACCCCTGATTTCGGCAGGCGCTGCCAGAAAAACCCGCGCAAGGTGGAGAAATCCTGCACCACCTTCACCGACGTGGGGTTGGTAAAATAGCGCACAAGGTGGCTTTCCGCACCCTGCGATAGCGCCCGCGCATGCAACGACACCGAGAAGTTCAGATACCGAGCCTGGCGGTTCAACTGGTAATGCGCATCCGGCAACCCGGCCGAGCCGTCATACATCTGCACCACCGTGACGCGCTTGCCCGCGGCGATAAAGGCCGGGGTCAGAAAATCCATTTGCGCGATGACAACATATTCGGCCGGATCTTCCAGCTGTGAAATATCCACCCACGTCTTAGGATCCACATAAACCGCATGTACGTCAAAGCTGCTCTTGAGGATATCAATCAGGAAATCAAAGGACCGGGTCTTAGTGTGAAAGACATGATCGACGAACAGCAGGCGCGGCTTGTCAGATACCCCGCGCGCAGCAGATTTCTTATTCAGGCTGATCATGCCGCTGCCCCTGAAATCCAGATCTTGCAGGCTTTGGCCACTTCCTTGAGGTAGTATTTGCGCGCCAGACCCGCATATTCGCGAATGTGATCGGGTGACATACGCGCATAGGTACAGATAACGTCGGCAAAATCTGCGTCACTGACGCAAATGTCGCCAGCCCTATAAAGTCGGGCCTGATCGGCGAAGCCGGTGCCCGCCTGGCAGATCACCATTCGTTCGAACAGCATGGATTCCATCAGCATGGCCGATCCACGCATCTCATAAACGGATTGGTCATAGGGCATCAGGCTGACATGGCTCTCGGCAAAAGAGCGCTTGATCTCCTGATAGGAAATCTGGCCGGGCAGTACTTCTGTATTGGGCAGGGCATACAGTCTACGCAGATAGTCGAGATTCTTTTGGACCAAGTCGTCGGGTAGGCCTTGGATGATAAACCGCACGTCCGCCGCATCGATCTGATCATGCACTTGGTCTATAATTGGTTTAAGTCGGAAAAACCCCTTGTCCTGGCGCGCGCTGCCACCCGCCAGAAAGGTGATCGGGCCCGATTTTGGCAGGTCCAGCGCCGTGATCTCGGGTGAAAAATAGGGTACCGTCATGATCTCATAGCCCATCATGCCGCTAAGCTTGCGCGCATATTTCGGTGTTTCAGTACATAATGTCACCACGCCGCCTTCCTGTTCATAGCTTTTCAAACGGGCGATCACATCATTAAGCGCCACTGCAGGCACCATGTCGATCGCGGCGGCCTCCATCACACCGATCAGCCGGATCAACAGCCGCGGCCGACTTTCAGGGTGCCGCCCGCTAAGCGCGGCCAGAATGCCAACAGCAGCATAATAATCAATGCTGGGAAACAGCAGCGTATCGCTCTGAGATATCTGGTAATGATTCAGCAAACGGCTGAAATCCACCGCCGAGAGCGATCGAGGCCCGCCTTGTTTATATGCAGCTGAGATCATGGGCCGGTTGGCCGGACGGCGTTCGATCTTCAGTATTTGACCGTAGTGAAACTCAAAAAACCGCTCTATTCCGTCCTCTTCGGTCTCGCCTGGCAGATGGCGCGAGGCCACCATCATAGCTTCGTCGAAATAAGGAGCCGCCATCTGGGTGAAATATTTCAGGGCATTCAGGCTGTGGCCATACTCCATGGCACAGACCGGATCGATAACAAATAGGCGGGACAAAACGGCTTCCTTGAATGGTTTGTTCCAAAGGTATTCGACAGGCGGATCGGGCCGTATCTCCCTTTCCAGAAAAGGCTTGTGAGCTGCATAGTGGAGTCCTTAATCAACCTCAACATGCGGCGATAGGGCTGTGTACAATTTCTCGGTCATCGGTACCGGTTTGAACTGGCCCCCGTTTTACCGGACACTCAGGCGGTTGCGGTTTGGGCTGCGGTGAACTCGCGTGGTGAGCGCATCTTCAGCCCCGAGTGCGGGTGATTGTCGTTGTAGTCCTGGAACCACTCAGCGATCAAGCCGAGGACGGTAGCGGCGTCGAACAGCGGCGTGATGTGCACGTAATCCCGCTTGAGCGTATTAACGAAAGCCTCCGAGATGCCATTGCTCTGCGGGCTTTTCACCGGCGTGTAGCACGGCTTCAGGCCGAGCTGACGGGCGAAGAAGTGGTTCCCGACGGCAGGCTTGTCGCCTATATTGAGAAGGCAACGCTGAAGACATGGCCCTCTACACGCATGTCGCGCGCAAACTTCACCGATGTGTCATCCTTTTTCTGTTTTGATCTACCCCAGCATTTTGCAACCCCCGACGCTTTCCGCTAAGAGCTGTGAAACCATCTCCCGTGAAGCACAGATTAGAGGATCAGAACATTGAAAGGTAAGAAAATTTGGGTTTCTGGCCATCGCGGAATGGTCGGATCTGCCATCGCTCGTCGGCTAGAGTGCGAGGATTGCGAAATCCTAACTGCCTCCCGCCAAGAACTTGACCTGACTGACAGCGGGGCTGTTTCGCAATGGCTCGGCGACATGAAGCCCGACCAGGTCGTGCTGGCCGCCGCCAAGGTGGGCGGTATTCTTGCCAATGACACCTATCCAGTGGACTTTCTTTATGAGAATCTAGCCATCCAGAACAACGTGATCCGTCACAGTCATGACGCCGGAGTGGAAAAACTGCTGTTTCTGGGGTCGTCCTGCATCTACCCCAAGATGGCCCCGCAACCGATTACCGAAGATGCGCTACTGACCGGTCCGCTAGAGCCCACGAACGAATGGTACGCGATAGCCAAGATCGCCGGTATCAAGCTGTGCCAAGCCTATATGAAGCAATATGGCGCGCGCTTCGTCTCGGCGATGCCGACAAATCTCTATGGCCCTCACGACAATTTCGATCTTCAGAGCAGCCATGTGATCCCTGCTTTGATGCGCAAGGCCCATCAGGCGAAAATCGCCAACGAAAACGGGATGGAGATCTGGGGCACAGGGACGCCGCTTCGGGAGTTCCTTCATGTCGACGACTTGGCAGATGCAGCGGTTTTTGTTTTGCAGCAATATGAAGAATTTGAGCATATCAACATCGGCAGCGGCGTCGATCTGCCCATCGCCGATCTTGCACGCCTAGTAATGGATGTCATTGGACTTGAGGGTGAATTGCGTCATGATCTCAGCAAGCCCGATGGCACCCCGCGCAAGCTAATGTCTGCGGCCAAGTTGCAGGCACTTGGCTGGCAACCGCGAATTTCGCTTGAGGATGGCTTGCGTCAAACCTACGAATGGTTCGTCGAGAATGAAACCGGCTAAGGTAAGGCCCGGCAACAAGGCACTTGCCCACGGGGCTTGGCATTTTAAGGGCCCGAGTTTTTCCGACGCAAGAGGCAACAGCCACGAGGCGTTCGACCGCGCGGGCTTGACAGCCGTCGGCCTATCCTTCGATCCCGCACTCGAGAATATTCTGCACTCAACTGTCGCAGGAACGCTCCGTGGATTGCACTATCAGGTCGCGCCGCTGGGACAGAAGAAACTTGTTTATGTCTTGCAAGGTCGCGCCCAGTTCTTCTGGCTCAAGGTCTCCAAATGCGCGCAGGGCGGGCCAGTACCGTCTATAATATTGTCTCCGGGAGACGGCCTGCTTTACACCCCCGCAGACTGTGTCCACGGCGTCGTCACCCTAGAACCAGGGACCGTTTTTTCATTAAAGCTCGGGGCTCCGATTTCACTGGCAGCACAGCGCGAAATCTCTTTTCGGAGCCCTTCGCTGACGTTTGATTTCGCAGTTCAGCCGCGATGGGATCTGCTATCACTGCGCGACAGACGCGCACCAGAAAGCCCCTAGGGCTTTCTGGTGCAGCCTGGGTCCAAACGACGCTTCTGATATTGGAAATACACCCATGAAAAAACGACCCCCAGAAAGGAGGCCGTTTTCCTGTTCTACAAATGCCGGGACAGCTTAGTCGCTGGTGCCGGTGGTCGTGGTGGTCGAGCCCGAGGAGTCGTCATCCCCGATCAGGATCACGGCCAAGGCCAAGCCGCCAGCGGCGGCTGCGATGGTCCCGCCGTTCACGGTGGTGCCACCCAGACCAGCGGTCGTGGTAGTGGGCGCGCCGCCGGGCAGGTAGCCAAGCGCGCGACCTGCCTCGGCCTGTGCCGCGGTCAGCGTGCAGGACCCGGTGGCCAGGTTCACTGCGCCGCCAAGCTCGTTGCACTGGTCGACAGAGATTGCGCTTGCCGCGGTTGCAGCGAAGGTTGCTGCCGTTGCGACAGCCAAAAAGGTCTTCGAGAGTTTCATCGAGCCGGTCTCCAATTCATTTCAACGTAGGATTTATCACGGGCGCGGGGGCTGTTCAACAAAGGAGGGGCGGGTTTGGCCAAAAATCGCCATGTGTTTCGTCACATGCCTAATTTCGCACCTCTTCAAGCTCCACATAGCCCAGTTCCGGCCCCGCCCATTGCCGCGATTGCCAAATCGTGCCGCCCGCCCCCTGCCAATAGGTATTGACGAAGATCGGCGCGGGGCGGTCCTGCGCGTTGCAGGTCTCCTGGTAAAGCTGCGTGTCATAGCCGCGCCCCAGAACGTCAACGCGTTCACGGGCTTGCGGTTCCAGCCGACAATAGAGCCGATGCGTCTCGACCTGATTCAGCCCATCCAAGCCCCTGAAAAGACGGGCATATTCGGTTGCACCGCCCTCGGCCAGGGCCTGTGCCAGCGGTGCGGTCTCCAGGCTGTGCAGATCGGTGCCGAAGCCGCGCGTGTTGCGCAAAAGCCCGCCCGCTGTGGTGATCGTATCGCCATCCAGGCTGCGCCAGACAATGGCACCGCGCACCTCCTCGTATTGCAGAAGCCCCGCCGAGATGCCGAGCGCCTCGATTCGGGCGACCAGCACCGGCTGCGTGATTCCCGCCTCGCGCAGCGAGGCACGGGTGGCGGTGAACTGTGGCGGGGCGGCATCATCGCCGCGGTTGAACAGCCCGCCGCGCAGCATGTTCAGGGCCTGCGCCGCGGTGCTGGCATTGTCGCCCTGGCCGCCCCCGAGCGCCCCGCAGGAGGCCAGCACCAGGCAGGCGAGACAGGCAAGGAGAGGTTTCATCGCCATACCCGTGCCCATTGATCGTCGATATTGCCCAGATGGCCCGCGCGCACCCGGTCATAGAGCCGGTCGGGCACATGCACCCGCGCCCCGCCATCGCGGGTGACGGGCCGGATCGTGGTGCCGACGGCGCGCCGACTCGGCTGGCCGGTGAACCAGGAAACCGGAATCGAGAAGCGGATGCCCTTGTCGAAGGAGCCCTCGCCGAATTCCTCGGCCGAGACATCGGTCAGCGTCATGAAGGCGCCGACGCTCCAGCCATTGGCGAATTCGCGGTCGATGGCGATGGTCGCGCCCCAGTCGCCGGCCAGGTAGCGCCCGACATCCAGTTGCAGGTGATAGCCGTTCGACATGTCGTAATAGGCCGAGACATGGCCGGTCACGACATCGTAGTCGCGAAAGCCGAAGCCCAGATCGTAATCGCGCTGCATGACGTAGTTGACCTCGGCCCCCAGGGCCAGGCGACTGGTCACCGGGCGCCACAGGATCTCGGCCGAGATGCCGCCATACATACGTTCCAGGTAGCCCACCGTCACCCGGCCGTAGAAATCACTGCCCAAGGGGCGGGCATGGCTCAGCGTCAGCGTCTCCAGCGCGATGCCGTCATGCTGCTCGTAACGGGCGCCACTGGTGCGCACATCGGGCAGCGCCGAGGGCGAGACCCGCGCCTGATCGAGATTGCCCACCAGCCGGTAGGTCAGCGCGCCATCGACCCGCCAGCCGGGACGGAATTCGTACGAGCCGCGCAGCCGCACCCCCAGGTTCATCAGGATCGGATTGTCGGGGTCGAAATAGCTGGCCCGCGTATAGGGGCGCAGCGACCAGTCGAACCGGGGATAGAGCCCCTCGACCAGGTCTTCCTCCTCCGTCGGCGTGGCGGCGGTGAGGCCGACCAGGGTCTGCAGCGCTCCCACGGCATCGGGTTCCTGCTCCAGCGCCTCGAGGTCCGACCGGCGGATGATCATGGTCGACACCGGCAGCCCGTCATCCATCAACGTGATGCGGAAAATCTCGACCGAGGGCGGCAGCACCTCGGCCATGACGCGCGCCGAACGGCCCAGGGCCTGTGCAACGGCGGTATAGCGATTATTCTCTATCCGGATCTCGACCGTGTCGGCACGCAGGTCGAAGGCCTGCAATTCCTGGCCCTCATCGGCCAGCCCCTCGGCCAGCCTCTCACCGAGGCCGGGGCGGGCGGCCGGATCGGCGACCCAGTCGGTGGACCACAGCTCAGGCGCCTCGCCGCGGTCGGGGCGTTGCGCGAAGGGCGCGGGCGTGGGCTCGAAGCTTGGCGGCACGGCCGGGCGGGCCGGGTTGAAAGAGAAGGCGAAGTTCACCCCCACCTCGGAGCCATACATGTAATAGGCGCCCATCCGCAGCGAGCGGTTGACCTGGTAATCGACGCCGAAATTCCAAGGGCTACGGCGCTCGAACACGCCCTGCCCGGTCTCGGCTACATAGGCATCCGAGGAATATTCCACGGTGAAACCCAACCGGTCGGTGGGCTGCCATTCGACGCCGCCGAACACCGCCGCCGGGCCGCGGAACCACTGATCGGCGGAGAACTCGCCGCCGGTATCGCCGGCCACGAAACTGGGCCGGGTCTCGGAAAACGGCGAGCCAAAGGGATCGTGGCTGCCGAGCCGGCCCCACCCGACGCCGCCTGTCACGGTCAGCGTGTCGCCGAAACTGCGGCTGGCGACGATATATTCGCCGGCATAGATCCCGGTGCCGACGAAATCCTGCAAGCCGATCGCAACCGAGGGCCACCAGCCGCCCTCACGCTGCTGCAGGACCTGGTAGCGGATGTCGAAACTGCGGTCGAAATAGGTCTCGAACCCCGCCAGGTTCAAACCTTCCGTCGCCGAATAGCGGAACGCGCCCGACAGGCGCGGGGTGATCTGGAAGCTCAGCGTGTTGCGGGTGATGCCGCCGAAATGCGACAGCGTGGTGGAGAACTCACCATCCGGCATGACCCCGGCCGAGGGCATGTCGATCAGGCCGGGGCTGCCGTAGAAATTCAGCGTCGTGCGCGGCGCGGGCGGGCGATAGCCGGTGAGCGTGTCGGCGGGCACCGGCATCGTGGGGGCCAGCAGGGTCAGGCCCGCGACTACCCCCGGAAGGATCGCGCGCCGCGCCCTGCCGCCCTGTCCAGATGTCCTGTGCACGCCCGCGCCCCTCATGATATCGCGGCCTTTAGATCACGGGGCTCTTGCCCTTATCAAGCGGCCCCATCGCCGGTTTTGTGAAAACGCGTCATTCCGGTGACAGGGCCAGTCACGAGACCAGTCGCGGGGCCGCGCTCAGCCGCCGCGGCGCTCCAGATCGGGTATGCTGTCCTGGTCGGTTTCGATCCAGCGATCGACCACGGCGCGGGCCGCATCCTGGCTGCCTGTGGCAATCGCCTCACGCAGGCCGCGCAGGGCCGAGGCGACCTCGATCTCGGACAGGTGCGCCTCTCGGGCGCAGAAGATCTTGGGGTGTTCCGTGACCAAGCGCTCGCCGCTCAGTGTCAGTTCCTCGCGCAGCTTTTCGCCGGGCCGGAGACCGGTGATGTTGATCTCGATATCGCCGTCGGGGGTGGCCGCGTCGCGCACCGTGTAGCCGGCGCTCTCGATGACCTGGCGGGCCAGGTCCATGATCGCAACCTCCTTGCCCATATCCAGCACGAAGACCTCGCCGCCCGAGGCCATGGCACCGGCACGCAGCACCAGATGCACCGCCTCGCGCACGGTCATGAAATAGCGCATGACATCCGGATGGGTCACGGTGACCGGGCCGCCCCGGCTGACCTGATCCTGGAACAGTGGCACCACCGATCCCGAGGAGCCGAGCACATTGCCGAAACGGACCATGGTGAAGACTGTGCCACTGGCGCGCGCGGCCAGGTCCTGGACCACAAGTTCGGCCAGCCGTTTCGAGGCTCCCATCACCGAGATCGGGCGCACCGCCTTGTCCGACGAGACCAGAATGAAACGCTCGACCCCCATCTCGGCGGCCTCGCGGGCCAGGGTCTGGGTGCCGAGCACATTGTTGGTCAGCCCCGAGAGCGGATTGGCCTCGACCAGTGGCACATGTTTATAGGCGGCGGCGTGGATCACCACCTGCACGCCATACTTGGTCAGCACCTGGCGCACCTGGCGCGGATCGGTGACCGAGCCAAGGATCGGCACCAGGGTCACCTTGCCATCCTCGGCCTGCTGGTGCAGTTCCATCTCGATATTGTAGAGCGCCAGTTCGCCGAGTTCGTAGAGCAGCAGCTTGGCCGGGCGGCAGGCCAGCACCTGGCGCGCCAGCTCCGAGCCGATCGACCCGCCGGCCCCCGAAATCAGCACCACCCGGCCCGCATAGCTGGCGCAATCCTCACCAAGCGATGTGACGGCCTGCGCCCGGCCCAGGAAATAGGCCGGTTTCACCGGGGTCAGTTTCTCGACCAGCGGCTCCTCGCCGATAAGCTGCGCGAAGGAGGGCAGGCTCTGCACCTCCAGCCCCATCCCCTGCAGACGGCGGGCGATCTGCGCCTGCTTCGGCTGGCTCAGCGACGGGATCGCCAACAGTACCCGGCTGATCTGCCTTTCCTCGGCGATCTGGGCGATGCGGGCGGGTGTGAAGACCGGCAGGCCCGCGATCTGCACGCCCTGCAGCGCGGTGTTGTCATCGACGAAGGCGACCGGATCGATACCCTCATGGCTGCGCAGCGCCGCGGCCAGCTGCGTGCCGGTGGTCCCGGCGCCGTAGATCAGCACCCGGCGGCGCGGGATCTCGCGCTTGTAGATCGCGGTGACCCCCCACAGCATCAGCATCCGGCTGGCATAGGAGAACAGGAAGAATGCGGCCCCGAAGATCACCAGGATACCGGGCGGCACCGCCAGGCCGAAGAGCCAGGACAAGGCCGCCAGCGCAAAGCTCAGATGCACCGCTAAGGCCCCGCTTCTGGCCACCGCGCGCCCTTCATAGGCGTTAAGCTGAATCTGCGGGATGCGCAGCCAGATCGCCAGGCCCGCAGCAATCAAGATCATGTAGGGCAGAATCGGAAACAGCAGGCTCAGCGTTTCCACCGGTGTCAGCGGATCGGCCTGGGTGCCGAAGGCGGCAATCATCGCCAGCGGAACCAGCATCAGGTCGATCAAGAGCAGCACGTTACGCTTTTGCCGACGGGTCAGGGTTTTGATAAATTTCAGCATTCCGCGTTCGCGCCCGCCCCTCAAATTCACATTCGCCACAAAAACAACCGCCGCCCAGATAACGTCCCGGGAAGCTTTCGGGCGCGAAAGCTCGAGATACGGGGGTCTTGCCGAAACTGCCTCTCGGTAAGGTAGCGCGTTCTGCGCTTGGGACACAAGGCAAACATGCTGCATGTGCGAATTGTCGCCGAAGGAAACGGCGCCGCCTTTTCTTCGGCCCCGGCCATGCTATTTACAGGGCGCTGGTGGAGGTCGTCGCGGCGCCTCCTGAAGAGCGTCATGAGTGCGATCTCCGGATAGCGGGAGCAGGAATGGGCATGGAGCTTCTGGGCGGGCTTCTGGGTGCGATGATCCTTCTGGGCGAGACCCGGATACATGAGGTGCAGGCGCTGGACGTCCCCCGCCCCGTCACCTGTCGGGCCGCGCCCGCCGCGGACACGCCCGGGAACGCCCCGCATCTGGCCGGGATTTGCGCCGCGCTGAACGCCCGCCCCGAACTGCAGTCGCTGGATCCCGGGCTGCAGTTGACGCTGGTCACGGAAGCGATGACCAACAGCCATGTCACGGCGCATCTGGAGTGGCAGGGCACAACCGGCCCCGAACGCGGCCCGTCCGTTGATGTCGGGGTCCTCGACGCCCCGTCCGGCCCCGCCCTCTACGCGTTTTTCGCCCTCAGCCTCACTGAGGCCACAAACCTTCCCTAGCCTGCCGCCTCGAAACCCGACCTCAAGGACCTCTGCCGTATGTGTACCATCTGCACCGCCTTTCGCCCCTTCGACCCCGAATGCAGCTATGAAACATTCGGCCCGCAGACGGTGCCCTTCTCCAACCCGGCCTTCGCCAATGTCGCCGAGATCGTGTCCTCGCCCGCGAATACCAACACCAGCAACGTGATGTCGGTGGGGGATGTGTTCTCGGGGGCCCTGCAAACCCTGGGCGATGATGACTGGGTGGCGATCACGCTGACTGCGGGCCAGAGCTACGAGATCAACCTGTCCGGCACCGGCGGCGCGGGCGAGTTGAGCGACCCCTATCTGCGCCTTTACAATGCCGGCGGCGCGCTGACCGCCTCCAATGACGATGGCGGTGCGGGGTTCGATTCACAGCTGACCTTCACGCCCGCCACCACCGGCACCTATTACATCAGCGCGCGCGCCTATGCCGATTCCGGGACCGGAACCTACCAGGTCACTGTCGATGCCGCCGCGCCGCCAACACCCGCCCCGGTGGGCACGCTGGATGACCTGGCCAACTACCTGACCGATGGTTACTGGAACTACAATGGCGGCGCGCGCCATGCCTTCGACACCTCGACCAGCAATGTCATCACGGTTAATATCACCGGCCTGACGGCGGATGGCCAACGCCTGGCCAGATGGGCAATGGAAGCCTGGGAAAGCGTCGCCGATATCACTTTCACCGAGATCACGGGCAGCGCCCGGATCACCTTCGATGATAACCAGTCGGGGGCCTATGCCAGCTATTCGGCGATCGGCGGGATCACGCAATCGGCATTCGTGAATGTCTCCACGAACTGGCTGGCCAATTACGGCACCCAGATCGACGATTATTCCTTCTCGACCTATGTGCATGAGCTTGGCCATGCGCTCGGGCTTGGACATCAGGGCGATTACAACGGCGCGGCCACATATGGCGTGGACGAAACCTTCGCCAATGACAGTTACCAGCTGTCGGTCATGTCCTATTTCTCGCAGACCGAGAACACCACCGTGAATGCCAGCTATGGCCAGCCCGTCACCGCCATGATGGCCGATATCATCGCGATCCAGAATCTCTACGGGGCACCGGGCAGCGGATCTCAGACGGCAGGCAATACGGCCTATGGTGTCGGGTCAACCGTCGGCGGCTATCTGGGCACCCTGGCCGCGGCCGTCTTCGAGGGCCATGACCCCAACAACTATTACGGCGGCGGCGCGGTCGTGATGACCCTCTACGACCAGGGCGGCATCGATACGGTCAATTTCAGCACCGATACCTATGACCAGTCTGTCAACCTCAATGGCGGCAGCTTCTGGAATATCAATGGCGACACCGGCAATGTCGCGGTCGCCCGCGGCACGGTGATCGAGAACTACATCGCCGGATCGGGCGATGACCTGATCGTCGGCAATGGCGCCGCGAACCGGCTTGCCGGGTCCGGTGGAGAAGACACGCTTCTCGGCGGTGACGGGAATGACAACCTTTCCGGTGGAGCGGACAACGACATCCTGAATGGCGAGTCTATCGACGCCATCTTCGACCCTGTTTCGGCGCAGGTATTTCGGCTTTACCAAGCCACACTGGACCGGGCGCCGGATCCGGGCGGGCTGATCGGCTGGACCGGAAGCATCTTGGACGGCATGAGCCTTGATGTCGCCGCCGGGCATTTCGTCAATTCGGCCGAGTTCCAGACCCGCTACGGCAATACCACCAATGGCCAGTTCGTCACCCTGCTCTACAACAATGTGCTCGATCGCGACCCCGATGCGGGCGGCTTCGCCACCTGGACCGGGCAGCTCAACTCTGGCAGCTTGACCCGCGCCGAGGTGGTCAACCGCTTCGCCCAGAGCGCCGAGTTCCAGAACAGTACCATCATCGATGTGATGTCCTACAGTCGCGCCGGGCTGAAGGCCGCCTGGGCCGATAACGTGTTCCGCCTCTACCAGGCCACGCTGGACCGCAACCCCGACCCCACCGGCTTCGAGGACTGGACCACCCGGCTGGCCGAGGGCCGGGACTATCTCGATGCGATCTCCGGTTTCGTCAATTCGGTCGAGTTCCAGACCCGCTATGGCAACACCACCAATGCCGAGTTCGTCACCCTGCTCTACAACAACGTGCTCGATCGCAACCCCGATGCGGGCGGCTTCGCCACCTGGACCGGGCAGCTCAACTCGGGCGCCCTGACCCGCGCCGAGGTGGTCAGCCGCTTCGCCCAGAGCGCCGAGTTCCGGATCACCTCCGCCGACGCGCTGGAGGCCTGGATCCGCGGCCAGGGCGGCGACCGGCTGGCAGGCGGCACGGGCGACAACATCCTCTTCGGCGGCATCGGGGCAGATACCTTCGTCTTCGACACCACCGATGGCGGCACGCAGGTCATTGCCGATATGGAGGCCTGGGACACGGTCGAGATCGACAATTCCAGCTATGCCAATGCCAACGCGCTGATCGCGAGCCTGACCCAGCAGGGCGGCGATGTGGTGCTCAACGACAACGGCACAACCATCCGCTTCGAGAACACAACCATCGCCGAATTCGATACCGACATGTTCGTCTTTGTGTGAGATGAAGGGGATTGGTAGGGCGGGCCTGCGCTGCTAGGGCTTTTCGAAAGACCCTGCAAAGGACTCTGCGGCCATGCCCCCTGCCCCGCCCCGCACCGCGCTCGTCACCGGATCCGCCGGGTTCATCGGCTTTCACCTCTGTCAGCGCCTGCTGGCCGAGGGCTGGCAGGTCATCGGCATTGACGCGCTCACCGATTACTACGATGTCACGCTGAAAAAGGCTCGACAGGCGCTGTTGCTGGAGCACCCCTCGTTTCGCACCGAAACATCCCGAATCGAAACACCCGGCGTGCTGGAGACCCTTTTTGCCGCGCACCAGCCCGATGCCGCGATCCATCTCGCCGCACAAGCGGGCGTCCGCTATTCGATCGAGAATCCGGAATCTTACGTCGAGGCGAACCTCATCGGGACTTTCCGCCTGCTGGAAGCCGCCCGCGCCCAACCGCCCGCGCATATGCTGCTGGCCTCGACCAGCTCCGCCTATGGCGCAAGTGTCGAAATGCCTTATGCAGAGACGCAGAAGGCCGATTGGCAGATGTCGTTTTATGCCGCCACCAAGAAGGCGAATGAGGCGATGGCGCATAGCTACGCGCATCTCTACGACCTGCCCACGAGCATGTTCCGCTTCTTCACCGTCTACGGACCCTGGGGGCGCCCTGACATGGCGCTGTTCAAGTTCACCAGGGCGATCCTGGTGGGCGAGCCGATCGATATCTACAACCACGGGCAAATGCGCCGCGACTTCACCTATGTGACGGATCTGGTCGACGGGATCGCCCGCTTGATCGATACCCCCCCTGCCCGTCCCACGGCCCCCGAGGAAATCCCTGAGGGCGACAGCCTGTCCCCGGTCGCGCCTTTTCGCATCGTCAATATCGGCAATTCGGACCCTGTTCCCCTGATGACGTTCATCGAGGCCATTGAGGCCGCGCTTGGCCAAAGTGCCCGGAAGAATTTCATGGACATGCAGCCCGGCGACGTGCCCGCCACTTGGGCCGATACCGGCCTGCTGGAGCGGCTGACTGGGGATCGCCCCGAAACGCCCATCAGCGAGGGCGTGGCACGGTTCGTCGCATGGTATCGCGAGTATTACCGTGTTTGAGCCCTCGCTTTTTATCCGGACCCGGTGCTAGGATTCGTGCAAAAGGCATAGGGGCAGTCACAAGATGCGTATCGCGATGATCGGAACCGGCTACGTCGGCCTGGTTTCCGGCGTGTGTTTTTCAGATTTCGGCCATGACGTGATCTGCGTCGACAAGGATCCCGCCAAGATCGCCCGGCTGGTGGCCGGTGAGGTGCCTATCTACGAGCCGGGCCTTGATGTGCTGATGGAAAAGAACGTCGAGGCCGGGCGACTCTCCTTCACCACCGACCTCAAGGCCGCCGTCGAGGGTGCCGAGGCCGTGTTCATCGCCGTCGGCACACCGACGCGGCGTGGCGATGGCCATGCCGACCTGTCCTACGTGATGGCCGCAGCGGAAGAGGTGGCGAAGGCGCTGACCGATTATGCCGTTATCGTCACCAAATCCACCGTCCCCGTGGGCACCAATCGCAAGATCAAGCAGGCGGTGCTCAAGGCGGTGCCGGAGACCGAGTTCGACGTCGCCTCGAACCCGGAATTCCTGCGCGAAGGCGCTGCGATCGACGATTTCATGAAGCCCGACCGGGTCGTGGTCGGCGTGCAGAACAAGCGCGCTGGAGAGGTGATGGAAGAGATCTACCGGCCGCTCTACCTGCGCGATTTCCCCATCGTGCTGACCGATCTGGAAAGCGCCGAGATGATCAAATACGCCGCCAACGCGTTCCTGGCGACCAAGATCACTTTCATCAACGAGATCGCGGCGCTGTGTGAACGGGTCGGCGCGGATGTGAAGGAGGTTAGCCGCGGCATGGGGCTGGACGGGCGCATCGGCAACAAGTTCCTGCATGCCGGGCCGGGCTATGGCGGGTCGTGCTTTCCCAAGGACACCAGCGCCTTGGCCCGGATCGGGCAGGAACATGCAATGCCGCAGAACATCGTGGAGACCGTGATCCGGGTGAACGAGGCGATCAAGGCGCGTATGATCGAAAAACTGCGCGATCTCTGCGACGGGGTCTTCAACGGCAAGACCATCGCAATCCTGGGCGTGACCTTCAAACCCAATACCGATGACATGCGCGCGGCCCCCGCGCTGACCGTGATCCCGGCGCTGGTGGGGGCAGGTGCCAAGGTGCGTGTCGTGGACCCACAGGGCCGACGCGAAGGCGAGGCGCTGCTGCCCGGCGTCAACTGGATGGACGACCCTTACAAGGCGGTGAACAACGCCGATCTGCTGGTGATCCTGACGGAATGGAACGAGTTCCGGGCGCTGGACCTTGCGAAGATAGCAAAGAAGATGGCGACCCCCAGGATGGCTGATCTACGCAATGTCTATTCGGCGAAAGATGCGAAAAAGGCGGGGTTCGAGGCCTATGACGCCGTGGGGCGGGGTTAGACGACCCCTGCCCGCAGACAGTCGTGCAGATGCAGCAGCCCGACCGGCGCGCCCTGCCCGTCCACGACGAAAAGCGCGGTGATCTTGCCTGACATCATCGCCAGCGCCTCGGCGGCCAGCATGTCGGGCGCGATCGAGCGTGGATCATGGGTCGCGACATCGCCCGCGCGTTTGTCCATCAGCCCATCCATGTTGCGCCGCAAGTCACCGTCGGTGATCACTCCCGTCAGCCGGTCGCCCCGCGTCACTCCAGCGATGCCAAAGCCCTTTTCGGTCATCACCAGAAGCACATCGGGCATCGTCATGGCCTCGCTGACCAACGGCAGCGCCGCACCCGAATGCATCAGCTGTGATACCTTGGCCAGCTGCGCGCCCAATTTGCCGCCCGGATGGAAGGTGCGGAAATGTTCAGCCAAGAAACCGCGCCGCTCCATCACCGCGACGGCCAGCGCATCGCCAAGCGCCAGCGTCAGCGTCGTCGAGGTGGTGGGCACCATGCCGATGGAACAGGCCTCGGTGGCCTGCGGAAGCGTCAGGCGCAGATCGGCGGCCTTCATCAGGGTGCTGTCGGGGTTTTTCGAGACACCGATCATCGGGATCGAAAACCGCGCGGCATGGGCAACCAGATCGCCAAGTTCAGCGGTCTCGCCGGAGTTCGACATCAGGATACAGAGGTCGTCGGGAGTGATCATGCCCAGATCGCCATGACTCGCCTCGGCGGGATGCACGTAATAGGAGGGCGTTCCGGTCGAGGCCAGCGTGGCGCAGATCTTGCGGGCGATATGGCCGGATTTGCCCATCCCCGACAGGATCACCCGGCCCTTCACGGCCAAGATCGCCTCGACCGCGGCTTCGAAATCCTCGGGCAAGGCGTCGGCCATGGCACTCACGGCCTCGCCCTCGATGCGCAACACGCGGGCGGCGGTTTCTCGGATCATGTCACTAGTCTTTGTCATATCGCCCCCTTAGCGGATCGCGGACCGGAAGGGCAGGGGGAATGTTTCGCATGCGAAACACTGGCTCACCGGGGTGTTTCCAGCCAGCTCAGCAATTGCGCCCTCAGCTCCGGCGTCAGGGCCGCACCGCTGATAGTGAAGCCCTTGGCGGTTTCGCGCACCGCCAGACCGGGCCGCAATTCGCGCATTCCGGGCCGGTTTCCGCGTGGTTTAGCGGGTGGGGCTAGCGCCTTGGAGATCAGCGCCTGTTCCGCCTCAGGACTTGCAGGTGTTTCGCGTAGAAGAGTCTGCTTCAGGCTCTCTGCAAGGGTTTCGGATCCCTCCATCGCCTTGGCGAGCCTGAGCCCAAGCCGTTCCGTCAGAGAGGCCGGGAAGCGCAAGGCCCCATCCAGCGCGGCGACCACAGGAATGAAGCTGCCGATCTTGGAGCGCCGCGCGCGGGAGGCAGAACCAAAGAGCCCCTGAAGCGCCGCGCGGCGATCCGCGAACACGCCCTGTTCGACCGCTTTCAACGCAATCCGGGCGCGTTCGAAATAGGTGAGACCGACCCGGATCTCATTTTCTTCGACCATCGCCACATAGGCATCAGACGCGGTTTCGGGCGTCCGCAACAGGGCCTGCACAAGGGCGAAAGACTCGCCCCCGGTTTCCGCGTGCAGCCTGCGCAGAGCCGCCAATCGGCGCCAGCCCGAGAGCAGGCCATAGCGCCCGCCCTCCATTGCCACCACCTCGATGGGGGTTTGCTGGCCACGGGCACGGATGCTGTCGATAAGCGCCTTCAGGTCTTCGTCATCGGCCAGGATCCGGTCACGCACCAGATAGCCTTCGTCTATGGCGTCCAAAGCCAGCGGCAGCACCAGCCGTCCTTCGGCGCGGGCACGGGCCAGTTCCGCCGTTACTTCCTCCAATGCAGAGACGGTCGAAGCATCGCCCGCAACACGCGCAATCGGCGGGGCAGGGGCGGTGGCCTCTTCCTCCCACATCCCGATCCGGGCCGGGGTCAAGCGTCTGCGCTTTGCCATCATGCTCTCCGTCCGTATCAGTCTCTAGACCTATATTTAGAGACTGTTTTCAGCCTCATGCGGCCCCAAGTTCATCCGTCTTCTTCGTCGCCAGCTCCTCGCGCCGCCAAATGCCGAGGAGCAGCCGCTTGAACGCGGCATAGGTGGCGTCGAATGTCTCGCGCCCGCGCGCATAGGTCTCGCGGTTGAAATCGCGGTAATCGGCCTCGTAGATGCCAGACACCTGTTCCCCAGCTTGGCCAATCAGTGCCGTAAATCCCTGCCTGTGCGGGCTGAGGGTCCGGCCCAGATAGGCCTGCATCAGGGCACCAAGCTCGGCCTGCTGGCTGTCATCGTAGCGTGTGATCACAGCGCGCACCGCGTCCCATTGAAAGGCCATCTCGTCGCGGCCAAGCGCACGGGCGGCCATGTTCTCACCCTCCTCGATCGAAGCGAAGGTGGAATGCAGCATGTCGAAGAAACGCCCGGTGCTGTCGAACTCCAGGAAGGAGGCGCCGAGCGGAACCAACAGGATATCGGCCGCGGCCAGCCCGTTGATGGTCAGGTAGCCAAGCGCCGGGGGCGTGTCGATGAAGACGAGGTCATAGGCATCCAAGACGCCGTCGGCCTCCAACATTTCAGTGAGCGCATCCCACAGCTTCCAGCCGCGCCCGTTCATGCGCCAGACCGGGATCTGGAACTCGGCCCAGTAGAGGTTGAGCTGCGCGCCGATGAGGTCGATATTGGGCCAATGCGTTTTTTGAATGATGTCGTCGGCAGTGATGGAAAGAGCCTCGGATAGGGTCTCATCAAGGGGCTGAGGCGCTTCGCCGCGATCCATCCGGCGCTGGTTCTCGGCCCGTAGATAGCCTGCATAATGGCGCGCCAGAAGCGGGAAGACCGTCTGCCATTCATCCTCGACACTGCCACCGAAGATCGAGGTCATGGAACCTTGGGAATCCAGGTCGATCACCAGAACCTTGTAGCCATCTAGTGCCGCTGACATCGCCAGATGTGCGCAGGTCGAGGTCTTGCCGACCCCGCCCTTGAAGTTGGCGACCGCCACCAGCTTGGCCGCCAGCCCCTCGGGTCGGTAGGGGCGGTACTCCTTGGCCTTGGACCCCTCGGAGGCGAAATGGCTGCGCAGGCGCAGCACCTCATCGAGCGTGAACCACTTGGCTCCGCCTTCGGTCTCGGAACGGCCTTGCGGCAGGTCTGAGTTCTGCTTCAGCACGCGGCGGAAATGGGCCTGGGCCACCGGAATCAGGTAACGGGTGATCTCCCAGGTCGAAAAGAGCCGCAGGCGTTTCTGCCCCTCTTCGTCCATCCCGCGCGAGGCGAGATCGGCGCGTCCCTGCGCACAGGCCTGCGCAATCCGCGAAAAGCCCGCACTCGACAGCGGCGCATCCAATTCCGCCAGTGCCGCATCAGGATCGATATTGAAATAGGGGGGTGTCCCCACACTGTCCTTCGCCATGCCCGCGCCTCATGTGCCGTGTTTTCTTTAATATACGTTAAAACGCATAACATGGAAGAAAAAGCCGCATCTCAGGCGTAATTTCTCAGCAAATGCAGGGAAAGGGGCCGGGTGAACCGTCTGTGGCGAAAAAATCTGCCCTGTTAGAGATGTGTTATATATGTGTTAAGGGCTTTTCCTGATCTGGCAATGCCCTCTTTTTACACGGATTTCAGGTGTTTCGCATGAGCCACCCGACTCCGAACCCCCGATAAGACGATTCCAAACCCCCGCTGATCCGATTCCAAACCCCCGATGGCAGCGCTGGACGGCTCCTGTGGATAACTCTAGGGTTGGCGTCAATAAAACCACGAAACACCGAGTCGGGTCCCCGTGAGCAGTTCCATCACCAGTTTGGGCAGGCTTTTGCCCGATCGCCACCCTCAGGGGGATTTCTTCCTCTGCGATATTTTCGATGCCATCCCCAAGGATGACATGGTGACGATGGAGCATCCGATCTTCTCGCTGTCGACGCGCCCCGACCGGCGTATCCTGCGCTACGCTCATAACGACGTCGAGATCGAGGTCACGCCAAGCGTCAAGGGGCTGGCCACGATCCATGACAAGGACATCCTGATCTATTGCATCAGCCAACTGATGGCCGCGCTGAATGCCGGGAAGACCGTTAGCCGCCGGCTGCATCTGCGCGCGCATGACCTGCTGGTGGCCACCAACCGTGAAACCTCCGGCGACGCCTATCGCCGCCTCAAGGAGGCCTTTGAGCGGCTCGCAGGCACTCGCATCACCACCAACCTGGAGACCGGTGGCCATGAGGTGACATCGGGCTTCGGCCTGATCGAATCCTGGGAGATCGTGCGCCACGCGCGCGGCGGGCGCATGGTCAGCGTGGCGGTGACGCTCTCGGACTGGCTCTTCCGGGCGGTGATGGCGAAATCGGTCCTCACGCTCAGCCGCGATTATTTCCGCCTCAGAAAGCCGCTGGAGCGCCGCATCTACGAGATCGCCCGCAAGCATTGCGGCCGCCAGGACAGCTGGCGCGTCTCGGTCGATCTGCTGCTCAAAAAATCGGGCTCGGCCAGCCCGCGGCGCGTCTTTCGCAAGATGCTGCGTGACATGATCGCGGCGGGCCATCTGCCGGATTACGAGATGGCGGAGGAGGAGGGTGACATGATCCGTTTCAGTTTGCGCGATGCCGTGGTCGAAGGGCCCTTGCGGGCCGCGCCCGTGCTGCCTTCCGACGCGCATGAGGCTGCGCGCGCCCTGGCCCCGGGATGGGATGTCCATGCGCTGGAGGCCGAATGGCGCGCCTTCTGGGCCATATCGGGCCGCCCCCGCCTGACGGTGCCGCAAAAGGCGTTCCTCGCCTGGGTGAAACAGCGCGTGGCGCGTGGCTAGGGCAGGGTGTTCACTTGGCGTCGGAGATCAATCTCCAGTAGGCTTTTGTCATCAACTGGCGGAGGAACTCCGCAACTTCGGCAGGCGGGATTTCTTGATAGAGGGCAGGAAATCGCGTGGCGTGATCCTGGTTTCGGGGCGCATGGGTCACGCGGGCATCCATGTCGTTGGCCAGAAGCAGGTCGACCTGCGTGTTGAACCGGTCATTGGCTTCCTAGATCTGCGCGCCCCCCTCCCTCATTGCAAGGCGTGACGACGGCGGGCTGGCTTGCTAAGCACAGGAACAATCACGGGATATATATGTGCTGAAATCCTCATGAAAATCCAAGACACGGCCCTTTCTGGGGTGAAAATCCTGACGCCGCGCCGCTTTGGCGACACCAGGGGCTTTTTCTGCGAAAGCTGGAATGCCCGGTTGATGGCCGATCACGGGCTGCATTACGATTTCGTGCAGGACAACCACTCCTTTTCGGCAGAGGTAGGCACCGTGCGGGGCCTGCATTTCCAAGCCCCGCCGCATGCGCAGGACAAGCTGGTGCGTTGCGGGCGCGGGCGGCTTTTCGATGTCGCGGTCGATATCCGCCAGGGTTCGCCCAGTTATGGCGGGTGGGTCGGGGTCGAACTGAGCTTCGAGAATGGCAAGCAGTTGCTGGTGCCAGCGGGCTTTCTGCATGGCTTTGCCACCCGCGAGGCCGAGACCGAGATCATCTACAAATGCACCGATTATTACGCGCCCGAATGCGAAGGCGCGGTGCGCTTCGACGACGCGGATATCGGGATCGACTGGGGGCTTGAGGGCCGCGGACCGGTCCTATCGGACAAGGACGCCGCCGCGCCTGGGTTCCAGTATCTGGACAGCCCCTTCACCTGGGACGAGGCCTGACATGAAACTTCTGGTGACAGGCGGGGCGGGATTTATCGGCTCGGCCGTGGTGCGTCAGGCAGTGGCGCGCGGCTGTCACGTCGTCAACCTCGATGCGCTGACCTATGCCGCCTGCCTCGAGAATGTGGCCTCTGTGGCGGACAGCCCGCTCTATGCGTTCGAGCATGTGGATATTCGCGATCGCCCTGCATTAGACACTGTTTTTGAGCGTCACAAGCCTGACGCGGTGATGCATTTGGCCGCCGAATCCCATGTCGATCGCTCGATCGACATCCCCGGGGATTTCATCGAGACCAATATCACAGGCACCTATAACCTCCTGGAGGTCGCGCGCAGTTACTGGGCAGGGCAGTGGCGGCCGGAAGACTTCCGGTTTCATCACATATCCACCGATGAGGTCTATGGCAGTCTCGGGCCCGAGGGCCAGTTCACCGAGGAGACACCCTACGATCCGCGCAGCCCCTATTCGGCCTCCAAGGCGGCCAGCGATCACCTGGTGCGGGCCTGGCACGAGACCTACGGGCTGCCGGTGCTGCTGACCAATTGTTCTAACAATTACGGGCCCTATCACTTCCCCGAAAAGCTGATCCCCGTTGTCATCCTCAAGGCGCTTGCGGGCGAGCCGATCCCGGTCTACGGGCGGGGCGAGAATGTGCGAGACTGGCTCTATGTCGAGGATCACGCCGATGCGCTTTTGACCGTGCTGGAGAAAGGCCAGGTCGGGCGCAGCTATAATATCGGCGGTGAGAATGAGGCGCGCAACATCGATATCGTGCGTATGATCTGTGCCATCCTAGACCGCGAAAGACCCCAAAACAGATCCTATTCAAGGCAAATCACCTTTGTTCAGGATCGCCCCGGCCATGATCTGCGCTATGCGATCGACCCCACCCGTATCCGGGAAGACCTCGGCTGGCGGCCCTCCGTGCCGCTGGAGGAAGGGCTAGAGAAGACCGTGCGCTGGTATCTGGAGAACGAGACCTGGTGGCGCGCATTGCAGGCGCGTGAGGGCGTCGGGCAACGTCTGGGAACGGACGCATGATCCTGGTCTTTGGCAAGACGGGGCAGGTCGCGCGTGAGCTGCAACGAACGGACGGTATCACCGCGCTGGACCGGCAGGCCGCCGACCTGACCGACCCTGAAGCCTGCGCCGTCGCCATCCGAGCGCATCGCCCCCAAGCCGTGATCAATGCTGCGGCCTTCACCGGCGTCGATGCCGCCGAGGCGGATGAGGTGCTCGCCGAACGGGTCAATGCCATCGCCCCCGGTGCGATGGCCGAAACCTGCGCCGCGCTGGACATTCCCTTTGTCCATATCTCTACCGATTACGTCTTCGACGGCACGGGTGAGACCCCCTTCGCCCCCGATGCTCCCACCGGCCCGCTCGGGGCCTACGGCCGGACCAAGCTGGCGGGCGAAAGGGCGGTGCGCGGGGCAGGGGGCACGCATGCGATTCTGCGCACGTCTTGGGTGTTTTCCGCCCATAGCAATAATTTTGTGAAGACGATGCTGCGTCTTGGGTGCGAGCGGGACGCGCTCAATGTCGTCTCGGACCAGGTCGGCGGCCCGACCCCGGCGGCGGATATTTCCGCCGCAACCGTCTCTATTGCAGGGCAATTGGTGCAGGATCCGGCCAAATCTGGCACCTATCATTTCAGCGGTGCCCCGGATGTGTCCTGGGCCTGTTTCGCGCGCGAAATCTTTGCCCAGGCCGGGATCATCTGCACCGTCACCGATATCGCGTCATCGCAATACCCGACCCCTGCCTTACGCCCGGCCAATTCCCGGCTAGACTGTGCGCAAACGGCCCGCAACTTCGGCCTGTCGCGTCCCGACTGGCGCGCAGGGTTGGCGCGGGTCCTGGCGGAACTCGAGGCGCAAGAGGCATGAACAAACGTAAGGGCATCATATTGGCGGGCGGCACCGGCACCCGGCTTTACCCGATCACTCTTGGCGTCTCCAAGCAGCTTCTGCCGATCTATGACAAGCCGATGGTCTACTATCCCCTCTCGGTGCTGATGCTGGCCGGTATCCGCGAGATCGCCATTATCACCACGCCGCATGACCAGGTCCAGTTCAAGCACACGCTTGGCGACGGGGCCCAATGGGGCGTCAGCCTGACCTATATCGAACAGCCCAAGCCCGAGGGGCTGGCGCAGGCCTACCTGCTGGCCGAGGCGTTCCTGGACGGGCAGCCTTCGGCGATGGTTCTGGGCGACAACATCTTCTTCGGCCACGGGCTGCCCGAGCTGATGGCCTGTGCCGATGAACAGCCGGCGGGCGGAACCGTCTTTGGCTATCATGTGGCCGATCCCGAACGCTATGGCGTGGTGGAGTTCGGGCCGGATGGCGCGGCGAAAGCCATCATCGAGAAACCCGTCGACCCGCCCTCGAACTACGCCGTGACCGGACTCTACTTCCTCGACGGCACCGCACCGGACCGCGCCCGCACCCTGCGCCCGTCGCCGCGCGGCGAGGTCGAGATCGCGGACCTTCTGCAGACCTATCTGGAGGAAGGGGCGCTGTCGGTGCAGACCATGGGGCGGGGCTATGCCTGGCTCGATACCGGAACGCATGGCAGCCTGCTGGATGCAGGCAATTTCGTGCGCACGTTGGAATCGCGGCAAGGCTTGCAGGCTGGCAGCCCAGACGAGATCGCCTTTGAGCAGGGCTGGATCAGCGCCGAGGACCTGGAGGCGCGCGCGCGGATGTTCGAGAAGAGCAGCTACGGGCAGTATCTTCTGGGACTCCTGTGACGCGGGCACCGACATGAAGCTACTCTTCATCCATCAGAACTACCCCGGCCAGTATCGCGAGATGCTGCACTGGCTGATCGCCCAGGGCGGGCACGAGATAGTCTTTCTGACCCAACGCGAGGGCGTTCCGGATACGCCCGGGGTGCGGATCCTACGTTATACGCCGCATCACCGGCCTGCCAAGGACGCCTATGGCCTCAGCCGCTATTGGGAGGAATGTGCGGGGTCGGGCTTCGGCGCGGCGCAGGCCCTACAGGCGCTGGACAAGGCCGGGTTCAAGCCTGACTTGATCCTGGGCCATGTCGGATGGGGCGAGCTGACCTTCACCAAGATCGTCTGGCCCGATGTGCCGGTGATCGGCTTTTTCGAGTATTATTTCCTGGCCAAGGGAGGCTCGGTCGGCTTCGATCCGGAGTTTCCCTCGAGCCCCCACACGCCCTTCATCATGCATGCCCGCAACGCGGTGAATTTCATCAACCTGGAAACCGTCGATCTGGGCCAATCGCCGACGCGCTGGCAGCGCGACACGTATCCCGAGAGCTTCCATTCCAAGATCTACACCTGCCATGACGGCATCCGCACCGATCTGCTGCGCCCCGATTCGCTGGCTTCGGTGATGCTGGACCGGTTGGGTCGGCCCGTGAGCCGCGAGGACGAGATCTTCACCTATATGGCGCGCAACATGGAGCCGACGCGGGGGTTCCATGTCTTCATGCGCGCGCTGCCCCATATCCTGGAGGCGCGTCCCAATGCCCGCGCGCTGATCATCGGCGGCAACGAGGCGTCCTATGGCAAGAAGGCGGCTGACGAGGGCGGCTACCGTGCCCGGATGGAGCGTGAGGTCGGCGACCGGCTGGATTGGGACCGGGTGCATTTCCTGGGCCGGGTGCCTTATGCAGACTATCAGAAGATCATCCAGATCAGCCGCTGCCATATCTACCTGACGGTGCCCTTCGTGCTGTCATGGTCGCTGCTCGAATCGATGTCGATGGGGGCCACCATCGTGGCCTCGGACGTCGCCCCGGTGCGCGAGGCGATGACGCATGGGCAAACCGGCCTGCTGGTCGATTTCTTCGATCCGGAAGCGCTGGCCGCACAGGTGGCTGAGGTTCTGGCCGCCCCCGGCGATTACGCCCATCTGGGGGTGGCAGCGCGCACCCATGTGGTGGGAAACTACGATTTCCTGACCCGTTGCCTGCCCGCGCATATCGCGCGCATCAACGCGCTGGTCCCTGCCGCCGCCCGCCCGATCGCGATGCCGGTCTGATCGCTTCAGAAGCTGTTAGCGCTGCGCGCCAGGCCGAAGACATTGCCGACCAGGCCGAAGACGGTTTGCACAGATGTGACCGGACTTTCGGTCGCCAGCACCAGGTCGCCGGAATGGATGCGGAAATTGCGCGCGGAAAAGAGCCCGTCCGACGTTGTCAGATCCAGCGTGAAGACGACGCGTTCCATGCGCGGACCCCGTTCACCGGCGCGGAGCGCCGAGGTTGGGTACTCACGCAGGATCAGGATGCCTTCGGGATCGGCGCGGCTGGAGGTGACGCCGCCGATGATCGCCATCGCATCCAGCGCGGTGACGATATCCTGGGTGAACGGGTGCTGATCCTGACGCCCCGCCGCGCCGAGCGACAGGAAATAGCGCTCATCTTCCTCGACGATGACCCGGTCGCCGCCGACCAGGCGGGTATCGAGGGCGGGTTCCGAATAGAGCCGGTTGATCGAGGTGCCGAAGATATGGCCCTGACGCATCAGCCGGATCTGCGGATTGGCGAGATCGGCACGCACACCGCCGCCCTGCGAGATCAGGCTAAGCACAGTATAGTTGCGATCCGGCATCGGGTAGGCGCCGGGGGCGGCTACACCGCCGACCAGGTCGACCGAATTGGCCCGGCCCTCGGACATCGACAATTGCACCTGGGCGGAGGGCACGATGGCTTCCAATTCGCGTTGCAGCCGCGCGCGCGCGGCTTGCGGGCTCAGGCCGGAAATGCGCTGATCGCCGATATAGGGCATGAAGATGGTGCCGCTGGCGCTGACGCGCATCTCCTCCAGTCCCACGACACGCTGTTCGGGCGCAGTCAGCAGCGAGTTGTCATTGCTGTCCCAGATCGCGATCGAGACCATATCGCCCGGCGCGATGACCTGGCTGCGCGACCCGGCGCTGGCGGTGATCCAGTTCAGTTCCGGCTCGCCGGTGACGGGCCATTCCGCCAGCGTCGGCAGGAAGGCACGGGTGACGGGGTAGACGGCGAAATCGGCATCGGCATTGTTCGACCCGCTGATGATCTCGCGCTCCATGCCCGCGCCGCGCGGCAGGGCGCAGGCCACGAGAAGCAGGCATAAGCCGAAAAGCCCGCCGATCCGCCAGAATTGGGTCATGTAGGTGCTACGCTCGCTGCATATTGAAGGCGGTGCCTGTTTCGACGCAAAATACGGGACCGGCCCGAAGGGTCAATGACTTCCACGCAGAAAGGCGATTTTATGCGGGTTTTGGTTCTGGGGGCCACAGGTCGGTTGGGCACCATGCTGCGATGGGCCTGGAGCGCTGGTGAGACCGGGCTGGAGCCGATCTGGCAGAGCCGCGCCGAGAGGCCGGGGGCCGCATGGGCGTGCTGCGATATCCTGGGCGACCCGGTGGGGCTGGCGAGGCTTTGCGCGCGGGCCGACGTGATCCTCAACCTGGCCGGCGTCACCCCGGCTTCGGGGCGCGACATGGGAGAAAACACCTACCTGGCGCTGGCGGTGCAGCGGGCCGCGGGCGGGCGGCCGCATCTGCTGGCGTCTTCCGCGGCTGTCTATGGCCGTGCCGAAGGACTCTGCCGGGAAAGCGACGCGGTGACGCCCGCCGCCCCTTATGGAGAGACGAAACTCGCGATGGAGAGGGCGGTGCTGGCGGCGGGCGGACCCGTCACCTGTCTGCGTATCGGCAATGTCGCGGGCGCCGACCAGATCCTGGGGCAGGTGGGGCAGGGGGCGACCATGACGCTGGACCAATTCCCCGATGGCCGCACGCCCCGGCGCAGCTATATCGGCCCGGTCACGCTGGCGGCTGTGCTGGCGGATCTGTGCCGCGCGGCAGGAGAGGGCAGGACGCTGCCCGAGATCCTCAATGTTGCCACCCCCGGCACGGTGGAGATGGGCGCGCTGCTGGAGGCGGCAGATCATCCTTGGACCCCGCGCGCAGCGCCTGAGACCGCGATTGCCGAGGTTGCGCTGGACACGGCCCCCCTCAGCCGCTTTACAGCGCTCGATCCCGCGAGTGGCACCGCCCCCGTCCTGGTGGCCGAATGGCGGGCCTATAAGGAAGCACAACCACCCCAATGACTTGGCGCAAGCGCATCTTCGACCTCTTCTTCGCCAGCCTCTTGGTGGTGATCCTCGGCCCCTTCATCCTGTGGTTCGCCTGGGTGGTCTGGCGGGAGGACGGGCGCCCGATCTTCTATGCCGCCGAGCGCATGAAATCCCCGACTGAGAGTTTTCGGTTGTGGAAATTCCGCACCATGACGGTGGTCGATGACGACAGCGGCGTGTCCGGTGCCCATAAGGCGGCGCGGGTGACGCCCACGGGCGAGAGGCTGCGCCGCAAGCGGCTGGATGAATTTCCACAGCTCTGGAACATCCTCAAGGGCGATCTCAGCTTTGTCGGGCCGCGTCCGCCCTTGCGCGAATATGTCGAGCGGTTCCCCGAGGTTTACGGCGAGGTGCTCAAAAGCCGCCCCGGCGCCACCGGGCTCGCCACCATCGTCTTTCACAAGCATGAGGGCCGGCTCTTGTCCGCCTGCACCACCGCCGAGGAAACCGACGATGTCTATTGCCGGATCTGCATCCCGCGCAAGGCGCGGCTCGACCTGATCTATCAGCGCCACCAGAGCACCTGCTACGATTTCGATCTGGTATTCCAGACCATCGGCAACCTGTTCCGGCGCAGACAGGGCTGATTTTCGCTGACCGCGGGCACCCCGATGGACAGCCGCGCAGCGTGGCGATACATCTCTGCGCGCTCCGGTGCGCCGGGGGCCAATTGCAACGGGCCGCTGGTCCAGACGGGGGTAGGGTAGAGCCGTGCTGAACCGCATCCGGGGCCTGTATGTGCGCTACGCGGCGCATCACCTGCACGAGGCCGAGGCCGAGCGCGCGACCGGGACCCTCCCCATTCCCCTGCGTTTCGTGGTCGACGGCACACGGGCGCTGCCCGCGGTGATCGGCTGGTGCGTAGCCCGCGATCCGGCCCGACGCGCGCAGGCCAAGGCCCGCGTCAAGGCGCGACTTCATCTCAACGTGACGCCCGTGGCCCTGCCGTTGCAGGACGGGCTTTTCCCCGACACCCCGCCGCCCGCGCCGCCCCTGGACCAGCCCGTCACCATCGTGCTGCCGGTCTATAATGCCTTCCACCTGCTGCCGGAGGTGCTGGCGCGTGTCGAGGACAAGACCGACCTGCCCTGGCACCTGATCGTGATCGAGGATCGGTCGAGCGACCCCCAGGTCCGTCCCTTCCTGCGCGATTGGGCAGAGATGAGGCAGGATACCGTGACGCTTCTGGAAAACCCCGAGAATCTCGGCTTCATCGGCAGCGTCAACAAGGGTCTGAAACAGGCTCTAACCTCGGGAAATCCGGTCATTTTGCTCAACTCCGACGCACTGGTGCCGCAGGCATGGGCCAGCCGTCTGATCGCGCCCATCCGGCGCGATCAGACCGTTGCCAGCGTTACCCCGATGTCGAACGATGCCGAGCTTCTGTCGGTCCCCGAGATCTGCACCCGGAGCACGCTGGCCCCCGGCGAGGGTGATGCGCTGGATGTGCTGGCGCGCCGGTTCGATCCGGTGGCGATCCTGCCCGAAGCCCCCACCGGCGTCGGCTTCTGCATGGCCCTGAACCCAGAGTTTCTGGCGCGTGTGCCGGAGTTCGATACCACCTTCGGGCGCGGCTACGGCGAAGAGGTCGATTGGTGCCAGAAGACCCGCGCGCTTGGCGGGCGGCATATCTGCCTGCCCAATCTCTTCGTTGAACACTGCGGTGGCGAAAGCTTCGGATCGGACACGAAACAGGCTCTGTTAGAGCGTAATGGCGCGATCCTGTCGGGCCGCTACCCGGAGTTCGACCGCGAGGTGCAGGATTTCATCCGCAGCGACCCGCTGATCGTGCCACGCCTGGCGTTGGCCGTCGGACTGCTGGCCGAACGGGCGGAAGGCCCGGTGCCGATCTACCTGGCGCATTCCCTGGGCGGCGGGGCCGAACATTTCCTGCAACGCGGCATCGCGGAGGATTTGGCGCGCGGGCAGGGGTCCATCGTGCTGCGCGTGGGGGGCGAGGATCGGTTCCAGCTCGAGATCCGGCTGCCTTCGGGCCAGGTCGCAGGAACGACGAATAATCTTAGTTATGTTAAAGAAATTCTCAATCCGATCCGGATCCGCCGCATCGTCTATTCCTGCGGCGTCGGCGATCCGGACCCGGCCGGGCTGCCCGATATCCTGCGCGATCTGTGCCGCGCCCATGCCGGCGACCGAATTGAAGTGCTGTTTCACGATTTCCTGCCGGTCTCGCCTTCGTATTGCCTGCTCGATGGCGACGGAACCTATCGCGGCCCGGTCACGCCGGATCGCGCCGACCCGGCCCATGTCGCAGAGCGCCCCGATGGCACCAGCGTCAGCCTGCGAGACTGGCAGGACAAATGGGGGGCGCTGATGACGGATGCAACCCGCATCACCGTGTTCTCCGAGAACAGCCGCGACCAGGTGCTGGCCGCCTGGCCCGGTCTTGTGGACAGGCTACGGGTCGAGCCGCACACGCTGATGGCCCCGGTGCCACGCCTGCCCGCCCCGGTTTCAGACAGGACCGTGATCGGGGTTCTGGGCAATATCGGCTATCAGAAGGGTGCGGGGCTGCTGGAGGATCTAGGCCGCCGCCTTCGTGGAAACTCCGACATATCCCTGGTGTTGGTGGGCAATATCGACCCGGCCCACACCCTGCCCCGCCATGTCGCCATTCATGGCGATTACCGGCTCGACCAGATCGGCGATCTGGTGGCGCGCTATGGCATCACTTGCTGGCTCATTCCCTCGATCTGGCCTGAGACCTTCTCCTATACCACGCATGAGGCACTGGCGACCGGTCTGCCGGTTCTTGCCTTCGATATCGGCGCGCAGGGCGCTGTGGTGGCGCGTGCAGAAAACGGCTATCCGATTCGTTTTGCACCCGATGCCGATTTGGTCCAGAACATCCTGACCACGATCGCAGAAATCTATGAGAGCCCCAGGTGAGCACTGTTTCCGTCCAGAACGCCCGGCTGCGCGCCGCAGGTATCGAGGTCTTGCGGCGCGAGGGTGCGCGGACCGTCACCCTGCCCTGCGAAACCCGTATCGAGGCCCCGGCCAGCCTGAAATGGACCGAATACGTGCATTCGCTGCATCTGGGTGCATTTTCCTACCAGGTCTCAGGCTATTGCTTCGGGGCGCGGATCGGGCGTTATTGCTCCTTCGGCGAAGAGGTGCAGATCGGGCGCCAGAACCACCCGATGCACTGGGTCTCGACCAGCCCGGCCTTCTATCTCGGTGACCGGCTCTTTGATCTGGGCAACGGTTTCGAGGGATCCGAGGGCTATCACCGCTACAAGTTCAAGTTCAACGGCCCGCCGACCCAGGCCAGGATCACCCGCATCGGCAACGATGTCTGGATCGGCCACGGGGCCTATATCGCGGGCGGTGTCACCATTGGCGACGGCGCGGTGGTGGGGGCCCATGCCGTGGTGTCAAAGGATGTGCCGCCTTATGCCGTGGTGGTGGGCAACCCGGCGGTGATCAAGAAATGGCGCCTGCCGCCGGGCCTGGTCGCGGCCATGCTGCACCATAGATGGTGGCGCTACGCGCCTTGGCAACTGACCCATCTCGACCCGTCGCAGCCGCAGAAATTCGTGCATGGGCTGCGCGAGATGCAAGGTGAGCCGGAGTTTGAGCCGTCGGTCTTTAGCCTGGCCGAACCGCCGTCCTGAGCCCCTACCTCATCGCCCTTACTGGCACCAGACATCGTCCAGGTAGCGCTGGATGAAGCCCGCATTGATCGCGTCGGCCTGCCGTGTCAGCCCCGGCTTCGGCAATGTCGCGGGTGCCTCCAGCCCGAAAAACCCGGCCGCGCGCGCTACCGCTTCGGGCGGTGACCTGACCAGACTTTCATAGGTGATCTGATCATAGGCAAAGCCGTAGATCCTGGCTGCCACGCGCATCGATTCATTTTGCAGCGCGATCCAGTCGAGCCGTCGGTCGATATCGTTCCGGTCGTAACGGGGCTCGGATTGCCGCGGCTGCCAGGACACCCATTGCTTGGTCTGGTCGGCAATCGAGAAGGACACCGCCTGTGCCAGCGTATCGCGCCGGGTGATGTGCAGGACCTGTGCCGAGGGGTACATCCTGGTGATGCCGAGCCGGTGCAGCATGGCGACCTGTTCGACACTGGCCTTGAAACCGTACCGGGCTGCGCCTTTCGAGACATGCCGAATATAGTCTGAAAACCGCGTGATCCCCTCTTCGCGGGACACATTCGCAATCACGTCATGGTTCAGCTGTTCCTGGAACCCGGAGACCCCCTTTGCGGCCCGCAGGTAGCTCGCCAGCAGGTTCGATCCGCAGCGGTTGGTGAACCCGATCAGCATCAGCGGCGCGGTGAAGACCACCGGCCCATCATAGACGCATTTGGCCCGAAAGAGCTTTCGCAGAACTTTCTCATGAGAGCATTCTTCCGAGAGCGTCTTGAAGATCATGTTCGTCAATTTCTCACCATCGCAGTGCGCCACAACCTTTTCGACGCCTTGTAAGGATGGACCAGCAGGCCCACAACCCGCCGGACTGTGCGCGCCCTTCCGCAGGTCAGTAATTGATGATGTCGCGGTGATAGCGGCGCAGGAAGACCAGCCCCATGACCAGCAGGGTCAGGCTCAGCCCGAAGACATAGACGGGCGAGACATAGGTCGGCTCGTAGCTGGCATAGAATGCCGAACGCATGGTGCCCACCACATGAACCAGCGGATTGTACCACAGATAGGAGCGGTAGGGTTCGGGAATGGTCTCGAAGACGAAGAAGATACCCGAGATGATGAAGAGCGGGCGGTTCACGATGCTCCAGATCTGCTGCCAGATCGGGAACATCGAAATCAGCACCGTGTTCATCACCCCGATCCCCATCGCCAGGCTCGCGGCCATGGCATAGGCCAGCACGATCTGGTCCATGTTCAGTGTAGTCCGGGTCTCGTAGAAGAGCAGCAAGGCAGAAAACACCACGTAGCCGACCAGCAATTGGGTCAGGGCGTTCAGGATGAACCGCGCCAGCAGCGCATCCACATAGGTGACGCTCGGGTAAGCTAGAAGCTGGCGGGAAAAATTCAATGACTGCGACAGCTTGTTGCAGATATCGGTGTAGAAAATGAAGGGGATCATGCCGGTGGCATAGAACATCGGGAAATTCGTGCCGATCGGCGGATTGCGGAAACCCACGGAAAATACCAGCGACAGCACCGCGATTCCGGCGGCGGGTTCGAGAATGGCCCACAGATAGCCCCCCGGCGACCGCCCGTAGGTGGTGCTCATCTCCCGCAGTATCAGGGCGACGACGGCGCGGATCGTGGGAAATCCGCGCCGTGTGCGCACCGGCCTGAGTTCGGCGGTGGCGGCGCCATCGGGGATGGAGACCATGGTCGCACCTGTCCGGGAAAGCTGGCTAAAACTCGGATCTTTATGTAGCAGGGCCCAATGAGATACAATCCTTCTCTCTTCAAGCTCAAGGCGGTCTAACACGTGTCCATCCCCCCAAACCCGACGCCCGGTCCGCGCCCGGTGCCCCCGCCGAGCGACAAACCGGAGGCAGAGGCGACGCCTCCCGCGCAGGCGAATACGCCCGCCACTCCGCAGGCCGGGCCCCAGGCTGGACCGCACGCCTCCCCACAGGGCGGGAGACAGCAGGCCCGGCCCGGGCCGACGGCATCCTCCTCCTCTGCCCCTGCTGCAGCACCCGGCGGCCCCGCGCCCGAAATCCGTCCGACGGCGCAGCTGGCCCGGCCCAAGCGCCGCCATGCGCTGATATTGGTCTCCTTTCTGGTCATGGTGGCGGCACCGATGGCGGTCTCGACCTGGTATCTGTGGACCCGCGCAGTCGATCAGTATGCCTCGCAGGTCGGTTTCTCGGTCCGCACCGAGGAGGCAAGCTCGGCGATCGAGCTTCTGGGCGGCATCACCAGCCTGTCGGGTTCCTCTTCCTCCGACACCGACATTCTTTATGAATTCCTGCAAAGCCAGGAACTGGTCACCCGGCTCGATCAGGTGCTCGACCTGCGCGCCATATGGTCGCGCGCCGACCCCGCGCTGGACCCGATCTTCACCTATCACGCCCCCGGCACGATTGAGGATCTGGTCGATCACTGGGACCGCATGGTGCGGATCTATTATGACAGCGGCACCGGACTGATCGACCTGGAGGTGCGCGCCTTCACCGCCGAAGAGGCGCAGGCCATCGCGCAGATGATCTTCGAGGAAAGCAGTGCCATGATCAACGCGCTCTCGGCGATCGCGCGCGAGGACACGATCGGCTATGCCCGCGAGGAACTGGAACAGGCTGAGGCGCGCCTGGCCGAGGCACGCGTCGCGTTGGCCAGTTGGCGCAATGCCAACCAGACCATTGACCCGACCGCCGATACGCAGGGGCAGATGGGGCTGGTGACCAACCTCCAGGCACAACTCGCGGAGGCGCTGATCCAGCTCGACCTCCTGCAGGAGACCGCGCGCGAGAACGACCCCCGCATCACCCAGGCCGAACGCCTGATCACGGTGATCGAGACCCGCATTGCCGCCGAACGCGCGGTGCTTGGCGCCGCCGATGACGGGCGCACCGGGATCGCCGACTTGGTGGGCGAGTATGAACGCCTTCTGGTTGACCTGGAATTCGCCGAAACCACCTATACGGCCTCGCGCGCGGCCTTCGATTCGGCCCGCAACGACGCCCGGCGTCAAAGCCGGTACCTCGCCGCGCATATCCGCCCGACACTGGCCGAACGGGCGCAATATCCCGACCGACCGATGACGTTGGCGATGATTTCGCTGTTCGCGTTCCTAATCTGGGCGGTTGTGATCCTCTTGGCCTACAGTCTCAGGGACCGACGCTGACGGGGGGCTTGGGCGATGATCGAGTTTCGTAACCTGCGCAAGGAATTCGTGCTGCACGGCCAGCGCAAGCTGGTGATCGACAACCTCAACCTGCGCGTGCCTTCCAAGACCTCGGTGGCGCTTCTGGGCCGCAACGGGGCGGGCAAGTCGACCCTGCTCAAGATGATCGCGGGCACCATGGATGCCACCTCGGGCGAGATCCTGTCCAGCGGCACAATCTCCTGGCCAGTGGGGTTCGCGGGCTCGTTCCATCCCGATCTAACGGGGTCGCAGAACGCCAAGTTCGTGGCCCGGATCTATGGGGTTGATACCGATGCGATGGCCGATTTTGTCGCGGATTTCACTGAATTGGGCACCAGTTTTCATATGCCGCTGCGCAGCTATTCCTCGGGGATGCGCGCGCGGCTCTCCTTCGGGGTGTCGATGGGCATTCCCTTCGACACCTATCTGGTCGATGAGGTCACATCGGTGGGCGACGCCGCCTTCAAAAGAAAAAGTGGCGCGCTTTTCGATGACCGGATGCGCGATGCGGGCTCTTTCGTGGTTAGCCATTCCATGCCGCAGATCCGCGAACTTTGCGATGTCGGGATTGTTCTCGAACAGGGTCGCGCGGTCTATTACGACGATCTGGAGGGCGCCATTGAGCATCATCTGCGCAACATGGCAGCCTGAACGCCTTCAAACGAAGACGAACATATCGGTATCGAACTGGTTGATGGTGGTGCTTTCGAAGCGAATGGTTGTGCCGTTATCGTTGAGCACGACATCGTCGCCCTGTTGGCTCAGGCCGGCGGTGAGGACGTTGGCGGTGGCATGGTTCGCCCTCGCAATCTCGATCATACCCCAGGCCTCCAGCGCGTCGGCGTTGGCGGTGCGGAACTCGGGGCTCTGAGCGAAGCGGCTGACCACCTCGACGCGGCTCAGGTTGCCGGAGTTGAGTTGGTTCACCCAAATGGCCTAGCCGCCTGCATCCGGGGTGCAGTTGAGGCAGCCATATTCAGGAGACCTGTAGCGTTTCTTAGCCCCGGTCGGGAAAGTCAAAGTCGAAAGGAACGGCTTAATTATTATTCTACACCAATGACATACCCAACAATGTCGCTTCTATAAGAGAGATAGCAGCGACGTGCTGCGTGCAGCAGGAAATGAACAGATCATGATCCCCGGAGCTCCTTTTTCAGGAAGTGCACTATCGCAGTTCCTCACCAAGCGGATCCTCGAAATGAGGCCCAAGAGCCAGCGCGACATTGGTATCGAGGCCGGATTCACGAATGTGAACATGATCTCTCTGCTGAAGAGTGGCAGGACCAAGTTGCCGCTCGATAGAGTTCCTGCCCTTGCCAAGGCGCTTGAATGCGATCCTAAGCGCCTGTTTCTACTCGCGCTTCAGCAGGGCGGGAACGAGACTACGAACAAGGCGATGCAGCAGATTTTCGGCACGCTAGTCACCGATCATGAAGTCGGCTGGATCGAAGAAATCCGGAGCGCAAGCGATCATACGAACCCCAGATTGACGGCACGGTCGCGCAACGCAATTCGAGGGATCTTTCGGAAATGAAACGCCATAAGATGATCGAGGGGATCAAGCTGCCAGACGACAGCGCCCTCACGGAAGACGAGCTGGACTGGATAGGTTTCCTCCGACTGCTCTCCCCTGGGCCGGTCCCGGCACCGACCCTCAGAGCCGTGCAGGCCCTGCGCATGGCATTGCAGGAGACCACGCGCGAACCGCATCGACCGGGATCGAACCGGGCACACATACGACCAACGGAGTCAGCGGACAGCGGCATCATGCAATGAGGCCAGAGATACGAAATATGGAAGCCTGTGAAATCGATACCGAGTTAGCAGTCTCCGCGCGCGCCACGACCGCGCCACCGGCGCCGCTCGGCGCACTACATCTAGAGATGAAGGACTGGCCGCCCAGTCGGATACAGCGCTCAATGACAGCGAATGAGGAAGAATTGATGCTTACAGGGCGTCAACATAGGGAACGTCTGATCAACGCCTTCGGCTGCGCCGAGGCTTCGGCTTGAAGGCAGTTTGGCGCCGGACAGACGCCGTTGCCAGCGATTTTCGCGCCGTTTGTGCCGCCTGAGCGGCGGTTTGGTCGATTTTGGACGGACTC
>NZ_JBSXNT010000015.1:0-41338 GCF_056857775.1 Alterinioella sp. B-7
GCGGAGTCCGTCCAAAATCGACCAAACCGCCGCTCAGGCGGCACAAACGGCGCGAAAATCGCTGGCAACGGCGTCTGTCCGGCGCCAAACTGCCTTCAAGCCGAAGCCTCGGCGCAGCCGAAGGCGTTGATCAGACGTTCCCTTATTGCCCGCACGCCAAAATCCATGCGCGAGGACCGAGACTGCCAATAAAATGCTCGCCGTCAAATTTTTCATGGGTGCTCCCGTGCGGGCTTGCTTTCCTAGGAAAGATAGCTGTTCACCCAAGGTCCGCAATGGGCTCTCCCCCGACCTTCGCCGCCCATCCCCCAAACGCCTGCTATCTTCACCGGAAAAGGACAATCCACCGCCCAAACCGGATCTCCTATGCGTCCAATTCCGGCCCCATGTTGCCTATGCGCCACCGAGGCGGGGCCGCAGAGAAACCCCCTTCACGCAAGGCGGCCTCTGGTGTCTACTTCCTCACCAACTGGCCAGGGGGGATACTGCCATGTCTGCATCATCGGATCACGCCGATTGCAAGAGGATCGTCATCATCGCGGGGGCCGCGGTGGCGCTGCTCCTGGCGTTCCTTCTGTTCCTGTTCGGCCTGGGCACCATCTGGTCGCTGATCGTTGGTCTTCTGTTCTTTGTCGCGGTGATCGTCTTCGGCCCGGACCTTTTCTGCGGCGACAACCCGCGCTTTGACGTAGGCTCCATGGCCGACACCGCGCGCGCCAAGGCGGCGGCCTCGGTCGCCACTGGCCCCGCCGTCGCCCCCACGCCGGAACCCGAGCCGGAACCGGAGGAAGGCCCCACGCCGGAGCCCGCCACCCCCGTCGTCGCCCCGCAGCCCGATCTGGATGCCGAGCCCGAGCCGGTCGAGGTCGCGCCAAGCGCCCCGCAACCGGTGGAGGATCACGAGACCGCCAAGCCAGAGGACCGCGCGCCCTCGACCATCGCCCCGAGCGCCCCGCAGCCGGTGGAGGACGCCGGCGCCGCCGCGCAGCCCGAAGCCCTCTCAGAGGCGCGCGAGGGCGGGCCTGATGACCTCAAGAAAATCAAGGGGGTGGGCCCGAAGCTGGAGCAGGTGCTACATTCGCTCGGCATCTATCATTTCGACCAGATCGCCGCCTGGGGGCCTGCCGAAGTGGCCTGGATGGATGACAACCTGGCCGGGTTCAAGGGCCGCGTCACGCGCGACGGCTGGGTCGACCAGGCCGGTCTATTAGCCGCAGGCGAAGACACCGAATTCTCTAAAAAAGTGGATGACGGCGACATATATTGACGCGCGGGAGGATGTGAGACATCCGAAAACGAGGATCAACAGAATGACTTTTGCCGATACTCTGTGGCGTAACGCGATCACCGCCCGCAGCACCATGATCACTGCGGCGAACTATTCCGCCGCCTTCTATGGCAATGCCGCCGTGCAGGGCTGGCACCTTGGCATGACAGCGCCGCTCACCTTCTGGCAGACCATGGCACGCACGGTCGCAAGCCCGGCCAATGCCGAGGCCACCGACAACGTGGTCGAGATGCTGCGCGACATCGCCTCGGAACCCGTGGCGGCCATGGCCGAGGTCGCGGAGATGGTCAGCGCCGAGGCCGCAACCGATCCGGCCCCCGTGGCCGAGGCCCCTGCCGCGCCTGTCGAAGCCGCGCCCGCAGAACCCGCGCCCGCAGAAGCCGCGCCGAACCCCGCCCTGCTGGACGCCCCGCGCGGCGGCAAGCCGGACGACCTGACCGCCCTGCGCGGCATCGGCGCGAAACTGGCCGGCAGCCTGAACGAGATCGGCATCTACCATGTCGATCAGATCGCCGCGCTGGACGCTGAGGGCATCGACTGGCTGGACGAGAACATCCCCGGCTTCAAGCTGGCCTGCACCCGCTTCGACATCGTCGCCGGGGCCGCCAAGCGGGCCTGACCCCGGCGCACACTCTTTATAAAACCCGCGCCGGTCAGCCCCGGTGCGGTTTTTCATGTCGCTTGCAGCCGGGCCAGTGGACATTCCCCGCCCGCCTGACCTAAAACCGATCCCGACCGACATGACGTGAAGGCCCGCCCGCCCGCAATGCCCTCCAGCCCCGACACCAACGCCCGCAAGGCGCGCATCGCCGCCATCGTGATGGCCGCGACCATGGTGCTGTGGTTTGGGGCGCAATTCCTGGGCGGACAGCTTGGCCTGCCCGTGCGCTATGTCTTCTTGTTCGACCTTGCGGCAATTGCGGCACTGGTCTGGGCGCTGATTGTGACATATCAGGTCTGGACGGCCCGCCGCCACGAAAGGGACTGAAGGATGCTCCAGGACAAAGACCGGATTTTCACCAATATCTACGGGATGCACGACCGCGACCTGGCCGGGGCCAAGAAACGTGGACATTGGGACGGCACCAAGGATCTGATCGCGCTTGGCCGCGACAAGATCGTCGAGATCATGAAGGCCAGCGGCCTGCGCGGGCGCGGCGGCGCGGGGTTCCCGACCGGTCTGAAATGGTCCTTCATGCCCAAGGAAAGCGACGGGCGGCCCGCCTACCTGGTGATCAATGCCGACGAATCGGAACCTGGCACCTGCAAGGACCGGGAGATTATGCGCAACGATCCCCACACCCTGATCGAGGGCGCGCTGATCGCCAGCTTCGCGATGAACGCGCATGCCTGCTATATCTACCTGCGCGGCGAATATATCCGCGAACGCGAGGCGCTGCAGGCGGCCGTGGACGAGGCGTATGATGCGGGCCTGCTCGGGCCGAACGCCGCCGGGTCGGGTTGGGATTTCGACCTCTACCTGCATCACGGGGCAGGGGCCTATATCTGCGGCGAGGAAACCGCGCTGCTGGAGAGCCTGGAAGGCAAGAAGGGGATGCCCCGGATGAAGCCGCCCTTCCCGGCGGGCGCGGGGCTTTATGGGTGCCCGACCACGGTGAACAACGTCGAGAGCATCGCCGTCGTCCCCACCATCCTGCGTCGTGGCGCGGAGTGGTTCGCGGGCTTTGGCCGGCCCAACAATGCGGGCACCAAGCTCTTTGCGATCTCGGGCCACGTCAACAACCCCTGCGTCGTGGAAGAGGCCATGTCGATCAGTTTCGAGGAACTGATCGAAAAGCATTGCGGCGGCATTCGCGGCGGCTGGGACAACCTCAAGGCGGTGATCCCCGGCGGATCCTCGGTGCCTTGCGTGCGCGGCGAGAACATGCGCGACGCGATCATGGATTTCGACTACCTGCGCGGCGACCTGCAATCGGGCCTCGGCACGGCGGCGGTGATCGTGATGGATCAGTCGACCGACATCATCAAGGCGATCTGGCGGCTGGCGGCCTTCTACAAGCACGAAAGCTGTGGCCAATGCACGCCCTGCCGCGAAGGCACCGGCTGGATGATGCGGGTGATGGACCGGCTGGTGAAGGGCGACGCGGCGGTCGAGGAAATCGACATGCTGCTGGACGTGACCAAGCAGGTCGAGGGCCACACCATCTGCGCGCTCGGCGACGCGGCGGCCTGGCCGATCCAGGGCCTGATCCGCAACTTCCGCGACGAGATCGAGGATCGCATCAAGCACAAGCGCGGCCCCATCGCGGCCGAGTAGGCGCCGGAATGCAGCGGCGAAATTCCTGACAAACCTGTCAGGAAAAGCGGACAAAGCTGTCAGGAATTTCCCGCAGCCCTCGCCGCATCGTGATTTTGCCGGGGGCGGGACCGGGGCTATGCTGACCTGGCCCATTCCCGCAAGCAGGAGCCCGCCCGATGTGCTACGGACCCCATGAACATCGCCAGATGATGCAGGATATGGCGCGCCGCACCGAGGGCCTCCGCGCGCCGAGGGTTTCGCTGGCGGGCGTGCTGGCCGCGCTCGGGCGCTGGCTCGGCGGGCGGCAGGAAGGGGCGCGGGCGGGGCAGCCCATTCCGGCGAAGGCCCGTCGCTAAACTATTGGTATCATGCCATATCCCGTCATGAGGCCCGATCCGAAAGCGCGCGCTGTTGCAAAACTGATCGCCCGACCGTCAGGCAGGCGCCTCATTTCTTGCCCGGTAGGCGCCCACCCGCTATGATACCCGTGAATTGGACAACGCCCCGCGAAAAAGGGGCGAGCCAACGGAGGCGGCAGTGGCAGATCAACCGATGCACAGCAATCGCCCGGTCCTGAGCGGGTTCTACCGGGCCTGGATGACGGTGGTGTTCCTGGTCCTGATCGGGCTCGGGCTTTGGCTCGGCTATACATGGGGCATCGGCGGCTCGATCCTGGGCGCGGTGATCGGGGCGCTGCTGGCGGGCATGGTGATGATGCTGCTGAACACGCCCGAAAAGCTGGAAGGCGCGATCTACTCGACGCTTGGCCTGGCCTTGGTGGGCCTGGTGATCTACCTGATCATCGCCTTCTGGGGCGTGCGGATATAGGCGGTTTCCTCAGGAAATCGGCGACTTCGGGCCGATGTCGCCGGATGACGGGCGGTTGATATTGAATGACAGGGGCCCGTGCCCCACGTCTCAAGCCTCGTCGAGCCGATTTTTCGAAAGGACCTGTTCATGATGCTCCGATTGACCCCGCTTCTGGTTGCGGGCCTTCTGGCCGCCGCGCCCACGCAAGCGCCCGCGCAAGCCGAAGACTGGGACGCGCTGCGCAATGATCCGGTGATCAGCGAGGGCCTGATCAATTTCGCCATCGCGCGCCATATCCATAACCGCTGCCCCGATATCTCGGCCCGCCGCCTGCGCGCGATCGGCTATATCAACAACCTGGTGTCCGAGGCCGAGGCGCTAGGCTATTCGCGCAGCGAGATCCGCGCCTATGTGAACGACGAGGCCGAACAGGACCGGGTGCGCGCCCTGGCCGATGCCCGGCTGGAGCCGCGCGGGGCCTCGCCCACCATGATGGAAGGCTATTGCACCGTCGGCCGCGAGGAGATTGCCGCGGGCTCCGCCATCGGGCAGCTTTTGCGCTGATCGGCACCGCCTGCCGGAAAGAAGGCCCGCGCCGGGATGCCCCCCCCGGCGCGGGCCTTTTCGCGTGTCCGGCGCGGCGAAAAACCACCCCGTCCGGTCACGAATCCCCTCCGTCGCGCGTTGCAAATCCCTCCCGAACGCGGCATTGGGGGGGCCATGTGGAATTTCCGCGTGAATCCGGGTGGGCGCTGCGTTAGACAGGGCTGCAAACCACGCCCCTTCCGACGCGCGCGCCCTGCAAAGGTAAAGCCATGACCGAGCTACGCAAAATCAATATCGACGGCAAAGAGGTCGAGGTCGATCCGGCCATGACCCTGATCCAGGCCTGCGAACAGGCCGGGGTCGAAATCCCGCGCTTTTGCTATCACGAACGCCTCTCGATCGCGGGCAATTGCCGGATGTGCCTGGTCGAGGTCGTGGGCGGCCCGCCGAAACCGGCGGCAAGCTGTGCCATGCAGGTGCGCGATCTGCGCCCCGGCAAGGATGGTGAGCCGCCGATGGTCCGGACCAACAGCCCGATGGTCAAGAAGGCCCGCGAAGGCGTGATGGAATTCCTGCTGATCAACCATCCGCTGGATTGCCCGATCTGCGACCAGGGCGGTGAATGTGACCTGCAGGACCAGGCGATGGCCTATGGCGTCGATTTCAGCCGCTACCGCGAGCCCAAGCGCGCCTCGGAAGACCTGGAACTCGGGCCGCTTGTCGATACCCAGATGACGCGCTGCATCTCGTGTACCCGCTGCGTGCGCTTCACCTCCGAGGTGGCGGGCGTCATGGTGATGGGCCAGACCGGCCGCGGCGAGGATGCCGAGATCACCACCTATCTGGGGGCGATGATCGATTCGAACCTGCAAGGCAATATCATCGACCTTTGCCCGGTGGGGGCGCTGACGTCCAAGCCCTACGCCTTCACCGCGCGTCCCTGGGAGCTGTCCAAGACCGAGACCATCGACGTGATGGATGCGCTCGGCAGCAATATCCGTGTCGATACCAAGGGGCGCGAAGTGATGCGCATCCTGCCGCGCAACCATGACGGCGTGAACGAGGAATGGATCAGCGACAAGACCCGCTTTGTCTGGGACGGGCTGCGCAAGCAGCGGCTGGATAAACCCTACATCCGCGAGAATGGGCGTCTGCGCCCCGCGACCTGGCCCGAGGCTTTGGCCAAGGCGGCGGACGCGATGAAGGGGGCTGGCAAACTGGCCGGTCTGGTCGGCGACCTGGCCCCGGTCGAGGCCGCTTATGCACTGAAAACGCTGGTTGAATCGCAAGGCGGCTCGGTCGAATGCCGCACCGATGGCGCGCGCCTTCCCGCAGGCAACCGCGCCGCCTATGTCGGGACCGCCACGGTGGAGGACATCGACGATGCCGACATGATCCTGCTGATCGGCACCAACCCCCGCGTTGAGGCGCCGGTGCTGAACGCGCGCATCCGCAAGGCCTGGATCGCAGGCGCCGAGGTCGCGCTGATCGGCGAGGCCGCCGACCTGACCTATGACTACTACCATGCCGGGACGGGCCGTCAGGCGCTCTTGGACATGATCGCGGATGGTGTCTCGGAGGAAACCCGCGACGAGAAGAAGACCATCGTGATCGTGGGGCAGGGTGCCCTGCGCGAGGCCGATGGCGAGGCGGTGCTGGCACAGGCGCAGAAGATGGCCGAGATCTCGGGCTCGGGCCTTCTGGTGCTGCACAGTGCGGCGGGCCGGGTCGGCGCGATGGACGTGGGGGCCGTGACCGAGGGCGGCATGGAGGCCGCGATTGACGGCGCGGACGTGATCTACAATCTCGGCGCCGATGAGGTCGAGATCGACGCAGGCGCGTTCGTCATCTACCAGGGCAGCCATGGCGACCGGGGCGCGCACCGCGCCGACGTGATCCTGCCGGGGGCCGCCTATACCGAGGAACAGGGGCTGTTCGTCAACACCGAGGGCCGCCCGCAACTTGCCCTGCGCGCGGGCTTCGCGCCCGGTGAGGCCAAGGAAAACTGGGCCATCCTGCGCGCGCTCTCGGCTGAAATGGGGGCCACGCTGCCCTTCGACAGCCTGGCGCAGTTGCGGACCGCACTGATCGAGGCGGTGCCGCATCTGGGCCGTATCGACGAGGTTCCGGAAAACGAGGGTGATGCGCTGGAGCTTCGCACACCCGGCAATGCCGATTTCGTGCCCGCGATCGGCGATTTCTACCTGACCAACCCGATTGCGCGCGCCTCCAGCCTGATGGCGGAGCTGTCGGCAGGGGCTAAGGCGCGGGCCGAGACGGTCCTGGCGGCGGAGTAACCGGCGATGCCGGGGATCAAAATCGCGGCGTTCTGGGGCGCGTTGGCGGTGCTGGCCGCCTGCGCGCCCGGCGCGCGGCAGGCCGAAACCCCCGAGGCCCCCGAGGCCCCGGAGACCAGCCGCGACATCCCCGTGGAATTGTTCGAGTTCATGGGCGTGCAGACGCGCCTGCTGGATGACGATCTGGTCAATTTCCACGTCACGATGCGCGGCGCGCGCAACCGCGAGGATGTGGCGCTCTATGCCGAATGCGCCGCCGCGCAATATGCGGTGATCCGGGGCTACGGCTTTGCGCGACATGTGCGCACAAATGTGGATGAAGAGTCTGGCCTTTGGCGGGCAGATGCGGTTTACACCGTGTCACCGGCGCTCCCGCGGGGGGTGCAGACGATCGACGCCGAAGTGGTGGTCGCGGACTGTGCCGAGCAAGGCATACCGACGGTGTGAGGGACTATGGTTGAATTCTTTACGACAACGGGTTTGGGCATCACCCTGCTGACCGTGGGGCAGATCCTGCTTCTGGTGGTGCCGCTTCTGGTGGCGCTGGCCTTCCTGATGTATGCCGACCGCAAGATCTGGGCCGCCGTGCAGATGCGCAGGGGGCCCAATATCGTGGGGGCCTTCGGCCTGCTGCAAAGCTTTGCCGATTTCCTGAAATACATCCTGAAAGAGGTCGTGTTCCCCGCAGGCGCCGACCGTGCCGTGTTCCTGCTGGCCCCGATGGTCAGCCTGGTGATGGCGCTGATTGCCTGGGCCGTGATCCCCTTCGATGACGGCTGGGTGCTGGCCGATCTCAACGTCGCGGTCCTCTATGTCATGGCGATCTCGTCGCTGGAGGTCTATGGCGTGATCATGGGCGGATGGGCCTCGAACTCGAAATACCCGTTCCTGGGGTCGTTGCGCTCGGCGGCGCAGATGATCTCCTACGAGGTGTCCCTGGGCCTCATCGTCATTGGCATCGTCATCTCGACCGGATCGCTGAATTTCGGGGCCATCGTCGCCGCGCAGGATGGCAATCTGGGCCTGCTCAACTGGTACTGGCTGCCGCATTTCCCGATGCTGATCCTGTTCTTCATCTCGGCGCTGGCGGAAACCAACCGCCCGCCCTTCGACCTGCCCGAGGCGGAATCGGAACTGGTCGCGGGCTACCAGGTGGAATATTCCTCGACGCCCTTCCTTCTCTTCATGATCGGCGAACTTGTGGCCGTGGTGCTGATGTGCGCGCTGGTTGCGCTCCTGTTCTTCGGCGGCTGGCTCAGCCCCATCCCCGGCCTGCCCGATGGCATCTGGTGGATGTCGATCAAGATTCTGCTGGTCTTCTTCGTCTTCTCGATGGTCAAGGCGATCACCCCGCGCTACCGCTATGACCAACTGATGCGGATCGGCTGGAAAGTGTTCCTGCCGCTTTCCCTGGGTTGGGTCGTGCTGGTCAGCTTCGCGGCAAAGTTTGAATTGTTCGGCGGCGCCTATGCCCGCTGGATGGTAGGGGGCTGAACATGACCCAGATCGACTATACCCGCGCCACGAAATACTTCCTGCTTTGGGATTTCATCGTCGGCTTCAAGCTTGGGCTGAAATATTTCTTCTCGCCCAAGGCGACGTTGAATTACCCGCATGAGAAGGGGCCGCTTTCCCCCCGTTTCCGCGGCGAACACGCGCTGCGGCGTTACCCCAATGGCGAGGAACGCTGCATCGCCTGCAAGCTGTGCGAGGCGATCTGCCCGGCGCAGGCCATCACCATCGACGCCGAACCGCGCGAGGATGGCAGCCGCCGGACCACGCGCTACGACATCGACATGACCAAGTGCATCTATTGCGGCTTCTGCCAGGAGGCCTGCCCGGTCGATGCCATCGTCGAAGGCCCGAATTTCGAATTCGCGACCGAAACGCGCGAGGAGTTGTTCTACGACAAGGCCAAGCTTCTGGAAAACGGCGAGCGGTGGGAAGCCGAGATCGCCCGCAACCTGGAAATGGACGCGCCCTACAGATGAGTGAGAATGTGGATAACCTGATCCTGACCCAATTGTGGGAGATGCGCGAGGAGAACGCGACCTTCCGCAAGGAGGTTCGCAAGGAGCTGTCCGATCTGCGTAACCTGATCGGCGGGCAAGGAGTCTTGCTGACCTCCATCGCGGGATACATCCATCAGGTGGAAGAGCGCGTGGAGTCGCTGGAAGGGACAGACCCGACATGACCGACACCCCGCAAAACCCCTTCGAGGCGCTGTTCAAGCAGACTCAGGACATGGCCAAGGCGATGAACCCCGCGCTGGCCAGCTTCACCCCCGACGGGTTCGAGAAGATGTGGCCCACCATCCCCGCCGAGATGATGGAGATGATGATGGGCAAGCAGTTCAACCCGGAAGGTTTGGACTCGAAAACCCGTCTGCTGCTGACGCTTCAGGGCCTGACCATCCAGGGCGCCCATGCCGAGCCGCAGATCCGCCTGACCGTGCGCCACGCGCTGGAGGCCGGGGCCACCAAGCAGGAGATCGCGGATACCATCGCGCAGGCGGCCATGTTCGGCGGCGTGCCCGCGATGACCAAGGCGATGGACCTGGCCCGCCAGACCATCGACGGAAACGAGGAATAGACCCATGGGCGTTGTCGATTTCACCTTCTACCTGTTTTCGCTCACCACCGTCCTGGCGGGCCTCTTCGTCGTCGTGGCGCGCAACCCGGTGCATTCGGTGCTGTGGCTGATCCTGGCCTTCCTCAGCACGGCCGGCCTGTTCGTGCTGATCGGGGCGGAATTCGTCGCCATGCTGCTGATCATCGTCTATGTCGGCGCGGTGGCGGTCCTGTTCCTCTTCGTCGTCATGATGCTGGACGTGGATTTCGCCGAGTTGAAGGCCGAGATGGCGAAATACGTGCCGCTGGCGGGGCTGATCGGCGTGGTGATCCTGATCCAGCTGTCGATGGCCTTCGGGTCGTGGCAGTTCTCGGAAGGGTTCGACGGACGCCTCGGCAACCCGACGCCCGCGCTGTCCGAGATGCACAATACCGAGGCGCTCGGCGCGATCCTCTATGACCGCTACTTCCTGCTGTTCCAGCTTGCCGGGCTGATCCTGCTGGTCGCCATGATCGGCGCGATTGTCCTGACCCTGCGCCACCGCACCGACATCAAGCGCCAGAACGTGCTGGCCCAGATGTATCGCGACCCAGCCAAGGCGATGGAGTTGAAGGACGTGAAACCGGGGCAGGGTCTGTAACGCCCGCCCGCACAGATATTCGAGGGCCCGCGCGCCCTCGACGACGAATGAATGGGGACGTGAAAACCCCGGAGGGACGAGATGAGTATCGCACTTGAACATTACCTGACGGTGGCCGCCGCGCTGTTCGTCATCGGGATTTTCGGGATCTTCCTGAACCGCAAGAACGTCATCATCATCCTGATGTCGGTCGAACTGATGCTGCTGGCGGTCAATATCAACCTCGTCGCCTTCTCCGCCTATCTGGGCGATCTGACGGGGCAGGTCTTCACCCTCTTCGTCCTAACCGTCGCCGCCGCCGAGGCCGCCATCGGCCTGGCCATCCTGGTCTGCTTCTTCCGCAACCGCGGCACCATCGCGGTCGAAGATGTCAACGTGATGAAGGGCTGAGACCATGGAAACCATCCTCCTCTTCGCCCCCCTGGTCGGCGCCATCATCTGCGGGTTTTCCTGGCGGCTGATCGGCGAACAGGCGGCCTGCGTGGTCTCGACCGGCCTGCTGTTCCTGTCCATGGCGCTGTCCTGGATCGTGTTCTTCGCCTTTGACGGTGAGACCTATACCCGCGACCTCTTCACCTGGATCGCGTCCGGATCGCTTGACACAAGCTGGCAGGTGCGCATCGACCGGCTGACCGCGACGATGCTGATCGTGATCACCTCCGTCTCGGCGCTCGTGCATCTCTACAGCTTCGGCTACATGGCGAATGACGAGCATTTCCGCGAAGGCGAGAGCTACCGCCCCCGCTTCTTCGCCTATCTCAGCTTCTTCACCTTCGCGATGCTGATGCTGGTGACGGCGGACAACCTGTTGCAGCTCTTCTTCGGCTGGGAAGGGGTCGGCGTCGCCTCCTACCTTCTCATTGGCTTCTACTTCCGCAAACCGACCGCCGGGGCCGCCGCGATCAAGGCCTTCGTCGTCAACCGGGTCGGCGACTTCGCCTTCCTGCTTGGCATCTTCGCGCTCTACAAGCTGACCGACAGCATCAATTTCGACGTGATCCTGGCCATGGGGCCGGAACTGGCGGAGATGACGATCAGCTTCCTGGGCTATGAATTGAACGCGGCCAACACCATCGGCATGCTGCTGTTCTTTGGCGCGATGGGCAAATCGGCGCAACTGTTCCTGCACACCTGGCTGCCCGACGCGATGGAAGGCCCGACGCCGGTATCCGCGCTGATCCACGCCGCGACCATGGTGACGGCGGGCGTGTTCCTGGTCATCCGCATGTCGCCGGTGCTGGAATACGCGCCCTATGCGACGAATTTCATCGTCATCATCGGGGCCGCGACGGCGTTCTTTGCCGCGACCGTGGGCCTGGTGCAGAACGACATCAAGCGCGTCATCGCCTATTCGACCTGTTCGCAACTGGGCTACATGTTCGTGGCGGCGGGTGTGGGCGTCTATTCGGTCGCGCTCTTCCACCTCTTCACCCACGCCTTCTTCAAGGCGATGCTGTTCCTCGGCGCAGGCTCCGTCATCCACGCGATGCACCATGAGCAGGACATGCGCAACTATGGCGGTCTGCGCAAGAAGATTCCGCTGACCTTTGCCGCGATGCTGATCGGCACGCTGGCCATTACCGGCGTCGGCATCCCGCTGACCTATATCGGCTTTGCCGGGTTCCTGTCCAAGGACGCGGTGATCGAGAGCGCCTTCGCCTTCGGCGGCGGGCTTGGCCTCTACGCCTTCTGGGCGCTGGTCATCGCCGCCTGCTTCACCAGCTTCTATTCCTGGCGCCTGATCTACCTGACCTTCTTCGGCACCCCGCGCGGCGACCGCCATGCCCATGACCACGCCCATGAAAGCCCGATGACCATGCTGATCCCGCTTGGCGCGCTGGCGCTCGGGGCGGTGTTCTCGGGCATGATCTGGTACAGTTCCTTCTTCGGCTCGGTCGACCAGGTGGGCCGGTTCTTCGGTGTGGAATACGCCGAGGAGGGTGAGGTCGGCGCAGAGGAAGCCCATGCCGAGGAGGCGGGCGACCCCGTCACCGAGGAGGCCGCTGCCGAGGAGGCGGGCGACTACGCTGGCGAAGACGCGGGCGGTTACGGCGAAGCGCATTACGTCTTTACCGGCGCGCCCGGCGATGGTGCGATCCACATTGCGCCGGACAACAATGTCCTGAACGACGCCCATGCCGTGTCCACCTGGGTCAAGCTTGCGCCCTTCATCGCCATGCTGATCGGGTTCGGGACCGCGACGCTGTTCTACATCGTCAACCCGTCCCTGCCGCGCCGTCTGGCCGAGACCAACCGCCCCGCCTACCTCTTCCTGCTCAACAAGTGGTATTTCGACGAGATCTACAACTGGCTCTTCGTGATCCCCGCGGGCTGGCTTGGCCGTCTCTTCTGGCGCCGGGGCGATGGCAATATCATCGATGGTGGCATCAACGGGCTGGCGATGGGGATCATCCCCTGGTTCACCAGGATGGCGGGCCGCGCGCAATCGGGCTACCTCTTCCATTACGCATTCGCCATGGTCCTGGGCATCGCCCTTCTGATCACCATCGCGACCCTGAGCTTCGGGGGCTGAGAGATACGACATGCAAGATAACCTCCTGTCCATCGTCACCTTCCTGCCGCTCGTCGCCGCAATCGTGATGGCCGTGTTCCTGCGCGGCAATGATGAGGCCGCGCAGCTTGGCGCGAAACGCATGGCGCTGTTTGTCACCGCCGCGAATTTCGTCATCTCGCTGTTCATCCTGACCCGGTTCGACGCCTCCAATCCCGGCTTCCAGCTTGTCGAGGAGGGCGAGTGGATGATGGGCCTGACCTACAAGGTGGGCGTCGACGGGATCAGCGTGCTCTTCGTGCTGCTGACCACCTTCCTGATGCCCCTGACCATCGCCGCCTGTTGGGGGGTCAGCACCCGCGTCAAGGAATACATGATCGCGCTGCTGGTGCTGGAGGCGCTGATGATCGGCGTCTTCGTGGCGCTGGATCTCGTCCTCTTCTACCTCTTCTTCGAGGCGGGGCTGATCCCGATGTTCCTGATCATCGGCATCTGGGGCGGCAAGGACCGCATCTATGCCGCGTTCAAGTTCTTCCTCTACACCTTCCTCGGCTCGGTCCTGATGCTGGTGGCGATCGTGGCGATGTATATTGATGCCGGCACCACCGACATCCCGGCGCTTCTGGATCATCAGTTCAGCGCGGCCCCGCTTTCCGTCTTCGGCTTCCAGATCATGGGCGGATTGCAGACCGTGCTCTGGATCGCCTTCTTCGCAAGTTTCGCCGTCAAACTGCCGATGTGGCCAGTGCATACCTGGTTGCCCGATGCCCATGTGCAGGCGCCCACGGCCGGTTCGGTCGTGCTGGCCGCGATCCTGTTGAAGATGGGCGGCTACGGCTTCCTGCGTTTCAGCCTGCCGATGTTCCCCGTCGCGTCCGACATGATGGCCGAGTTCGTCATGTGGCTGTCGGTCATCGCGATCATCTACACCAGCCTGGTGGCGATGGTGCAGGAGGATATGAAGAAGCTGATCGCCTATTCCTCCGTCGCGCATATGGGTTATGTCACGATGGGCATTTTCGCCGCCAACCAGCAGGGCGTCGATGGCGCGATCTTCCAGATGATCAGCCACGGCTTCATCTCCGGCGCGCTGTTCCTCTGCGTGGGCGTGATCTATGACCGGATGCACACGCGCGAGATCGACGCCTATGGCGGTCTGGTGAACCGGATGCCCGCCTATGCCGCCATCTTCATGCTGTTCACCATGGCCAATGTCGGCCTGCCCGGCACGTCGGGCTTCGTGGGCGAGTTCCTGACCCTGATCGGCGTCTTCCAGGTCAACACCTGGATCGCGGTCCTGGCCGCGACCGGCGTGATCCTCAGCGCCGCCTACGCGCTCTGGCTCTATCGCCGGGTGGTGTTCGGCGATCTGATCAAGGAAAGCCTGAAATCCATCACCGACATGTCGACGCGCGAGCGCCTGATCTTCGCGCCGCTCATCTTCATGACGATCCTGCTTGGCGTCTATCCGAGCCTCGCGCTCGATATCATCGGCCCCTCGGTCGAGGCGCTTGTTTCCAATTACGACCTGGCGCTGGAAAACCTCGTTCCCGCCAACGCCGTCGCTGCCAGCAACTAGGGGTTTCTCGATGCTCGCCTCCGATCTCTCCATCCTGCTGCCCGAGATCATCCTCGCCGTCTTCGCGATGCTTGGCCTGATCACGGCGGTCTATACCTCCAAGGACGGGCTGGCCCCGGTGCTGGTCTGGCTGACCGTCGCGGTCTTCGTGGGCGTTGCGGCGATGATCGGCCTGTCGGGCGGGCCGACGCAATCGGCCTTTGGCGGCATGTTCATCGACGATGGCTTTTCGCGTTTCGCCAAGGTGGTGATCCTGCTCTCGGCGGCCGCGATCCTCCTGGTGGGGCAGGAGTTCATGGTCCGCGACGACCTGATGCGGTTCGAATACCCGATGCTGATCACGCTGGCGGCGGTCGGCATGATGGTCATGGTCTCGGCGGGCGACCTGATGACGCTTTACATGGGGTTGGAGCTGCAATCCCTGTCGCTCTATGTCGTGGCGGCCCTGCGCCGCGATTCCGCGCGATCGACCGAGGCCGGCCTCAAGTATTTCGTGCTCGGCGCGCTCTCCTCGGGGCTGCTGCTCTATGGCGCGTCGCTGACCTACGGCTTCGCGGGCACCACGCTTTTCTCGGGCATATTCGAGGCGGCAGAAGGGGGCGCGTCGCTCGGCCTGGTCTTCGGCCTTGTCTTCATGATCGCGGGCCTGGCGTTCAAGGTCTCCGCCGCGCCGTTCCACATGTGGACGCCGGATGTCTACGAGGGCTCGCCCACGCCGGTCACCGCCTTCTTCGCCACCGCGCCCAAAGTGGCCGCGATGGGCCTTTTCGCGCGGCTGGCGCATGACGCGTTCGGCGGCGTTGTCGGCGACTGGCAGCAGATCGTCGCGCTTCTGGCGGTGTTCTCGATGTTCCTGGGCGCCATCGCCGCAATCGGGCAGACCGACATCAAGCGGCTGATGGCCTATAGCTCGATCACCCATATGGGCTTTGCCCTGATGGGGCTGGCGGCAGGCGACGAACAGGGCGTCAGCGCGATGCTGATCTACATGGCGATCTACGTCACGATGAATATCGGCACCTTCGCCTTCATCCTGTCGATGACCCGCGATGGCCGTCACGTCACCAATATCTCGGCGCTGAACGGGCTTTCGTCGCGTGAGCCGGTGAAGGCGCTGGCGCTGCTGGTGCTGATGTTCAGCCTTGCGGGCGTGCCGCCGCTGGTGGGGTTCTTCGGCAAATACGCGGTGCTGGTCGCCGCCGTGAATGCGGGGCTGAACTGGCTGGCGATCCTGGGTGTCATCGCCTCGGTGATCGGCGCGTTCTACTACATCCGCATCGTCTATTTCATGTATTTCGGCGAAGAGCGGGAGCCGCTCGATCCCTCCGGCAACCGGCTGGCGATGGTGGGCCTGATGACCGCCGCCGCGATCATGCTGCTCGGGGTCTTCAACCTCTTCGGGATCGACGACCTGGCGATGGCGGCGGCCGCGACGCTGGTCAACTGATCCATGACCGGCTGGCCCCAGGGCGTGGGCCGCCGGGTCTTGTCCACCGTTGACAGCACCATGGCCGAGGGCGCGCGCATAGCGCCGACGCTGGCCGGTCCCGAATGGGTGCTGGCACATGCGCAGACGGCGGGCCACGGACGCCGCGGCAGGGCCTGGGCGTCACCGTCGGGCAATTTCATGGCCTCGCTGGTGATGCGCCCGACCGAGCCGCCCGAGGTGGTCGCGCTGCGCAGCTTTGTCGCCGCACTTGCCTTGCGCGACGCGCTGCAGGACGCGACGGGCAGGGGCGACGGGTTGTCCCTGAAATGGCCCAATGATGTGCTTCTGAATGGCGGCAAGCTGGCCGGTATCCTGCTGCAGAGCATCGGGGCGGGCGCGCGCGTCGATCACCTGATCATCGGCATCGGCGTCAACCTCGCCACCGCCCCCGGCACGGGGGAGGTGGAGCCCGGCGCGGTGCCGCCCGTGAGCCTCCTCTCCGAGACCGGGGCGCAGGTCACGCCCGAGGACTTCCTCGACCTCCTCGCGCCCGCCTATGCCCGCCATGAGGCCGCCTTCACCACCTACGGCTTCGCGCCGATCCGCACCGCCTGGCTGGCAGGGGCCGCGAGACTGGGCGAGACCATCACCGCGCGCACGGGCCGCGAGGCCATTACGGGTCGGTTCGAGACCGTGGACGAGGCGGGCAACCTCGTCCTCTCAACCCCCGGGGGCCAGCGGATCATTTCCGCCGCCGAGATATTCTTCTGACCACGACAGGGAGGCCGCGACATGCTTCTGGCCATCGACACCGGCAATACCAACACCGTCTTCTCGATCTGGGACGGGGACCAGTTCCTGGCGACCTTCCGCACGACCACGGAACATCAGCGCACGGCGGATCAGTATTTCGTCTGGCTCTCGACGCTGATGGAGCACAGGAAGCTGCATGATGTGGTGATCACCGACGCCATCATCTCGTCGACCGTGCCGCGCGTGGTGTTCAACCTGCGCGTCCTCTGCGACCGCTACTTTGACTGCCGCCCGCTGGTGGTGGGCAAGCCCGACTGCCTGCTGCCGACGCCCCCCCGCGTCGATGAGGGCACGCAGGTGGGCCCCGACCGGCTGGTCAACACCGCCGCCGCCTATGACCGGCATGGCGGTGACTTGATCGTGGTCGATTTCGGCACCGCCACCACATTCGACGTGGTGGCCCATGACGGCGCTTACGTGGGCGGCGTCATCGCGCCGGGCGTGAACCTCAGCCTGGAGGCGCTGCACCGCGCCGCCGCCGCCCTGCCGCATGTCGATGTGACCAAGCCGCAATCCGTCATCGGCACCAACACGGTGGCCTGCATGCAATCCGGTGTCTTCTGGGGCTATATCGGCCTGGTGCGCGGCATCTGCGACCGGATCCGGGGGGAATATGACCGGCCGATGCGAATTATCGGCACCGGGGGGCTTGCGCCGTTGTTCTCGCAGGGCGATGTGCTATTTGACCTGATCGAGGACGACCTGACCATTCACGGACTGACCGTGATCTACAAATACAACAAGGAACACGGGGCAATATGAGCAAATCCAAACGGCTGATCTACCTCCCCCTCGGCGGCGCGGGGGAGATCGGGATGAATTGCTATGTCTACGGCTACGGCGCCGAAGGCAAGGAGCGGTTTATCCTGGTCGATATCGGCGTGAGCTTTCCCGACATGGACGGCACGCCGGGGGTGGACCTTATCCTGCCCGACATCGCCTGGCTGGCGGAGCGCAGCGATCGGCTGGACGGCATCTTCATCACCCACGCGCATGAGGATCATGTCGGCGCGGTCGGCCATCTCTACCGGCACCTCAAGGCGCCCGTCTTCGCGCGGCCCTTCACCGCCTATCACGCGCGCCGCAAGCTGGAGGAGGCAGGGGCCGACCCCGATGTGGTGGTCGAGGCCCCGGTATGGCCCGAGACGGTCACAGCGGGCCCCTTCACCGTGGGTTTCGCGCCGACCTCGCATTCGATCCCCGAGGCGTCCGCACTGGTCATCGACAGCCCCGGCGGCCGCATCGTGCATTCGGGCGATTTCAAGATCGACCATGACCCGCGCGTCGGCGAACCCTTCGATGAGGCGATGTGGGAGGAGATCGGCAACGCGGGCGTCCGCGCCCTGATCTGCGATTCCACCAACGTGTTTTCCCGCCATGAGGGCCGCAGCGAAAGCGAACTGCCAAAGCCCATCACCGAGCTTGTGGCAGGTGCCAGGGGCATGGTCGTTGCGACCACCTTCGCCTCGAACATCGCGCGGCTGAAGACGCTGGCCGAGGCCGGCAAGGCGGCGGGGCGCACCATCGTGCTGATGGGCCGGGCGATGAAACGCATGGTGACGGCGGGGGTGGAAACCGGCGTGCTCAAGGATTTCCCCGCCACCATCAGCCCCGAGGACGCAACCCAGATCCCGCGCGAGAACCTCATGCTGATCGTGACCGGCAGTCAGGGCGAACGCCGCGCGGCCTCGGCGCAGCTCAGCCGTGGCAAGTATCTCGGCCATCAGCTCAAGGAAGGGGACATGTTCCTCTTTTCCTCCAAGACCATTCCGGGCAACGAGATCGGCGTCGCCCGCATCCAGAACGCGCTGTCCGAACTGGGGGTCGAGATCGTGGATGAGCAAAGCGGCTTCTACCACGTCTCGGGCCATGCCAACCGGCCCGACCTGCAGAAGATGCACGCGCTGGTGAAGCCGCAGATCCTGATCCCCAACCATGGCGAACACCGCCATTTGCGCGAACATTGCCGGGTGGGTGAGGGCGGTGGCGTGTCGTCGATACTGGCCCCGAACGGGTCGCTGGTGCAGCTGTCCGGCAATGCGCCGGGCGTGGTCGAGCATGTCGAGGTCAGCCGCACCTACCTGGATGGCTCACGCCTCATTGGGGCCTTTGACGGCGTCGTGCGCGACCGCATGAAACTGGCGCTGAACGGGCTGGTGGTCGTGGCGCTGATCGTCGACGAGGATGACACATTGCTGGAAGGCGCCTGGGTCGAGACGCGCGGTTTGCCCGAGACCATCGGCAAGGGCGCATCGCTGCAAGAGGCGCTGGAGGACAACCTGGAAGGGCTGTTGCCGCGCCTCGACGACAAGACGGTGATGGATGACGACAAGCTGGAAGACGCGGTGAAACGCGCCGTCCGGCAGGTCTGCGTGGCCGAGATCGGGCGCAAGCCCGAGGTCACGGTGATCACGTCACGGCTGATGGCGGATTGATGCGGTCGCGGCGGGGGGAGGCTTTTCGAAAAGCCTCCTGAGGGCCTTCGAAGGCCCTCACCCCCGTCAGGCCGCGCTTTCGTTGTCGTTTTCTGCCTCGGACGGCTCCTCGGCAGGCGCTTCCGCCTCGGGGGTCTCTTTCGGCTTCTTCGCACGGGATTTCCGCTTCGGCTTGGGCTTTTCCTCTGCCGCTGTCTCCGGGGTTTCCTCGACGTCGATCTCGACCGTTTCGTCCTCATCGGTATCCGGTGTCACGGGCCGCCCGCGCCGCTCATCGAAGCTGAGCGCGATGAAATCGGGCAGGTGATCGCCAAGGCCGACAACCTGACCCCTGGAGCCACTGCCACCGCCACCACGGCTGCTGCCGCGCGACGACCTGCGCGGGGCCTCTTTCGGCTTCTCCGCGGGCTGTTCCGGGGTCTTCGCCTCGGCGGGTGTCTCCTCGGCCTCAGGCTCCTTCGGCTTGGACCGCGAGCGGCTGCGCGATTTGCGGGCGGGTCTTTCCTCGTCCTGCTCCGGCTTGGCCGGGGACGTGCCGCTGCCGCCGGGAGACCACGGGGCTTCGATGCGCGGCACCGGCTGGCCGATCAGATCCTCGATCGCCGAGAGATATTTTCCGTCCGAGGGCACCGCCAGCATGATTGTCGTGCCCTTGCGACCCGCGCGGCCCGTGCGTCCGATGCGGTGGACGTAATCCTCGGCATGGCTCGGCACGTCGTAATTCAGCACGTGGCTGACATTGGGAATATCCAGCCCGCGCGCCGCCACATCCGAGGCCACCAGGAACTTGATCGAACCGTCGCGGAAGCCGTCCAGCGTCCGCGTGCGGTGCGACTGGTCCAGATCGCCATGGATCGGCTCGGCGTTCAGCCCGTGTTTCTTGAGCGACTTCGCCACCACATCCACATCCACCTTGCGGTTGCAGAAGATGATCGCGTTGGTCAGTTTCTCGCCTTCGCCCGTGATCACCGCGCGCAGCATCTCGCGTTTCTGCTTGGCGGTCTGGTCGCGGCGGGTGGGCTGGAATTCCACCAGCCCTTGCAGGATCGTGTCCGAGGCCGTGGCCTGGCGCGCCACCTCGATCCGCTCGGGGTTCGAGAGGAACATGTTGGTGATGCGCTCGATCTCGGGGGCCATGGTGGCCGAGAAAAAGAGCGTCTGCCGGGTGAACGGCGTCAGGCCGAAGATGCGCTCGATATCGGGGATGAAGCCCATGTCCAGCATCCGGTCGGCCTCATCGACCACCATGACCTTGACGTCGGAAAGGATCAGCTTGCCGCGCTCGAAATGATCAAGCAGTCGGCCCGGCGTCGCGATCAGAACGTCGACGCCCTTGTCGATCAGCTTGTCCTGTTCCTTGAAGCTGACGCCGCCGATCAGCAGCGCCTTGGTCAGGTTCACATGCTTGGAATAGGTGTCGAAGTTTTCCGCCACCTGGGCGGCCAGTTCGCGGGTCGGGCACAGCACCAGGCTGCGCGGCATCCGGGCGCGGGCGCGGCCACGGGCCAGCACGGTGATCATCGGCAGGGTGAAGCTGGCGGTCTTGCCGGTGCCGGTCTGGGCGATCCCCAGAACGTCGCGGCCTTCCAGCGCGGGCGGGATGGCGCCGGCCTGGATCGGCGTCGGCTCGGTATAACCGGCGTCGACAACGGCTTTCAGAACCTTGGGATTAAGGTTGAGATCGGAAAATTTGGTCATATGCGTCCAGTCAGGCGGGCATCGGTGCCCGGAGAAATTGGGTGATTGGAGCGCATGGTATCCTGTCGCGCCCCGCGGGCTGAGCGTCTCCGCAGATCGGGACGCTGCGCCCCGCAATAGACTATGCGGGCATGATCGTCAAATGGCTGTTTTCGCGGGGCCTTAGCCTGTGTTGCTGCGGGCGCGCATCCGCGAGAGCCGGGCAAAGACGCTGCGTGGATCCCCCATCAGGTCGCGCAAGAGGCAGCGGGTCATGGCGGCGCAAGGGCCTCGGCAAAAAGTGCGGCGGGCGCTTGGATGGGAATGGCCCCTTCACGCCCGATCAGGGTGGCGGAAAACCCGTTGCGCGCGGCGTGTTCCAGCATCATCGGCCCAAGCGCGATGAACCCGACCGCGTTGTCGCGGCAAGTGCCGTGGGTGCAGCCCGCGCGGCTGGGAAGGCGGCGGAAGGGCAGTGCGCGCCCGTCCTGCCAGGCCTGCCACATGCGGACCCGATGCACCCCGTCGCGGCGTTGCTGGATGACCAGCGCGCGGGTGGTCTCAACCCCGTCCGTGGCGATCAGGAAATGGCCCAGAAGCACGTGATGCGGGTGATCCGAGATCACCACCTGCCGCGTCACCGAGCCCGACAGGCCCGTATCGGGCGACACCAGGGCGGGTTCGGCCGCACAGGCGGAGAGGATCAGGCAAAGGGCAAGCGCACGCAGCATCGCCGCGAGCCTGGACCTATCGGGGTTAAGATCGGGTTAAGGCAACCTGGAGAGAGAGGCAGCGCCCGCCCCTTACACCATCATTTCCTTGGTCGCCGAGAGCGTCACATCGGGGTAGTCGCGCACAACGCGGTCGATATCCCACTGCATCCGGGTCAGGAAGACCTGGTCGCCATCGTTGTCGATCGCCATGTGCTGCTTGTTGGCGTTGATGAACTTATCGACTGCGGCCTTGTCGCCCGTCACCCACCGGGCCGAGGTGAATTGCGACGCCTCGAAGCGCACGGGCAGGCCGTATTCCAGCTCGATCCGGCTTGCCAGGACCTCGAATTGCAGCGCGCCGACGACGCCGACGATGAAGCCCGAGCCGAAACTTGGCTTGAAGATCTTGGCGGCGCCCTCCTCGGCAAACTGCATCAGCGCCTTTTCCAGGTGCTTGGCCTTGAGCGGATCGCCCGCGCGGCAGGTTTGCAGCAGTTCCGGGGCGAAGGAGGGGATGCCGGTAAAGCGCAGCGCCTCGCCTTCGGTCAGCGCGTCACCGATGCGCAATTGTCCATGGTTCGGGATGCCCATGATGTCGCCGGCCCAGGCTTCCTCGGCCAGCTCGCGGTCGCTGGCCAGGAACAGCACCGGATTGCTGATCGCCATCGGCTTCTTCGTGCGCACATGGGTCAGCTTCATGCCGCGCTTGAAATGGCCCGAGGCGAGACGCACGAAGGCCACCCGGTCGCGGTGCTTGGGGTCCATGTTGGCCTGCACCTTGAAGACGAAGCCGGTGACCTTGCCCTCCTCGGGCGCGACCTCGCGCGGGGTCGCGGTCTGCACCTGCGGCTCAGGGCCGTAACCCGCGATGCCTTCCATCAATTCCTTGACGCCGAAACTGTTGATGGCCGAGCCGAACCAGATCGGGGTCAGCGTGCCCTCGGCCATGGACTGCCGGTCGAAGCGGGGCAGCAACTCGCGCGCCATCTCGACCTCCTCGCGCAGCTTCTCCAGCAAATCGGCGGGGATGTGATCGGCCAGCGCGGGGTCGTCCAGCCCCTCGATCTTGACGCTTTCGGCGACCACGTTGCGGTCGGCGCGGTCCATCAGTTCCAGCCGGTCATTGATCAGGTCGTAGCAGCCCAGGAACTCGCGCCCCATCCCGATGGGCCAGCTTGCTGGCGTCACGTCGATGGCCAGGTTCTCCTGGATCTCGTCGATGATATCGAAGGTGTCGCGGCTTTCGCGGTCCATCTTGTTGCAGAAGGTCAGGATCGGCAGGTCGCGCATCCGGCAGACCTCGAACAGCTTCTGCGTCTGGCTTTCGACGCCCTTGGCCCCGTCGATCACCATCACGGCGGAATCGACGGCGGTGAGGGTCCGGTAGGTATCCTCGGAGAAATCCGAGTGGCCGGGGGTGTCGACCAGGTTGAAGCGATACTTGCCGTATTCGAACGACATGGCCGAGGCGGAGACGGAAATGCCCCGGTCCTTCTCCATCTGCATGAAGTCCGACCGCGTGCGCCGCGCCTCGCCCTTGGCGCGCACCTGTCCCGCCATCTGGATCGCCCCCCCGAAGAGCAGGAATTTCTCGGTCAGCGTGGTCTTGCCCGCATCAGGATGGCTGATGATGGCAAAGGTCCGCCGACGGGCAATCTCGGGCGGAAGGGCAGGGCGGTTTGAGGCATGATCCAGCATGGAGGCGCGTATAGGTGAAGCGGCAGGCGGGGGCAATCGGTGTCGCGCGATCTCGGGTGGTCGTGACGAAAATCGCTGTTTCCAGAGGGCCTTTGTAAATGGGATCTTGCGAAACACGGGAGGCGGAAACGCCTTCCTTTCCCAGTGCGACAGCCTGTGGTGCAGTCGAGATTTCGACCAAATGACGGTCTACCGTGTCAAGACCGAGAACCACGAGATGATCCTGGCCAATGGCGTCCCGGCGGAGAGCTTCATCGACTATGTCGGACGTGCCGCCTTCGACAACCACGCGGAATATCTCGACCTCTACGGCTGCGAGCAGCTGATCCCGGAGATGCCCGCCCCGCGTATCTCGACCGCGCGCCTGCTGCCCGAGGCGATCCGCGCGCGGTTGGGGATCGCCATGGAAACGGTCCCGCTCAGCGCCTGACGCCCGGCCTCAGGGCCTCGCGATCAGCACGTCGCAGGGCGGCACCCGCATCAGCGAGGTCGCGACGCTGCCCAACAGCGCCCGGTGCTGTCCGACCTGGCCATGCGCGCCCGCGCTGATCAGCGTGGTGGCCCCGCGGGCGGCCTCGTTCGACAGCACGTCCAGCGTGCTGCCGGTGCGGATCACGGTCGGCGCGGCGGCGGCGGGCAGCGGATATTCCCCGCGCCAGCGCGCATCGCTTTCACGCGCCGCCTTGCGGAAACTGGCCTCGATATCGTCGGTGCCGCCGGCCTGGGTCAGGATGCCCTGGTAGGGGACATGGATCGAATGCACCGGCGTCAGACGCGCGGCGGGGGCCAGCTCATGCGCCAGCTTGATCGCGGCGGCGGCGGCGGGCGAGAAATCGGTCGCGCCAAGGATATGGTCGTAGGGCGCTTCGGTCGGATCGACCGCGACCAGAACCGGGCAATCGGTCAGCCGCACGATGCGCTGCGCCGTGGTCTCGCGGATGCTGTCCAGAAAGCGTCGCTCGCGATGCGTGCCCATGATCAGCAGGTCGGGCCCCATCTCGCGCACCAGGTCGATCACGGTGGCGGTGGGGTCGCCGATGACGACCTTGACCGTCGTCCTGACCGCCTCGGGCGCAGCCTCCAGCATCCGGCGCAGGTCGCCTTCGCAGGCGGCCTTCAACTCGACCGCGATCGTATCGGGCGTGGCGTCATCGACGACATGCAGCACGCTGAGCATGGCCCCGGTGGCGTCGGCCAGCTGCACCGCCCGACGCAGGGCGCGGTCGCTGCGGGCGGACATGTCGGTGGCGACAAGGTACGAAAGGCTCATGGACGGATACTCCTGAAAAGGGGCGCTTTGCAGGTCAGATGGGGCGCCGGACCCATTCTCACAAGAGCGTGAGGCGCCGCCGCGACGATATGGCCGTCAGTCGCGCGCCTTGCCCTGGCTGGCGCGGGTCAGGCGGGTGGCGGGGTCTTCCCCGCCCTCCAGCGCGGTTTCCTGCACCTCGATCTCGGCGGCGTTCATCCGGTCCGAGGCATTGTCGCCGGGGGCCACGTCCTCGGGCAGGGCGGCGCGGGTCTGGGGCGTGACCAGCAGGCTTTCGACCGCGACGCCCTCGGCATAGATGATCTCGTGGCTGTCAAAGAGGATCTGGTAGGTCTCGATGAAGCCGCCTTCCTCGCGGGTGATGGTGTCGCCATTGACCAGATGCGCGGCCTTGACCAGCACCTCGGCGCGGCCGGTGCCAAGTTCATCCCGGCGCTGCCAGATGAAGAGGCGATGATGCGGGGAAAGGCGCAGGTCGCGGGCGACGTTCAGGGTGCCCTCGGCAATGCGCACGGGCGCCAGCGCCCCGGTCGCGCGCTGCACCTGCTGGCCGATCCAGCGAATAGGCTGCGGGCCGTGGTCGCGGGTCAGCAGGCGGTCGCCCTCGGCCAGCTCCTCGACCGGTTTCTGTGCGCCGCCCGCCAGCGTCAGGTGCGTGCCCGAGATGAAGCTGACACAGGCGATATCGGCCAGCCGTGCGGGCGCGCTCTCGGTCTCCGAGGCGACCAGTTCATATTCGCCGCGCGGCTCCAGCGTGGCCAGCGGCAAAACGTGGCGGGTGGTAGCCTCCTCGCCCGAGACGCCGAGGACAAGCAGGTCGATCAGTGTGCCGTCAGGGGCCATCACGCTGTGGCAGACCTCCAGCGTCACGCGGTCGCCGGGGCGGCCCACCTTGCTGCCATCGGCCACCTCCTGCCCCTCGGGGCCGTCCCAGATCGCCAGGGCGGCGGGCAGGGCGTCGCGGTGCAGCCGGTAGAGGTCGCCCGGCACGACATCGGCCAGCCCCCCCATCGGATCCTTCTCATTCGCGCCCCAGGACACGGTCAGGGCCTGCGCGGGATAGGTCGGAAAGCTGAACTGCGCGGTGCGGCGGGGCATGTCACTGGTCCTGGGGCTCGGGGGCTTTTTCACCTGCCTAGGAGGCGCGCGCGGACCCGTCAAGCGGCAGGTGCTGGTGCGCGGGTGCGGGCGATGCTAAGCCTGCGCCAACACGGTCAACAATCTGGGAGAGCTTCGATGGATCTGGGAATTGCAGGAAAACGCGCGTTGGTCTGCGCGTCCTCCAAGGGTTTGGGACGCGGCTGCGCCGAGGCGCTTGCGGGCGCGGGCGTCAACCTGGTGCTGAACGCGCGCGGGGCGGACGCGCTGGAGGAAACGGCCGCGGCGATCCGCAAGGCCCATGGCGTCGAGGTCACCGCCGTTGCCGCCGACATCACCAGCGAGGCGGGCCGGGCCGAGGTTCTGGCCGCCGCGGGCGATGTCGATATCCTGGTCACCAATGCGGGCGGCCCACCGCCGGGCATGTGGACCGACTGGGAGCGTGAGGATTTCATCAAGGCGATCGACGCCAACATGCTGACGCCGATCGCGCTGATGAAGGCGCTGATGCCCGGCATGATCGACCGGGGATGGGGCCGCGTGGTCAACATCACCTCGCAATCGGTGAAATCGCCCATCGCGGTCCTGGGCCTGTCCAATTCCGCCCGCGCCGGGCTGACCGGCTATGTCGCCGGAACCGCGCGCCAGGTGGCCGAGAAGGGCGTTGTGATCAACAATCTGCTGCCCGGCATCCATGCCACGGACCGGGCGGATTCGCTGGATTCCGGCGTGGCGAAGGCGCAGGGCATCTCGCTGGAGGAGGCCAGGGACAGGCGCGCCTCGGGCATTCCCGCGCGCCGCTATGGCACGGCGGAAGAATTCGGCGCCACCTGCGCGTTCATGTGTTCGCAACATGCGGGCTACATGATCGGGCAGAACATCCTGCTCGATGGCGGCGCGCTGAACGCCACCTTGTAAGCGCAAAGGCGGGATCGGGAGGGGGCAAGCGCGCTCTCTCGTCCCGCTGAGCCGCGATTTCGGCGGATTTCGTGGCCATTTCGGGCTTCGGAGACAGGGCAAAACCTGAGGCTTTCCGGGCCTCGCCATGTGATCCGCCGCAGTTCACTGAATTTTAAGGAAAATCCGCGACACCTTGGATAGGGTGCCGGGGCTGTGCCGTGCCGATTGTCATATGTTCGGGACGCAAGGCGCGAGGTTGAGACGGGCGATGGGATAGCGTCGGTCTGGGGGTTTGGGCGGTTGAATCGAGTTTCGATCAAAAGACGTGTCATCACTGAAATTTTGGCACAGAACACGACATTTTGCATCAAAACCCGAGGGGCACAGATTCCAAATACACAACACAGACAGGGTAGTCAGTTTCAGAGTCGTCGTATAAGATTCCATATATACGATAATCTTGCTGGTTTTCGGCAGGATGTCGGAAAATCATCGTTCACAGAGCAAAATTTTGTGATCAAATCGCTCAAACACCGAAGATTTTTCTCGCTGGCTCCCGGCATGTCGGGCCGAATCCGCCGACCTGCGGCGAACTGGCCGAAATCTCGCGGATCGCGGCGTGATTTTTATACCCTGCCGGATGGCACCTATGTGGACAAGTCTGTGGATGAAACAGGAAAGACATGGGATTCAAGTGTGATATCTCTGCATCTTGGAAAACTGGTTGAAGCGGCGTCTTCGGTCCCGACCGGCATGGCACGGCTTGAATCAGCCGCCGGTCGCTGGTAGCTGCAAAACCCGATGTAATTGATCGGAAATCCCATCGCCGTGCTGCCCGCCGCCCGCCTGGAAGTCGACCATATCACCTGTGACTTCGACGGGCGCAGGGTGCTGTATGACGTCTCGCTGGATGTCGCGGCGGGGCAGGTCATGTGCCTTCTGGGGCCGTCGGGCTGCGGCAAGACCACAACCTTGCGCGTCATCGCCGGGATCGAGCGGCAGAGCCAGGGCAAGCTGCGCATCGACGGGCAGACGCTGGCGGATGGCGCCCTGCACCTGCCGCCAGAGGCGCGCAGTGTCGGGCTGATCTTCCAGGATTTCGCGCTTTTTCCGCATCTCAGCGTGGCGCGGAACATCTCCTTCGGCCTGTCCGGCACGCGCCGCGAAAAGGCGGCCCGTGTCGAGGAGCTTCTGGCCCGCGTCGATCTGCAAGGCTATGCCGACAAGGCCCCCCACATGCTGTCGGGCGGTGAACAGCAACGCGTGGCGCTGGCCCGCGCGCTGGCCCCGAAACCCGCCGTGATGCTGATGGATGAGCCGTTTTCCGGCCTCGACAACCGGCTGCGTGACGGTATCCGCGACGAAACCCTGGACCTTCTGCGCGAGGAGGGGACCGCTGTTGTCCTCGTCACGCATGAACCCGAGGAGGCGATGCGCATGGCCGATACCATCGCGCTGATGCGGGGCGGGCGGATCGTGCAGCAGGGCGCGCCCTACAACATCTACAACGCGCCCTGCGACAAGGACGCGGCCGCCTTCTTCTCGGATATCAATGTGATCACAGGCACCGTGCAGGGTGCGCTGACCGACACCGCCTTCGGCCAGTTTCTCGCCCCCGGCTATGCGGACGGCACCAAGGTCGAGATCGTGTTCCGCCCGCAGCACGTCAAGATCGACTTCGACCGCGGCGGCCGCGGCCCCAACCCCACTCCGCATGACGGCGTGCCCGCGCGCGGCGTCGTGGAACGGGCGCGCTTCATGGGCCATGAAAGCCTGGTCGAGTTCCGCATGGACTTCAACAACCAGATCCTCAAGGCCACGGTTCCGGCGGTCTTTTTGCCCAAGCCGGGAATGGCGCTATGGCTGACCGTGCGGCGCGAACGCTGCTTCGTGTTCCGCAAATAGGGCCGATGACGCGATTTTGCGCAGGAATCTGCCCCCGCCGCACCGATTTGGGCTTTGATCCGGGGCGCAGAGCCCATACATCAGGGGGGTGACAGTCGCGGCGGCGTCCCAAACCGCCCGCCGCAAACAGGAGACAAGACATGCTCAACAATATTGGCCTGCCGGGCATCCTGCTGATCGCGGTCGTCGTGCTGGTGCTTTTCGGGCGCGGCAAGATCGCCGGTCTGATGGGCGAGGTCGGCAAAGGCATCACGTCCTTCAAGCGCGGCGTGCGCGAGGGGTCCGACGAGATCGAGAATGCCAGCGATGACGATGCCGGCGAAACCGCCCGCGACGTGACCCCCGAACGGGACCGCGAAAACGCCTGAACCGGCGAGAGCTGCGGGATCGTGAGGATCGCCCATGTTTGACATTGGCATGTGGGAGCTGATGGTTGTCGGCGTCGTGGCGTTGATCGTCGTGGGGCCGAAGGACCTTCCCAAGATGTTTCGCACGCTCGGCCAGGTGACCGGGCGGCTCAAAGGCATGGCGCGCGAGTTCCAGACCACGATGAATGCCGCGGCCAGCGAGTCCGGCCTTGACGATATTTCCAACGATATCAAGGGGGCGGCGGATTTCGGCAAGGATTTCCGCGACCTCGCCAACCCGCGCAAGGCGGGGCAGACGGCGCTGAAGAAGGCGGGCTCCGCGATCGACAAATGGGGTCCGGGCGAGGGCGATGAGCCGCGCACCGATACCGAGCGGCTGGCCCAGGAACGTGCGGCGGCCGTGCGGGAACGTGCCGAGGCTGTCCGCGAACGGGCCGAAGCCGCGCGCGCCTCGGTGGCCGCGCGCAACCCGCTGCCGGACAAGGGCGACGATCCCGAGACCCAGGCGGAGCGCCCGGAGACATGAAGAAGGACGAGATCGAGGACAGCGCCGCTCCACTGATCGAGCACCTGACGGAGCTGCGCACGCGGCTGATCCGGTCGGTCCTGGCCTTCGTCGTGGCGATGGTGGCCTGCTTCACCGTGGCCGAAGCGATTCTGGAGTTCCTGTTCCAGCCTATCGCCGACATCCTGCGCGAACGCGGCGAGGATCCCCGGCTGATCTTCACCGCACCACAGGAGAAGTTCTTTACGCTCATTCGCGTCTCGGTCGTGGTGGGCTTCGGCCTGTCCTTCCCCGTGATCGCGCACCAGATGTGGCGCTTCGTGGCCCCTGGCCTCTATCGCACGGAAAAGAATGCGTTTTTGCCGTTCCTGATCGCGTCACCGCTGCTGTTCCTGCTTGGCGCTTCCTTCGCGCATTTCGTGGTGACGCCGCTGGCGATGCGATTCTTCATCGGCTTTTCCGACGTGATTCCCGCGCTGACCAACCTCATTGCGGGCACCGGGGTCGAGGGCGCGGTCGGCTCGGAGAGTGAGTTGCAGACGGTTTTCCTGGGCTCGGTCAAGGAATCGCTGGACCTGGAACTGAAATTCATCTTTGCCTTCGGCATCTGTTTCCAACTGCCCGTGCTGCTGACCCTGATGGGCAAGGCCGGGCTGGTCTCCGCAGAGGGCCTTGGAAACATGCGTAAATACGCAGTCGTAGGTATCCTGACGCTCGCCGCGCTGGTGACGCCGCCCGATGTGATCACACAGTTGATCCTCTTCGTCGTGGTCTATGGCCTCTACGAGATCTCGATCCAGCTTGTCCGGCTGGTGGAGCGCAAGCGCGACCGCGAATTGCGCGAGGAGGGGTTGCTGGACGAGGAAGACGCGTCGTGAGCGCCGAGGCGCTGGACCGGATCGCCGCAGCACTTGAGCGGCTGAGCCCCGCGGCCGCCGATCCGCCCGACTGGAATGCCGCCAGCGCCTTTGTCTGGCACGCCGATCCCGATCGTCTGGAGCCGGTGGCCGAGGTCAACCGGGTCGATCTGTCCCTGCTGCTTGGCATCAACCGCGCCCGCGATATCCTGGCGCAGAACACCCGTCAGTTTGCGGGCGGCCTACCTGCCAACAATGCCCTCCTCTGGGGCGCACGGGGGATGGGAAAATCATCTTTGATCAAGGCGATACATGCCGATGTTCAAGCGGATTTCCTGGCCCTGAAACTGGTCGAGGTGCAGCGCGAGGATCTGCCCTCCATCGGTCGGCTTCTGAGCATCCTGCGCGCAGCCCCGGTGCAGATCCTGCTTTTCTGCGACGACCTCAGTTTCAGCCATGACGACCAGCATTACAAATCGCTCAAGGCGGTTCTGGATGGCGGGGTCGAGGGGCGGCCCGAGAATGTGCTGTTCTATGCCACGTCGAACCGCCGCCACCTGATGCCGCGCGACATGATCGAGAATGAGCGCGGCTCGGCGATCAACCCGTCGGAAGCGGTCGAGGAGAAGGTGTCGCTCTCGGATCGTTTCGGCCTCTGGCTCGGGTTCCATCCCTGTTCACAGAACGATTACCTTGCCATGATCCGGGGCTATTGCGATGCCTACGGGGTCGAGATCGACGCGGACACGCTGCGCGCCGAGGCCATCGAATGGCAGGCCACGCGCGGCGCGCGGTCGGGCCGCGTCGCGTGGCAGTATTTCACCGATCTTGCGGGCCGGAGGGGCGTCCGGATTTAGGGCAGATAGGGCGTCGGATCGACGCTCTCGAAACCCTGGCGCACCTCGAAATGCAGGAAGGCGGGATCGCCCGCGCCGACATCGGCGATGGTCTGCCCGCGCGTGACGCGGTCGCCGCGCGAGACGCGGATATTGTCGATATTTGCGTAGACGGTCAGCAGGTTACCGGGGTGGCGCAGCACGAGGATTGGAACCTGGTCGGTGTCCCGCGTGATCGCCGCGACCTCACCGGCATCGGCGGCGAGAACGGGCGTGCCGGCGGCGGCGGCGATGTTGATGCCCTCGTTGCTGCCCGAGAATCCGCGAATGATCTCGCCCTGCACCGGGCGCTGCATCTGCGCCTCCGAAGCGGGCGGCTCAACCTCTTCGACCGGGTCGGGCGTGGGCGCCTCAAGGTCGGGGGTTTCGGGCAATTCGGCGGTCTCGATGGTTTCGGGCAGAGGCTCGGACGAGGAGGGCGGGATCGGCGTGACCGAGGCCCCGGGCGCGCGGCCATCGGGGTCGCTTTCCCCTTCGGACAGGACCAGCGGGATGATCAGGTATTGGCCGTCGCGCACCGTCAGGTCGGGGCCAAGCCCGTTCCAATCGGCCAGCGCGCGCACCGAGACGCCATAGAGCCGCGAGATCGAATAGGCGGTTTCGCCGCGCGTGACGCGGTGGCGCACGGGCTCGGACCCGCCCTGCACGGTGACGGTCGCGGTATTGCCCGCAGCGTCGGTCGTGGTCGTGGTCGTCTCATCGGCCCGGTCGATGGCTGCCGAGGCGATCGAGGTGATGTCGGCCGTGTCGGCGTCCGCACCCGGCGGCGTCACGCGGCGGGGCAGGGCCAGCACCTCATCCTGGCGCAGCGGGTCGCCAAGCTCGCGCCCGTTGAAGCGCGCCAATTCGCCGGGATCCATGCCGATCCGGTTGGCGATCCCGGTGATCGTGTCGCCGCGATTGGCCACCACGACCTGGTAATTGGGATAGGTGATGAGGCCGAATTGATCGGGCTCCGGCCGCGCTGCGGTTTCGGTGGACTGGATGCCGGGGCTCACGCCATTGCCGCGAAAGTCGAAATCGAACCCGCCGGGGCCGCCGCAGGCCGCGAGAAGGGGCAGGGTCATTCCGAACACGAATATGGGAAGGCGTGACATGGGCTCTGGCGTCCTCAGATAATGGCTCGATGCGCGCGTCTCTTTCGGCGGCGGCGGTTTGTTTTGCAAGCGTTTTACACGGAAAACGGGCGCGCAATCCACCCCTTTGAGCCATCAGTCGTGGCCGAGCCCCTCGATAAGCGGAACAAAGCGCACCGGGCAGAGCTCATCGTAATGCAGCCCGTCGCCCCGGCGGGTGACCTTGATCAGGCTTTGCACCGCGTCGGACTGGCCCACGGGCAGCACCATGATGCCGCCTTCCTTCAGCTGCGCCAGCAGGGGGCCGGGGGGATCCTCGGCTGCCGCCGTCACGATGATGCGGTCGAAGGGGGCCTGTTCGGGCAGGCCGAAACTGCCGTCGCCGGTGATCACGGTGACATTGTGCAGGTCCATCGTGTCAAAGAGCTTTTCGGTCTCGCGCGTCAGGCGGCGGTGGCGGTCGACGGTATAGACCCGCCGCGCCAGGTGGCTGAGAATCGCGGCCTGGTAGCCCGAGCCTGTGCCCACCTCCAGCACCTTGTCGCGCGGCTGCACGTTCAGCGCCTGCGTCATCAGCCCCACGACCGAGGGCTGGCTGATGGTCTGCCCCGAGGAGATCGGCAGCGGCATGTCGTCATAGGCGCGGTCGGCGAAATGGCCGCGCACGAACCGGCCCCGATCGACCTTTTCCATCGCATTCAGCGTGCGCGCATCGGTGACCCCCTTGGAGCGCAGGGCGAAGAGGAACTGCATCTTGCGCTCGGCGTCCCAGGTCATTCGAGAACCGCTTTCAGGTCGTCGATCAGGTCATGCGCCGTCAGGTCGGCGCGCAGGGGTGTGATCGAGATATAGCCTTCAAGGTTGGCATGGGCGTCGGTGCCCTCGGCGGCGCGCACCCGCTGATCGCCGCCCGCGATCCAGAGGAAGCGCCGCCCGGCGGGGGATTCCGTCGGCTCGACCCGGAAATTCACGCCCCGGCGGCGGCCCTGCGCGACGATGCGCGTGCCCTTCACATCCGGGCCGGGAAGGGGCGGGAAATTGACATTGTAGAAGGTCATGTAATCGTCGCCCGCCCAATGCCCCCGGTCCAGAAGCGCGCGGATGACCTGGCCGCCATGCTGTGCGGCGGCCTCGAACGGGTCGTCGCGGTCGCGGTTTTCGGGGCCGTAATATTGCGACAGGGCAATGGCGCGCACGCCTTGCAGCGCCGCCTCCATCGCGCCGCCGATGGTGCCGGAATAGAGCACGTTTTCGGCCGAGTTGTTGCCCCGGTTCACGCCCGACAGCACCAGGTCGGGGGGGGCGGCGATCATCGCGTCATGGATACCCGCCAGCACGCAATCGGCGGGCGATCCCTCGGCGGCGAAACGACGCTCGCCCAGTTGGGCGATCATCGTGGGTTGGGTGTAGCTGATGCAATGGCCGACGCCCGATTGCTCGAAGGCGGGCGCGACGGTCCAGACCTCGCCTTCGGGGCCCGCGATCTCATGGGCGATGGCCTCCAGCACCTTCAGGCCCGGCGCGTTGATGCCGTCGTCATTGGTGATCAGAATGCGCATCACTGCCCCTTTACCCGTCTCTAACCGGTGTTAGCGGAGGGGCGGGGGGCGGTAAAGGGGGCGTCAGCCGCGTTGCACCTGCCGCAAAGAAACCCCGGCAATTGCGGCGGCCCCGGCGACAACGCCCGTCAGGAACATCCAGCCACCACCCGCATTGGCCGCGATGACGCCGATCAGCGCCCAGATGACCGCCGCCGCATAGGCCGGGCTGCGCAACCAGGTGAGGCAGGCGATGGCCGTGATCAGCGCCAGGACCAGCCCGATCCAGCTGCCTGTCGTCTGCGACAGCCCCTCGATATAGCCGACCGCGAGGGTCGTCAGCCCCACCCAGGAGGCCGCCGTGAGCCACCCCGCCAGCAGCATCAGGGGCACTTGCAACCACCAGGTATCGTTGCTTTTCACCGACCGCCCCGCCGCCACCAGGGCCAGCACCAACATGATCCAGATCGCCACCGTGGCCACGGGCGGCGACCAGACCGCCAGTGCAACCCAGGTCGCCCCAAGGGTTTGCACGGCGATGAGGGGCCAGCGGGTGCGGTCCCAGGCCGGATCAGTGTCGCGTTTAAGCAGCCCGAAGAGGCCGCTGGCAATCAGCGCGAGGAAGATCAGCCCCCAGATCGAGAAGGCGAAACCTGCGGGCGTCAGCGGCAGATCGGCGACCGGATAGGGGAACTGATCCGGCGCGAAGCCGCCGAAACCGGGCGTGAAGGTGGACCCGGCGGCAAAGCCCAATGCGGTCACCAGCACCAGGATCGCCTTCATTTTCGCAGTGCTGTCAGCGGTTTGCGGCGGAATGAGGTCAGACAAGATTTCCCTCCGGGGTCAGCGTGGTCTTGCCCCCCAGATATGGGTGCAGGGCGGCGGGAAGTCCAACCGAGCCGTCCTCCTGCTGGCCGTTTTCCAGCACCGCGATCAGGCAGCGGCCCACGGCGAGGCCGGAGCCATTGAGGGTGTGAACAAACTCCGGCTTGCCGCCGCCCTCGGGCCGGAAGCGGGCGTTCATGCGCCGGGCCTGGTAGTCGCCGCAGACCGAGCAGGAGCTGATCTCGCGGTAGGTGTTCTGCCCCGGCAGCCAGACCTCGATGTCATGTGTGCGGCGTGCGCCTGCGCCCATGTCGCCGGTGCAGAGCACCACCGTGCGATAGGGCAGCTCCAGCCGCTCCAGCACGGTTTGCGCGCATTCTGTCATGCGATCCAGCTCGTCACGGCTGTGATCGGGATGGGTGATCGAGACCATCTCGACCTTCTCGAACTGATGCTGGCGCAGCATGCCGGAGGTGTCGCGGCCCGCCGATCCGGCTTCGGAGCGGAAGCACAAGGAATGTGCGGTGTAGCGGCGGGGCAGGTAGCTTTCCTCGATGATGGTGTCGTTGACGATGTTGGTCAGCGTGACTTCCGAGGTCGGAATGAGCCACCAGCCTTCGCGGGTCTGGTAGCTGTCTTCGCCGAATTTCGGCAACTGACCCGTGCCGAACATCATCTCGTCGCGCACCAGAACGGGGGCGTTCACTTCCGTCAATCCATGCTCAACTGTATGTAAATCCAGCATGAATTGCGCCAGCGCCCGGTGGATGCGGGCGACACCGCCGGACATGAGGACGAAGCGGGAGCCCGAGAGCTTGGCCGCCGTCTCGAAATCCATGCCGTCCTGAACGGCCGGAATCTCGTAATGTTCCTTGGGGTCGAAGGCGAAATCGCGGGGGCTGCCCCAGCGGTGGATTTCCACGTTGTCGGACTCGTCCTGGCCGATGGGCGTGTCGTCGTAGGGGCGGTTCGGCAGCGCCGCGAGCATGTCGCGCAGGGCGGCATCCTTGGCCTTGGCCTCCTCCTCCATCCGGGCGATTTCATCTTTCTTTTCAGCAACTAAGGCGCGCAGGCGTTCGAACCCGGCCTCGTCTCCGCTGGCCTTGGCGCGGCCCACATCCTTGGAGGCCGCGTTACGTTCCGCCTGCGCCGTTTCGGCTGCCGAGATCGCGGCGCGGCGGGCCTCATCCAATGCCAGGATGGCAGGCGATTGCGGCGCCAGCCCGCGCATTTTCATGGCGGCGTCAAAGGCGTCGGGGTTCTCACGGATGGCGCGGATATCGTGCATGTCTGGCCTCGGCTCAGGGCGGAATTATCGCCTGTTCTATGCACCATCGGCAGGGCGGTTTGAACCCGAAAAGAGGGGGGTGCCCCCCGTACACCCCCCGATGCGCCCCCCGTGCAGACGCGGGGGGTGCCGCGTCCGAGGCACCTGCCGTCCCGAAACGCCGCGGACCCACCCGCACTTCGCCTTGCGCTTCGCCCCGCCCGCGATTAACGTGCCGCCGATTTCACAAGGGCCGAGGCCCTCCACGAAAAACCCAAGAGGACGCGCCCCACAATGGAAGCCATCGGCAGCTTTATCCCGCTTATCGCCATCATCGCGATCATGTATTTCCTGATGATCCGCCCGCAGATGCAGCAGCGCAAGGCGCATGAGGCGATGGTTCAGGCGCTCCGGCGCGGCGATGAGATCGTGACGGCAGGCGGGCTTTTCGGCAAGGTCACCAAGGTCAAGGACGAGCACGAGGTCGAGGTGCAGTTGGCCGAGGGCGTCAAGGTCCGCGTCGTGCGCTCCACCATTGCCCGCGTCGTCAACAAGACCGAACCGGCCAGCGAATAATCCCTGAACGCGGAAAGCGCTTCGATGCTGAATATCCCTACCTGGAACCGGGTGCTGATCTGGGGCGTCGTCGTCCTGGGCCTCGCCTTTGCGATGCCGAACCTCTTTTACGACCGGGTCGAGCGGCGCAATGACGCCGTCACCGCGATCGAGGAGGCGGGGGGCGATCCGGCGGACCTGGCCGGTGACCTGGGCGGCTGGCCGTCCTACCTGCCGTCGAGCCTGGTCAACCTGGGGCTGGATCTGCGCGGCGGCGCGCATCTCCTGGCCGAGGTGCAGGTCGAGGAGGTCTATGAGGCGCGGATGGATTCGCTCTGGCCCGAGGTGCGCAACACGCTGCGCGATCTGCGGGCCGAGGTTGGCGGTATCCGGCGCCAGGATGCGCCCGCGGGTGAATTGCATGTGCTGATCGGGAACTCCGAGGGTATGGCGACGGCCCTGGCCGCGGTGCGCGAATTGGCGCAGCCGGTGGTCAGCCTGACGGGCGTGGGGGCGTCAACGCTGGAAGTGGAGGCGCGGGGCGATGTGATCGTCATCCGGCTCTCCGAGGCCGAGCGCGCCGCGACCGACAACCGGACCATGATCCAGTCGGTCGAGATCGTGCGCCGCCGCGTCGACGAGGTCGGCACCCGCGAGCCCACGATCCAGCGCCAGGGCCAGCGCCGCATCCTGATCCAGGTGCCGGGGATCGGCAGCGCCGAGGAGCTGAAGCGCCTGATCGGCACGACCGCGCGGCTGACCTTCCACCCGGTCACGGGCCGCGCGACATCGGCCGATGCGGAAGCGCCCGCGCGCGAGATGATCGTGCCGGACCGCGACAATGAGGGGCTCTTTTACCGCGTCGAATCCAGCCCCGTCCTGACCGGCGAGATGCTGACCGATGCGCAGCCCTCGTTTGACCAGAACGGGCGGCCCGCGGTGGCCTTCAACCTCAACACCACGGGCAGCCGCATCTTCTGCGACTATACCCAGAACAATATCGGCGCGCCCTTCGCGGTGGTCCTGGACGGCGAGGTGATCACCGCGCCCGAGATCATCTCGGCCATCTGCCAGGGCTCGGGCCAGATCACCGGCTCGCGCAACGTGGCGGAATCGACCGAACTGGCGGTTCTTCTGCGCGCCGGTGCCCTGCCGGCGGGCCTGACATTCCTGGAGGAACGCACCATCGGGCCGGAACTGGGCGCCGACAGCATCGCGGCGGGCGAGATCGCGGCCGTGGTCGCGGGAATCGCGGTCCTGGTCTATATGGGGCTGAGCTATGGGCTCTTCGGGCTTTTCGCCAATATCGCGCTGATCATCAATGTCGGCCTGATCTTCGGCCTTCTGTCGCTGATCGGGGCCACGCTGACCCTGCCGGGGATCGCGGGGATCGTGCTGACCATCGGTATGGCGGTGGATGCCAATGTGCTGATCTTCGAGCGCATCCGAGAGGAGCTCAAGACCGCCAAGGGCCCGGCGCGCGCCATCGAGCTGGGCTATGAAAAGGCGCGCTCGGCGATCTATGACGCCAATATCACCACATTCATCACCGCGGTGATCCTCTTCACCATGGGCTCGGGCCCGGTGCGCGGCTTTGCCATCACGCTGGGCCTGGGGATCATCACCTCGGTCTTCACAGCGCTCTACGTCACGCGGCTGATCCTCGTGATCTGGTTCGAACGCCGCCGTCCCAAGAAAATCGAGGTGTAACGCAGATGCGTCTGAAGCTTGTTCCCGCCGAGACCAACTGGGATTTCTTCCGGTTCTCGACCCTCGCCATGATCGGCTCAGGCGCGGCGGTCATCGCCTCCATCGTGCTGTTCTTCATGGTGGGCCTGAATTTCGGCATCGACTTTCGTGGCGGCACCACGATCCGCACCGAGGCCAACAGCCCGGTAGAGGTCGGCGAATACCGCGATGCGCTGGACGCACTTGGCCTGGGCGACATCTCGATCACCGAGGTGTTCGACCCCACCTTCGCCGAGGATCGCCACGTCACCATGGTCAATATCCAGGCGCAGGAGGGCGAGGAATCGGTCAGCCCCGACATGATCGCGGCGGTCGAGGCCGCCTTGCAGGAGGTCGATCCGACGATCACGTTCCCCTCGGTCGAAAGCGTGGGGCCGACCGTCTCGGGCGAGTTGGTGCAGACCGCCGTGCTGGCCGTGATGCTGGCGATCGGGGCGGTGCTGATCTATATCTGGCTGCGCTTTGAATGGCAGTTTTCCTTGGGCGCGGTGGCCGCGCTGGTGCATGACGTGATCCTGACCATCGGCGTCTTCTGCCTGTTGCAGATCCAGTTCGACCTGGCGATCATCGCGGCCCTTCTGACCATCGTGGGCTATTCGCTGAACGACACCGTGGTGGTCTTCGACCGGGTGCGCGAGAACCTGCGCAAATACAAGAAGCGGCCGTTGAAGGAGGTTCTGAACCTCTCGATCAACGAGACGTTGAGCCGGACGGTGATGACCTCGGTCACGACCCTGATCGCGCTGATTTCGCTCTATGTTCTGGGCGGCGACGTGATCCGGGGCTTTGTCTTCGCGATGATCTGGGGCGTTGTTGTCGGCACCTATTCCTCGGTCTTCATCGCCTCCACCGTGCTGGAGAAACTGGGCGTCAAGCGCGACTGGTCCAAGCCCGATGGCGGGGCCGGCACGCAGTTTTCCAATGTAGATGCCTGAAGCGCTCCAGACCGTCCTGGCGACACCGGGGCTGGTCTGGATTGTCGTCGCGGCGGTGGCGGCGGGCGTGGTGCGCGGCTTTTCGGGCTTCGGCACCGCGATGGTGTTCCTGCCCGTCGCGGGGCAATTCCTGAGCCCGGTGACCGCGCTTGTGGCGATGACGGTGATGGACATTTTCGGGCCGCTGCCGCATGTGCCGCGCGCCCTGAAACATGCCCACAGGCGAGACATCGTGCGTCTTTGCGCGGGGCTGGTGGTGGCGCTGCCCCTGGGGCTGTGGGTGCTGGTGACGGTCCCGGCGGAGGTGTTCCGCTATGGTGTCTCCTCCATCTCGCTGGTGTTGCTGGTGCTGCTGATGATGGGCTGGCGCTACCGGGGCGAGGTGCGGCGGGGCATGATCTACCTGACGGGGATGTTGGGCGGGCTTTTCGGCGGGGCGGCGGGGCTGGCCGGGCCGCCGGTGATCATGATCTACATGGCGCGCCCCTTGCCCGCGCCGGTGGTGCGCGCCAACCTGATGCTCTATCTTATCGGCGCGGACGCGCTGATGATGGCGATGTTGGGCGCGGGCGGACGGCTGAGCCTTGTTGCGGTGATGACGGGGCTTGTGGTGACGCTGCCCTACCTGGCGGGCAACCTGATCGGGGCCTGGCTGTTCCGGCCCGATCACGAGCGCGCCTATCGGTGGGCCGCCTACACGATCATCGCGGTCTCGGCCCTGTCGGGCCTGCCGCTGTGGGATTGAGCAAAGGAGGCGCAGACATGCAGTTGAACGAGATCAATTTCGGCGATGCGCAGCCCGTGGAAGGCTACGGGCCGGGGTTCTTTCGCATCGGAGGCCAGGTGATCCAGGGGCCGGTGCTGTGCCATCCCGGCGGCGTCGCGGCCTGGGGCGGGCTGGAGGATCTGGACGCGTTGGCCGCGCTGGCGGGGAAGATCGACGTGCTGCTGGTCGGCATGGGCGAGGAGATCGCGCCGCTGCCCGACACGCTGCGCCAGCGGCTGGAGGCGGCGGGCGTCGGCGTCGACGTGATGGGGACGGGGCCCGCGGCGCGGACTTATAACGTGCTGCTGGCGGAAGGTCGCCGGATCGGGGCGGCGTTGCTGACGGTGTGAGGTTTGTTGCATGTGGAGCGATTGCAGGCATCGGCTGCACGGGGTGGGACGGGCGATATTGCGGACGAAGCCGCCGTTTGGATGCGCGGTATTTAGTGCTAGTATCCTTAGAAATCTGCGATGTAGGAGCAAACAAATGCTGTGTGCAATTATCGGATATGGACCTGGGCTGGGTACTGCTTATGCTGAAGTATTCGAACGCGCGGGTTACAACATCGCTCTTTTAAGCAGGTCGGGTGCAGGCAAAGCGACATCAAGTCAAACTAATGCAGTCACAAAGGCTTTTCACTGCGACGCGGGCAATCCTGAACACCTAAAGTCCGCACTTCACGATGTTGAAGAGAAGCTCGGGCCAATTGACGTCTTGATCTACAACGCTGACCTCGCCCAATTCGGGACTCTTGAAGAAATCTCGGAAGATCAGTTTGAACAGAGTTGGCGCGTAGGGGTTTTAGGCCTTTTCTCCACCGCGAAATTCCTTGGCCCCCGCATGGAACAGCGCGGAAAGGGAACACTGATTGTGTCAGGTGCGACGGCAGCTTTGCGCGGCAATGTTTGGACAACGGCCTTTGCAGCAGCGAAATCGGCGCAACGCAATCTTGCTCAATCATTGGCGAAACAGCTTGGCCCGAAGGGTATCCACGTGGCTTACTTGGTGATTGACGGAGTGATCGATACGGAGGACACGCGAATAAGCTTTGCACCAAAGGAGCCGGATGAGTTTTTCATGGATCCAAAGAGCATTGCCGAAACAGCATTGATGTTGGTCGGGCAGCACAAGTCAGCCTGGAGTTTCGAACTGGATCTGAGACCGTTCGGTGAGAAATGGTAATTGTCTGCACCCGTTCGTTCCATGGTATCCCGGTGGCCGCACTTTAGGTTGTGAAGAATTTTTAGCCAGGTGCTGTGGTTGAGCGAAAGTACTGCCACAGGATTTGCACTACAACGGCGCTGCATTCACCTCGATCGTGTTCAGGTCCGGATCAAGCAAATAGAGTTGTGGAAATCCGGAAAGCCCTTCGCGAATGATAAGCATTCTTTTTCTGTCGTTCTTCGGTAGGTCCGATCTAAGGAACGTCTGATCAACGCCTTCGGCTGCGCCGAGGCTTCGGCTTGAAGGCAGTTTGGCGCCGGACAGACGCCGTTGCCAGCGATTTTCGCGCCGTTTGTGCCGCCTGAGCGGCGGTTTGGTCGATTTTGGACGGACTCC
>NZ_JBSXNT010000016.1:0-61339 GCF_056857775.1 Alterinioella sp. B-7
CCGCCGCACACTGCTGCAGGATCCCGACAATCTGTTCTTCGGTGAAACGTGATTTGCGCATCGTCTGTTCTCCTCGTTGCTTCGAACGTTACGAGAACAAACTCTCCTTTTGAATGGCCCAGTTCTTTGGGGGCAGGTCACGGCGTCTGTCCGGCGCCAAACTGCCTTCAAGCCGAAGCCTCGGCGCAGCCGAAGGCGTTGATCAGACGTTCCTTTATTGGTGGCTGGTCGCGAACAAGCAACAAATTCAAGATTTGGGCAACGGAGCCACGTTCAAGGAGGTCTCGAAAGGCATCGTTTCGAATGTCAAGATTCCGCTACCGCCTGTCGACGAACAACGCCGAATTGCGGCGGTCCTCGACAAGGCCGACGCCATCCGCCGCAAACGTCAGCAGGCCCTCGCCCTCGCCGACGATTTTCTCAAGTCGGTGTTTCTGGAAATGTTTGGGGATCCAGTCAGGAACCCCTTTGAAATCGACCAGAAACTTCTTGGAAAGTGCGCTGATTTTGTTTCCGGCGGGACCCCAAGCAAGCGAAATCCCACTTTCTGGAATGGGGCTTTTCCTTGGGTTTCACCAAAAGACATGAAGGTGGAAACCATCCTTGATGCGCAAGACCATGTCTCAGCAAGTGTTTTCGAGGAAACGAGTTTGAAGCGCATTCCGGCAGGTACTCCGCTGATAGTCGTGCGGGGAATGATTCTTGCCCATACAGTTCCAATGGCAATGGCCGGTGTAGAAGTCGCCATCAACCAAGACATGAAAGGCATACTCTTTAACGAGGATATCAATCCTATAATCGGTCTTTGGTGCCTAAGAGTTCAGCACCAGCATATTCTCGATCAAGTGGACACTGCTGCCCATGGCACAAAGAGATTGGATATGGATAGGCTGAAGGCCATCCCCATCCATGTCCCTGGCGACAATCAGCAGCAGAAGTTCGTGGGCATCGTTGAGAAGTTTTCCGAAGTCAGAAAGTCCAAACAAACCGCACTGAATGAAGCCACCGATATGTTCTTGGCGCTCTCACAACGCGCTTTCCGGGGGGAGCTATGAGCGATCTGAAACTCTTCCGGATTGGCGGCACGGATGTCTGCGAGGTGCATGGCACGTCGCTGGCGCTGGAAAAATCCCTGCAGACGCTGATCGAGCAGAACCTCGAGACCTTTCTGGGTGTCCGCTTTCTGGCGTCGGAATTTTCCACCGGCCGCGACCATGGCGGGCGGATGGACACGCTCGGCATCGATGAAAATTCCTGCCCCGTGATCATTGAATACAAGCGTTCCTCCAACATGAACGTCATCAATCAGGGCTTGTTCTATCTTGACTGGCTGGTGACGCATCGCGGCGATTTCGAGATGCTGGTCTTGAAGAAGTTCGGCGAGAAGGCCGCCCAATCCGTCGAGTGGTCTTCACCGCGCCTGATCTGCATCGCGGGTGACTTCTCCCGCTATGACGAGCACGCGATCAAGCAGATGAACCGCAACATCGAGCTCATTCGCTATATGAAGTTCGATAATGACCTGCTGCTGCTGGAACAGGTCAACGCGGCCTCCGCTCCGCTGAACGGCGTGATCGCGACAGACAAGCCTGAGGGCGGAGCCGACAGCGGGCAAAAGCAGAAATACACCACCGTCTCGCAATATCTCGACAAGGCGGACGGTGAGCTGCGCACCCTCTTTGATACGGTGAAGGAGCACCTCGAAGGGTTGGGGGATGACGTGCAGTTCAAGGTGCTGCGCTTCTATTTCGCGTTCAAGCGGATCAAGAATTTCGCCTGCGTCGAGATCAAGACCCAGGAGCGCAAGCTGATTGTCCACGTCAAGGTCGACCCCGACACAATCACGCTGGAAGACGGCTTTACCCGCGACGTGCGCGCTATCGGCCATTTCGGCACCGGCGATCTGGAAATCACCATCCGCTCGACGGCGGACTTCGAGAAGGCCAAGCCGTTGTTCGAGCGCAGCTATGAGAATGCGTAGGGTCGGGTGATGGCGGAACTCCACACCCTCACCCTGCCCGGCCCGATGCTGCAACGCGGGTTCTGGCTCTATGTTTGGCGGATCGACACGCCGAAGGGCGAGCGCCTGTATGTCGGGCGAACCGGGGACAACAGCAGCCCTTATGCGACCGCGCCCTACACTCGGATGGGGCAACATCTGGGATTTCAGAAAGCATCCAACAGCCTTCGCCGCTTGCTTACCGAACAGGACATAAAACCGGAGCAATGCGCCCAATACGATCTGGTATCCTATGGGCCGATTTTTCCGGAGATCGGGAAGACCGCGGAGCAGGATCATGGCGAGCAGATGGAGCTGCACAAACCTGTTCGCGACCGGATGGCGGCACTGGAACGGGACCTGCGCGACGCATTAGCCGATGCTGGCTATTCGGTTCTCAACGTGGTGCGCAGCAAGGCTCAATCCGATCCGGTCACATGGCGGGACGTTCTGGCGGCGTTTTCGGCAAACTTCCCGAAGCTGATTGAAGGGCGTGCAGATGGGTGAGCTCCTCCCCGAAGACCGCCAGATCTGGGTGCGCGCATTCTACGGCTTCAACCCCGAGGAAGCCGGATACATCGGCTTCACCCATGAAGCGCAGCGCGAAGACATGCTGACCAAGATGAAGGACGGGGATATTGTCCTCATCTACGGTGCCGTAGACTCTCTCACTGAAGCCGATCTGAAGAGGCAGGCCCTTGGCTTCATGGAAGTCAAATTGGAGCGATGCCATGATCTGGACCGGCAGACTGACGAGTCGAGGAAGTGGAAGCTCGATCATGGTTTTCAGGACAGGTGGACCTACGGCCTGAAGGTTGCCCGAGCATGGCGCGTCACAAACCGGGTTCACATCAAGACCATCGCGCCGAAGGCCTATGACAGCAAGAAACGGTTCGAGAGAACGACCAAGGCCGTCCTGCTTGAGCCAGACAAAAAGCTTAGGGCGCTTAGCCATCATGTCCGGCAGGTGAGCGTCTTCGGTGAGCCGCCCATCGCGGCGGAAGATCTTGCCAGCGGCTATATGAATGACGTGCTCAAGCCGTCCAAGGGTATTCCTCCTAGCTTCGGGGACCGCACCTCAACGCATGAAGATGGAGAGAACCACCTCTACCTCATGAAGCTGTCAGCCAATGCGGAATCGTTGCTTGGGAAGACCGGCCCCCATGTCGGCCAGGCCTTGGTAAAGATCGGTAGATCGAATGACCCTGCTCGCCGGTTGAAAGAGGTGAATGGCGGGTTTCCCGAGCGTGCCGTTTGCCGATGGGAACTTGCGTACAGCCAGCCTTTTGAAAACGGCGAAACTGCACACAATCATGAGAGTGAGTTGAAAGAGCGACTCGCCAGAGAATTTACCTCTCAGGCGGGGGAATTCTACACAGGTGAATGGTCTGCGATGGAGCGCACTTTCCAAACCTTCTGTTTTTCCAAGATGCCCAAAATACTCGCCGCCGCTGGGAAGGCCAAAGGCGTGAACTAAGAAATGAGAGTGTCATGCGACTAAGCCGGATCGAAATCGAAAACTTCAAGGGTGTTGGTGCCAAGCAGGTCATTGAGCTACGGCCGATCACGCTGTTGTTCGGCCCGAATAGCGCGGGCAAAAGCACGATCCTTCAGGCGTTGCACTATGTTCGCGAAATCCTAGAGAGGAAGAACCCCGATCCGGATCAAACGATTGCGGGCGGCCTGATCGATCTCGGCGGTTTCAAGAAGCTGATCCATAACCATGATCTCTCGAATTCGATGACGATCAAGCTGGTCATCGATTTGTCCGGAGATCCGGGTAATGAACGGCTGCCAATCAATAACGGAAATTCGCTCGGTGATCCTGAGTTTGAAAGTCTGCGCATCCGCTACATCGTTGGCGAGAACACCGATCTGAAGGAGTACGCTGTTGTCCAAGAGATCGGTGTCTCCCTACAGGTTCAATGGAGTGACTTGATCAACGCGCCTTATGTTTCGGTCTTAATTGTCGAGATGGATGGCGAAAACATCGCCTCAATCAAGTCTCCACCGCAAGCTGGGCAGGCGCAGCTAACCGACTTCAACTTCCAGCATCCACTTTTGCAGGAGTATGTGGATGCGGACGACGAAGTGCCCGAAGGCCTTGCTGAAGGCGACCCACTCGGCACCAAATTGGGGATCGAGATTTGGGAACTATCAAGAGATATGGCGAGATCAGCTGACTTGAAAGGCATCAGCGAATTTCGCATCGCCTCTTCGTCCGTGATTGGCGCTCTGCCGGATATAAATAAGCCCTGGGCACTGGAACTGCGCGATCCGGAACCAAAGAAGCTGGAACTGGAAGGCAACACGCCGCGAGTGCGTGGCCTATCCTTATTGCTAGATGAATTACTTTTGGGACCTCTGCGCATTGCACGCGACTACCTTTCGGAGATGACCTACATCGGTCCGCTCCGGCACATCCCTCCAAGGGCTTTCCGACCCCAGGTTTCACCTGATGAGGGGCGTTGGGCACAGGGCCTCGCGGCCTGGGATCTTCTCTATTCAGACAAGCAGGGCAGATTGCTTAGCGAAGTGAATGCCTGGCTGAGTGGTAAGGACGGTCTGGGAACGAGTTACGAGATCGCGAAGTCGGAGTATCTGGAAATACCGGTCTCAAGCCGGATCGATCAGTTGTTCAAACGCGGCATCAGCGAAGACGACATCGGAGAACTGCAGGAAGAGTTCCAGAAGCTTGGATCGCGTACCGAGGTTGTTTTGCGTGACGTGGTGAAAGGCATTGATGTTGCCCCAAGCGATGTCGGCGTTGGCATCTCTCAGATGATCCCTGTCATCGTCGCTTGCCTTCGCGACAAGGATGGCATTCTGGCAATCGAGCAGCCCGAACTTCACATACATCCGGCAATTCAGGTCGGGGTCGGTGACCTTTTCATTCATGCTGTAGTGCCCGGCGAGCAATCGTTCGGTTCAGGCAAAACCCTCCTTGTCGAAACCCATAGCGAACACATTATGCTGCGGCTCCTACGCAGGGTGCGGGAGACCACCGAAGGAGAACTCCCGCCAAGAAAAAATGCACTAAAGCCCGATGATCTCTCCGTCATATACGTCGAAAATACCGAAAATGAAGTGCATTTTCGCCGCCTTCGCGTTGATAGAGACGGTGATTTCTCTGACCGGTGGCCAGATGGGTTCTTCGAAGAACGGGCGGAGGAACTGTTCTGATGCTGTCAGAATACGCGGTAGAGCCTGCTGCCATTGGCGCGGACTGGCGAACTTTTAAAGACCTGATCGACCGCTTCGGCGCGGATAAAGGTCGACTGATTTCACGATTTCCAACAAAATGGGAGAGGAAAGTCATCCAAGCAGCAAAAGAGGCTGGCGTGCCGGATATTCGTATGTCCAGCATCACAGAACGTTTGCGCAACTCGAAGCATAAGGTCGTCGATTTCAATCGTGTCTATGACTACGAGGAAAACTGGATAAACAACACCCTATGCGAACACGCCGCCCGGCCGTTCAAAGCAATCATATGCGACGCTGGAAATACAGCCTGCGCAGAGTCAATGCATCCGGACGATTGCTCCGATGGACATGCGCTCTTTAGCGCAGCAACAAGCTGCAACGTGACAAGGACGGAAGACAAAATTGCCGACACCCTCAATACCTTTGCTGCGGTGTCGAGGGAGGTCGATATCATTGATCCTTATTTCGATCTTCGACCAACCGAGGGCAATTATCTCGCCCCACTTGTAGCGCTGCTTGATCGACTCGGACGTGGGCCTTGGCCGCCAAAAGTCATCAAGATCCATTTCCGAGAACATGGTTCGCGCCCCCCGCCTGAGCTCGTTGCTCGAGACGGTGCCGCCCAGATCAAAGGACGACTCCCATTAGGCTACAGCTTGGAGCTTTACGCGTGGTCGGAAAAAAAGGGCGGCGAAGACTTCCACGATCGCTTCGTTTTGACAGACTTGGGCGGGATCATGATTGGTGCGGGCTTATCTGCAGATGGACCGGCTGAGTCCGCTGCATTCACACTCTTGGACTTCGAACACGCTCAGAGCCTTCGTAACAGATTTGCAGACGGATCAACAGCCTACGCGCGCGCGGGATATGCTGTCCGATTCCATGACGACGGTAGCACCGAGTTATTTTGACGGTGAGAGTTCGATTATCTTCCATCTCGCGCAGCCGCACAGGGAGAACGCTTTCGCCAGGGCAAGTGGCGGAGGAAAGCGGATTCGAAATGAGTGGTTGTTCAACCAAGACCAAAAGGCATCAAACGACGGTGGCACGCTCCGAGAACCAAATCCTATGGCCCAATTGCACTTTGACTGGCTGGTGATCTCAGCAATGCCCCTGCCTTTACGCGCCATGCCCCTACTACGCCTTCACAGCTGTTGCCCCTAGGCCAATAGCGGTCTTCTTGATCGGTCTCGTGATCCATCGCGAGGCCAACCATGACCGTTACGTCTTTCAAAACCGAGACGTCTTCCCGCGGCGCACGCATGTTGCGCACGGCACTTGGGCCGGGCATCGCCGCCTGGCTCGAGGATGCTGGCATCGTCGAGGTGATGCTGAACCCTGACGGGCGGCTCTGGGTTGACCGGCTGGCCGATGGGCTGAGCGACACAGGCGCGGTGCTGTCTCCCGCCGATGGCGAGCGCATCATCCGTCTTGTCGCGCATCACGTCGGGGCGGAGGTCCATCCCGCGGCCCCGCGTGTTTCGGCTGAATTGCCGGACACGGGCGCGCGCTTCGAGGGTTTGCTGCCCCCAGTGGTTTCTGCACCCACATTTGCCATTCGCAAGCCCGCCGTCGCGGTGTTCACCCTCGAGGACTATGTGGCAATGGGCACTCTCTCCTCAGATGCGGCTGCGCAGTTGCGCGACGCGGTCACCAGCCGGGCCAATATTCTTGTCGCGGGCGGGACCTCCACCGGCAAGACGACCCTCACCAATGCGCTGTTGGCGGAGATCGCCAAGACCTCGCACCGCGTGGTCCTGATCGAGGACACGCGCGAGCTGCAATGCCTGACCCCCAACCTAGTGGCCCTGCGCACGAAAGACGGGGTCGCGACCTTGTCCGATCTCGTGCGCGCGTCGCTGCGGCTGAGGCCTGATCGCATCCCCATCGGCGAGGTGCGCGGGCCGGAAGCGCTGGACCTGCTCAAGGCCTGGGGCACCGGCCATCCGGGCGGGATTGGCACGATCCACGCCGGGTCCGCCATCGGCGCACTGCGGCGGCTCGAACAGCTGATCCAAGAGGCGGTGGTGACAGTTCCGCGCGCGCTGATCGCAGAAACCATCGACCTGATCGCCGTTCTGTCCGGACGGGGGGCCGAGCGTCGCCTCTCCGAGTTGGCGCGTGTCACCGGCCTGACCGCCTCGGGCGATTACGCCCTCACCCCCCTTTTCCCACCAACACAAGGAAGCCATCCATGACACTTCTGCCATCATTTCGCACAGCCCTTGGCGCAACCGCGATCGGCCTCGTCGCCTTCGCCCTGCCTGAGCCGGCGCTCGCCGCCGGGTCCGGCATGCCGTGGGAAGCCCCCTTGCAAACCATCCTCGAGTCGATCGAAGGCCCAGTCGCCAAGATCGTCGCGGTGATCATCATCATTGTCACGGGCCTGACGTTGGCCTTCGGCGACAGTTCGGGCGGGTTCCGGCGGCTGGTGCAGATCGTCTTCGGGCTCTCCATCGCCTTCGCGGCCTCAAGCTTCTTTCTGTCCTTCTTCTCCTTTGGCGGCGGGGCGCTGATCTGATGGAGAACCCCACCGACATTCCCGGCTATTTCGCGCCGGTGCACCGCGCCCTGATCGATCCGATCCTGCTGGCCGGTGCGCCACGCACCATCGCCATCGCCAATGGCACCCTGGCGGCCGCCATCGGGCTGGGCCTGCGGCTCTGGCTCGTAGGCCTCGCATTCTGGCTGGTCGGCCACCTCCTCGCAGTATGGACCGCGAAGCGGGACGCACAGATCGCCGAAGTGGCGCGGCGGCATCTCCGTTACCCGTCCTGGTTCGGGGTCTGAGCCGATGATGCGTCTGGCCGAATACCGCTCCAAATCCGCCCTACTGGCCGATTTTCTGCCCTGGGCTGCATTGATCGCGCCCGGCGTCATCCTGAACAAGGACGGCAGCCTGCAACGCACGGCGCGGTTTCGGGGGCCGGACCTGGACTCCGCCACGCCCGCCGAATTGGTCGCCACATCGGCCCGGCTGAACAGCGCGCTCCGGCGGCTTGGCTCCGGCTGGACTGTCTTCGTGGAAGCGCAGCGGATCCCGGCACTGGATTACCCCGCCTCCGAGTTTCCCGATCCGGTTTCGGCCCTTGTCGATGCCGAACGGTGCGCGCAATTCGAAGAAGCGGGTGCACATTTCGAGAGCGCGTATTTCCTGACGCTGGTCTGGATGCCGCCCGCCGACGACGCGAGCCGCGCCGAAGGCTGGCTGCTCGAAAACGCCCCGGATCGCAGCACCAAGCCTCAGGACGTGGTCTCCGCTTTTGTCGGCCGCGCCGACCGGCTGACCGATCTGCTCGACGGGTTCATGCCGGAAATCGCCTGGCTTTCCGATGCCGAGACCTTGACCTATCTGCATTCGACCGTCTCAACCCGGCGCCAACGCGTCCGCGTGCCGGAGGTGCCAACGCATCTGGACGCGGTGCTGGCCGATGATCCATTGGTGGGTGGGCTTACACCCCGGCTCGGAGCCGCGCATCTCAAGACCCTGACCATCATCGGACTGCCAAGCGCCACCTGGCCGGGTTTGCTCGACGAATTGAACGCGCAGGGATTCGAGTATCGCTGGTGCACGCGGGCGATCTGCCTCGACAAGACGGACGCCTCCCGGGTGTTCACCCGCATTCGCCGACAGTGGTTCGCCAAGCGCAAGTCGGTGGCCGCGATCCTCAAGGAGGTGATGACCAACGAAGCCTCGACCTTGCTCGACAGCGACGCGGCCAACAAGGCGGCAGATGCCGACGAGGCGCTGCAGGAACTCGGCGCCGATGTGGCGGGCGCCGCCTATGTCACCGCCACGATCACCGTCTGGGACGAGGATCCCCGCACGGCAGAGGCCAACCTCAAGGCCGCCGAGAAGATCGTGCAGGGGCGCGATTTCACCTGCATCCCGGAAACATTGAACGCGCTCGAGGCCTGGCTCGGCTCCCTGCCCGGCCATCTTTATGCCAATGTCCGTCAGCCACCCATCTCGACGTTGAACCTCGCCCATATGATCCCGATCTCAGCAGTCTGGGCGGGGCCGGACCGGAACGACCATCTGGACGGCCCGCCACTGTTCCACGCCGAAACCGACGGCACGACCCCGTTTCGCTTCTCCACACATGTGGGCGATGTCGGCCATACCTTGATCGTCGGCCCGACCGGGGCGGGCAAATCAGTCCTGCTAGCGTTGATGGCGCTGCAATTCCGGCGCTATGCCAGTGCGCAGGTCTTCGCCTTCGATTTCGGCGGCTCGATCCGCTGCGCCACGCTCGCCATGGGCGGGGACTGGGAGAACCTGGGCGATGCACTGGCCGACGAGGAACCAGCGGTGCAGTTGCAGCCACTGGCGCGGATCCATGAGGCGTCGGAACGCGCCTGGGCGCAGGACTGGCTCGCGGGAATCCTCGGACGGGAAGGCGCGACGATCGACCCAAGCGCGCGTGACCATCTCTGGTCGGCGCTGACCTCGCTCGCGTCGGCCCCGCGCGAGGAACGCACACTGACCGGCCTCTCGGTCCTGCTGCAATCAACAGAACTCAAACGCGCTCTGAAACCCTTCTGCCTCGGCGGGCCTTTCGGACGGCTTCTCGATGCTGAGGCCGAAGACCTGGGCAGCGCGGACGTGCTCGCGTTTGAAACGGAGGGGCTGATCGGTTCCCCCGCCGCACCCGCCGTGCTCGCCTATCTCTTCCACCGGATCGAAGCGCGGCTCGACGGACGTCCCACCATGATCCTGATCGACGAGGGCTGGCTTGCGCTCGATGACGCCAATTTCGGCGGGCAGCTGCGCGAATGGCTGAAGACGCTGAGAAAGAAGAACGCCTGCGTTGTTTTCGCCACCCAATCGCTGGCCGATATCGACGGGTCTCTCATCGCACCCGCCATCGTCGAGAGCTGCCCCACGCGGATCTTCCTGCCCAATGAGCGCGCCTTCGAGCCGCAGATCGCCCGGATCTACCAGAACTTCGGGCTGAACGACCGCCAGATCGACATTGTCGGCCGCGCGACGCCGAAGCGCGACTACTACTGCCAGTCGCGGCGGGGCAACCGGCTCTTCTCGCTGGGCCTCGGCGAGGTGGCGCTGGCCTTCACCGCCTCCTCCTCCAAGGCCGATCAGGCCGCAATCAGCAATCTTATCGCCACCCATGACCGGGACGCCTTTGCCGCCGGCTGGCTGCGCCATCGCGGTCTTGATTGGGCCATCGACCTGCTCGGGCCCGACATCGCACCAGCCGATCCGACACCCCCTCACCCTGACCAAAAGGAGACAGAACATGACCCACAATCCTGAGCGCCCTGCCCGGCCCCGCAAACTCGCCGCCGCATTTATAGCGAGCGCCCTCGTCCTGACACCGGTCCTGACGACACCGGCCCAAGCCTTCTTCTTCGGGGGCGGTGGCCGGATCGTCTACGACCCGCGGAACCACGCCGAAAACATCCTCTCGGCCGCCCGCGCACTGGAGCAGATCAACAACCAGATCGCGCAGATCCAGAACCAGGCGCAGATGCTGATGAACGACGCGCTGAACCTTGCAAACCTGCCGCATTCCTCGCTGGCGCAACTGCAGGACGCCATCGGTGAAACCCAGCGACTCCTGGCCGATGCCCAGAGCCTCGCCTTCGACGTAGCCACCATCGAACAGGCCTTCGCGCAGGACTACGGTGCTGCCGCAGCGCAAGGTGATTTCGACGCGATGATCGTCGGTGCGCGCGAACGGTGGGAGACCTCCGTCGCGGGCTTCGAGGACGCGTTGCGCGTGCAGGCCGGGGTCGTCGGCAATATCGACGGAGCCCGCAGCCAGATGGACGCACTCATCCGCGAAAGCCAAGGAGCCGTTGGGGCCCTGCAGGTCGCGCAGGCTGGCAACCAACTGCTCGCATTGCAATCGACACAGATCGCCGATCTGACCGCCGCCATTGCAGCGCAGAACCGCGCCGAAGCGCTGGAAGCCGCCCGCATCGCCTCTGCCGAGGCGCAGGGCCGCGAGAACCTCGCGCGGTTCCTCGATTACGGCGGCGGCTACTCCCCCGGCACAGTACGGCTGTTCGGAGAGTAAGCGCATGGCTCTCGACACCCCGCGAACTCTGCGCCTTGTCGCCTTCGGTATCGGAGGCCTCGCCGCCCTCGCCGCCGCTGTGGAGCTTACCCGGACGGTCCTGCCCACCGACACCGGGCATGTGGTCAGGGATGACGCCTTGCGCGGCACCCTCTCGCGTTGCCGGGACCTGACCCCCGAAGACTACGCCACAGACACCGAATGCCGCGCCGCTTGGGAGGCGGCCCGGCAGCGCTTCTTCGATCTGGCGCCAGAGCCGGCCGGGACGGAGTAGGGCAATGGGCGGCGTCAGTGTCATTGACCGGTTTCTCGAGGTCTTCGCCTCCTACATCGATTCCGGCTTCGGCCTTCTCGGCGGCGACGTCGCCTTTCTCGCCACCACGCTGATCGTCATCGACATCACGCTGGCCGCGCTGTTCTGGGCTTGGGGTACGGATGACGACATCATTGCCCGGCTGGTGAAAAAGACCCTCTTCGTCGGGGTCTTCGCCTATATCATCGGCAACTGGAACACGCTGGCCCGGATCGTATTCGACAGTTTCGCGGGCCTTGGCCTGGTCGCCACCGGCGGCACCATTTCCGCCAGCGAATTGCTGCAGCCCGGGCGCATCGCGCAGGTCGGACTTGAGGCCGGGCAGCCGATCCTCGCCTCCATCGCCGAGCTCTCCGGGTTCGTCGCCGTCTTCGAGAACTTCATCCAGATCGGGATCCTGTTTTTCGCCTGGCTGGTGGTTCTGCTGTCGTTCTTCATCCTCGCGATCCAGCTCTTCGTCACCCTGATCGAATTCAAGCTGGCCACGCTGGCAGGCTTCATCCTCGTGCCCTTCGGCCTCTTCAACAAGACGGCCTTCATGGCCGAGCGCGTGCTGGGTCTCGTCATTTCCTCCGGCGTCAAGGTGCTGGTCTTAGCCGTGATCGTCGGCATCGGGTCGACCATCTTCAGCGAGTTTACCGCCGGATTCGCGGGCGAACCCACGATCAACGACGCCATGTCGGTGGTCCTTGGCGCACTGGCGCTCCTCGCCCTCGGTATCTTCGGACCGGGCATCGCCAATGGCATCGTCTCGGGCGGGCCGCAACTTGGCGCAGGCGCCGCGGTCGGCACCGGTATCGCCGTAGGCGGGGCCGCGGTCGCCGGTGTGGCCGGGACCCGGATGGCCCTTGGCACCGGTGGCGCGGCCTTGCGTGGTGCCAGTGCGGTTGGCAGCGGAACCGCCACTGCATACCAGCTTGGTGCCGCGTCCCGCAGTACAGCTCTGGGCAAGTCCGTCGGTGGCGTGGCCGCTATCGGCAAAACCGGTGCCGTCGCCGCGTTCAGCCCGCTCCGACGCGCGATCTCGGAAGGCGCGCAGTCCGGTGCCCGCGCAGCCTATGCCGCAACCGGGGGACGGATGGCGGGTGGCGCCCTGCCCTCCCGAGCCAATGACGGCCCACCCGACTGGGCGCGCCGGATGAAGCGCCAGCAATCCCTTCAACACGGCCTCTCGACCGCCGCTCATGTCATCCGCTCCGGAGACCATGGCGGCGGCGGCACGGTCGTCAGCCTCTCCGAAAGGTCCTCCTGATGTTCCGACGCCCCAGTGTCCGCTACGGCACCACGCCCGAGCCCGTCACCCCCTACCAGAAGGCCGCCCAGGTCTGGGACGAGCGCATCGGCTCGGCCCGCGTCCAGGCCCGCAACTGGCGCCTCATGGCAATGGGCTGCCTTGCCCTGTCCGCCGGGCTCAGCGCGGCGCTCACCTGGCAATCGACGCGCAGCAGCGTCGTCCCCTACGTGGTCGAGGTCGACAATCTCGGTGCGGCGCAGGCCGTCGCCCCGGCGCTCGCCGAGTATCGCCCGACCGATCCGCAGATCGCCTGGCATCTCGCCCGCTTCGTCGAGCATGTTCGGCAGGTCCCGGCCGACCCGATCGTGCTGCGCCAGAACTGGCTGCGCGCCTATGATTTCGCCACGGATCGCGGCGCCGTCGCGCTGAATGACCATGCCCGGGTGAACGATCCCTTCGCGCAGGTCGGCGACACGCAGATTTCCATCGAGGTCTCGAGTGTCATCCGTGCATCAGAGTCGAGCTTCCGCGTCGCCTGGATCGAGCGGCGCTACGAAAACGGTCAGCTCGCCACAACCGAACGCTGGACCGCCATCCTGACCGTCGTGATCCAGCCGCCGCGCGATGCGGAGCGCCTGCGGGCAAACCCGCTCGGCGTCTATGTCCATGCCATCAACTGGTCGAGGGAGAATGCCCAATGAGACGACTTCGCTCCATCCCCGTTCTTCTTCTCGCGGCCACGGCGCTGACCGCCTGCACGGGGCAGCGCCCACCCGAAATCGCCTATGACGACCAGGTTCCGGCCCTCGCTCCGCCGCCGGCACCTCCCCCGGCCGAGGGGCCGCCCCGCCCGGTTCACACGCCGCCAGCGTGGACGCCCTCCCGTGGCGGCGATCCGGAAGCGGATACGCCGGAAGCCCGCATCATCGCCGCCAATGCCGCGGCCCGCGTCGAGCCCCGCCAGCAGGGCTATTACAATGCCATGCAGGTCTTCCCGTGGAGCGAAGGCGCGCTCTACCAGATCTACGCCGCCCCCGGGCAGATCACGAATATCGCGCTCGAACCTGGCGAAGGCTTGACCGGTCCTGGCCCGATCGCGGCCGGCGACACCACGCGCTGGATCATCGGCGACACCACCAGCGGCTCGGGCCGCAGCGAGCGCGTCCATATCCTCGTCAAGCCCACGCGCCCCGACATCGCCACCAACCTCGTCGTCAACACCGACCGGCGCACCTATCACATCGAATTGCACGCCGACGAGGAAACCTGGATGCCCAGTGTAGCATGGGCCTATCCGGAGGTGCGATCCACGCCCCGCACGCCGACCGTCCGGCGTCCGGCGATCCCGCCCGAGGGCGAGCGGCACTATCGCTATGGCCTGCAGGGCGATGCCCCACCCTGGCGGCCGGTCTCGGTCTTCGACGACGGGCGCCGTGTCTATGTCGTGTTTCCACCCGGCATCGCCCAGGGCGAAATGCCCCCGCTCTTCGTGATCGGCGCGGATGGGCGTGGCCAGATCGTGAACACCCGCGTGCTTGGCAACGTGCTGATCGTGGACCGCCTGTTCGGGGCCGCGGAACTGCGTCTCGGCGAAAGACAACAGCAGGTTGTGCGGATCATACGGACGGATGGCGACCAGCAACCGCCGCGCGCGCCCCAGCCAGAGGCGGAGCAATGACACAAGCCCCTGATATGCAACCGCCGCCACGGACCGAGGAAGACATCGCCCAGGAGCTTCGCCTCAGGCCCGATCCGCCCCGTGTCATGCGCCTGTCCCGCCGGGCCATCGCCCTTGCCACCGCAATCGGCGGCCTTGGCCTTGGCGCGATCCTGATCGTGGCCCTGCAGAACAACCGGCAGGAGGGCACCCAGACCGAGCTCTTTTCCACCGAACGCATTCAGGCAGCCGAAGGGCTGTCCACACTGCCTCGGGATTACGCCGATGTCCCGCGTCTCGGCCCACCCTTGCCCGGTGAGTTGGGCCGCGCCATCCTTGGGGCGCAAGATCGTGGCCAGCCGGTCCCGGCACCGCCCCTTTCCGGTCCATTGGCACCCACAGTCGATCCGGAGGAACAACGCCGCCTTCAGGAACTCGACGCCGCCCGGCTGAGCGCCCTTTTCGCCGAGGCGCAAACCGTGCCGCGCGGCGGGGCACAGGCCACACCGACAACCCCCGCAACCGGCGCGCTCTTCCCCTCCACATTGGGCAGCCCGACGGCAAACGATCCGGTCTCAAACCGGGAAACGTTCCTCACCCGTCCCGGAGACACGGACACCGTCAGTGCGCAGCGCATGGTTCCGCCGCCCAGCCCCTACATCCTGCAGGCCGGAACCGTGATCCCGGCCGCCCTGATCACCGGCCTGCGCTCCGACCTACCTGGCCAGATCTCGGCCCAGGTGACTTCGAATGTCTATGACAGCCCTTCAGGACGATACCTGCTGATCCCGCAAGGCGCTCGGCTTCTGGGAGAATATGACAGCCGCATCGCATCCGGGCAAAGCCGCCTGCTCCTCGTCTGGACCCGCCTCATCCTTCCGGATGGTCGCTCCATTGTGCTGGGACGCGCGCCCGGCACTGACGGAACAGGCGCGTCCGGCCTGCAGGACCGGGTCAACTACCATTGGGGTCGCGTCTTCCTCGCCGCTGGCCTCGCCACGATCCTGAACCTCGGCCTGGAAAGCGGGGCCGACAGCGAGGATGACGTCGCCCGCGCCATCCGCGAGGCCGCGCAAGACACGATTGGACGGACCGGGGACGAGATCGTCCGCCAGCAGCTCGCCGTCCCGCCGACACTGACCATCCGCCCGGGCTTCCCCGTCCGCGTCATGGTCACTCGCGACCTGATCCTCGAGCCCTTGGGAGAAGTCCGATGACGAAGCTGAAGCTTGGTCCGATCCATGACGACAAACCGGTCAAGCTGACCGTGGAGCTTCCCGCCGACGTGCACCGTGACCTTTGCGACTACGCGGCTGTCCTCGGCCAACAGACCGGACAGGACCTTGAGCCCGCCCGCCTCGTCGCACCCATGCTCGACCGCTTCATGTCGACTGACCGCGGGTTCGCCGCAGCGCGCAAGGCGGGGTCGCGAGCCAGCCGCAAGAAACCAGACCCATCAAAGCCACTGGATACTGATCAGGGCTAAGCATCTGTGAAATCGTAAGTTTCTTGACAGATCGCGTTGCACACGGATCGCACATCGGTCCGACCTACCCGCCTCAGGTTGCTAGGGAGTCGGTCCGATCCTCCATCGGCAAAGTGTTTTGCCTTGTTCTGCTGCGAACGGAGACCTGAACTGAAAAGTCAAAAAGGGCGTTGGAACCTCCCGAAAAACTCCCCGAGACAGGTACGACCTGGTGGATGCCGCGACCGACTGCGACCGGTATCAAGTTCTGCGACCCGACGCTCCGGTTGGTGGGGTCGAAGGCGATCCACCCTGCGCCGGGCAGGTATGTTTCGACCCAGGCATGGGTGGACCCGGTACCTGCGGAGCCGATAAGGCTGTCTTCTGGATCGGACAGATAGCCCGAAACGATACGGGCTCCCAGGCCAAGACAGCGAGCTGCCTCTGTGAGCAGGACCGCGAAATCGCGGCACGAGCCCCATTTCCGGTCGAGCGTCTCGATCGGCGTCTGGGTGCCTTCCGTCTCACGTACCTGATAAGAAATCTGCGAAACCACACCGTTGCTGATGTCCTTCAGCAGAGACAGCGTGTCTGTTCGGTGCCCCATGACGAAGCCCTCGACCCATCGGGCAAATCGGCCGTCGGGGTCGGCGTATTGCGGAGCCGTCAGCGCGCCCAGATCCGTCCATTCGTCGGCTGAATAGAGGAACGGGTACTCGATGGCAGAAGCGGAGATGGCAAAGACCGGCCAAGCTAGCGCGGTCAGTTCCACGGTGGCGCGACTTTCGATCACCAGATGGTCTGTCGGACCGTCAAAGATTGCGGTGGCGATCGCGTTGCCGGCCACATCATGCGCCCAGGATACGGTGGCCGTCGGGGTTATGGAGATCTCGTGGGAGAAAAGACGCAATTCCCGCGTTTCGCGGGGACGCAGCATCAATCTGTGCGGTCCTAGAGAGACCGCATGACGGTATCGGTAGGTTGTGGTGTGAAGGATGTCGAGGCAGGCCAAAATTTGGGGGTCCAGTGTGGTTCGAGGAAGACTGCACGCACGTCGATGTGGATCAGCGACGGCGTGATGCGCCGGGGCTGACAGGCAAGGCGTTTCGCCAGGCGTTCAACCCCTTGCAGCGTCTACAAATCCGCTCTCCGAAACCTTTGCTCCAGAACCCAGTTTCGCAGCTCAGGCATTGGCGTTCCTGCGGAACGTCGCCCGAGACCCTTGCGATCAAGATGTCTGGCGTGGCACCTTCGGCCATGGTCTTGTTCGCCATCAAGTCTGTCCCGCTAAGTGGCGGGTGCGCGAGGGCGACGGTAATTCCGGTCTTGAAGGCATGCCTTCGTTTTCGGCGTCCCGGATTGACGCATCTTCTTGCGTTCTTTGGGTGGTCGTTGCCGACCCCAGCACATTCAGTTCGGGATCAGGCGTCCCACGTTCAGAATAGAGATGTCGCAAATGCGCCTCTGAGACTCCGTCAGCCTTCATCACAAGACGCACCATCGGATCAGATAACATTTCCTCGAGAAAAAGGTCGGACAAAGCCTTGCCCGTCAGCTTGTCCCTGGCGCGTGCTTGGTCGAGGTCGATAAGGGAAACTGTCAGGGCGCGCGCAAGCCCGGGATGCGATATCCGGGGATGAAGCTTCACCAGAACGGAGGCCTTCCAGGCTGCGGGATCCTTTCGATCCGGGGGTGAAACCAACTCCGTTTCGATCTCGTACTCTCCCGCCGGGAGCGTCTCGTTGAAGCCGGGTACAGTGAACGGTCGGGCGAACACCGCGACGGTCTTGCTCATCAGATCTTCCATCGGCGTGATCCTCTCCCTTGATGCTGCGGGTGGTCCGCGCCCCATTTGAGGATGGGGCACGTGGCCTCTGCAGGTCTCAAGATGTCTTGGATTTCGTTGGGGCTTCCTTGCCGGCGGCCTTGGGTTCGTTCGCTTTGGCAGGAGTCCTCGCGGTCTCCGCAGGCTTCGGCTTCATTGCGGCCGCAGCCCTGGCAGTCAGGTCCTTGAAGGACATGTCATCGATCCTTTGATTGGCCGGCGCAAACTCGTCGTCCTTGGTGGACTGGGAGGCTTGGCATCGGTTCTACATATATGGGGACCAGCCACTCAATTTACGACGGCGCACTTCGAAGAAAACCAAAGTCAGTTAGGCCAATTCATCGGTCCAGACCTTGAATTCCGTCAAAGTGTTTTCCCCGAATGTCTGGGTCAGCGGCACATCGGCGGCATCGCGGCCGCGCGCAATCAGAATTCTCGCAAACCTCGGTTTGTTGTTGCGCGGGTCGAACATGTGCCATTCACCAGCGAGAAAGACCTCCATCCATGCGGCGAAGTCTCCAGGCGGATGCGGGAGAGGTTCACCAATGTCGCTCAGATATCCGGTGCAGTAACGTGCCGGAATATTCATGCAGCGACACAAGGCGATAGCGAGATGGGCAAAATCGCGGCAGACGCCCTGCCGCTCAGCTATCGTCTGCGATGCGGTGCGCGTCGCTTTCGCCTGCATGTAGTCGAAGCGGACATGTTCGTGCACGAAATCGCAGATTGCCTGGACACGGGACCAACCGGGTTCCGTGGTCTCGAAAAGTCGCCAGGCTTCCTCCGAGAGGAGATCGGTATCGCAATACCGGGTCCCCTACAGGAACACGAGTGTCTCGAACGGCAGATCCTGAACCGCGTGCTGCTGCGCATCAGGAAAGACGGGATCGGGCTGGCCGGTATCGCGGAAGATGCCGTCTGTCGACAGGGTAAAGTCGCCCTCCGGGGCCAGCATGCGGGTACACCAGTTGCCGAAGCCATCCCGGTAGCTTTCGAGCTGCACGCTGGGGGAGGTCACGAGATAGTCCGCGCGCTCTAGGTCGCCGAAGCGCGAATAGTGAACGTTCAGCAGCGCGATCAGCGGCGTCGGTTGCGGGAAGCCGTATCGCAGACGGCACCCGATGCTGACCCGCATGCCGGACACACGGCCGCGCCTGGTCATGTCATGATCATCTTGCAAGGATGAGCGTCCTAGGCATCGGGTCAGTGCCATCCTCCGCACGGACGGGGAAGGCGAAGGACGCGATCAGACCCGCTATAACTGCCGTCCTCGCGATCAGCCTCGCCAGCGGATGTCTCATCGCCGCTTTCTCCTTGACGGACCAGAGTCCGCCGGTTGCCCCACGCGTGTTCGATGGCCCAAGCGTGAGCGTTCCGGTCAGCCGTCGAGTTGGCGCGGGCGGTGGCGGGGATCCCTTGGAATTCGGTCTCGTCGGCATGCCTTCGTTCTCGGCCACCTGGATCGCGAAGTCCTGCGGGACTGTCAGTTGAGAGCTACCGGTCATCGGGGCGACAGCCTGTGCAGGGCCGCAGCGGCAAGAGCATGTTCCTTCTGGTGGTAGTCGCAGCGGAGCTTGCCATTGACCTGCACTTCCCAGATGCCGCTTCTTTCGCGCACCTGGACCCCACCGCGCCGCGCTGGTCGGTTCATGGAAGAATCCTTTGCTCCTCTACTTTTCAGCGACACGGGTTGCTTGACGGTCATTTCTGGCTCCTTCGCGTGGGGCGCGCGCGCATCTCCGAGAAGCATCACGGCGCGAGTGAATTCTGCCGCATAATCATTGGTTTCGCGGTGGCCGTGTTAGCGCTGGGTCAATCTCATCGGCTCTACGAACCGTTCTCGCAGGTGGTCGACGAACCACGGCCCGGTACAAGCCATGTCGGCGATCAGGGCCAGCAGGCACCGTTTTCGAAACCTTGCCCGCGGAGAAGTTCCTCCTGAATCAGGACTTCGTAGTCCCTAGCCGGAGGTTCGTCCGGAAAATTGGCCAGGCAGAAAAGGTGCAGGAAAGTCACCCTCAAGCCTACACGATCTTGGCAGATCTTCGTTCGCCACGGTTCATGCCCTATTGGATTCCGAGCTTTCCCAGTCGAACGACTTCTTCTGTTGTAATTCAGGAGCATCCGACTGGCACTGACACAAGTTAGTCCCGAGCACCGAACCAAGTGCGGCCTCCCTGGGCCAGTCGCCCGCACTGACCTGTGTAAGGGCGACGAGACCGACCTGCGCGTATCCTTTGGGAAACAGGGGCGATCTGCGTTCCTGCAACCAATGAATGGAATGACAATGGCTGATCGCAATGTTCTCGACCCGCACCCGCCGGAGTTTGCCCGGTTCCTCTACGCGTCCGTCGGCGAGGATCGAAACGGCTATGCCGTGACTGTCCTTTCCACACTGGCGCGGCTCGGCCTCGATCCATGGAAAGAAACTGCTGGACTGGTCGGGCTGGGACGCGAAGCCGCGCGAGCGCGATTGGGGGTACTGCTTGCCCGATTTCGGGACGTTCCTGCGCTCGCCAGCGACCACGGCAGAGTCGCACGAGACCTGAGCCAGCTGCTTCCCGAAGCCCAGACGTCAGGTGTCTTGCAGAGCGCTGCCTCGACGGTGGCCGACGGTAGGCCGGGAATAAGCGGCGCGATCTGGACAGTGCTTGCGATTTTCTTCGTCCTGTTTCAGATGGTCATGGTTGTCGGGTCGGGGTCAGGCGAATGACCGCCTCAAGCGAGACCGCGAGAAGACCGGCACATGCAGCGCACAAATCCAGCACGCTTTCTCCACATGAACAGGGCGTTCTCTGGGACATGGAGGAACACTTCTGGACCAGTGGCGCCGACGACGCGCAGGCAACGACAGCAAGCAACGCCATAGTGGTTTTCCCCTTATCCTCTCGGCATCCTGCAGGGCGACCATATCTGGACCCATCTTCGAGACAGGACCGGCTGGCGCTGTGTTGTCATGGCCGAACGGCGCGTCACGCGGCCGTCAGGCAAAACACCTTCTTTTATTCGTGCGCGGACTAACCCACGTCAGTGCATGCGGAGTGGTAAACCAGCAAGGTGTAACATGATCACCGGGACACTTGGCGTATGCCTCTGATGGAATTCACCTAACGCGGGCGACAAAGGTCTCTTCGTGTCCGCCTCGAACCGTGGACAATCAAATCGCCTCCGGCCCGAAAAACTTTGGGCTCGGGGGTTTTCTTACGTGGCCAGTATCGGTCATGCACAGGAGTTCTTATGTCAACATCTTTAATTTCCAGCGATCGTCTCTCCGCCATGCAAAATTTCGGGACCGACCCCGGGTCGCTGAGCGCGGACATTTATATTCCGGAAAACTTCCCGAAGAACGGCCCGCTTGTCGTCGTGCTCCATGGCAGCACCCAGTCGGCGGAAAGCTATAATCTCGGATCGGGGTGGTCTACTCTCGCCGACGAATGTGGGATGGCGCTCCTGTTTCCGGGGCAAAGACTGACCAATAATCTCCTTGGCAGCTTCAACTGGTTTGAGACCGGCGACAGCGAGCGCGGTCGCGGCGAGCCTCTGTCTATTCGTCAGATGATCAAGCAGGTCGTTGATGATCACTCGATAGACCCGTCGCGCGTCTTTATCACGGGGATGTCTTCTGGCGGTGCCATGACGTCTGTAATGCTGGCGACCTACCCCGAAGTGTTTGCGGGAGGCGCGATCATTGCAGGGTTGCCATACCGCAGCGCGAACAACATGATGGAAGCCATCATTCGCATGAATGGATTTGGCAGCCCATCGGCCAGCGCACTTGATGCGTCTGTCCGTGAAGCCTCGGAATCCAAGGGCCCCTGGCCGACAATTTCTGTCTGGCATGGCGGTAGCGATACGACCGTCGACAGTTCCAACGCCGGTGATATCGTCGGACAGTGGCAGAAGATCCACAACGTTGAAGGACCGCCGACGCGTGTGGAGACCGTCGACAGTATTCCCCGGAAAGTCTGGTGCGACGCAAACGGGCGCGTGGTGATCGAGGAGTATATTATCGAGGCCATGGGCCACGGCACGCCGATCAGTGCCGGGGGAGACGAGGGTCTTGGCGAAGAAGGTGATTATATGCTGGAAGTCGGCATTTCTTCGACGCGTCACATTGCGGATTTCTGGGGTTTGACGGAGTCCGGTGCCGCGACTCTGGCGAAAACGAAAACCGCAGCATAGTTTGGGCGGGAAAGTTGAGACAATGCACCGCCCCTCGCTGGATCATTCCCTGCGGACGAGCGGGCGAACTTTTAGCGGCGTCCTGTTGTCAACAGTTGGCTGGTGAGGCTTCCGGCGCGGCGTCCGGAATTCTTAGATTTAGATCGATCTGCATGCCACCGCCCGTCAGCGGCATGCTGGTCTCGCCAATTGCCTGCGCAAGGCTGTCGCCGCGATCTTGGGAAATGAAGAGGCGTTTTGCTGATCCGAATCCGGTTTATCGCTGAGTAAGCATGTCTACGCAGTCAGGGCGAACAATTTCCCCGGACTGCACGTGACTAAAAGGAGCGACATTTGGCAAAGTCATTTTCCATCACACGTGTCTCCGCATTCTGGGGACGCCTGAACTCGAGCTTCTGGTTCGTTCCCGCCATGATGTGCGTGGTTGCCGTCGGACTATCGTTCCTGTTGATCGCGGTGGATACCCGGCTTGGTGTCGGCACTGTGAGCGATTTCGGCTTGCTCTATACCTTCGGGCCGGAAGGTGCCCGGGCAATCCTGTCGGTCATCGCGAGTTCGATGATCACTGTCGCCAGCCTGATCTTCTCAATCACCATGCTGTCGCTGCAACTCGCCTCCTCGCAATTCGGGCCGCGGGTTCTAGAAAACTTCATGCGGGACCGCAGCAATCAGGTTGTGCTTGGGACTTTTGTGGCGACATTTCTCTATTGTCTAATCGTTCTGCGTGCGGTGCGGGGTCCGGGGGACTCCAGTTTCGTTCCGCACCTGACCGTTGCATTCGCGGTCGGTCTCGCTGCTGTCGGTGTCGCGGTTCTTATCTATTTCATCCATCATATCGCCACGTCGATCCGCATCGAAACGCTGCTCGCGCAACTGGCCGCCGACGGGCGCGCCGCCGTCGATAGGCTCTTTCCGGAACGCCTCGTCCATGGCCCCTTGCAGTGCGAAGACGAGCCCGGTGCGGATCGACTCGCAGACGACTTCGAGGACGGCTCCGAACGGATCAGTGCCGATGTGAGCGGATACGTGCAGAAAGTCGGTATGGAGGCGCTCATGCGGATTGCTGCAGAGCATAATCTTGTCTTGCGGATCGAGACCCCGCCCGGTCGTTTTGTGACCGCAGGTGAATGCATGATTGCGGCATATCCGCGTGATCGGGTGTCGGAAGAAATTGTCGACAGCCTGCGTGGCGCAATCGTCATCGGGCGGAATCGGACGATCAACCAAGACCTCGAGTTCTCGATCCGGCGTATCGTTGAGCTGGCCCAGCGGTCCTTGTCGCCTGGCATAAACGACCCCACCACCGCGCTTTACTGCATTGACCGCCTTGGACAGGTGTTCGGTCGATTGTCTGGCCGGGATATCCCGTCACCGACCCTCAACGACGAGTCCGGACAGTTGCGTATCCTGACTGAAGTCATCCTCATTGAGGAACTGGCATGCAAAGCCTTTTCAGCGATAGCCCGCTACGGGATTTCCGACGCCGATGTGGTCACGCGTCTGGTAAACACAATGGGCAAGTTGAGCCGCTCGCTCTCACCCTCAGCGCGTGAATCCATCAAGGCGCTGAGTGAACAGGTGCTCATTGCCAGCGAGCACGCTGCTTCTCTGGATTTTGATCGGGAAGCACTTAGCAACCTCAAGAACAGCGATTTGACAGGACAGGTCCCCTCACGGCCGCCGAGATCACTATGACGTCGCAGCGATCAGGGCGTGATCGGCGCTCCTTCTCTCTCATTGACGCGAAGCCGATACGAGCAGCCGTCCTTCCTGAATTCCCGCGTCGCTTTTCCATTGAGCTGGCTGGGCAGGATCTGGGTCAGGATCATCGTGCCGAAACCTGACTTTACCGGCTCGGTGACGCCGATCAGGCCGGTTTCTTTCCACTCGAACTGGAAACCATCTCCAACCTTGCCCCAACTGATTGCCAGTCGCCCGCCCTCCTTGGCCAACGCGCCATACTTTGCGGCGTTGGTTGCGAGTTCATGCAACGCCATCGAGATTGACTGTGCTTCAACTGCTGTGACGTGCAAATTCGGCCCCTCGACAAAGATCGTTTTGTTCAGCTCGTCGGCATAAATATCGAGTTGTTGGTGGATCAACCGATCCATCGTCATGCCGTCCCGATTCCCCCCGGTCAGCAGAGAATGAGTCTTGGCAAGCGACTGGATGCGCGATTCAAATTCAGGCAGGAATTGATCGAATGATGCATGTCCACGAACGGTCTGCCGCGCGACGATTGTGACCATCGCCAGGAGGTTTCCGATGCGGTGCTGCATCTCCCCTGCAATTGCATCCTTCATCTCACGGGCCTTTACCTGCTCCGTGATGTCCCTGACCCGCAAGAGAACATGCGTCACCCTGCCGTGCCTGTCGGTCAGCGGCGTAAAATATGCATTCCACCATACCCTGCGCATGCCGCCTTCCGCCGCGCTGTCCGGTATCGCGTAGAGAATTTCCTTGAGAGACGCCTGCTTGCCCGTCAGAGCCGTGTCGAACGCGCCCGTCAGCAATACCTGATGTTCCGCGATTTCGGGAAACACGTCGAGAACTCTCTTGCCCAAAAGGTGTTCTCGGGTTGCCTTCAATGCGGAAGCGTAATCATCGTTCATTTCGACGAACCGGAAATCACGGTCAAGGATCGCGCAGGCCGCCGATAACGAATGAAAAACCTGTTCGTAATCAAGCCTTTCGTTCGTCGCTGACGGGCCGATCGCATCCACGCCGTTCGTTTTATTGGGCTTGCGGTCCATTGATTGCCTCACATCGACGCCCTCCCTTTTTGTAAAGAACATCGCAACTTTCGGATCGGCCATATTCTCGACCGAAACATCGGCATCTGTCGGAACTCTCCGGAAGATCGGTTCTGAGGTTCGAAACTGATTCGTGTCGGGACGACAGTGAGTGTTTCTCACTGGAGCCGTCTCGATTGTCTCACCTTCAATCTTCCGGTTCATGGCTACGCTCCAACAGTTAACAGGGAAATTGGCGGCACCCGAATACAGAACTCGTCAAGAAACAAACGCAGGTGCCGCCGGATGGAATGACTTTTCAAAGAATCGCGACGTGCAGTGACGGTTTTTTATCTGCTGTCAGAGGACGGCGCGCTAACAGGCATTAGTCTTGCAAGACCGGAAGCCAAGTGCAGCGATACCTGCGCCAGCGGCTGAAAACCGCTGATCCAGCAAGTTTCCGGAGCCGGAACACCTTCAGCAGGAACCGACGCAAACCTGCGTCAGTATCAGGCTGTCAGAATCCGGGTAGCGTGAATGAAGATCCCCGAATGATCGGCGATCGAACCTCGAACAGAGCGTCAGCTGACGATCCTGCACACCCCCGACAACAGATGTTCGGGACGGCGGGCACCCGTTTGACGGCTCCTACCCGGAAGGAACACTCCAATGGACAACAAGCAATCCGACCAGATGCAACAGAAGCTGAAATCGACCAAGGAGGCCATCGACAAGGCCGAAGACGGTCAGAAGAAGCAGTCCGCCCAGAAGCATTACCAGTCTGCGCAACAGGCCCAATCCGCCAACAAGAACGATGAGTGCGTGAAGGAATGCGATGCGGCGATGAGCCAGTTGAACGCTTAAGATCGTCTATCGGTTGGCGTCACCCAACGGGGGTGGCGTCAACTTCTGCCCCGGCTGCATTACTTCAACATCGGCCCCTCGTAATCCAGATAAGCCTTGTCGAAACCGGCGAATTCTACCAGCTTGTCCAGGTTGTCGAACGTCACGGTGCCATCGCGAAACGTCAGCAGCCCTTCTTCGCGCAACTGCCGCAGAACACGGTTGATGTGAATGGCGCTCAGGCCCAGTGCATCGGCCAGAAGATACTGGGACAACGGGCATTCGTAGCTGTTCCCCGTCGCCAGCCCGACCAGCTTGAGCCGAGCCCCGAGTTCCAGCAGCAGATGTGCAACACGTTCGGCAGCGTCGCGCCGCCCCAGACTGACAAGGCGCTCGACGACGATTGCCTCATCGGTCGACGCGGACCAGAGTACGGCCGTGGCAAGGCGCGGGCTCGTCTCGAAAGCACCCAGAAGATCCTTGATCTTTACTTCCGATGCTTCGACGTTCCTGATCGGCTCGATGCTGTGGTCGGACGTCCTGAACAGAACGCTGCGCAGGCCGATGAAATCACCCGGTATCTGGAAATCGACAATCTGGCGGCCACCGCTCCGCAACAGTTTGTAGGAGCATACCCATCCTTTCGCCAGAATGTAGGCAGACGGGTCAGATTGTCCCTCGTAAACCATATCTTTCTTGTCAGAAAAGCTCAGACGTTTCGCGTGGAAGGTTTCCAGAATTGCAAGCTCGGGATCGGACAATGCAACATAGGCACCGAGTTTGCGCACGAGGGGGCTGCTCTGAATGCTCATAAAACGATTGTCCTTTCCCACGCCAAGGAATCTGGCGGCGAATGCCCCGGATGCGTCATTCTGGCCGAAAAAGAACCGCAACATACTGCTCGGGGTTAGCTAATCTTACATCGTTTCTGTCATGCTGTCATAGGTAACTGGTGCTGCGCCTACGGTCGCAACGGCACTGAGGTTACTCTTGAAAGGAACCTATCGCGTGTACCAGCCAAACGACGTCTCGGGCACGGCCGCCCTCGCCATCTGCGAGTCGCTGCTGCTGGCGCTGAACGACAGAGGCGTGTTGCCTGAGCATGAGATCGTAGGCGTCCTGCGGGATGCGGTGAATGCCCATCAAGACGTACCGGGGGATGACGAGAAGACAGCGCTTCATGCGGCCGTTGCGAAGTTGATAAACGGGATCATCGATGGCGGGAACTCTGTGCGCCGTCCGTGACCTACGTAGCTACCTGATACCTGCCGGGTTTCCGAATGCCTCGGGCATGTGCCCCTCGGGAGCCTGCCTCTCTGAAGTGCGCGCCCTACGACAAACACATCAGAAAGATTGATTAATGACCAAGCTGACAAGGACGACACTCTTCACAACACCCGCCCCCCGAACGGAAACGCCGATGGACCGGACCACACGCGCCGTGACGGAAATCATCGACGCGCAGACGGAAAAGCGCGAGATCAAGACAGCGCGTCTTCGCAAGGCACGTCTGGAAAGGGAGGCCGATACGCCGGTCAAGGCGGTCGCGCCCAAATCCAAACGGGTATCCGCAAAGTCACCGGCCAAAGGCATCAAATAAGGTCTCCAGGTGGCTCAGGCGTAACACGGCCATTGTCTGCTGCACTTCTGACATTCCAAAGGAAAGGACTCGAATTGCATACCTCCGATTGGGCACGGATTCTGATCAGATATCGCGAACCGATCCTCTCCCGCAGCATTTTTGAGCTGACCGTGACCCTTGTCCCTTTCGTGGCGCTTTGGGCGCTGGCCTGGTGGTCGCTGACAATCAGCGCCTGGCTGGCGTTGGCCATTGCCTTCGGAAATGCCGCCTTCCTCGTCCGCCTTTTCATCATCCAGCACGATTGCGGCCATGGAGCGTTCTTTGCGAACCGTCGGCTAAGCGACTGGCTTGGTCGGTTCATAGGAGTCTTGACGCTGACGCCCTATGACGTCTGGCGGAAAACCCACTCGATCCACCACGCGACGACCGGCAATCTCGACGACAGAGGTGTCGGCGACATACCCACTTTGACAATCCGGGAATATCGGGAAAGGAAGTGGATAGGCAGGGCCGCGTATCGTCTGATCCGCAATCCGGTTTTCCTGTTCGGTGTCGTTCCGTTCTACATCTTCTTTCTGCGCCAGCGGCTTCCGTTTGATCTGATGCGATCAGGCTGGCGCTACTGGATCAGTGCCCTGGCAACCAACGTCGCCATTGGCGCCACACTCGGATCGATCGCTTGGCAGGGTGGTTGGGACGTCTTGCTGTTCGTGTTCCTGCCGACCATGTTCCTGGCCGCAAGTGTCGGTATGTGGCTGTTCTACGTCCAGCATCAGTTTGAAGACACCGTCTGGGATCACGAGGCGAGCTGGGACTTGCGCGATGCGGCCTTCAACGGAAGTTCACACTATGACCTGCCTGTCGTTCTGCGTTGGATCACTGCAAATATCGGCGTCCATCATGTGCATCACCTTGCCAGTCGCATTCCCTTCTACCGCCTGAGCGAGGTGATCCGGGATCACGATATCCTGGCGCAGTCCCAGCGTCTTACGCTTTTGGACAGCTTCCGCTGTGCCCGACTTCACCTCTGGGATGAACAGAGTCGCACGCTGCTGTCGTTCTCGGACGCGCGGACAATTGCCGCGTGATACTTTGCGCAGGATAGTTGGAAAAAATGATCTATGAGAGCCTGCGAAACCAGGACTGCATAAACCTTGGCAAGGTGCGACAAGCCTATCCAAGGCCAGAAAAGATAGGCTTCCGTTTTTCTCGCGGCTTGGGTCTCGACGAGGGACTTCCGTCTCTATTCCCCATCAGATTTGAGGTCAAATGTTCGATCCGTTCAGGCGTACCCGCGCAAAGGCGACAAGAAAGCTCCGGCGCGCAACCGTTTCAGCGGTGACCGATGTATGGGGCGCAATGCTTGCCCCTACGAAACCTGCGAAACGCAAGGGCACAAAAAAAGCAAAACCTGCCGCCAAGGCCACGAAACCGTCCGCCGTCACGCGGAAAACCGCAGGCAAAAGGGGCTCAACCCGCGCCAACGCCAAATCGAGTGCTCCTGCTACATCCCGGTTAAAGACAACTGATCCACATGGTGCGGCGTTCCCAAGTGGGACGTATGAGAGCGCATTTGGCACCCGCTCCTACAAGCTCTACATACCTGCCGTCGCCAAATCGGCACCGGGGCCACTTCCACTGATCGTGATGCTGCACGGGTGCGGGCAATCTTCGGTGGATTTTGCTCGCGGCACCGGCATGAACACCCTGGCAGAGGAGTTCGGTTTCTTGGTCCTTTATCCGGCTCAGGCACGCGATGCCCATCACTATCGATGCTGGAATTGGTATAGGCAAGACGATCAGGCACGGGGCGCGGGAGAACCGGCCCTGATCGCAGGTTTGGCGCGCCATATCATTGCCGTCCAGAATGTCGATCCGGCCAAGGTCTATGTTGCGGGCCTGTCGGCGGGTGCGGCTGCGGCGCTGATTGTTGCAACGGCCTATCCCGACATTTTTGCAGCGGTTGGTATTCATTCCGGTCTGGCCGTAGGCGCGGCGCATGATTCAGCCTCTGCGCCAATGGCGATGCAGAGCGGCAACCCCGGCCGACGTCACGAGGTTCAGATGCCAACCATTATTTTTCACGGTGATTCAGACAAGGTCGTCAACCCACGCAACAGTCGCTTCATCGCCATCCGGGCGCTGGAGCCTTATGCCCATCTTGATCGGGCGGTGAAAACGGGTCGCGTAAGCGGTGGCCGTGAATTTACCCGCACGGTACATCGTGTAGGCAAGGGACGTCCCTGCACCGAGCAGTGGGTCGTTCATGGGGCCGGACACGCCTGGTCAGGTGGTCATGCGGCGGGGAGTTATACCGACCCCAAAGGCCCCGATGCCTCGCGGCAGATGGTCCGGTTCTTTCTGCGGCACCGCACCACCAAGAAGTGCCGTGCTACGCAACCCGTCTGAAACCGGTGCGTACAAAATCAAAGCCCGCAGGTCATCAAACCGAAAATTTTACTCCGCTGGGTTCGAGAGACCAGGATCATTCGCGATCAAATGACCAGCACCCCAGAGGGCCGGACAAACCTCCACGTCGACATGACTGTTGCGCAACCTGCGACAGACACCAACCGGTGAACCCCCTCCATGATAACACGGCTGACTTCGACGGAGAGAAGATCGGGCCAATCGAAAACGGCCCGGTCCTCGCGCATCAGCTGGTTCTTCAGTTCAATCTGATTGTTTCCCGATTGCGCCCGGAACAACAGCACAAACGCGCCCCGCCAGTCCGTGATTTCGACAAGCGTTCCGAAGGCGTCGAAGCACACCGTCTCGATCCCGTCAAAGACGGGCGGCAGATCAGTGACTGAAGCCGGGGTCACGGTCGATCTCCCTGTCGATTTCGCGCTCGTTCTCGACCCCTCGGTCCTTTTCCTGGTCGCGCTCGTCCTCAATCTCCAGCTTTTCACGCGGCTTGTTCAGCACGTCCTTCAGCCGCTCGTTCACGGACGGCTTGCGCTCCTCGCGCCCGGTCTCCTCGCCAAGCTCGGGATCACTGTGACCGTCCAGCTTGTGAACCGCCGCCTGGCCATCGCGGCCCGCATCTTTCTCCATGTTTTCTTTCAGACGCTCGCGCGCATAGTTGCGGCTTTCCGGCTTCGGCGTGTCGTCCCAGTCCTCTGATCGTCCGACAACCCGCGCCAGCCGCTCGCGCACATCCTCCGGCCCGGCCTGCGCGCCGCGCTCGGTGACCGCTACATATTCCCGGCCCTGTCGCTCGGCCATCGCCTTTGCCCGCCGTTCCATGGAGTTTGCCGCCGGTCCCAGCTTCAGCTCGGGGTCGCGATCCAGTTCCTCGGCAGAGAGTTGATCCTCCCGGTCCAGCGCCGCCTCGTGCTGTGCCTCAAGCCACCGGTGATCGACGCGCTCCACCTCCCCTGCCCGCTCCAGCGCCCGGTTCTGCAACTCGGCCCAGACACCACGTATTTACTCGATCTCGACACCACCCGTCTTGGCAGAATCGAGCACGCGGGTCTTGGCGGTGAAGCCCTCGGGTTCAACCGCATGACGTCGATGCCGCCTGAAGCCCATGTCAGAAAAGCACGAAAGCCCTCCTGGATTGCTCCCACTGAAGTCGTCCTCCAACTGGCGTAGCTTTGCCCCGCAGATTGGAGGACCAGGAGATGGCTAGCAAGCGAGAGAAGCCGGAAGACATCGTTATGAAGCTGCGACAGGTTGAAGTGCTGCAGGGTCAGGTCCTGAGCGTCGCGGAGGCAGTGCGCCAGGTATGCATGACGCAGCAGACGTACTATTGGTGGCGTCGGCAGTACGGCGGGATGAGCCGGGATCAGCTGAAGCGGTCGGCCGAACGCAGCGCGATACATTGCGAAATTCTGCGATCACAACATGAACATGTGCTGCACACGCCACTCGTTAATCGACTGAAAATACAGCAGAATCGCTTCCATCCATCATCGGGGCGACGGACAATCTGGCGTGTTGATTTATTTGCATTGTTTGTGTCTTCAAACTGCCGGCTCTTCAGGAGCCTGCGCCTCCACGCATGTCCGTTTCCCGCCTCCAGACCCCCGGCGGCCCCGCATGCCACCCTATAGCCGATATGTGCGCGGCAGGGAAACCACTCCGGCGCGGTCCGGGCAAGGGCCGGATCGGCAAGCTCGATCAGACCAGGGCCGCTCGGCGACGGCAAGATGCGCGCCGGGCGGTCCCGTGACCCAGGGAGGCGCGATACACGTGGGCGCGCGGAACAGGCTGTGCCCCGCGTCCCCCCCCTCAGGAGGAATTGGACGCGCGCTGCACCGGTCCGCGAACCTTGCGCCAGGTCTGGGTCGATGCCGCCAGTTGAAGCATCACGACCGTCCCGACCAGGACCACGAAAGGCCACTGTGCCCAGTTCGGGTCCGGCGTCCGGCGATGGAAGTCCAGAAAGTGCACGAACAGAAAATAGGCCGTATGCAGCACCGACAGCCACCAGAGAATATATGTCCCCTGCTGGACGAATTTCCAAACGCTATTGCCGAGCCAGCGCATGCTGGCATCATTCGACGTGATGGCCAGAACGAACCCGTAGAGGAGCGCCACAATGCCGATCAGATTGGCCAGCGCGAAGCCGTGATTGACCATGACATATTGCTGAAGCTGGGGGTGAAATTCGAAGCCGAACAGGCGCATCAGGTCCAGGGATACCCAGCCGAACAAGATGATGACGGCATGGACCAGCGCCAGCAGGATCGCGTAGATGCCAAGCTCTCTGCGGTAGGGTGTGAGGCGCGCGACCCTGCGCGAGAGCCGCGACAGGGGGCCGATCGCCATTGCCATCGCGACCAGGACAAGCGAGACGTCGCCAACGGCCCGGTTCCAGCGGTGCATCGCCGACCATTCGGCGCGGCTGTAAAGAACAAGGGCGGTGGCGGCCGCGGAAAGGACGATCACGATCAGATGACGCTGCCACCACGACCTCTGAGCCAAAATTCCAATCACCGTGCTTCTCTCCTCTAGCCCTGACCTTGTCGTTCATTGTCCCGAAGGGCCGTGTCATCCATCGACACCGCCGGGCGCATTCAAGCGCCAAACGTCAAAGATGGCAACTGGCGCGGATTTTACAATAGCGTTATCGCCTTGCGGTTTGACCAAGTTGATGGTGGGGCGTGAGGCGGTCGCAACCGCCTGGGGCCGCAACTGGCCCTGGATGGCCCCGGTTCGGCCATCGGACGGGCCCGATCGCGGCTGCGCCCCCGCGGCATCGAGGAGGCGCAATCCGGGACGGGCGGTCGGGGTCAGGCCCCGGCCCCCCTGCCCGCGAAGGCGTTGAAAAGGCCGCCGAAGATCAGCGCGGCATACCAGCCGTAGAGAAAGCTCTCGACCAGGCCGATGGTGAAGCCCAACGGCGTCAGCCAGTCGAAACCGGGCAGCAGGCCGGACCAGATCTCGTACATCGCGTAGCCGGGAAAGATCAGATCGAAGGCGATGCACACAAGGTAGGTCAGCACCAGGAACAGGCTCAAGGCCCACCCCAGGGGCACCACGGGCAGATAGGCGCGCCCCGTCCCGTCATTCGTCCCCATGACGCAGGCCCCGCACGTCATGCGCAGGGCCAGGAACAGGATCGCCGCGACGGCGGTGAAATAGAGGATAGGTATCATGGCTTGCTCCAGTCTTGTTCGTGAACGATCCGGGGCGCGGGCGCGCGCACGCCCCGGATGGCACCGGTTCAGGATGGGCGCGACATCTGCAAGACGCCCATCCCGCGAGGCCCGGCCTCAGCTATGGCCGCAGCAGCAGCCGGATTTGACCGGTTCTGCCTTTGCGGCCTCCGCGCGTTTCGGTTCGACATTCGTATCAGGCTGCGCGTGGGACTTGCCCCCGCAGCATCCGCCCTGTTCCTGCAGCGCGGTGTCTTGGGTCTGGGAAGGGGAACGGTCGTCCATCTGGACCTCCTTTTGTTTGGCTTCGTTCCAAAGACGCGGCCCGAGGAAAAACATTACAAGGATTGGCGATCCGCCAAGCCGCCCGGAATAACGCGGATCAGATCCCGTAGGCCCAGGCCGGCAGCCGGCCCATGTTGACATCGACCTTGCGGACACCGGACAGGTTTTCGACGGCGACGCGAATTGCGTTCTCCTGGAAATCGCTGTCGGCGACGCCCCAGACGGTGACAGTCCCGTCTTCCACCGTGTAGTTGATCAGGTTGACGGTTGCGCCCGGCACCTCCTTGAGGGCCTTTTCAACCTTCACACGAAGCAGGCGGTCATCCTCGGACGGCTCCGGCAGCACCCTGTCGCGCAGCGCCGACAAGGCATGCAGCAGGTTCGCCCGGCTGACAATGCCGACGACCTGACCGGATCGCAGCACCGGCACCCGCTTGATCCGGTGCTTTTCCAGAAGGCGCGCGATCCGGGCGACAGTCGTGTCCTCCTCGACCGAAACGACATCGCGCGTCATCACATCCTCGACGCGGTTGCTTTTGAGTTTCACGAAATCCCTGGCGGTATTGCTCGTGCCGCCGAATATTTCGAGCCACCACGACCGGCGCGGGCTTTCGGTGTCGCGCACGCGCCGCATCAGGTCCCCCTCGCTGAGAAGTCCCTTGAGGCGGCCCTGGTCGTCGAGGACGGGCAGCGCGCTGATATGGTGGTCCAGCATCAGGCGCACCGCGTCCTCCACCGTTCCGTCCTGCGGAACCGAGATCACCGATGTTGTCATGATATCCTTGGCTTGCATGTCATGGTCTCCTTCTTGGACTATCGGATGATACGCCGGTCAGACGCCGATGACGAGTTGCAGGTCATCGCCGAGCGTGTAGGGCGGGATGTCGAGGTTGCGCGGCGCCGGTCCCCTACGGATCCGGCCCGATGTGTCGTAATGCGATCCGTGGCACGGGCAGAACCAGCCGCCGAACTCGCCCACCCCGGTCCCGTTCTGGCCCAGGGGAATACAGCCCAGATGGGTGCAGACCCCGATGACGATCAGCCATTCACCAGCCACGTCCGCGGTGCGGTTTTCATCCAGTGCAGGCGCTTCGCCGCTTGCGTTCGGATTCTCGCGCTGGAAGTCGATGGGATCGGGAAGGTCGTCGAGCTCGACCGCTCGCGCGGCCTCGATGGCGTCCGGCGACCTGCGCCAGACGAAGACCGGGCGCCCCTGCCAGTTCACGGTGATCCTCTGGCCCGGTTCGACACCGGAAAGATCGAGCCTGACCGTCCCGGCGGCGGCGACGTCGGCCGTGGGGTTCATCGTATCTATCAACGGCCAGACCGCCGCGCCCACCGCAACCGCGCCGGTCCCGGCTGTTGCATAATACAGGAAATCGCGGCGCCCGGTCGGGGGCAATTGATTGGTCTCGTTGCTGGTCTGGCTCATCCTGACTCCTCCGTTTTGGCCTTTGTCCGGGCTGAAATGACCGGGCTTTCGACATGAACGCCCGCATCGACATGAAGCACCTCGCCCGTGATGGCGCTGGTATAATCGCTGGCGAACAGCAAGGCGGCGCGGCCCACCTCGTCGGCCTCGATGTTGCGGCGCAGGGGGGCGGCGCGCGCGGTCGCGTCCAGCAGCCCCGAAAAGCCGGTCAATCCAGATGCCGCGCGGGTCATGACGGGCCCCGCCGATATGGCATTGACGCGAATGTTGGCGGGGCCCAGTTCATGCGCCAGATAGCGCACCGTGGCTTCCAGCGCGGCCTTGACCGGCCCCATCACGTTGTAGTTTTCCACCACGCGTTCGCCGCCGAGATAGCTTAGCGTGATCAGGCTACCGCCGCCTTTCATCAGGGGCTCGGCCAGATGCGCCATGCGGATCAGCGAGTGAACCGATACGGTCATGGCGTCGGAAAACCCCTCGACCGAGCAATCGGTCAGGCGGCCATGCAGGTCGGCGGGCGGCACGCTGCCCACGGCATGAAGGATGAAGTCGAGCTGTCCCCAGCGTCGGGCGATGGCGTCGAAAACGGCGTCGAGCTCGTGCGGCTCCTTCACGTTGCAGGGCAGCAGGATCGGGGCCTCCAGCCGTTCGGCCAGTGGCGCGACAAAGGGTTTGGTGCGCTCGTCGACATAGGTGATCGCCAGATCCGCCCCCGCCTGCCGGAAATGCAGGGCGGCGGGCCAGGCCAGGCTGCGATCATTGGCGATGCCGACCACCAGGCCCTTGCGGCCGGACAGGTCGAGCAGTTCGGCCGGATCGCAACATTCGGCGAAATCAGGCATCTTCGGACGCCGCGTCGGAACCGGCGGGCCTGTCCGTCTTCTCTTCAACCGCGGCTTGACGCCTGGCCCTCTTGCCATGTTTGTGCCCGCCATGACCGAGCCCGAAAAGGTGCATCGCGGCCATTCCGCCGAAGAGGAGAACCAATACCCAGTTCTCGGAAAGCCATTCCATGATCGTTCACTCCTTCTGTGATGCGGCGTCCGGATGGTCCGCCTGTGCAGGTGCCGGGATGACGGGGAAAGGGGCGAACATCGCGCCGAAGACATGGCCGATCCAGGCATCGCGCCCCTTGCGCCATGCGCCCAGAACCTCGCCGGTGCGCGCCGACAGCGCGCGTTCGGTGACAATCGCAAGGTGGTCTTCCGGCAAGGGGTCGCGCGTCTCGCGCAGCGTCTCGGCGGTGGATTTGACCAGCGCCATCCACGGGTTCACCCGTTCGGAAAACATCGTCCGCGTCCAGCGCATCGGATGCAGGGCGCGCAGGGCCTCGGCGCTGGCCGGGCTGGTCGCGGCCCGCAGCCAGGGGCTGACGAAGGCCGAATAGGCCGCCTCGTTGATCCGCGAGACCTGCGCCACCTGCGCCAGTGCCGCATCGTCCGACGCGATGCGCAGATCATGAACCTCGCGTGGCACGAAGCGCACGGTGAAGTCGCCGGTCTCGCAATCCGGGTCGCCCGCGGGGGTGTCGATCACCATCTCGTAGAGCCCCGGCGCCAGTGCCTCGACCTTGTCCAGGCTTTCCAGGATCGCCCGATGCTGGAGCCGCGCGACCGAGCCCGAGACGAAGATGCCGAGGTGGCCGACATGGCCATGGGTCATGTAGACGATGCGCTGCCCCGCCGCCTTCAGCGCGTCGGTGTCGGGATAGAGTTTCGCGATCCAGCCCATCGCCTGTTCGGGCGGCGTGATGTTGTCGCCCTCGGAGGCGAAGATGATAATCGGGTTTTCGATCCGCCTCAGGTCGATGGTGCAATGATCGTCCAGCTGCATCTCGCCCTGTTCCAGCTTGTTGCCGATGAACAGGTTCTGCGTGATGGCGAGGATCTCCTCGCGGCTGAGCGTGTAGTAGCCGTTCCACCAGCGTTCAAACTCCAGGAACCTTTCGCGCTCGGTGTCGGCATGGGCAAAGAGGGTCGCGTATTTGTCCCAGATCGCCTTTTCCGGTTGCAGGCTCTCGAAGTTCTGCGCCAGCCACGCGCCGTCAAAGCGCCCGTCGCCCAGATCCGAGATCATATGCGCGGCCCAGGCCCCGCCGGTCAGCGCGCCCATCATCCGCATCGGGCTGCTCTCCGCCTCGCCCGACCAGTAGCTGAGCGGTGAGCCGTTCAGCACGATCGGCCCCGTGAGCCCCTCGCAATCGGCGGCCAGCAGCGTGGCGGCCCAACCGGCCTGGCAGTTGCCGTAAAGCACGGGCGCCGTGTCCGGGTGGCGGCGTGCGACCTCGGAGACGAAATCGCGCAGGGCATAATGCACATCCGCCAGGGTCTGGCCGGGCACCGGCTCGGGAAAGAAGATCACGAAATAGACCGGGTGGCCCTCGTGCATCGCCATGCCGACCTCGCTGTCGCGCTTGAACCCGCCGATGCCCGGCCCGTGCCCGGCGCGCGGGTCGATCACGATCACCGGCGGCTTGGCCTCGTCCACGCAATCGTCCCAGCAATCCTCTCCCACCCGCGTGATCCTGAGCAGCGCGTAGTTGGCGGGCCGCTCGAAACTGCGGGCGTCAAGCAAAAGCTCGTAGTCGAAATCCAGCAGCGGCGGCATGCCCTGCCGCTCATGCGCGATCATGTTGTCGGCGCGTTCGCGCAGCGTGTCGAGGAACAGGATCCAGCGTTCAAAGGCGTCCTGGGCATAGGGCGTCTGCGCGCCCGTGCCCACATCGTCAGCGACAGGTGCAGAGGCGCGTTCGGGCGTCTCCATCGCAAGGCGCAGGCTCTTGTTCATGTTCGGTTTCCTCTTGACTGGGGGTCTGTGCCGGAAGGTCTTCCAGCGAGCATCACAAGCACGAGATCCTCCGCGACATCCTCGCGCAGACCGGTCAGCAGATAGGACGCATCGCCGGGCTCGATGCCCAAAGCGCGCGCCGCGAGTGACGGGGGCTGGTTCATCATTTCGACCCGGTTGAACAACGCCCGCGCCATCGGGGCGTCGGCATGCCCGCAGGTCTCGGCACAGGCACAGGTCATTTGCGAGAACAAGATCCGAAGATCATCGTCGTCGGATGATGAGTGACGGGTTCCCCCTGATTTCCGATCCATCGTCTTGCGTGGCATGGCTAGGCGACTCCTGTGGTTGAGCCTTCGGGCTTGGTCACAGAAGAAGACGCCGGAAGAAGGAAATCGTTACAGACCCGTCGGCAGGGCGATCAGTGTTCCTGTCCCACGTCTTCGCAATCGGTTTCGTGTACGACGTTCGCGCAGCCTCTGGGCGGACAGGAACAATCCTCGCGATCCTCCCGGCAGCATGAGCCGCAATGCGCCGTCAGCGCCTCGCGCAAAGCGCTGCGCGCCCTGTGAAGCCGGACACCGAGGGCGTTGCGCGTCAGTCCGAGATCGGCCGCCACGGTCTCTCGATCCTCCTCGCCGAAATCTATGCGCCGGATCAGTTCGGACTCCGCCGGGCGCAGTTCGGAAATCAGCCCCTCATGGCAGGTGCATAGCCGCGCCATCTGACTGGGCGCATCGGCGATCCAGTCTTCAGGTTCGCGCGCCGCCGCTGCCGCCAGACGGCTGCGCCGGGTTCCCTTGCGGTAGTGGTCGTTCAACGTGGAGCGCAGGATCGTGTAGAGCCACGCATCCATCCGGTCGACATCGCGGAGCTGATCCTTGCGCGTCAGCACCCGGATGCAGAACTCCTGCAACACATCCTCGGCATCGGCGCGGTTGCCGAGCCGTTTGACCAGGAACCCCATGAACGCGCCGCGCCCGTCCAACAGCGCGCGTTCCGGCGAAGTGCCGGACACCTCCCGCTTGCGACTGTCTTGCGATGCCATGATGTCCCTGCCCTTTCCGCGCATCTTGCGCTGTCATGCAACGATGGTCTGACTGTTGCATTTTGCAGTTTCAATGCGGGCGGGCGTTGACATGGATCAAACGCGTCGCAGCCTGTCGCGCCGCACTGAACGACATGGGGTTTCTGTCAGTCTACGGCAAGGTGGCTTTCGGCGGTGACGGGATGGGCAGGATGTCGCACTGCATCCTTCCGGCGTCAGGTTTCCCTTCGGCGCGGCACGACTATCCTTGTGGCCTGCCCTTGAGATTGACGAACACGATCCCCAGAACGACCAGCGCAATACCGGAAAACTGAATGCCGGACAGACGTTCCCCGAAGAACAGCGCGCCGATTGTAAGACCGAAGATCGGGACCAGAAAGCTGAACACGATCGCCCGGTTCAGCTCGACCTCCTCCAAGACCGAGAACCAGACCCAATACACCAGCGCCGAGCCGAACAGGGCCAGCCCCAGCAAGGATAGCGTGAAGACCGCGTTCCACTGAACCGCGGTCGGATCTTCCAGCGCGAAGGCCGCGATGGCCAATGGCACGCTGCCGATAAGCAGTTGCACCCCCATTCCGAAAAGCCCGTCCACCTTGTCCGCGATGGACTTGATCGCCACGTTGCTGATGGTCACGCCGACCGCCGCCAGAACGATATAGGCAAAGCCGATGGCCGAGCCGTCCTGCCCCCCGTCCAGCAGTTGCGGCAGGGCGATCACGATGATCCCCGCGAAGCCGACCGACAGGCCGATCCAGCCGATCCTCGGCAGGCGCTCGCCAAGCCATGCGACGCCAAGCATCGCCGCAAGCAGGGGTTGCGTGTTGGCGATGACGGTGGCGAGGCCCGGAGACACGAACTCGGCCGCATGAAACATGCCCAGAAACCCGAGGCTGGTCGCCCCAAGGCCGACGACAGCCAGCGTCACCCAGATGCGCCCGCCGCGCGGAAATGGCCGACGCAAGATCATGGCCAACCCCACCAGAGCCGCGCCGGCCAGACCTGCCCGCATCGTCGCAAAGGTCAGGTGCGGCGCGTATTGCAGCCCCGCCGTGATCAGCGGAAAGCACGCCGCCCACAGGAACATGGCCAGAACGATCTTGGATATGACGGTTGGCGACATCGAGTTTCCTTGTCTGGATCAGAAATGGCAGGAATTGCGGAAATCTTCCGATGTGCCAACTTGGGGGCGAATTGGGAAGACGCTGCGCTCGCCGGACCCTTACGCATGTCCCCGGCATGGGCCCGCTGGCCCCCGGGGTCAACCGCCCTGCTCGTCTTGACCGGGCGCGGCGGGCTGTCGCTTTGTAATGAACATTCCCGTCCTTCGTCTGTTCTACCAGACAGCGGCTGTTGATGCCGCCTTTGGAAGAATAGCGGGATGGAGCAAGCAATCATGTCCAATGGCGAAACCTCTCACGATCAGCGTTATGAACATCAGGGGGGCCGAACCGGACGCGGGCGCCTCGCGCCGGCGCGGGCGGGCATGTGGTTGCTTGCCAGATCGCTTGGCCACCTCGTGCGAACCGGTCGTCTCACCGTGTTCGATCCCCTTGGCGAGACCTGGCGTTTCGGCCCCGGCGGCGGCCCTTCCGTGTCGATCCGTCTGACCGACAGGGCGCTGCCTGCGCGGCTGCTTGCAAATCCCAGCCTGGCACTGGGCGAGGCCTATATGGACGGGACGCTGCGCATCGAGGCGGGCACATTGCGCGACCTGCTGTCGATCTGCATGACGCAGATGGATGCCGTCGACGCATTGCCCGGCAGGCGGTTGACCCGCTGGCTGGATGGGTTTCGGACCCGCAGCCTGCATCACAATCCGATCCGCCGGTCGCACGCCAATGTGGCGCATCACTATGACATCTCGACCGACCTCTATGATCTCTTTCTCGACGCGGACCGGCAATATTCCTGCGCCTATTTCCCCACCGGCGGCGAAACGCTGGAGGAGGCCCAGGCGCTCAAGAAACGGCATATCGCGGCAAAGCTGCTGCTGCGGCCCGGACTGGAGGTTCTGGATATCGGCTCGGGCTGGGGCGGGCTGGGGATGGAGCTTGCACGGCAACATGGCGCCCGCGTCACCGGCCTGAGCCTGTCGGCCGAACAGATTGCCGCCGCCCGCGACCGCGCGGCGCAATCGGGCCTGTCCGATCAGGTCGCGTTCGAGCAGCGCGATTACCGCGAAGAGCGCGGACAATATGACCGCGTCGTGTCGGTGGGCATGTTCGAACATGTGGGCCGCAGCGGGTTCGACGCGTTCTTTGCCACCCTGCAAAGGGTTCTGCGGCCCGATGGGGTCGCCCTTGTCCATGCGATCGGCACGAAGGCGCCCAGAGGCGGCAGCGATCCGTGGATCCGCAAATACATCTTTCCCGGCGGCTATCTGCCCAGCCTGTCCGAAACCATCGCGGCGGCAGAGCGGTCGGGGATGTGGGTCACGGATGTCGAGGTTCTGCGCCTGCATTACGCCGAGACCCTGCGGCACTGGTCCGAGCGGTTCGCCCAGGAACGCGAGACCGCGCGCAAGCTCTATGATGAACGGTTCTGCCGCATGTGGGAGTTCTACCTGGCCGCCTGCGAAATGGCGTTCCGGAATGGCCGCTTGATGGTCTTCCAGATCCAGCTTGCCAAACGCCGCGACAGCGTTCCACTGACCCGCGACTATATCGCCGAGACCGAGGCGGGGCAGATTGCGGATAACATGTCGTCCGATACAGACACGAGGAGAGCGTCATGACAGATGAAAAACGGATCAGGGTCGCCGTGAACGGCTACGGCGTGATCGGCAAACGGGTGGCGGACGCGGTCGCCGTCCAGAATGACATGGAGATGGCCGGCGTGGCCGATGTCACCGCCGATTGGCGGGCCCGGATGGCGCGCGCGAAGGGCTTCGCGCTTTATGCGGCCGATCCGGATCGCGCCCCGGCCATGCGCGCGGCCGGTCTCGACGTGGCAGGCGGTCTCGACGACCTGCTTGGCTCCGCCGATATCGTGGTGGACTGCACACCGAAGAAAGTCGCCGCGCGCAATGTCGAGACCTACCGCGAAACGGGAATCCGGTTCATCCTTCATGGCGGCGAGAAGCACGAGGTGACAGGCCACTCCTTCGTCGCCGAAGCGAATTACGCCAGCGCCATCGGGCGCGACAGCACCCGCGTCGTCTCCTGCAACACGACCTCGATCGTGCGTACGCTGGGGGCGCTCAAGCGGGCCAAGCTGCTCGGCGCGGCGCGCGGAACCCTGCTGCGCCGCGCCACCGACCCATGGGAAAGCCATCTGGGCGGGATCATGAACACGCTTGTCCCCGAGCCCGAGATCCCCAGCCATCAGGGCCCGGACGCGCAAAGCGTCGATCCCGATCTCGACGTGATCACCATGGCCGTGAAAGTGCCGCAGACCCTTGCGCATCTGCATTACTGGTCGGTCAGGATGCCGCGCAGGGCCTCCAGGGACGAGGTGCTGGACGCGTTCCGCGCCTCCTCGCGCATCGCGTTGATCAAGATGTCGGAGGGCTTGGGTGCGCTCAACGCGGTCAAGGAGATGATGGCCGATCTCGGACGCCCCAATGACAGCCTCTACGAGGTGGCGCTGTGGGAGGACATGCTCACGGTCGAGGGCGACGAATTGTTCTATGCCTATATGGTCGACAACCAGGCCATCGTGATCCCCGAAACCATCGACGCGATCCGTGCGCTGACCGAGGCCGAGCGCGACGCATCGACGTCGATTGCGCGCACGAACGCCGCACTTGGGGTCGGAACGCTCACGGCGACCTGACGGCCCCCGGCGGCGGGTTCCGACCCCCTATGGGCAGAGATCCGATCAGCCCGCCGCCATGCCCCCGTCGACGGGATATTGCGCCCCGGTGATGAAGGCGGATTCGTCCGAGGCAAGGAACAGGACCAGATTGGCGATATCGAGGCTTTCGCCGTATCGACCCAGCGGGATCGTGCCGGCAAGCTGTTGCTTCACCTCCTCGCCGTGGCCGGGGTTGAACCCCTCCTCCAGCGACCGCATCATCCGCGTGTTGACCGGCGAGGGATGCACCGAGTTGACGCGCACGTTGTGGCCCGCGGCCTCTATCGCGGCAGCGCGGGTCAAGCCGACGACGGCATGTTTCGAGGTGATGTAGGGCGCGACATTCGGGCTGCCCTTGAGGCCCGCGATGGACGACATGTTGATCACGCTGCCGGATTTCTGCCCGATCATCACCGGCAGGACATGCTGAAGCCCGAGGAACGCGCCGCGCACATTGACCGCCAGTACACGGTCGAAATCCTCGATCTTCTGATCGACCAGCGGCGCGACCTTGCCCTCGATCCCGGCGTTGTTGAAGAACACGTCGATGCGCCCGAACGCCTCGACGGTCTGCGCGACATATCTCTTGCTGTCTTCGACCGAGGAGACATCGGCCGCGATGGTCAGCAGGTCGTCCGGGTTGCCCAGATCCCGCGCGGCATCCGACAGGTCGTCATCGTCGAGGTCCACAAGCGCGACCCTGGCCCCTTCGCCCAGGAAGAGGCGCGCGGTTTCCAGACCGATACCCGCCGCACCCCCGGTGATCAGGGCGACCTTGTCTTTCAGACGTTTCATGGATAATCCTCCTTTGGTTTTCAGGTGTTTGCGATCATCGTGCCCGCGCGGCCTTCCAGCATGGCAAGCGCGTCTTCCAGGCGGCCCACGCAGGCGTAGCGGTCGCGCCCCGAGACGAAGGATGCGGCGGCGGCCACCTTGGGCGCCATCGACCCCTCGGGCAGGTCGAGGCGCACCGCGTCCTCGGGCGATACCCGCCGTATCGCGGTCTGCGCCTCGGTGCCGAAACCGCGGAACACCGCCTCGACATCGGTCAGCAGCAACAGCGCATCGGCCTTCAGCTTGTGGGCCAGAAGCGCCGTCGCGTGATCCTTGTCGATCACCGCCTCGATCCCGATCAGCGATCCGTCGGCGCGCCGGACAACCGGAATGCCGCCGCCGCCCGCACAGATCAGCGTGACGTCCTGTTCGAGCAGCAGTTCCAGCACCTTCAGGTCGGGAATGTCACTGGGCATCGGCGAGGCGACCACGCGGCGCCAATGCTGGCCATCGGCCGCAATGCTCCACCCCCGCGCCTCGGCCAGCCGTTCGGCCTCGGCCTTGTCATAGACCGGGCCGATGAACTTGGTGGGCCTGGCAAAAGCCGGATCCTTGGGATCGACCTCGATCTGGGTCAGCAGGGTTGCGACCGGGCGGTCATGGCCCAGGGCGTTCTCAAGCGCCTGTTCGATCATGTAGCCGATCATGCCGTCGGTTTCCGCGCCAAGCACATCCAGCGGGAACACCTCATCGGGTTTGTAGGCGGCCCCCTGCAGGGCAAGCAGGCCGATCTGCGGCCCGTTGCCATGGGTCACGACCAGCCGGTGACCGGCCTTGATGATCCGCGCCAACGATACGGCCGCGGTGGCGACATTCGCGCGCTGGATTTGCGCGGTCAGGGGGTCTCCGCGCTGCAACAGCGCATTTCCCCCAAGGGCTGCAACGACCAGCATCGGCTAGCTCCCCAGCGTGGCGACGAGCACGGCCTTGATGGTGTGCAGCCGGTTTTCGGCCTGGTCGAAGACGATGGAGGCCGCGCTTTCGAACACCTCTTCGGTGACTTCCATCGCCGTGATGCCGAATGACTTTTCGATCTCGGCGCCGACCTCGGTCTCGGCATTGTGGAAGGCGGGCAGGCAGTGCATGAACCTGGTGCGCGGATTGCCGGTCTTCGCCATCACGTCGGCATTGACCTGATAGGGCGTCAGCAGCTCGATCCGTTCCGCCCATTTTTCCTTCGGCTCGCCCATCGACACCCAGACATCGGTGTAGATGAAATCGGCGCCTGCCACGGCGGCGTCAACATCCTCGGTCAGCGTGATCCGCGCGCCGGTTTCGGCGGCAATGGCATCGGCCTCGTCACGGATCGCGGGATCGGGCCAGAGGCTCTCGGGTGCACAGAGCCGCACATCCATGCCCATCTTCGCCCCGCCGATCAGCAGGCTGTCACCCATGTTGTTGCCCGCGTCGCCCAGGAAGCAATAGGCGATCTCGCGCAGCGGCTTGTCGGAATGTTCCTGCATGGTCAGGAAATCGGCGAGGATTTGCGTCGGGTGAAACTCGTCCGTCAGCCCGTTATAGACCGGTACGCCCGCGTATTTCGCCAATGTCTCGACGATGGGCTGGCCGAAACCGCGATATTCGATCGCGTCATAGACACGGCCCAACACACGGGCGGTGTCCTTGACGGTCTCCTTCTTGCCCAGATGCGACCCCGAGGGGCCAAGATAGGTCACATGCGCGCCCTGATCATGGGCCGCCACCTCGAAGCCGACACGGGTGCGGGTGCTGTCCTTCTCGAAGATCAGCGCGATTTCCTTGCCGGTCAGGCGCGGCACCTCGGTGCCGGCGTATTTCGCCGTCTTCAGGTCGGCGGAAAGCTTCAGCAAAAAGCCGATTTCCTGGGGCGTGAAGTCGCGCAGGGTCAGGAAATGGCGGTTTCGCAGGTTGTAGGACATGGGGTTTCCTTGTCGTCGGATGGTTCAGATTGCGTCGCGGATGGTCGGGCAGCTCATGCAATGGCTGCCGCCCCTGCCCCGGCCCAGTTCGGCGCCGGGGATGGCCAGCACCTCGATCCCGGCCTCCCTCAAGGCGGCATTGGTGTCGTCGTTGCGGTCATAGCCGATGACGACGCCGGGGCGCAGCGCCAGCACGTTGTTGCCGTCATTCCACTGTTCGCGCGATTGCTCGGCCGCATCGGACCCGCCCGTGGGCACCAGATGCAGCTTCTTGTGGCCCAGAACCTCGGCGGTGATCTCGAACAGGTGGCGGGCATCGCGGCGGATATCGAGCGGCGCATTCCCCGCGCCGGGGCGCAGGTCGTAGCAGGTGATGGCATCCGCCACCTCCTTGAAGGTGGTCACGACATCGCCGCCGCAATGGGTAAAGACGGTATCCAGGTGCATCGCCGCACGCGAGGCGGGCATCTGGCAGGCGATCAGACGGTGCACTTCGCCGCCCTCGAACAGCGCCTCGGCCAGTTGGCCCACCGCCTGCGGCGTGGATCGTTCGCCCATGCCGACCATGACGACACCGTGCCCGATGGGCATGATGTCGCCGCCCTCCAGCGTGGCGGTGCCGAATTCGCGCGTCGGATCGCCGAACCAGACGCGCGCCTGACCGGCAAATTTCGGATGAAATCGATAGACGGCGGCCATCAGCAGGGTTTCGGGCCGACGCGCCGCGAAATGCATCGGGTTCATGCTGACGCCGCCATAGACCCAGGCCGAATTGTCGCGGGTAAAGATGAAATTCGGCAGCGGCGGCAGAACGAAGCCGTTGGGGCCGAGGTAACTGCCGAACATGCCCGAGGGCGTGAAGGGCAGATCGTCCACCGTGATGCCGCCGACCAGAAACCGCGCAAGCTCGGCTCCGGGCAAGGCTTCCATCCAGGCCCGCAGATCGTCCCGCATCCCGACGCCCACGTCGTTGCGGGTGATGCGGTGGTCGAGAACCCATTTGCGCGCCTCCGGCATCTCCAGCACGTCCGCCAGCAGCGCCATGGCGTCCAGCACCTCGACCCCCTCGCCGCGCATGATGTCGGAAAAGACGGCATGATCCTTGATCGCCTGCTTGACCCAGAACACATCGTCGAACAGCAGATCCTCGCGGTTGTCCGGCGTCAGGCGACGGTGCGCCAGGCCCGGGGGCGATACGATCACCTGCCGCAATCTGCCCACTTCCGAATGAACGCCCAGTTTCGGTTCAGACATCTCGGATGCCTCCTTTGCTAATCAGAGAATGGCGGCCAGGCTGATCCCGGCCGAGATGAAGACGACGAGGATCAGCAGCAGGGGCCAGATGAAGACGATCCAGCGGTCGAACGACACGCGCCCGATGGCCAGACCGCCGATCACCACCGCAGATGTCGGCGTGATCAGGTTCACCAGCCCGCTGGCCGATTGATAGGCCGTGACGACCAGATCGCGCCCGACGCCCGCGAAATCCCCCAGGGGCGCGAGGATCGGCATCGACAGGACGGCAAGGCCGGAGGAGGACGGCACCAGAAAGCTCATCCCGATCTCGATCCAGAGCATTAGGTTGATGAAGGCGATCTGGGGCAGGCCGCCAAGCGTGTCGGCGGCACTGTTCAGGATCGTGTCGGCGATCAGGCCCTGCTCCATGATGACCACGATGCCGCGCGCCAGCCCGATCACCAGGGCCACCCCCAGCAGATCCCTGGCGCCATCCACGAAGGACGCGGTCAGCGTCTTTTCGCCCATCCGCGCGACCAGCCCGACCACGATGGCCATGCCGAAGAACAGCGCGCCCATCCGGGCCATCCACCAGCCCTGGCTCGACACGCCCCAGATCATCACGGCGAAAGTGGCGAAGAACAGGACCAGGACCAGTTTCTGGGTGCCGGTCAGTTTGGGTTCGCTGACCTCGGCATCTGTCTCGTTCAGGAAAAACTGCCGGTCGCTGTCGCGTTGCGCGGCCACGACCGAGCGTTTCGGGTCGGCCTTGACCTTCGCGGCATAGCGCATGACGTAGGCCACGCAGATCGCGAGGCCGCCCAGCAGAAGGACCAGCCGCAGCGCGATACCGTCGGTGAAGGGGATGCCCGCCGCGTTGGACGCGATCACCGTGGCGAAGGGGTTGATGGTCGAACCCAGCGTGCCGATCCCCGCGCCGATCAGGATGATCGCCACGCCGGTCACGGAATCGTAGCCCGCCGCGATCACCACGGGGATCAGAAGCGCGTAGAAGGCCAGCGTTTCCTCGGCCATGCCATAGGTGGTGCCGCCGAGCGCAAAGAGCGACATGAGGATCGGGATCATCCAGATCTCGTGCCCCTTCAGGCGCAGCATCGCGGTCTGGATGCCGGTGTCGATGGCCTTGGTGGCGTTGACCACGCCCAGAAAGCCGCCCAGCAGCAGCACGAACAGCGCCACGTCGATGGCATTGGCCGCATAGCTGTCGGGATTGTAGAACCCGGCGACCGGTGCCAGCATCACATCGACGAAGCCCTGCGGGTTGGGATCGACCTCCTGGTAGGTGCCGGGCACGGCGATCTCGCGGCCCACCTCCTCGTTCATGGCGCGGTCATACTGGCCCGCCGGGATGATCCAGGTCAGCGCCGCGACGACGATGATCAGACCGAACAGGATCGTGTAGGCGGTCGGAAACCGCGCCGCCATGCCCTGCCCGTCCGGTGTTTTGGTCGATGTGTCAGACATATCGGGTCCCCCCTCTTTCAATGTGATTTCTGCGGATGCGATGCGTGCTGCGGGCCTTGGCCCGTCTGCGCGGCATTGGCGGCGGCCTTGCCCGCGCCAATGCCTTCCAGCCGGGTGCGTTTCAGCAGCAGCGCGTTGACGGCCACCAGGGCCGAGCTGCCCGACATTGCAATCGCCGCAACGGCGGGGCTGATGATCAGCGGGTAGAACACGCCTGCTGCCATCGGGAAGGCGATCACGTTATAGGCCACCGCCCAGAACAGGTTCTGGTGCATCTTGCGCAGGGTGGCGCGCGACAGCTCGATGGCCCCCACGACATCGTAGGGATCGCTCTTCATCAGCACGACATCGGCGCTTTCCATCGCCACGTCGGTGCCCGCGCCGATGGCAAAGCCGACATCGGCCTGGGTCAGCGCGGGCGCGTCGTTGACGCCGTCACCGACCATGCCGACCTTTTTGCCCTGGGCCTGAAGCTCCTTCACCTTCTCGGCCTTCTGGCCCGGCAGCACGTCGGCCAGCACAATGTCGATGCCCAGCTCGCCCGCGATCCGCCGTGCGGTACCTTCGTTGTCGCCGGTCAGCATCGCCACCTCGACGCCACGTTCGCGCAGCTTGGCGACGGCGGCCATGGCGCTTGGTCGGGCTGCGTCGGCAATGGCGATCAGGCCCAGCATCCGGCCCGCCTGCGCCACATGCACGACGGTGCGGCCCTCGCCCTTGAGGCGCTCGGCCTCGGCGGTCAGGGAACCAATGTCGATGCCTTCCTCGTCCATCAGCCGCCGGTTCCCGACCAGCACGGTTTCGCCTCCGATCTCGGCGCGCGCGCCCCGGCCTTCGAGGTTGAGGAACCCGGCCATCTGCGGCACGTCGAGATCCGCGGCGCGCTCGACAATGGCCAATGCAAGCGGGTGGTCCGATCCGCGATCGACCGCCGCCGCGGCCCGCAGCGCGTCATCTTCGGTGCCGCCTTCGCCGGCCACCACCTCGACCACGCGCGGCTGGCCCATGGTCAGGGTGCCGGTCTTGTCAAAGACGATCACATCGAGCTTGGTCGCGTCTTCCAGCGCGCCCGCGTTCTTGAACAGGATGCCGTGCTGCGCCCCCAGCCCGGTGCCGACCATCACCGCCATCGGCGTGGCCAGCCCCAGCGCATCGGGACAGGCGATGACGAAGACGGTAATCGTCAGCGTCAGCGCGAAGAGCAGCGGCGAGCCGATCCACCAGAACCAGACCGCGAAGGTCGCAAGCCCGATCACGATGGCGATCAGCACCAGCCATTGCGAGGCGCGGTCGGCCAGAAGCTGCGCGGGCGCCTTGGAGTTCTGCGCCTCCTGCACCAGCTTGACGATCTGCGCCAGCGCGGTATCGGCACCGACCTTGGTGGCGCGGTAGCGGAAACTGCCGCTCTTGTTGATCGTGGCGCCGATCACGGTGTCGCCCACGGCCTTGTTCACCGGCATGGATTCGCCCGTCAGCATGGATTCGTCCACCAGCGACGTGCCTTCGATAACCTCGCCATCGACGGGGATCTTGTTGCCGGGCCGGATCAGGACGACCTCGCCCTCCAGCACGTCCGAGGTCGGCACCTCGACCTCCTGCCCGTCGCGGATGACGGTCGCCATCGGCGGCGCAAGATCGAGAAGCGCCCGGATCGCCGCCGAGGCCCCTGCCCGCGCGCGCATCTCCAGCCAGTGCCCCAGCAGGATGAAGACCAGAAGCACCGCCACGGCCTCGTAGAACTGCACGCCGGGAAAGAAGAAGGTCGAGCCGACGCTGAACACATAGCCCGTGCCGACCGACAGCACGACCAGCACCGCCATGTTCAGGATGCCGTTGCGCAAGGCCCGCCAGGCGGCGACGAAGAACGGCCAGCTAGGCCAGATGATCGCGGCACTGCCCAGGAAGAACAGCCACAGGTCCAGCCGCAGACCGAAAGGCGGCGCGGGCGGCGTGAACATGCCCCCCATCGGCGAATAGATGAAGATCGGGATGGTGAAGAGCAGCGCCACCCAGAAGCGGTTGCGCATGTCGCGGACCATCCCGGCCATGTCCATGCCGCCGCCATGGCCCATCTCATGCGCCATCGCGTCATGGCCGGCAGGGGCCTTTCCGCCATGCGCCGAATGGCCGTCATGGCCCGAGTGGTCCATCTTGCAGACATGGTTCGGAACCCGTTCGCCCGTGCAGTGGAAGCCACAGGATTCGATCGCCTCGCGCAGCGCGTCCTCGCCCAGCACCGTCTCGTCATAGTGGACTGTCACGCTGGCCGAGGCCGGGTTCGCTTCGGCGCGGTGCACGCCGCCCAGGGCCGACAAATGGCGTTCGACCGCGAGGTGATCGAGTTCCTCGAACAGCCCGCGGACCTCAAGGGTCAATGTTCTCAATTTCGGCTCCAGTCCATTTTCATTGCGGTCGGGACCGACCGTTTGGATGTTTGGGTAATAGACGCGTCCCGGCTTCGGGCATTACACCGGCAGATGGGCGGAAATGGCCGGACGCTTTCCGCCTGGCGTCTCCACCGCCTCGGATCGGCACCCATGTGGCCGGTCCGGTTGCGTAACGATCTGCCGCGTTCAGCGTCAGTCCTGAAGACTTGAGAGAGGCATTGAAATGGAGGCTGGACAGTGACGGGACCGGCAAGGCTGCGCGGCAAGGCCCACAAATCCTTTGCCCTTGTTTTCAGTGGCGGCGGGGCAAGGGGCCTGTCGCATGCCGGCGTGCTGCGCGCGCTTGCCTCCCGAGGCTATGTTCCCAGCGCCATTGTGGGCGTATCCATGGGGGCGGTCGTGGGGGCCACCTATGCCCTGAACGACGATTGGTACGACGCATTGGTGGAAATGGACACCAGCGGGTTTCCCGCGACCCCGGATTTTCGCCTGCCGGGTCTGACCGCCCGGATGCGGGGGCTCTGGATGGCTCTGCTTGCCGCGCGGGACATGTATTTCGGCTGGGGCGTTGGCGCGCGCACCGAAACATGGGGCCGCCGTGTCCTGTCCGGCCTGACGCGGGGCGGGAATCTTGAGGATGGCCGCATCCCGATCCATGTCTGCGCGACGGATATGCTGACCGGGACACGCGTGGTGTTCGGCAAGGGCCGCGCCACGGATTACGTCTATGCCAGTGCCGCACTTGCGGGAATATTGCCGCCCCTGGTCGATGGGCCGCATGTGCTGATGGACGGGGCCTATGCCGACATCGCGCCGATCGACGTGGCAAGAGCCACCGGCGCGCAGGTGGTGATCGCGGTGGACCCGAGCCAGCCCGAGAACGCCGCAGGTCCGAAAAACGGGATGCAGGCGATGCTCCGGTCGATAGAGGTTTGCCAGTATGAACACGCAAACCTGCGCTTCGCCCAGGCCGATCTGGTGATCCGCCCCGATTTCGGGCAGTCGATCGGGACGCTCGAGTTCGGACACAAGCGCCACTGCATCGCCGCGGGGGCCGTGGCCACCCGCCGCGCATATGCCGAAATCGGCGCGCTGCTCGATCCCGGAAAGGCGGAGCGGATGGCGGACTCAATCACAGCATAAAAAGCCCGATCAGAGCTTTGGCGCAAACCGCGCGACATCCTTGATAATGACACGAGCTTCGCGGCTTGCACGGCTTTCGGCAGTTGCGCCGTCACCGCTTCGCTTCCTGGACATGTTTCGCGGTCGGGAAGTTGGACCCTACATCGACGCGGACCAGCCAAAAAACGGACTCATCCGAACCTTTTGCGCCAGGCTTGCGGACGAACAGTGTCGCATGATTCCAGTCAGCATGGATATGTGCTGTATCCGCTGAATTCCTTTCCCTTTTCCTTGGCTCTCTTCTCGCCGACTTGATGCGCCCAAGCCACCATAAGGATACCGCCGAGAACGAAGGCGAAGCCCACCACGTGAATCCAGTAGAATGGATCGCCAAGCCAGACGTAAGAAACAACCAGACCGCTTGCCGGCATGACGCCCATGAAACCGGAGGCGATGCTGGCCCGCACGCGCGCCAATCCCGCGAACCACAGCATGGTCCCGATACCGAAAGGGCCGATCCCCCACCATAGAAGCGCGATCCAGTGTTCGAGCGTCGGCTGTGAAAAGTCGAAGTTGGCCGCCTGATAAAGACCTGGAATCGCGAAAAGCAGTGTCGCAATCCACGCCGCCAAAGGTATGAGCAGGACCGGCCTCACCTGTTTTGTCGCCTTCTTGGCAAAGAGAGAATAGGCCGTGGCACTGCAGACGGCACCGAAAACGAGCAGGCTTCCCAGAACCATCGTCGAAAGGCTTTGCGCCTGCAACGACTCGCCCGAGAGATTGATGATCACAACGCCAGAGACAGACAACGCAACCGCGATCAGCTTGCGGGGGCCCAGTCGGTCGCCAAGGAAAACGGCGGCACCGACCGCAACAGCGGCTGGACTGAGGCTCATCACCATCGCGCCAATGACCCCGCTCACCATTTTCATTCCGGTCATCAGAAAGAGGCTGAAAGCGACCAGTCCGATCGACCCGATACCTGCGATGAGCAGCCAGTTGCTCTTGCTGATTTCATGGAGTTCCTTCCGATAGGCGATCAGCAGTGGAGTGGTCAGTATCGCTGCCGTCAGCAGTCGCAGAAACGGCGCCAGGAACAAGGGGAACTCGGCGGTGACGATCTTCGCAGTCGGCGTTCCACTTCCGAAGAACGCCATGCCAAGGAAGAGCGTCGCAAAAACGCCCAACCGGGTCATCCAACCGGAATCTTCAAGCAAATCTCGCATCGTTGACTCCTTTCGTCACGGGCTTCAGCAGTCCCTCCGTGGGTACTTGGCTTGCTCTTCTGCCATTCATGGCCACTATTGTCACGGGTCGCTGGCCCGGGCCTGACATTGGTGCGGGGGCCGCGAAAGCCCAGTTTGTCTCGCACCCTTGCCGTTTGGGGCGAACGTGGCAATCGCGGTTGCATCCGCTGCGGTCGCTCTCAAGACGTGACACTCCTGGCGTCACAATCGCCCGGTTGATTCAGCCGGGAAAGACCCTCGCGAACAGCCCCATCAGCGCCGTGACCAGCGCGGTCGCCCCGAGCATGACCAATAGCGGCAGCGCGACCTCCGCCCGAACCGCTTCGCTTTCGCCCGCCTGATACATCGGCACCACGATGCGCAGATAGACCGCCAGCGCCAGCACGCTGTTGAGGATGCCGATCACTGCCAGCCACAGATAGCCGGCCTCGATCGCGGCGCCGAACAGCAGCACCTTGCCGACAAAGCCGAAGAGCGGCGGAATACCGGTGAGCGACAGCAGAAACACGACCATGGCCACGCCGATCACCGGGCGCGCGCGGCCGAACCCCTTGAAATCGTCCAGATCGCGCCCCGCGACCATGATGACGGCAAAGGCCCCGAGGTTCATCGCCACATAGGCCGCGCCGAACACGATCACCGATGGCAGGGCCAGCGGGCTGGTGCCAAGCGCTACGATCCCAAGCATGAAATAGCCCGCCTGCGCCACCGAGGAATAGGCCAGCAGCCGCACCACATTGCTCTGCACCAGGGCCGCCAGGTAGCCGAATGTCATCGTCACCGCCGCGATCAGCGCGACGACGACGGGCCAGCCGGTGGCGACCGGCAGGTCGCGCAGCACCTGCGCAAAGGCGAAGATCGCCGCCACCTTGGTGATGACCGACAGAAACGCCGCGACCGAGACCGGGGCGCCGTCATAGGCGTCGGGTGCCCAGAACTGGAACGGCACCAGCGCCGCCTTGTAGCCCAGCCCGATCAGCACCGCGACCAGCCCCGCCAGCGCAATCAGCGGCTTGCCATCGAGCGCCCCGAGCTCGGAAAAAAGCGTCGATCCGGCCCCGCCAAACCAGAAGGTCAGCCCGTAGATCATCACCGATCCGGTGACGGCGCCGAAGACCAGGTATTTCATCGCCGCCTCGGTCGCGGCATCGTCGCGCGGCCAGGCAACCATTGCGAAGGATCCCAGCCCCGTCAGCACCACACCAAGGACCAGCAGCATCATGTCGCCGCCGCCCGCCAGCATCAGCGCCCCCAGCGTCACCAGGCACAGCAGCACATAAACGCTGCCCTCGCGGTCCTTCCCGGCGATCTCGGCCCGCGTCATCAAAAGCGCCAGCGCGGTCCCCGGCAGCAGGATCAGCTTGGCCCAGCCCGACAGCAGATCGACGCGGTAGGTGCCGCCGAAGACGCTCGTATCGGCCTCCAGCAGCGGAAGGGTCAGCGCGGTGGACAGACCCAGCCCGATCAGACCCAATATCAACGCCAGACGCGGCGCGCGCAGCATCTCGGCCACCAGCATCAGCACCACCGTGGAGGCCAGCAGCAGCTCGGGAAACAGAAATGACAGGTCACGCGCCATCAGAATTGCAGTGCCCGCATCGTCGCGTCGATCATGTTCAGCAACCACGATGGCGCGACCCCGATCACGATGATGAGGACAAGCAGCGGCACGATGGCCAGCATCTCGCCCCGGTCGAGATCGGGCATCGCCGCCCATTTCTCGTTCCGCTCGCCCAGAAACACCGCCGCGATGGCGCGCAGATACAGACCCGCCGTCACCACGATGGCAATGATCGCGACGATGGCCCAGGGCTGCGCGTTCAGCGTGGCCAGGAAAATCTGGAACTCGGCCGGGAAATGCGCCAATCCGGGCAGCCCCAACGAGGCGAAGGCCGATAGGATAAATGCCCAGCCGAGCCACGGCACCTGCCCCAGCAACCCCCCGAAATCCGCCATCTCGCGGCTATGGGCGCGCGACTGCAACATGCCGACAAGGAAGAACAGCGCCCCGGTGACGATGCCGTGGCTGACCATCTGCAAGGTGGCCCCATTGAGCGCAACCGCCCGCAGATCGGGGTCCAGCGTCAGCGCCGCCACCGACACGCCGATCACCACGTAACCCATGTGGTTGACCGAGGTGTAGGCGATCATCTTCTTCAGATCCGACTGCGCCAGCGCGACGAAAGCCCCATAAAGCGCGCTGAACACGCCGAAAGCCAGCACCACCAGACCGGCCCGCGCAAAGGCGTCAGGCGTCATCTGCAATGCGAAGCGCACGAGGCCATAGGTGCCGAATTTCAACATTACGCCCGCCAGGATGACGCTGCCGACGGTCGGGGCCTGCACATGGGCCGCCGGCAGCCAGGTATGCACCGGAAAGGACGGGATCTTGACCGCGAAGGTGAACAGCATCGCGATCAGCGCCAGCATCGCCGCGAGGCCCGTCAGCGGCGGGGTCTCGATCCACAGACGCATGTCGAAACTGCCGGTGGCCAGATAGAGCCCGATGATCGCCAGCAGAAGCGGCAGCGAGCCCAGAAGCGTGTAGATGAAGAACATCAACCCGGCGCGCTGGCGCTCTTCATAGCCCCAGCCGACGATCATGAAATACATGCCCACCAACGACACCTCGAAGAAGACGTAGAACAGCAGCGCGTCCAAAGCCGCGAAGGTGCCGATCGAGGCGGTTTCCAGCATCAGCATCAGCGCGACAAAGACCGCCGGGCGGTCGGTGATCCGCGCGGCATAGATCGCCGACAGGAAAAACAGCAGCGAGGTCAGCACGATCAGCGGCAGGCTCAGCCCGTCGATGCCCAGCCGGTAGGCCGCGCCGATGGCCGGGATCCATGCAATTTCCTCGACCTGCGCGAAACCGCCCGGAAGCGTGCCCCGCGCCCAGATGGCCAGCGTGACTAGGAAGGTCAGCCCGGCGGTGGCGATGGAAACGCCATGGGCGACACGGGCCGACCCGTTCGGCAGCGCCATCAGCAGCAATCCACCCAGGAGCGGCAGAAAGACGGAGATCGAGAGAAGGGGCATGAATTGGTCTTTCTTCAGTAAATCGGCATGATCAGCAGCACCGCCGCGATGACGGCAATGCCCATGACAGTCAGGGCGAGTTCGCGGTGGATCAGCCCGCTTTGCAGCAGGCGCAGGCGGCGACCGGCGGCGATTGTCCGGTCGACAAGGCCGAAGATCAGGGCGTCGATGCCTTTTGTGTCCGTTGTCTCGGCGCTGTCACCCAGGTGCAGGTTCAACCGGCCCAGATCGAGGGTCGCGGCATATAGGCGATTTTCGGCTGCGTCGGTGCGGGATGCGGTGCCAAGACCCAGGATGCGCACAAGGCCAAGCTGCGCGACCAGCAGGTGCCGTTCAAACCGCTCGCAGGCGGCGGCGATGGCGAGTGTCGGGCGCAGCACCAGCCCGTCCATCCCGCCCGCAACGGCAAAGCCGCGCTGCGCCCAGGGCAGAACCGGCCCCATCAGGCGGGCGGGTGTCACGAACCAGCCCAGCACGAGGCCGCTCAGCGCCGCCACAAGCCCGAGGATCATGGCGGCTCCTTCCGGCGGCAGTTCAGCGCCCAGCAGGTGCTCCAGCGGCACGAAGGCGAACCCAATCCCCGCCGCCAGCGCCGTCAGCACCGCCATGCCCGCCCCCATCCAGCCCATGCCCTTGCCGGAAACCGGTTGTGCTTCGCCGCCCCACAGCACCCGCAGCGCCCGCGCCATATAGGCCCCGGTCAGCACCGTGCCCGCCAGCGCCAGTGGTGCCAGCCACGCAGCACCGGGGGCGGCCAGCGCGGCGGCAAGGATCGCGTCCTTGGAAAAGAACCCGGCCAGCGGCGGGATGCCCGCCAACGCCAGCGCGGCAAGACCGAAACCCGTCAGGATCAGAGGTCTTGACCGGCCCGCGCCCGCGACCGCCTCCATGTCGGTGCTGTCGCGGTCATGCTGGAACACGCCCGCGCCCAGAAACAGCGTGCTCTTGATCGCCGCATGGGCGATCAGGTGCAGCAGCGCCGCCACCGGTACGCCTGCCCCGATGGCCAGCAGCATCAGGCCGTACTGGCTGGAGGTCGAGGCGGCCAGCAGCCGCTTCAGATCCCGCTCGGCCAGCGCGATCAGACCGGCAACGATGGCGGTGACGCCGCCCACCAGCCCGATTGCCAGCAAAGCCCCGCCGGACAACATCGGCGCCACCCGGATCAGCAGGATCGCCCCCGCCGCCACCAGCGTCGCGGAATGCAGCAGCGCCGAAACCGGCGTCGGCCCGGCCATGGCGCGCTGCAACCAGTCCTGCAGCGGCACCTGCGCCGATTTGCCCATCGCGCCGATCAGCAACAACACTCCGGCGACCAGCGCCGGTGTGCCGGTGATCGCCAGCGTGGCCGAAATCTCCGAGCTGCCGGCCCAGCCGATCAGAACGAAAATCCCCAGATAAAGCCCCAGATCGGCGCTGCGGGTATAGAGAAACGCCCGCGTCGCGGCACCGGGCACGCCGTCACGGCCATGCCAGAAGCCGATCAGCAGATAGCTGGAAAAGCCGATCAATTCCCACGCGGCCAGCACGGTGATCCAGTCGCCCGCCAGCACCAGCGCCTGCATCGCGGCGACGAACAGCAGCAGGATGCCGAAAAAGCGTGGCCTTTCGGGATCGCTGCGCATGTAACCGACCGCATAGACCACTACGCAGGCCGCCACCGTCGCCACCATGGCCGAAATGACCGCCGTCAGCGGCGCCGCGACCAACCGCAGCGGCATCTGCGGCAGGCCCGGCAGGACCAGTTCCACCGCATTGCCCGCAATCGCGCCCGCCAGAACCGCCATCGCCGCCAGGAACCCGAGGCCGACGCCCGCCAGCGCAATCGCTTCGGGTGCGCGGCGCAGGGCCAGCGCCGCAAGCCCCGCCAGAAGCGGCGCGAGGAGGGTGAGTGCCAGCATCGTCATCCCTTCAACTCGCGCGCTTCTTCCATCTCGACCGAGCCGCGCACCCGGAACCGGGCGATGGCGATACCGAAGGCCACCGCCATCTCGACCGCCATCACCGCCATGACGATCAGCACGAACATCTGACCCGCGGGCTCGTTGGGATGCAGGTAACGCCAGAAGGCCACCAGGTTGACCAGGGCCGCGGCCAGGATCAGTTCGACCCCCATGACGATCATCACCAGGTTGGTCTGGCTCAGCGCGCCGTAGAGCCCGACACCGAACAGCCCCGCACCGACGCTGAGAGCGATCAGAAGTTCCACAGTCATTTGCCCTGCTCCGCGTTGGGGATGATGGCCACCATCGTGGCCGCGATCATCGCCGTCAGGATGGTCAGCCCCGCCGACTGGAAGATGAACATCGACCGGCCCAGCAATTCGCGGCCCAGATCGGCGGCCTGTTCATGCGCACCGGGCACCGACAGGGCGACCGGACCCCAATCGGGCAGCCAGACCAGCAGCAGCGCGGCCAGCAGCCCGATGCCCCCGGCCCAGAGCGACAGGCGTTTCTGGTGCGTCATGTCCATTTTGCCCATGCCGCCCGGGTCCATCATGAACATCACCATGAAGATCGCCATCACGCTCATCTCCGTGGCCATCATCATGATCTGCAACACGCCCAGAAACTCGGCCTGCATGACCAGGAACATCGCCCCGATCGCGGTTTGCGAAAACAGCAGAGCCAACGCCGAACGCACCATCGAATGGGTGCGGAAGACCACGACGCCGAACCACACCGCCGCGCCGCCGAAGAACGCCAGAAAGATCATCTGAACCGTCATATCGGCACCACCAGCGCGATCACGCCCACGACAAAGATATTGGCCAGCGCCAGAGAGATCCCCAGCTTCCAGCTCAGCGCCAGATAGCGCGCCTCGCGGATGCGCGGCATGTAGCGCCCGATGCTCAGCATGGCCGCCGCCACGGCCAGGATCTTGATCGCGCTCCAGGCCCAGGGCGGCAGCCACGGGCCCAGCCAGCCGCCCAGGTAGAAGGTCACGGTCGCCCCCGCCAGCGCCAGGATAATGACCATCCGCGCCAGCCGCAGCACCGCCAGCCGCACGCCGGTATACTCGGCCTCGACGCCTCCGGCCAATTCGCCGGTCGCATCGGGCAGGTCCAGCGGCGGCAGCCAGGCCAGCCCCATCGCCGCCACGACGAAGAGGATGAACCCCATCGGCTGGTAGAGCACGTTCCAGAGTTGTTCCTGCGAGGCGACGATCTCAACCGTCGAGAGCGATTCCGCCCGCATGGCGACGGCGGTGATCGGCATCACGATCAGCATCGCATAGGCGATGAACTGGCCCAGAAACCGCCAGCCCGCGATCATCGCGTAGGCCCCGTTCGGCCCCCAGCCCGCCATGATCAGCGCCACCAGCACATAGGCCAGCGCGGCGTTCAGGAAGAGCGCCCCGGTGGCCAGGTCGGTGATGACAAGCCCCGGCGCCAGCGGGATCACCGCCACCGCCATCAGCCCCGCCACCAACAGCAGGACCGGCCCAAGCTCAAAGAACAACCGGTCGGATTTGCGCGCCAGCAGCGATTCCCGCCCCAGAATCGCCAGGGCGGCCCAGGCCGGACCGGTCAGGCTCAGGTGCCCATGCACGGCCCATCGTTCGATGACGGCCAACGCGTAGGCCCCTGCGGCGAGCGACAGCAAGACGACAAGAATGCTCATCCGCGCACCTCCCAGGGCGACAGGTCGAGCGAGGCGACAGCGGCCAAGGCATCGCCCAGTTCCTGCTGCGCCGTCACCCTTTCGACAAGTGCGATGTTCACGTCTGTCGGCGTGTCGAGCTCGGCCTCGACCACCTTGCCATCGGTCAGCTTCACGCGCAGCCGCGCCGCGCCGCGCGGTGTTTCGATGGTTGCCGCGCCCTCGCCCGACACCCTGTCCACATCCGGCACCTGCGGCACGGCAATCCTCCCGGCCGCCGCGATCAGGTCGAGGCTCTGGGCGATCTCATCGCAGCGAAGGCGCAACCGGGCCAGCGCATCCCCGCCCTCTCGGACGCACATCTCGAACCCGAGGGCCTTCAGCGTCGGGTCTTCGGTGCGGGCATCCGACCCGCCACCCCGCGCCCGGTCCACGGGGCCGCTGGCCGGGGCGTCCTTGCCGATGCGCGCGATGCGTCCCAGCCGCATCCGCATCAGCGGTGCCGCCTGCACCCGGCGGATCAGCGCCCTGACCGTCCCGGCCTGCGCGGCGATCCCGTCAATGTCAGCGCCTTGAACAGCCAATTGCAACGCCCCGGCCCGCGCGGCGAGCCAGAGAAACCCCGACTGCAGGCCGAACTCGGCCAGCCAGCCCAGATGGCTGGCGATCCGCTCGCGTTCCACCGCGGCGGCGCGGCCACGGCGCGCGTCCTGGCCGGGGTCGGCGCTCGCGGCCTCCTCGATCGCCGCGCAGGCCAGCGTGCGATAGGCCACCGGGCCGAGCGGCATCATCGCGGCCAGACGCTCGACGAAATCGCCTGCCGTCATCTGCGGGCCATCCACCAGCTCCGCCCTGCACACAAGGCTTCTGGCGTCGCTGCCCGCCACTGTATCGCCGTCCAGCGTCAGGGTCAGGCGCAGCCCTGCGGGCAGGCCGGGAAAGAACGGCCCGAACGGCACCTCGATCCAGTCCATCTGCAACCCGTCGCTGCTGCGCGGCTGGCCTTCTGTCAGTTCGACCATCGACATGAAATGCGGCTCGATCCCGTCGATAGCGGCCTTGGAGTGGCCGCCATGTCCGGCATGCCCATCGTGGCCATCGTGGCCGGAATGGTCCTGCTGTTTGCCATGACCGCCGTGATCGCCATGCCCATGCGCACCATGCGCACCATGCGCACCGTGCGCTCCGTGCGCTTCGCTGCCATGCCCGTGACCGTGACCGCCATGCCCATGACCATGCCCATGCCTATGCCCGTGACCGTGGCTTTCCCCCTCCTCCGCCTTCACCAGAAACATGCCGCATTTGGGGCACTTGCCCGGTGCATCGCTGACGACCTCGGGGTGCATCGGACAAGTGTATGCCCCCGCCCCGCCCGCCTTGTCGTCGTGACCGGCATGATCGCCATGCGCGGAGGGCGCGTGGCCTGCGTGCCCATGTGCATGCTCGTCCCCATGCGCTTCGCCCTCCTCCGCCTTCAGCAGAAACATGCCGCATTTGGGGCACTTGCCCGGTGCATCGCTGACGACCTCGGGGTGCATCGGACAAGTGTATGCCTCCGCCCCGCCCGCGTCCTCGGCTTGGCCCGCATGTGCGTGTTCGGCGGGGCTTGGCCTGTCCTCCTGGGGCATGTCGTGGCCACCGTGCCCACCATGTCCATTGGACGCCGTTTCGCGCGGCACCAGCGTCATACCGCATTTGGGGCAGTCTCCGGGGGCGTCGCGGATGATTTCGGGGTGCATCGGGCAGGTGTACTCCACGCGCACCTCAAGAGCGGGAGCGGCAAACTCCCCGCTGTCCGCGCGAAACGCGCCCGCAGCGATGACGCGGCGCAGATCGGCCAGCCCGGATTGCAGCCCGGCCTGGGTCAGAGGGGCCGACACATCCGCATCGGGCAACGGGGCGATGTCGCCCGCGCCCAGTGCCAGGATCGCGCGCGGGCGCGGCATCTGCGCGTATATAACGGCGGCGGCATCGCGCAGACCGGCAGGCAGGGGGCCGGTGACGATCAGCAGGTTGGCATGACGCGGGGTGCCGACAAGCCGCAGATGCGACCCGGCCAGATCGAGCCCCATCGCCCGCGCAACTGACGCGCCGGGCAGCACGAAGGCCGACAGATCGCGCGCCATGGCCGCCGCGACCGCCCGCCTGATCCCGGACATCGCGCCCTCTCGCGCCCCGGCCAAGGTCATTGCCGCCTCAACGCGCCCTGGCTCCAGCCATAGAGCAGGCCTAGGAACAGGATCGCCAGAAAAACACCCATGTCGAGCAGGGCGATCAGCCCTTCCTCGCGGTAGACGACCGCCCAGGGATACATGAACGCCATCTCCATATCGAAGGCCAGGAACAGCAGCGCATAACCGGCATAGCGCGCATGATAGCGCACCCAGACCGGATCGCGCGACAGGGTGCCGGCGGTGGCGGGCACGTCCTTGCCGGGTTCCGCGCGCGCGCGCCCG
>NZ_JBSXNT010000017.1:0-97626 GCF_056857775.1 Alterinioella sp. B-7
CTCCATGCCGTCAAGCCATCGCGCCAGACGGTCGGCCGGTGAGCCGTCCGCGCGCAGCCCCCCTGCCCCGCCGATGACCAGAGGCGCAAAGACTGCGCCCTTGCCGTCGCTGCCCGCGATCCGGCCGGCCGTGACTGCCGCTTCCATTCAGTCACCCTGCCCGCCGAGTCCCGCGAGCTTCCACAAGTGATAACCCGCGCAGGCGCCGCTTATCGCGTGAAGATCGGCGGCTTGTGCCATCAGGTCGGGCCATCCTCCCGCGCGGTCCGCGAACGGCTCGGGTTCATCTGCCATGTTCTCGGGATCGCGACGGTCGAGGAAGGCAGACAGGTCCACCTCTGGGCCTGGCCCCCCTGTTAGACGACGTACCGCCCAACCGACACGCGCGAGTGCGGCGGTGTCGTCTTGCAGGCCGGAAATGCGCAGGGACATCCAGAGCGCCAGCCGATCCGGACCGATGCGGTCACCCGCGAACCAGCTGAGATCGGCAGCCTCGATCAGGGCGAGCCTGTGCCGCCATCCTTCCGGGCTGCGCTTTAGTCGGTCGTCCAGCGCGCCGACGCGACCGGCCACACGGGCAAGACGCGCGGCATGACCCGCCTCTGCTTTCCGCCAATCGTCGAGAGCCTCGGCTTCACGCGGCTCGGCCCGCGGTCCGGGTGGCAAATAGTCCGGCTCCTCTTCCATGGGACCGGGCAGGAACCACAGATCGTCCTCGGACGACTCCTCCACCTCCTCAGCATCGAGGAAGAGAGCGTCCGAGTCATCAAGAAAGGCAGGCGCTTGAGGCTTCATATGTGCAAAATAATGGGATTTTGCATTTTACCCAAGGGTTTTGTCGGGTTGCACCCACGCTCATCATATAGCACGCGCGGGCGATGGTCGGCGAGGGCGCTCTCATCGCGCTCAGCCTATGGAAACCAAGGGCTCTGCGCTGAGCAGGACCACAGAGAGTGCTCTTGCATCCGTTTACAAACGGTCGTTTAGTGGTGATACCCTAAATTGCAAACGGCCCGTTTCCATGCCCCTGATAGGCTACGCCCGCGTCTCCACAGAGGATCAGACCCCCCTGCCCCAGTCCGAGGCCCTGAAATCCGCGGGTTGCGCCGAGATCCATGAGGAACACGCCTCGGGCGGCAATCGCGCGCGGCCGGTGCTGGCGCGGGTGTTGGAACGCATCGGCAAAGGCGACACGCTGGTCGTCGTGCGGATCGACCGCCTTGCGCGGTCGCTCTCGCATCTGCTGGAGGTGATCGAGCGGCTGGAGGCCAAGGGTGCGTTCTTTCGCTCGATCCAAGACCCGATCGACACCGGATCCCCACAAGGCAAGTTCACGCTCCAGGTCCTGGGTGCCGCGGCAGAGTTCGAACGCGCTCTGGTCCGCGAACGCACCAAGGCGGGGCTTGCCAGCGCGCGCATAAAGGGCCGCGTGGGTGGCAATCCGGGTTTGCGGGCCAAAGACCCTGCCGCGCTGCGCAAGATGCGGCTGGCGCGACAGGATGGCTATATGGAGCGCCTGAACGCCTCAGCGCAGGATTGGGTGCCGCAGGTCCGTCGCCTCCGGCCAGACATGGCCTGGGAAGACGTGCTGCGCGTCGTCAACGGCCCCCTGCCCCACGACCGCCGCTGGACGCAAAGCCGCCTGCTGCGGGCCGTGAACGCCTATGTCCGCGACGGGTTCCTGCCGGAGACCGTCCTTGGCCGCGCCGGACGGCGCGCGGGCGATGACCGCCTGCCCGCCATTGTCGCCGCCATCAAGGGGGCTGACCCCGATATTACCTTGCAGGCGATCTGCGACCGGCTGGAGGCGATGCGCGAACGCACGCCGCGTGGGCGCACAAGCTGGCAGCCGTCTTCGGTCAGGATGCTGCTGGACCGCGCCGAGAGGTTGGGGCTCTTGTGACCTTATCCGCGGGTAAGGTCACTCCAACCCGTCGACCAGCGTGGCAATCGCCTGTTCCAGCCGCGCGCGGTCGATCGAGGTGAAGTCGCGCGCGACCTTGATCTCCAAGCGGCCCTGACCGGCGGTGCATTTGACCTGGCCATGGGCGCTGCGGATGTGAAAGGTGGTCTTGGCCTTGGCGCCGCCCTGCCCCGCCCGCGCGCCGGGTTTCGCCGCTGCGGCACCGTGCGGCAGGATGTCGAACTCATCCGCCTTGGCGTAGCGGCGCAGCACGTCCAGCTCGTCGCGGATGTTGTGGTTGTCGCCAAGCGCCCTGACCTCGCGGCGGATGCCTTCGGCCAGTTCGGGCCGGTCCTTGAGCAGCCGCGACAGCTCCACCCCCAGGGCGCGGGGGATCTCGGTCGGGAAGCTCAGCGCCGTCCCGAGACTGTCCAGCAGATGCGCGAAGGAGCGGATATAGCTGCGCTTGGAATAGGGCGCGGACTGGAACAGAGCGGCGACAGCCTCGCCCAGATCGGTGGCCTCGGTGGCCGGATCGGCGGCATAGTTCTGCGCGGCATAGGCCATCTCGGCGAAGGACAGATCCTTGCGGATCACGTTCTCATCCACCATCCGGCGATAGAGCCCGGAGACATCGGCCGCCCCCGGCAGGACCAGCGCGGGGATGCGCGCCCATGCCTCGTCGCCGGTTTCCTCAAGCAGCTTGCGATAGGCGCAGAGCCGCCGGTAGCCCTGCACCAGTTCGACCCCGGTGCCATCGGGGCGCGGCAGCACGCGGATCGGGTTGGACAGGCCAAGCTCGCGGATCGAGGTGATCAGTTCGGCCATCTCCATGTCGTCACCGGGCAGGCGGTCGCGCACCAGCAGGTAGCAATGCACATCGTCGAGCGGCACCGACTGGACGACGTGCCCCGCCTCGCGCAGGGCCACGTATTCATGCGCCAGCGCGTCGTTCTCCTCGCGGATGGCCTCGGCCGCGGACCGGCGGGCCTGCAACGCCTCGGCGTTCTCGGAAATGGCGCTGGCCATCGGGCCACGGCGTTGCGCGGCGGGGGCCGGTGCCTCGGGCGTCGGGGCATCGTCCTCGGGCAACTCGATATCGAACATCCGTCTCTTCCGGGTCATGTCTGGTCTCCTTCCACCAGCGGCGCGGACGCGACCTTATCCGCGGGTAAGGTGTCCGTCGCCATCGCCTCCCAATGGGGCAGCATCGTCTCTTTGAATTCGCCATAGGCGCGGTCGAAACTGGCCCTGGCGCGGCGCCAGGTCTCGCGGGTCATGTCGCGGTAATCCATTTCGTAGATCGAACTGAGGAACCGCCCGGATTGTTCGACCGCGCGAGTCATCTCGACCGGATGGCGCGCCAGCTTATCATCAAACACCTTACCAAAAGCTTCAAACATCGCCCGGTGCAGATCATTGCCGGGCTCGTAGCGGGTCAGCAGGAAACGGATGTCGTGGAACACCTTGGGCAGGGCGATCTTACCCGCGGATAAGGTGCCCTCGAACCCGTGCGACAGATCCTCCAGCGCCTCGCTGAGCTGGCCGATGAAGCTGGTGGTGCTGTCATATTCCCAGTAGCCGGGACCGGAGGGGATGTAGAGCATGTCGGCGGCAAAGACCGCGTTCATCGACTGGTAGCCGATGGCGGGCGGGCAATCGAACAGGATCAGATCCCATTGGTCATCGGGCAGCTGGTCGAGGAAGCGGCTGACGGCGGCGAAGAAGGACCATTCCGGGTTCAGGTGGCGATACTGGGCCGAGGCGAATTCCACGAAGGCCGCGTTGGCGCAGGACGGAATCAGGTCGATGGTCGGCCAGTTGGTCGGCTGGATGAAGTCGGCCAGCCGCAGGTCCTGGAGGCCCAGATCGGTGATGCTGGACGGGATCGCGCGGCGGGGCAGGGCGGTGCCGCTGGCCGCGCCGCGCGGGGCATTGTTCTGCATCTCGGTCTCGCGCACCAGGTCGCGGGCCATGATGCCCCAGACGGTGTTTTCCTCGCTGACATCGGTGAGGCCCATCGAGTGGCTGAGCGTCGCCTGCGGGTCGAAATCGACGCAGAGCACCCGGTAGCCATCCAGCGCGGCGGCATGTGCGAAATGCAGCGCCACCGTGGATTTGCCGGCACCGCCCTTGAAATTGGCGATCGCGGTGCGGAAGGCGCGGCCTGCCGGACGCCGGGGCCGCAGCGGCTTGCCGCGCGGCTTGAGCTTGCGGCGCAGGGTGTTGACCTCGTCCAAGGTGAACCAGCGCTGGCGCCCGTCAGGCTCGACCTTACCCGCGGGTAAGGTGGGATCGGCGGCCAGCTTGCCCCGGAAGGTGGACTGATTCATGCCGAAGATCAGCTCCGAGACCTCCCAGGAGGAGAAGCGGCGCAGGGTCTTCTCGCTCTCGGGTGAGAAGGTCTGCTGCCGGATCCAGCCCTGCATCTTGAGCGAGCGGGCCTGAAGTGTTCTGAGATCGGTATGGGTAAGCATAGTGCCTCGGACGTAGATAATGCGGTTTTCACGATTTACGCTGAAGTTGCGCAATTTGTCGAGACCGTTATTCTTACATGCAAGGCGGAAAACCTGCGGTCCAGGCCCAGGCGGGGCAGGGCGCGCGCGGCGAATCGGCCCGCCGCCACGCGCCATCGCCTGTCGGAGATCCGCCGACGTATTTAGGGGGACGGACGGAGGCGCCAACAAGATGTTGGGGGGACACACAGGCCATTTCGGGGGGCACGCAGGACGTCCCCCAATACCAATACATACCTCTTTTCAATCTGATATTGATTTCCGGATTGCGGCATCGGATTCGAATCCTTGACAAATTTCGCGTTTCCAACGCTAATCAGGCCATGATCGGGAAAAGCGTCTAAGATCGCCTTTGCGGAAGACAAAGGGCGGCGCCCACCCGGAGGCAAACCAGGCACGGCACCGGGGCAGGAGCTTGACGTGGCACAGAACAAGTCAGCGGGGTTCGCCCCAGCGAAAAGGATCACCGGGCCGGGTGCCGCGGCAGTCAAATACGATATTCTCACGGCGCTTCTTGTGACCGCGGCGCGCGGCGATGCCGTCGAGGCCCGCCTGGCCCTGCGGCTGTCGCTGCTCATCACCGCGCGGTTCAACTGGCGCAGCGGCTGTTTCGCCGTCGGCCAGAAGGAAATGGCGCGGATGTGGGGCGTGACCGAGCGCACCGCGAAACGCGAGATGGCGCATCTGCGCGGCCTCGGCTGGGTCGCGGTGTCGGTTCCGGCGGCGCGGGGCAGGGTGGCGCAGTACCGCATCGACCTGGACCGGGTGCTTGGCGCGACGATGCCGCATTGGGACGCGGTCGGCCCCGATTTCGTGGCCCGGATGAGCCATGCGCCCGAGCCGGAGACCGACAGCAACGTGGTGCCGCTGAGGCGCGACCTGACGCTTCCCGACGCGGATGGCACCGGATGGGATGGGGCGGCGCGGCGATTGCAGGCGCAGGATCAGGCCCTTTACAGCGCCTGGTTCGCGCCGTTGCAGGTGCTGGAGGTGGAGAACGGGATCCTGACGCTGCTGGCGCCTTCGCGGTTCATCGCCAGCTATGTGCGCACCCACTACCTGACCCGCCTGCTGGCCGCGATCACGGCGGAGAACAGGGAAGTTCGGGAGGTTCAGATCGTCTGTGAGGGGGCAGGGTAGGGGGGCGAACCTTGTTTTCCGAGCGCCGTGGATATACATTGTCATATAGATATACACGGCGCAGGAGGCAGCGATGCAAGTTGCAAAATGGGGAAATTCCCTTGCGGTCCGATTGCCCGCAGAATTGGTGCGTGAGCTTGGCCTGAAGGAAGGCGACCAGATTGACCTGGTGAAGGACAACGACGCGGTGAGGGTTCAGCGTCGGGCACGTGCCGACGAGGTGCTTGAGACGCTGCGCGCGTTCCGGGGCCGGTTGCCCGCGTCCAAGAGATTGAGCCGTGACGCCGCGCATGAGCGCTGAATTTGCCGACACGAATGTCATCCTCTACCTGCTGGATGACGGCCCCAAGGCCGATCGGGCCGAGGCGATCGTGGGGCAGGGGCCGCGCATCAGCGTGCAGGTTCTCAACGAAACGCTGGTCAATTGCCGCCGCAAGGCCGGTCTGACCTGGGACGAGACCGGGTCGTTCCTGGCCGGCATCCAGGCCCTTTGCCCGGTAGAAGACCTGACCCTGCACACGCATGAGGTAGGGCGCGCCCTGGCGGAACGCTACCGGGTCTCGGTCTATGACGCGATGATCGTCGCGGCAGCCCTTGTTGCGGGCTGCACCACGCTGTGGACGGAAGACATGCAGGATGGGCTGCTGATTGAAGACCGGCTTCGGCTGGTCAACCCGTTTGCCTGAGACGGGCGCGGGGGTCACCGCAGAGGACGCGGGGACCGGCGCAGCAGCAAGCGGCCAAACCCCGCCGCGAAACCGCCGAAGGCGGCGATCCAGAGCAGCCCCGAAACCACGAAGAGAAGCGATGCGACCTCGGGCCATAGCGAGGCGGCGACCCGGGCCGAGACCGACAGCACAAGGGCGATATGGATTGCGAGAGCCAAGCGCCCTGCGTGAAGGGGCTGGCCGGTATGGGTCAAGATCGTGCGCATCATGACGGCAAGCGTCATCACACCGATCGCCCCGGCCATCCACAAATGTTCCGCCGCCGCCGCCCCGAGCCAGCCGGGCGCGAAGATGCTGGTTGCCAGTGCCAGAGCGCCAAGCGGCACGAAGGCGTAGCCCGCGTGCAGGACGGCCACCAGGGGGTCGGCGAGGGTGCGGTGCCCCGCCCAACGGGCCAGGCGGACAAGGTGCAGGAGCCCCGCCAGCAGCAGAACGCCACCGGTCGCCGGGTGCCGCGGCGAGATGAGCCAGAGGATGAGGGCGGCCAGCAGAACCAGCAGCGCGAGCTTGTCAAAACGCTGCATCGGAGGCGCGGGAAGGAGGCTCGCGCCGCGCCTGACCAGCCAGTTGCGCGTGAAGGACGGCACCAGACGGCCTCCGGTCACGGCAATCAGCATGACCGCTGTTCCAAGGCCAAGCCGCAGGCCAACCCCGTTTGCGGCGTTCGCGCCTTGCGCGGCCTCCCAGTGAAAGAGGAGGTTTCCCGTCGTGAACATGGCCAGCAAGCCCAGGACGACAAGGTTTCGCCACGTCTTCCCCGCCACGATTTCGCGCGCGATGGTGGCGGCGAACACGACCGGAAAGGCCAGGTCGATCGCGGCGACGAGGAGCGGCGGCATCAAGGCGGACACCGCGATCACGATCCGTCCGAGCAGCCAGAGCAGGGCCAATGCGCCGAGGCGCCAGCCGACGATGGGCAGGCGGCCTGTCCAGTTCGGCACCGCGGTCAGCACGAACCCCGCGATCACCGCGCCGAGATAGCCGTAAAGAAACTCATGCGCGTGCCAGCTGACCGGGTCGAACGCGGTTGGCAGCGCGAGATGGCCGGTCAGCATCGGGATCCAGAGCACCATCGCGACCGTGGCCCAAACGCCCGCGCCGAAGAAGAACGGGCGCGGGCCATAGGTCAGGATCGCGGGGCCGGTCCAGGCCCGCATCTGTTGGGCGGTTGTCGCGGGCACGGGGGGGCGATCCCTGCAATGTGGTCAGGCGGGCGCGGCCAATGCGATCCGGCGATACCCGGCAGCGCCATGATAAAACCCGTTGCTGAGGTCCGTGCCGTCGCAGAGCGCGGCGAGGCGCGCATCGGCCTCGGGCACGGCAAGCGTGCCGTCCAGCACGGCGCGAAACAGCCGGGCGACCCCGACCATGTCCACCGCCTGCGGCATCAGCCGCAGATGGGTGACGCCGGCGGCGACGATCTGGCCTGTTTCGGGCAACAGGTCGACATAGCTTTCGGATTGGGTCTGGATGCCGTTCACGCGCAGGACCGGGCGGTTGTCCCGGGTGCGCAGGGGCATCCCGTCGGGATCCTCCTCGCAGACGAACTGGCAGTTATCCTTGGTCCGGCCATGGGCGCGGGCATGGTAGCAGCGCGCGGACACGGCAAGCGGCGCCCGGCCGAAGACCTGTATTTCGACGCCGAGCCCTAGCGCGCGGGCCGCGCCTGTGGCCACCGCGATGGCCTCGGCGGGCAATTCGGCGGGCAGGCAGACATGGGTTGCGCCCTGGCCCGCCATCCAGGCGATGGTCGCCTCGTTATAGGCGTTCATGAAGGGGCCGATGCGATGCGACCGGTGGCCGCGTTCATAGAGTCCGGCGGCATTGTTGATCTCGATCTCGGGCGCGTCCATCGCGGCGATGTCTGCCGTCGCCTTGCGTTCGCGTTTCAGCATCACCTCGGCCAGGGTCGAGAGGATCACGGTCTTGCCCCCGGCCTCCAGCCGCTCGATCGTGGCGGGCAGGTCGGCCTCGTGGAAGGGCGCGCGCTTGGAGCAGATCACCTCGCCCAGATAGACCTCATCCACCGGGGCCTCATCGGCAATGCGGGCGTAGAAGTCGCGCCGTGCCTCGGCGGACCAGTGATAGGCAATCGGGCCAAGGGTCAGTTTCGTCATCGCGGTCACCGCCATTTCTTCGTTTCGAATGCGCCCTGGGTCTGTTTCTGCCCTTCGGTCAGGGCGACGAGGTCGGCCATGTTCGCCTCTCGTCCGGCGCGGATGTCGTCGACCGCCTTGCGGAAGGCCCGCACGACGCCGCGCACATAGCTTTTCGAGCGCTGCCGCCCCTCGATCTTGAAGGCATGCACGCCCGCCTCGATCAGCTCGGGCAGGAGGCGGGAGAGGTTGAGGCTGACGGGTTCCTCGAAGGCATAATACCCCTCGGGCCGGTGCGGGGCGGTGTAGCGGCCCTTGCAGATCGTCGGATAGCCTGCCTTTTCGTCAGGCCCGAAACAGTCGATGGTGAACCCGGCAAGCTGCGAGGACATCGAGCCATCCGCATGGCGGGCATAGTCCACGTCCGAGGCGGGCGAGCAGACCCCGTCCATATTGGTCGATTGCCCGGTGAGGTAGTTGGTCAGGCTGCACCGCCCCTCGACCATCAGCCCGTGATTGCCGAAGATGAAGGTCTCGATCTCGCAGGGGATTTCGGTGCGAATCTGGCGGATCTCGGGGATCGTCAGGATGCGCGGCAGGACAACGCGCCTGACGCCGAAATTCTCGCAATAATAGCGGATCGCCTCGGGGCTGGAGGCGGCGGCCTGCACCGAGAGATGCAGCCGCACAGCGGGATGCGTGCGCGCGATGTAATCGGCCACGCCCATATCGGCGACGATGAAGGCATCGACCCCAAGCCGCGCGCCGGTATCGGCGGCCTGGCGCCACAGATCGACCTTGCCGGCGGGCGGATAGGTGTTGAGCGCCAGCAGCACCTTGGCGCCCTTGGCATGGGCATAGGCGACCGAGGCGGCCAGTTCATCGGGGGTGAAGTTCAGCCCCGGAAAATTGCGCGCATTGGTGGCATCCTGAAAGCCGCAATAGACCGCATCGGCCCCGGCATCGACGGCGGTGCGCAACGCGGCGGGGGTGCCCGCCGGGCAGATCAATTCGGCAAGACTCATCTGGTTTCCTGTCATTCACTGTCGTTGAGATAGGCCCGCCGAAGCCGCGCCAGGATCGCCCGTCCGGGCCGTCCGAACATGGCGGCGGTCTCCTCGGCGATGGAGCCGTCGACGTCGTCCAGCGCATTGCGCAGGCGCACCACCGCCTCGGTGTCGCCGGAGACCTCGAGATCGCGCGAGAAGAAGGCGGCATCGCCGTCCTCCTCGGAATCGACAAGCTCCAGCAGCAGCATGAACCGGCCCCGGATCACCGCCCCGGCCCGAGGGGCGGCATCGCGCGGCACGGCGCGGAAGATCAGCGCCTCGGGGTCGGGGCGCAGGTGCAATGCAAAGGGCAGCTCCACCGGGTCGATCAGGAAGTCCGTGGTCTGATGCGGCCCGAGCCGCGCGAAGAGCGAGGGGTGACGCGCCGCGATCCGGCGCACGGTGCGTGACAGGATCGGCTGCACCGCGAGGCAGGCCAGCCGGGACAGCGCGCCCGGTCCGGGTCTTGGTGCGCGGGGGGCGCGCGGAGGGACGCGCGGAGGGGCAGGGGGGGTGCTGGTGCCTGTGGTCATGATCGGGGCTCCCGTATGGCTTGCGCGCCGGACCCGGACCCCGTCCGATCCGGCAAGATTGCGTCGGGTTGTGACGGGGCAGGGCCTGCGTCACCGCGCCGGACAGCCGCCCGGCACCAGGCCAGGATCGCGGCCTCGTCGGGGGGCAGGGCGGTGGCCATGCCATCCGCGAAACGGTCGAAGGCGGCGCGATGGGCCGGGGTCAGCCCGACAAGGACGGGGATGCCACGCCCGAGCGCCTCGGCCATGAGCGCGCGGAAGCCGCGGCCCTCGGCCTCGCTCAGCCCGAACTTGTTGAGCATGAGCAGATCCGCGCCCTCACCGGCCAGGCGGTCGGTGACAATCGCGACCGCCGCTTCCAGCGCCCCGGCATCCATCCGGCACGCCGTCGATCCGGCCCCGAGATCCTGGGTGATCCGCGCCTCGGGCCCGTCCGGCAGCAGCGTCAGGTCGCTGTCGCAATGCCCGGTCGCGCCCGCGCCCCTGGCCGCGCGCAAGGCGCCGAGCAACCGGATCCCGTCGTGTTTCATCTGATCGGCAACCCTGGCCAGCACCCGGTCGGTTGCGCCGCGTCCGGGGGCCGAGACAGTCGCCAGCAACGTCACAGCCGCTTGCGCCTGTCCAGCGTGCGGACTGCACCCACCGCTCTCGCTCGCGTTCGTCATGGTCGGGTCTTCCAAGGCGTGCCGCCCCGCATCTTGCGGCACCGGCGGCGAATTGGTATCTGAATTGCGCATATCATCCGGCGATTGCGGAACTCAATTATCTTATCGGGAACGCGACCTTGCGCCTCACCTCCTTTACCGATTTCGGACTGCGCGTGCTGATGTGCATGGCAGGCCAGCCGACCCGCGCCTTCACCACCGCCGAGCTTGCGCGCGAGCTCCGGGTTTCGCGGCATCATCTGGCCAAGGTCATTTCGGCGCTTGCCGCGGCGAACCTGCTGGTGACGCGGCGCGGCGGCGGTGGCGGGGCGATGCTGGCGCGCGCGCCCGAAGCGATCAGGCTTGGCGATGTGGTGGCGCTGCTGGAGGCGGATCAGGCGCTGGTCGACTGCTTCGCGGCCAGCGGCGGCACCTGCACGCTGACCCCGCATTGCCGTTTGCGGGGGCGGTTGGCCGAGGCCGAGGCCGCGTTCATCGCCGATCTCAACCGCGGCACCCTGGCGGATTGCGTCATCCGTCTGGACGGTGTCTGACAGCGCGCAGTGAGGCCGGAGATCGCATGACCGCAGGAGACCTTTCGACAAGCGCGCACGGGAACCGGCCCCATGCTTCTGCGCATCGTCCGCTGTTCATCGCCGCCGGAACCTGGGCGATTGTCGTGATCGTCCTGTCCCAGTGGGGGCCGGTGCCGGATCCGGTCGCGCCCGGCCTGTCCTGGCATGCGCATGAAATGCTGTTCGGATTCGCCGCGACGGGATTTGCGGCATATGCCCTGACGGCGATGGCAAGTTGGGCGGGACCGGGGTGGCTGTCGCGCCCTGGCCTGGTCGGGGTGATGGCGGCCTGGGTGGTGTCGCGCCTGGCCGCGCTGGCGGGGGCCGGGGATGGAGGGTGGCTTTTCCCCGGCGCGTCGGCCGCCTTCATGACGGCCGTTTCCGTCATCCTGATCCATGCGGCCCTGCGCGCCCGGCAGAGGCGGGGGGCGATCCTGGCCCTCTTCGCCTGCGGTCTGACCCTGGGCCAGGTGGCGTTGCTTTCGGGGTTGATCCCGCCGCGCCTGCCGCTGCTGCTGTTCGCGCTGCTGCTATCGATGGTCGGCGGACGTATCGTGGCGGCCTTCACCTGGAACCGGGTCGGGCAAGATGCGTCAGGGCATGCGCGGGCGCGGGCCGCGCGATGGCTCGGTCTTGTCAGTGCCGCCGCGCTTGCCGCGATCTTGCTGATGGGCGCGACGCAGGAGGCTGGTGAGCTGACGGCGGGCTTGCTGCTGTTGGCCTCGATGCTGGAGATGGGCCGACTGGCGCTCTGGCAGTTCCGCGCGGTGAGGCGGGACGGACTGCTTTTGATGCTGCATCTTGCCTACGCGTGGCTTCCGATCGGGCTGGCGCTTGTCGCTCTGGTGCGACTGGGTCTGTTGCCGATCAGTGAGACGGACGCGCTGCACGCGCTGGCCGCGGGCGCGGTCGCCTGCGCGATCTACGCCGTGGCCGCGCGTGCCGTCGCGCGGCGGGGCGAGCATCTGCGGCCCGCGGTCGTCGATCTGGTCGGCTTTGGCCTGCTCTGGGTTGCCGCCGTGGCGCGGGTGCTTCCGTTGGAGGGCGCGATCTGGCAGGCTGCCGCGCCGATGCTTTGGGTTGCCGGTTGGGGGCTGTTCCTCTGGCGGCATGGGGCGGCCCTGCGCCAGCCCGCCCCACGGCCCGTCTTCAGCGGTCCGAAACTTCCGCGCCGGACCAGCGGGATATAGGCGGGCCGTCTCAGTGCGCCGCCGCGCCCTGGTCATGGGATGTGTCCGGCAACCTCATCTGCTCCGCTCAGCGATGACGGTCTGGAATTGTGCGATCGCCTCCGGGCTGTCCCATTGGGCGGGGCCGGTCAGACGGCCGCGTTCGCGCCCCTGCCGGTCGATCAGCAGGGTCGTGGGCAGCTCGATGACCGCGAAGGCGAACATCGCGCGGATCTCCTCGGCCAGGTACATGTTCAGATGCCGGATGCCGATCTGCTCGTAGAAGCGGCGCACCGGACCCAGTCCCGCCTGGTCGATGGAGAGCGGCAGGACGTGGAAATCGTCCCCACCGAGCCGTGCCTGCAGGCGGTCGAGTGTCGGCATCTCCTCGCGGCAGGGCGCACACCAGGTGGCCCAGATGTTGAGCAACACCACCCGCCCCCGGAAATCCGCCAGGCTCAGGGCGCGCCCGCCGCCATCCATGAAGGGCGGCGAGAGAATTTCGCGCGGGGTCTGGTGCAGCGGCATCAGGGGGCGCGCGGCTGCGGGCGCCGCGGCAAAGGCCAGCGCGCCGGCCAGCAGGTCGCGCCGCCTCATGGTGCGCACCATGAGGCGGAGACAGTCACGATGGATACGTCGCTCGCGGCAAGAGCGAGGATACCCCCGGAAACCAGTCCGACACCTGTCATATCGCCCTCCGCAGCTACGTGGTCAGGGCCGCCACCGCGAGGATCAGCATCGCAATCAGGAGCAGGTAGACAAGCCCTCGCCCCCAGCATCATGCCCGTCATGTGACCACTCATCAACCGGCCAGCGCCATCCCCCATGAAGCCCGTCATAGCCACGGCACCGGCGGATGCGATGGCCACGTCAGTTCCACCTCCGTTGGGCAGGCGGTCCTGCATCAGGGCAAAGGTGCATCCCTCACCCCGCGCAGCAGCTGAGTTTGGCCACGTCCTTGTCGAAGGTCTGCGCGGCGAGTTTCAGCCCCTCCACCGTGGTCAGGTAGGGGAAGATCGTCTCGCCGAGCGCCCGTGCGGTCATGCCGAACTTGAGCGCCATGGCCAGCGTCTGGATCGTGTCCGAGCCCTCGGGTGCCGCGATCTGGCCACCCAGAAGACGGTCGGTATCGGCGTCCGCGACCAGCTTGATCACACCACGGGTGTCGCGGGCGGCGGCGGCGCGGGCCACGTTGTCCAGGGTCAGCACGCTGGTCTTGACCTCGTGTCCCGCGGCCTTCGCCTGCTCCTCCGAAAGGCCGACACCGGCCACTTGCGGGTCGGTGAAGACAACCCAGGGCATCGCCGCGTTGTCATAGCGCATCGGCTCCAGTCCGAGGGCGTTGTTGATTGCCACCTTGGCGCCATAGGCCGCCATGTAGACGAACTGGTCGCGGTCGGTGACATCGCCCGCCGCCCAGACACCGGGCCGTGTGGTGGCCATGTCGGGGCCGACCTTGACCCGTCCGCGCGCATCGGTCTCTATCCCAAGGTCTTCCAGCCCGAGATTCCCGGAATTGGCCACCCGTCCGGTGGTCACGACCAGCCGTTCCGCCGTCAGCGCCTCGGTCTTGCCATCCCGGTCGAGTGCCAGAGTGACGCCGCCCGCAGCTTGTGCGACCGAGGTGTAGGCAAGGCCGGTCTCGACGGCGATGCCTTCGGCCATCAGCGCCTGCGCCAGCGCCTCGGCGACCTCAGGCTCGGCGCCGGGCAGTAGGCGCGAGCGGGTCACCAGCGTCACCTTCACCCCCAGCCGCGAGGCCATCTGCGCCAGTTCGCAACCTATGTAGCCGCCCCCCAGAACCATGAGGCTGTCGGGCCGGTCGGGCAGCGTCAGCAGCCCCCAGGAATCCAACGCCGCCACATCCTCGATCCCGTCGATTGCGGGCATGTGCGGGCGCGAGCCGGTGGCGATCAGGACACGCGGCGCGGAGATCACCCGCCCGCCGACCGTGACGCCACCCTCGACCAGGCGGGCGGCACCTTCGTCGATATAGGTGACATTCTCGTAGGCGGGCAGCAGGTCGACATATTTCTTCCGCCGCATCTCCGCGACCAGATCGGCGGTGCCTTCGACCACGGCGCCCCAGTCCACCGCGTGGGCGCTGGCCGCGATGCCGGGGAACCGGGCCGCCGACGCGCCGCCATGGACCGCCTCGGCGGCGCGGATCATCGCCTTGGACGGCACGCAGCCGACATTCACGCAGGTGCCGCCGATGGTGCCGTGCCCGACCAGCGCGACCCGCTTGCCGGCCTCTGCCGCCGTGATCGAGGCGGAGAACCCGGCCGATCCGGCGCCCACGACGATGAGGTCATATTGGTCGCTGCTGGCCTCTTCGGTCGAACAGCAGTCGTCCGCTTTGACGGTCTGGTCCAATTTGATTTCCTTATTCTGACAACCGGTGCCGTCCTCGTGGCGCGGTCAATATTCGTTTCACACCATCGACCCGATGTCGGAGGCGTAGCTGGGATAGGCGAAGATCATCGCCTTGATCTGGTTGGCGGTCTGTCCGGCACCCATGGCCATGGCAAACAAGTTGATCTGTTCCTCGGAGCCCGGCCCGATCAGATGCGCGCCGAGGATCTTGCCACTGCCTTCTTCGACAAGAACCTTGAAACCTGTGTGTTTCGCGCCGACGCGCAGCGACGAATACCAGTCTTGGGTCTTTTCGAAATGCACATCGAATTTCAGCCCCTGCTCCCTGGCCGCCGCTTCGGACAGGCCCACCGTGGCCACCATCGGCAGGGTGAAGACCACGGACGGGACCGGCGGATACCTGATCTGCCGCGCGTCCTTGCCGGCCAGAAGGTTCTTGCCCGCGATACGTCCCTCTGCCGCCGAGACGGGGGTCAGGTTCAGCCCACTATCGGCGCAGTCACCGGCGGCGAAGATCGCCGGGTTGGTGGTGCGCATCGCGTCGCTCACCTTGATGCCACGGCGGGAGTATTCGACGCCTGCGGCTTCGAGGTTCAGCCGGTCGATATTGGGCACCCGGCCCGTGCCATGCACCACCAGGTCGCAGGTCACGGTTTCGGTGCCGCCCGCGCGTTCCACCGTGACAACAAATTCGTCGCCCTGCTTCTCGATCTTCGCCACCTTCGCCTTGGTGCGCAGGTCGATGCCCAGATCCTCGGTCGCCTCGACCAGCATTTCGACCAGATCAGGGTCGAAATTGCCAAGAGGGCGATCCATCATTTCCAGCACGGTCACGTCGCGGGCGCCCGCGCGCTTGACGATATGGGCGAATTCCATGGCGATGAAGCCGCCGCCGACAAAGGCGATGCGGTCGGGACGCTCGGGCAGTTCGAGGAATTCGGTGCTGGTGGTCAGATGCTCTTCGCCGGGGATGTTCAGCGTCATCGGCCGTGCGCCGGTGGCGATGTGGAAATGTTTCGCGGTCAGGGTCTTGCCGTTCAGCTCGATCGTATCGGGGCCGGTAAACCTGGCCTCTCCGTGCAGCACGTCGATCCCCGCCTTTTCCATTCCGCCTTCGATGCGCGGCGGCATGCTGTCGGTGAAGCCGCGCTTGAAGGCGATCATGTCGGGCCAGTTGACCGAAGGCTGCGCCTCCAGCCCCTTGCCCTTCATGTTTTCGGCCCATTCGACGCCTTCGGTGACGGCAACGAGCATCTTCTTGGGATCGCAGCCGCGCAGGGCGCAGGTGCCGCCATGGGGTTCGCTGTCGATGCTGGCAACGCTCCAGCCTGCATCTGCGGCCATCCGGGCCACGCCATTTCCAGCGGTGCCGCCACCGATCACGATGAGGTCGTAACTGCTTGTCATGGGGTGTTTCTCTTCAATACCGTGTATCGGGTGTCATTCGGATGCCACCGCCGCCGCGGATCATGAGCATCGGGCGGCAATGACAAGGGCCGGAAGAAGACGGAGCATGCGCGTGTCTTCCATGGCCCTGCCCACGCTTCCGCGCCTCAGGAATCCCCGGCCTGGAGCAACTCGGCGGGATACCCGTTGGACAGGACGGCGTCGATGATCATGTCGGGGTTGGCCGCCTGATCGTCGAAGGCCACGATATAGGTGCCGGTGCCGAACTCCTCTCCTTCCGTGAAGTCGATGATCTCGACCGTGGGAACGCCCCGCATGGCCGCCGCAACCGTGAACGAGCAGGTCGGGCAGGTGAGTTCGCCGACGCCGATATTGATGCGTTGTTCTTCGGCGCTGGCGGGAACCGCTGCGAGTATTCCCAAGGCTACAATGGCGCGTTGGATCGGTTTCATGGGCTTGGCCTTTCAATAGGACAGAACGTAGGGGGCAAGGTAAGGGAAGATCATCGCGACGGCGACGATCGCGGTGGCGAGCCAGAGAAGGGATCGCATGAGGGTCCGGTTCATGGGACGCGCGCAGGTGCCATCGGCGCAGGCCTCCGCCGGGGTCGGGCGGTAAGCCTTGTAAAAGCCGTAGCCGATGAAGGCGGCACTCAGCGCGAAGGTGATCCACCTGTACTGGTAGAGAACGCCCAGTTGCGCGATGAACACGCCGGTCACGCCGAAACTGACCAGTACCAGCGGCAGGATGCAGCATGAGGTCATGGCCAGCGCGCCGAAAAAGCCCAACCCGGTTGTCGCCCAAGCCTTTCTGTCGTCGACCGGTGTGTCGCCTGCGCCCGTCGCCTGACCCGAGGATGTGGTTTCAGTCATGGTTCGAATCGTCCTTGCCTGGTTGATGATCTCAACCTAGGGTCTGTAGCCGATACAGGCTCAAGGGGGGCTGACGTGAAGAATGATCACAGGTCGGTGAAGATCCTGAGGCGCGGAGATCTGGCCAGACTGACGGGATGCAACCTCGAGACGATCCGCTATTACGAGACTATCGGCGTCATGCCGGAGCCGCCGCGCTCCAGCAAGAACTACCGCGTCTACGATGACAGTCATGTCACGCGGCTGCGCTTCGTCATGCGCGCGCGCGGGTTGGGGTTCACGCTGGACGAGGTTCGCGATCTGCTCGCAATGGTCGATGGCGGGCAGCAGACCTGCGGAGAGGTGCAGGCCCTCGCCACGGCCCATCTCGCCACGGTCCGCGCCAAGATCGCGGATCTCAGGCGCATCGAACAGGTCTTGTCGTCTACAGTGGCACAATGCACCGGCGACGACGTACCCGAATGTCCCGTCATCGACGCGCTGACCGAAGTGGCGTGAGCGAGGACAGTTGAGAAAGTCCATGCCAGTCAAAAAGACGGCAGACGGAACCGGGGGGCGGCGATGTGCGTATATTCTTGACAACTCGCACCACTGACCGGTGTGGCGCAAATTCCTGTCGAGGGCAGCAAGGCGTCTGAGGAGGACAAGATGCCGGCCCATGATCTTTGAAGAACGGGTTTGCCAAAGGCCCGGACGACGACAATCTTCGTGGCACGCGCCTTCGCCTGGGGCATTTTGTCTTGAACCGATAATTGCTGAAGGCCCCAGGCACTGCTAAATTCAGGTTGGCAGGGCCAGCGACAGGTGATCACGAGAGCGGAGCAAAGCACATGCTGACGAGACGACACTTCATCCAGACGACCACGGCGCTGTTTTCGGCAGCGATTTCTACCCCGGTCCTGGCCAGCACCTGGCCCGACGCGGCGCAGAAGGCGGCCTGGGACGCGCAAGTGACGCCGCTCGGCTACGATCCGGCCACGACCAACCCCTGGGGTCTGCATCCGCGCTTGTTGCCGCAGCGGGTCGCCGCGAACGACCGGCTTACCCCCGGCGACATTCATGTCGATGCCGTGGCGCGCTACCTCTACCACATCGAGGAAGGCGGCACCGCGATGCGCTATGGTGTGGCGATTGGGCGGGGCGGTCTCTACGAGCCCGGGACATACACCATTCGGCGCAAGGTCGAATGGCCTCACTGGACCCCGACACGGAACATGATCGAGCGAGAGCCCGAGGTTTACGCACAATACGAGGACGGGATGGAACCTGGCCCGACCAATGCTCTCGGGTCGCGCGCCTTGTATCTCTATGTCGGCAACCGCGATACCTACCTGAGGATTCACGGCACGCCGCAGCCCTGGTCCATCGGCAGCCGCGCCAGCTCCGGCTGCGTGCGGATGGTGATGCCCCACATCATCGACCTTTACCCGAATGTAGAGATCGGTTCGACGGCGGTTCTCTATCCCGCCGAGGATGGCATGGTCGCGCATAGTTGAACCAGCGGCCTTTGACGACGTTCAGCCGAGCTTCGTCCAAGGCTGTCTGCGTCTGATCCGTGGCTGTTCTGGCTGAAGGTATGCCCCGCCCTCCCTCTTGAAGCTCTAGTAGCTGTAGGGGCTATATCCGATTCGAATTCGCTAATCGTGAGGTCGAATCGATGTCTTGCAATGGCCAGCGCCAGGATCATTCAGGCGACCATGCCCGGTCGGGCCGCCCCCGTTCGCATGGCGCGGACGGGGCCTGCTGCGGGTCGGGCGCTGGCGCCGTGGCGGCGCAACCTTTCCCGGCGAATGGCAGGAGCTTTCAGGTCTCGGGCCTCGATTGTGCCGAGGAGGTCGCGATCCTGAACCGGGTGGTCGGGCCGAAAATTGGCGGGACAGAACATCTCGCGTTCGACGTCATCAATGGGCGCATGACCGTTCTCGACAGCGCCGAAAGGATTTCGGATGACGAGGTCGCGCAACTGGTCGCAAGCACGGGCATGAGCGCCAAGCCATGGGATGCCGATGACGCGGCGGAAGACCAGGCCGCGCATCTGGCGCGGCAGAAATATTTCACCGCGCTAAGTGGCGGGTTCTGGGCGGCGGGTTTCCTCTATCACATCGCTGAATCCGGGTTGGCGGGCGCGATCGGGATCTTCTCGGGCCATGACGACACGGCCATGCCCCTGGTCGAGGCGGGGCTGTTCGCGGTCGCCATCATCCTTGGCGTCTGGTTGGTGGCGCCCAAGGCCTGGTCTTCGGCGCGGCGGCTGTCGCCCGATATGAACCTTCTGATGGTCGTGGCCGTGGCCGGTGCCATCGGCCTCGGCGAATTTTTCGAGGCCGCCACCGTCGCCTTCTTCTTTTCGCTTTCGCTCTATCTGGAGAGTTGGAGCGTGGGACGGGCGCGCAACGCGGTTTCCGCCCTGCTTGACCTTGCGCCGCCCACGGCGCGGGTGATCCGGCCTGATGGCAGCGAGGCGAACGTTCCGGCGGCCGAGGTCGCGGTGGATGACCGCTTTATCGTGCGCGGCGGCGACCGCATCCCGCTGGACGGCGAGGTTGTGGAGGGCGCTGGCGCCGTCGATCAGGCCCCGATCACCGGCGAAAGCGCGCTGGTGCCGAAAGAGACCGGCGACGAGGTCTATGCCGGCACGATCAACGGCGAGGGCACGCTGACGGTGCGGGCGACCAAAGCCGCGTCGGACACGGTGCTGGCCAAGATCATCCGCATGGTGGGCGATGCCCATTCCAAACGCGCGCCGGTCGAACAGTGGGTGGCGAAATTCGCCCGCATCTACACGCCCATCGTGATGATGCTGGCCAGTGCCATCGCGGTGCTGCCGCCGATGCTCATGGGCGGGGCCTGGGATTACTGGGTCTACAATGCGCTGGTGCTTCTGGTCATCGCCTGCCCCTGTGCGCTGGTCATCTCGACGCCGGTGTCGATTGTTGCGGCGCTTACCGCCTCGGCGCGGGCCGGGGTGCTGATCAAGGGCGGGGCCTATGTCGAGGCACCGGGCCGCACCACGGCGCTGGCGATGGACAAGACCGGGACGATCACCATGGGCGAGCCCGAGGTGGCGGCCGTTCACCCCCTGGGCGACACCTCTGCGCGTGACCTGGTGACGATGGCCGCCGGTCTGGAGGCGCGATCCTCGCACCCGCTGGCGCGCGCCATTCTTGCGCGGGCCGAGATCGACGGCGTGAAGGTTTCCGCCGCAGAGGATACGCGCACGGTGCCGGGGCGCGGCCTGGAGGGGCGCGCGGATGATCGCGCCATCTGGCTCGGCTCGGACCGCTTTGCCGAGGAGAAGGGTTTCGGCAATGCGATTCCGGCGGATCTGCGCGACCGGATCGAAGGCGCGGGCAGCACGCTGGTGGCGGTCGGTGACGAAACCGGCGTGACCGGCGTGCTTGAGTTGCGTGACCGCATCCGCCCCGATGCCAAGGGGATCGTGGCCCGGCTGCACGCGCAGGGTGTCAAATCCATCATCATGCTGACCGGGGACAATGAGCGCACCGCCCGCGCGGTCGCGGCCGAAGTCGGCATCGACGAGGTGCGCGCCGAGCTGCTGCCCGAGGACAAGGTGGCCGCCATCGAGGAGCTGGTCGAACGTCACGACGTGGTGGCCATGATCGGCGACGGCGTGAATGACGCGCCGGCCATGGCGCGGGCGCATTATGCCATTGCCATGGGGGCCGTCGGATCGGACGCGGCCATCGAAACGGCGGATATCGCGCTGATGACCGACGACATCGGCCGCGTGCCCTGGCTCATCGGTCATTCGCGCCGGACCATGTCGATCATTCACCAGAATATCGGCATCTCGCTGGCGACCAAGGCGCTGTTCGTCGGGTTGACCGCCTTTGGCATGGCCTCGATGTGGGGCGCGATTGCCGCCGATGTGGGCGTGTCCCTGCTGGTGGTCGCCAATGCGCTGCGGCTTTTGAACGGTCATCGGGCCGAGACCCCGCCTTCCGGCGGCAAACCCGTGGGCGAGCACATGGCGAAGGGTGCACTGGCGCACGGGCATTGATCCGGCCTGCCCGATACCGTATCAATCGTGGCTATCAAGACCTCGCAAGAATGGGTGTCGGGCAGTGCTGAAATCAAGGCTTTCACGGCGGATCATGCTGTTGAGCGGCGTGGCCGCGTTCCTGTCGGCCTGCGCAAGCAGGTTCCGGACCTATGACGGGCCCGAAGTCACGCGGCTGCGCGTTTACAAGGCGCAGCGCCTGCTGGTTCTGGATGGCGCGGAAGGCACCTTGCAGAGCTATCCCATTGGCCTGGGTTTCGCGCCCGTGGGTCACAAGCAGTTCGAAGGGGACGGTCGGACGCCGGAGGGCTCGTACCTGATTGATCGCCGCAACCCGGACAGCCTGTTCCACCTGTCCATCGGCATTTCCTACCCGAACGAGGCGGATATCGCCTTCGCGGAGGCGCAGGGCCGGTCACCGGGCGGCGATATTTTCATCCATGGCGGGCCACGGCGCGGAATCGACCCGACGAATGTCCGTGACTGGACAGCAGGCTGCATCACGGTCTCGGATCGCCAGATCGAGAAGATCTATGCCATGGTGCGCGATGGGACGCCTATCGACATCTATGCGTGAGGATCAGGTAAAGCGGCGGCGCAGCGCGGCGTTGACGATCTCGATCGCGATGACCATGACGACAACGGCAATCGTGACGCTGGCCGCCTTGTCATACTGGAACGAGCGCACGTAGGTCTGGATGTAGAACCCGATCCCGCCCGCGCCGACAATCCCCAGGATCAGCGACTCGCGCAGGTTCAGCTCGAACCGGAAGATGGTGTCGCGGGCGACGACGGGCGCCATCTGCGGCCAGATCGCGTGTCTGAGCCGCACCAGCGGACCCGCGCCCGCGCTTTCCAGCGCAGCGATTGGCGCGCGGGAGACACCGTCGATTGCCTCGGCATAGAATTTGGCGAGCATCCCCGTCGCATGAAAGGCGACCGCGATGATACCGGGCAGCGGACCCAGCCCGACCGCCCCCACCATCAGCATGGCCACCAGGATCAGCGGGATCGCCCGGATCACGGCCAGAAGCGTCCGAACCGGTCGATAGAGCGCGGGCGATACCATCGTCTCGGACGCGACTATGCCAAGGGGGATCGACAGGATCACCGCCCCGAGCGAACCGAGAATGGCGATCCGCAGGGTTTCCGCGCTGCCGGTCATGATCTCCTGCATTACCGTCGGGTCCGGCGGGAACATGCGACCGAGAAAATCGGCAATGCGCGGGCCGGCCGACATCAGGCGCGACAGTTCCACATCGGTCGTGGCGAAGGACCAGAGGACCGCCGCGGCGACCAGCAGGCCCGCCGCGAAGCTGCCACCGCTCCGAAACCGCATCACGACACCGCCCTGAGGCCGATTGCGGGTGTCGGCGCTTCATCGCGGTAAAGTTCCGCCGTCGCGGCCTCGGTCACGTCCGAGGTCCGGGCGTCGAATGCGATCCGCCCGCCTCGCATCCCGACGATGCGTTGCGCGAAGCGCCGCGCCAGGTCGGGCTGATGCGACGAGAACAGCGCCGTTGCCCCGCGCGCCCGCGCCGCGCCGGTCAAGAGCGAGAGGATTTCGCCCGCGCGGGCCGGGTCGAGGTTGCTGACCGGTTCATCGGCCAGGATCAGCCGGGGTTCCTGCGCCAGGCAGCGCGCGATCGCCACGCGCTGACGCTGCCCGCCGCTGAGGCTGTCGACCCTGCGTCCGGCAAGGTCCGCGATGCCGCAATCGTCAAGCGCCCTGTGCGCCACCTCCTGGTCGCGGGTGGTCGGCGACCCCATCAGGGCGCGCAAGGGAGACATGCGCCCGAGGCGACCGTTGAGGACATTGCGCAGAACCGTCGACCTCTCGACCAGGGCGAATTCCTGAAACACGAAACCGGTATCCGCGCGGCGGCCTTTCGGCGGCGGCCGGTCGGGATCGAGCAATGATCCAAGGACGGCAACCCGCCCGGACCAACCCTGTAGCCTGCCGTCGAGCAACGCCAGAAGCGTTGTCTTGCCAGCCCCCGACGGCCCGATGAGGGCAACGCTTTCGCCCTGCGGCACCACGAGAGAAACCTCCCTCAGCGCGGGAAGCGCCACGCCGGGATGAGAATAGCCCAGGTCGTCGATTTCTATCGCGCCGCTCATCGCAAGAGCCCGTATCGCCGTGCCATCTCGCGGACGCCGTCATAGGCGCCGGAATCGGCCAGGACATAGCCATCGGGGCCGTAGAGATAGCGCAGCCTGTCACGGTTCTCCGGCTCGTTGAGCTGCATCATGGCGTCGATGAAGCGGCCTTGCAGATCGGCATCCAGCCCTGGCCGCGCGATCACCAGGTGGCTGGGGATCGGTTCGCTTTCCGCGATCCAGGTCACATCGGCCTGTTGATCGGGGGTCAGCAGAAGATCGGCATACTGGCTGGCCCCCGCGGCATCGACCAGGCCCTCGGCCATGGCCTGCATTGCCTGCTGGTAGCCGCCCGCGAAGAAGATGCGGCCAAAGAACGCCCCGGCCCCGTCGGGACCGTCGATCAGACCGGCCCGCTCGAACTCGGCCAGCGGATAGAGGTAGCCCGATTCCGAGATCGGGTCGGCAAAGGCGATGTCGCGCCCGCGCAGGTCGGCCAGCGAGGCGATACCGCTGTCGCGGCGCACGAAAATGCGCCCCGTGTAACTCGGCGCGCCCCGGTAGACCTCGGACAGGAGCGGCACGGCCCCGATCTCGGATTCGGCCAGAACGAAGGGCAGCGCGCCCATGAAGGAGATATCCGCATCGCCATTTCGCAACGCCTCGACCGCCGCGGCGTGGTCGATGGTGACGAACCCTTCGACCGGCACGCCGATCTGCGCCGCCAGCCAGCCAGTGATCGCCTCGATGTCGCCAAGCAGCTTTTCGGGGTTTTCCTGCGGAATGAAGGCAATGCGCAATGCCGTGCCCTGCGCCAGGAGAGGCGCCGCCAGCGACACCGCGCCCGCACCGGCCATCATCATCAGCATCCTGCGATTCATGCGGATTGCCATCAAAATGCCCTTTCTTCGAGTGCGCGGGCCTCGGACTGGAACGCGGACCAGCTTTCTTCGGCAGCCGCCCAGTCTTCATCGCGCACGGCAGCCCCGACCGCGACCAGCCGTTCGGCCAGCGCGTAGATTTCGGGCCGCGCGGCAAGGTTCGCCATTGTGCTGGCATCCGCCGCAAGGTCCGCGGCGACGGTGTCGGTCAGAAGCAGGATGTGCGCCGCGTCCCGCCGTGGCAGCAGCGTGTCGAGCGTCGAGGCGAAGGTCGTCAGTTCGGAGAAGGCCAGACGGAAGGCCGTGTTCTCCTCGTCGAACGCCTCATAGGGCGCATCCGCCGCGCCGACGGTCTCCAGGTAGGCGGTCAGGTCTGCCCGCTCGGCCTCGCTCAGGCCGAGTGACGCGGTCTCGTCGAACCAATCCACGACCGATCCCAGGGTCGGCAGAGACCCGTCGTGAAAATAGGGCGCGGTATAGAGCGTGCCAAGCAGCGTGGGCGTATCCATCGCCCCGGCACGGGCGCCTGCATAGGCCGGTGTGACCGAGCCGATGTCATAGGTCTGCCGGTCGAGGAAATTGGCGTCCGGAATGTGACAACTGGCGCAGGACCGGTCCCCGAGCCCGGCGAAGGGCGTGTTGAAGATCACTTCGCCGCGCCACGCCGCGTCCGGGGCGGCATCGGTCAGGCGGCCATCGGTCGTCAACATGGAGTTCGGCAGGAAGTCGAATTCGAGCATGTAGGCGAGGAGCGCATCCAGCATGAAGGGCGTCGGCTCGTCACCGGCAAATTCGTTGACGATCACGTTGCGGGTGAAGTCGCGCAGGCTGGCAAAGCGGCCATCGCGGCCATAGGGCCCGGTAAAGCGCAGGCCGCGCAGGCTGGGAATGTCGATCGGGTCATCGCGCCGGTCGTTGAAGATCGGGTTGAAGAAGGCGCCATCGACGTCGATCGCGCCCGGCTGGTGGCTGGCACCGGGAATGAACAGCCGCTGGTTGACGTCCGAGCGGTTGTGACAGGTCGAGCAGGCGATCCCGAGATCGCGCGCCGGGCCGCCGAATATCTGCGCGCTGTCGAACAGCATGTCGCCATAGGCCACCAGCGGCAGGTCAGTCTCGTCGATGCCCTGCTCCTCGAAGTTGAGGACCAGCAGTGGCAGCGGATCCTGATCGAAGATGTCCGAGCCCGGTGGCAGGGCGGGCGGCACCTCGACATTGCTGTCGCCCAGAGCGGCGGTTTCGGGCAAGGTGCTCAGCGTTTGGCGGGGCGCGAAATCCTCCACCAGGTAGTTCTGAGCGATGTAATCGGAGATGGTTGCGCGCGCGGCCATCATGGTGTCGGTGTCGGAAGGGGTGGCGCCGGCACCAAGAACACCGGCGAATCCGGTGCTGCTGTTGAGCTCCAGCCAGGCAATGCCGTTGCGTCTTGCGGCCTCGGGATCGGCGGCGGCGATGCCATCCGCGAATGCGCGGTAGAGTTCCCGGCCCGTCCGAACGGCCTGCTGCGCCGCCGCCGGATCCTGCGTCGTGACGGCGCGTTCCAGTTCCTCTTCGATCCTGAGCGCGATCAGCCTCGTTGCCTCGGCAAAGACCGCCTGCCGGTCCTGTTGCGCGATGGCGGCTTCCAGCCGGTCGGTGTCAACCGCGCTTTCGCGCCCGAGCCATGCCAACCCGCCAACCGTGAATTCCGACCCGCGATAGGGTTCGGACCAGGCGGATGCGACCTCGTCCCAGGGCACGGGTTCGAGATTGCCGAGAAACAGGGTCAGCCGATACGCCGCCGCCTCGGGAAGCCACGGGGCCTCTCTGGCGGGGGTCGCCGCGCCCGGGCCCGCGAGAACGAACACAGCCGCGATTGTGGCAAGCAGGACTGTCGCGAAATCTCGGATCACTTTGGCCTCTGGGTGAATAAGTTAGACATGGCTAATTTATCTACCCCAAGGAAACCTGTTGTCAATCCCTCGTTGTCAATCCCGATCTCTCGCGGCACTGTGGGCGGATGACGAAACCGCAGCCATACAGGCGGGAAGCGACCGACAGGGCACCCGAGGCGCAGGCCGATGGGTTCGCGACCGTGCGCCTGGCGCATGAGAGCGAGATGGCCGAAGACTATGTCGAGCTGATCGCGGAACTGATCGAGACACGGGGCGAGGCCAGGCCGGTCGATATTGCCGAGCGGCTTGGGGTGAAACCGCCGACCGTGACCAAGAACGTCTCGAGGCTCGAAACCGTCGGCCTTGTCCGGAGGGAGCCCTACCGTTCGATCTTCCTGACCGAGACGGGACAGGAGCTGGCCGAGGCCTGCAAGCGGCGTCACCGGATCGTCGTCGCATTTCTGCTCAGCCTGGGCATTGATGAAGAGACCGCGGAACGCGATGCGGAAGGGATCGAGCATCATGTGAGCGATGCCACCCTTGCGGCTTTTGAAAGGCGGCTCGAACGGGAATAGATCTGCCGCGCGGCCTGCTCGGTGGTTCTGCTGTCAGGATGTCAGGCCGAAGACCGGCCTGTTGCAAGTCGTGAAAAGCCGCCGCCCGAGGCAGCCAGGGCAAAGCAAGGGTGAATTCATTTGCCCGGCGGGGTCAGCCAAGCCAGACATCGAGGAACAGCATGATCACGAGACCCAGGGCAAGGCCGAGCGTTGCCCGGTTCTGGTGGCCGGAACGGTGTGTCTCGGGAATGATCTCGTGGCTGATGACATAGAGCATCGCACCTGCGGCGAAGGCAAGGCCCCACGGCAACAGCGGTTGCGAGATGCTGACGATCCCGGCCCCCAGGAGCCCGCCAACCGGCTCGACGAGGCCGGTCAGGGCGGCGATGCCCCATGCGCGAAACCTGGAATAGCCCTCGCCCAACAGCGAGACCGCGACCGCGAGGCCTTCGGGGGCGTTTTGCAGTCCGATGCCGATGGCGAGGGGCAAGCCGCCCGAAACTCCGTCAGCCCCGAACCCGACGCCGACGGCAAGCCCTTCGGGAAAGTTGTGGATGGTGATCGCGATGATAAAAAGCCAGACGCGCCGCAGCGAGGCGGCTTCCGGTCCCTCGCGTCCCGTCTTGAAATGCTCATGCGGCAACCTTTCGTTCAGGATGGCGATCACGCCCATACCCAACAGGATCGCGATGCAGACAATGGCTGCGGGGGCGGCTGCGTTCTCGAACTGCAGTTCGGCCGCGTCGAGGGCCGGGATGATCAGCGAGAAGAAAGAAGCCGCGAGCATGACACCTGCCGCGAAGCCAAGCAGGAGATCGCGCGTGGCCCGCGAGGGGAGACGCCCGAAGAGAACGGGCACCGCGCCGATCGCAGTCAGCGATCCTGCGGCCAGGCTTCCGAAAAAGCCAAGCGCCATGGGGGAGAGGGATTCCAACTTCTAATGCCTCGCTTGGGAATCTGTCAGGAGTCTGGGTCGCTTCTGTAGACCTCGGTCGATCCGGAGGGCATATCCGGCGCCGCGAGGCCGACCGCGTCCGGCCGATCCTCCAGCAGGCGCTGGATGTCAGAGGCCGGTACATGGCCCTCGGTCACTGTCACATCCGCATCGCCGGTGTTGCCCAGGGTCTGACAGGCGGCACCGGGACGGTTCATGCCGATGGTTGCGCGAGGCCAGGCATCCGCGATCACGACATCCTCCGATCCGGCCAGTCCCGGGCCCGACAATCCCGCAAGAAGTGCAAGGACGGTTACGGCATTTCCGCAGCGCGGCCTTTTCATCTGTTTCTTCCCTTCACCGGTGTTCAGCTTTGTGCGACCGCAAATTCCGCGGCCACGTCGCGCCGCAATTCAGCCTCGTCGAACGGTTCCAGCGGCCTTGCGTTCATGAAGAATGTCGGCGTCTGCCGAACCCCCACGGTTTCAGTATCCGCCCGAAGTCGATTCTCCATTCTTTCTGTGCATTTACATCCTCTGGCTAGTGCAGGTTCAAGCGTCAATGTTACAGATCGGCCAATAATCACCGATCTGCAAAAGCCACGTAAAGCTTGTGACGCGCGCGGCTTGAAGCTACATACACTGTAGCTAATGGGGAGGGCCTGATATGCTGACGATTGGGACGCTGGCCAAGAAGACCGGAACGAAAGTGCAGACCATCCGGTATTATGAGCAGATCGGCCTCATGCCAGAGCCCGACCGGACCGAGGGCGGCCAGCGCCGTTATGGCGATGCCGAGCTGGATCGCCTGTCCTTCGTCCGGCACGCGCGGCAACTGGGGTTCTCGCTGGAGGCGATCCGCGAACTGCTCGATCTTGGCGATCATCCGGGAAAATCCTGCGCCGAGGCGGATGCGATCGCGCGTCGGCAGCTCAAGCAGGTCGAGCAACGATTGGCGCGGCTCAAGGCGCTGCGCACGGAATTGAAGCGGATGGTGCAGGAGTGCAGCGGCGGGCAGACGGCCGATTGCCGTGTGCTCGAGGTGCTGCGCGATCATTCCGAATGCCTGACCGACCATGAAGAGATCGGCGCCTGAGCCATTCTGAGGGCCTTTGAGGAACCCAAGTAGGCCGGTATTGGTTTCTCTTCGGCTATTCATCAGATTTGGTCACCGGGCATGGCAGAGCAGAAGAACGCATCGGAAAGACGTACACTCTGGATCGTTCTGGGTCTCAACATCGGGCTGGCAATCGCTTTCTTCGCCTCGGGTGCCTTCGGCGATTCAAGCGCGCTTATCGCCAATGGGCTCGACAATCTGTCTGACAGTTTCGTCTACGCGATCAGCCTCTTCGCGCTGTCCCGCTCCGCCAAGTGGAAGCGAGGCGCGGCAAATGTTTCGGGCGGCCTGCTGATCCTCTTCGCCCTCGGCATTCTTTACGATGCCTGGCGCCGCTATGTCGGCGGGTCGGATCCCCTTGGCACGATGATGATCGCGATGGCCCTTGTGGCAGCGGTCATCAATACGGTCTGCGTCTGGCTGTTGGCGCGGCTTCGCGATCCGGATGTGAACATCCGCGCCGCAAGCACGTTCAGCTGGAACGACTTCGCCGCCAATCTGGGTATCGTCGTCGCGGGGGGGCTCGTGGCCTGGCTCGGGACGAACTGGCCGGACCTTGTGGTGGGCGTGATCGTCGCTGGCATAGCGGCCTGGGGGGGCGTCGAAATCCTGAAAGACGCGCATGGTGAGCACCACAAGGCGGTGCACGATGACGAACAGTCAGGTGAAGACAGCGCCTGAAAATCGAGGCTTGAAGCTATAGTCGCTATAGAGACTACATTCCCTCGTGAACGATCCGCCGGAGAGTTGTGCCGCGGGTTGATCCGACTTGAGTCACGAGGAGACAAGCCGTGCCGCATGATCACGGTCACGCCCATATCGACCCCGAATCCGGCGACCGCCGCGTTTCCATCGCCATCTGGGCCAACAGCCTTCTGACGGTTGCGCAGGTCATCGGCGGCATCCTGTCCGGCAGCCTCGCGTTGATCGCGGATGCGCTGCACAATTTCTCGGACATGGCATCGCTGGTAATCGCCTTTGCCGCCCGGAAAATCTCGCGGCGGCCCGCGGATGAGCGCATGACCTTCGGCTACGGGCGGATCGAGATCGTCGCGGCGCTGGTCAACTACACCACGCTGATCCTGATCGGTTTCTACCTGATCTACGAAGGCGGCATGCGCATGATCGACCCGCCCGAGGTGGCGGGCTGGACGGTGGTGATCCTGGGCGGCATCGCGCTATTCATCGACACGCTGACGGCGATGCTTACCTATTCGATGCAGAAAGGCAGCGTGAACATCCGCGCGCTGTTCCTGCACAACCTGTCGGACGCCCTGGCTTCCGTCGCGGTCATCATCGGCGGCTCGCTCATCCTCCTCTACGACATGCGGTGGGTCGATCCGGCGATCACCATCGGCATCGCTCTATACATCCTTTATCTCGCTTTCACCGAGATCGGCGGCCCGATCCGAACCCTGATGCTCGGCAGCCCGCCGGAGATCGACGGCGACGAGGTCGTCGAGGCGATGCGGGGTGTCGACGGTGTCGCAGACGTTCATCACGTACATCTGTGGCAGATGCAGGAGCACGAACCGGCGCTGGATTGCCACGTCGTGCTGACGGCCGACGGCTGGGATCAGGCCGAGAAGATCAAGGGCGCGATCAAGGACCGGCTGAAGGAGAAATTCAGTATCGGTCATTCCAGCCTGGAGTTTGAACATCAAGACCGTGCGCATGAAAAGGCCGACCTTTTCGGTCACGGCCAGCCGGAAGACGAGGACGAAACCCATGCTCGCCGAGACACTGGCGGATCGTGACGACACGAATGCTGCGATCCTCCAGGACACGAAATAGTTCTCGTGCCGTCCAGCATGCCCATCGACCTTTTGCCGCTGAGCATGGAAGACTGATGAACATGCAAAGATACTTCGCCATTCATATGCCCGCTATCCACTTCGTGCGAAACACCTTCGTGTTCAGCCTGCTCGCCCTGGTGCCGCCGCTCCTGGCCTTTGTCGCGCTGACACCGGGGTTCGGTGCCATGTTGGCGGGCGGCGGACCTCCGCTTGAAAGGTTCATGCGGCAGGTCATTACCAACGGTCTGCCGGTTGTCTTTGCCGTAAACTACGTGAGTTTCTTCCTGTATGCGTGGATCGTCTCGAAGCCGGACCAGCGCTACGGGATCACGCTTGTGCTCCTCGTGGATATGCCGGTCCGCGTTGTCGGCTTCATCGCGTTGCATGCCGTGATCTATGTCCTGTCGGCCGACTGGTTCGGATCCTTTGGAGGAAGCCGCGCGACCGCGCTTCGGGTGGTGGCGCCGACTTTGGCGCGTTCGGTCCTTTTCGAGAACATCTCCGGCGTCTATCTCTATGCCACGCTGGTGAGCGCGCTGCCGCTCTATGTCACCGCGATCGAGAGTTCAGACAGGCTCGGCGGGTTGGCGAGGAGAGTTGCCGGCCGGTCGGGATATGTGCTTGCCGCGGTGCTGATGTTCGGGCTTTCCGTCCTGGCGCTGACCGCATTGGCCGCCTTGATTCGCGCGCTCCAGGCATGAAGCGGAGCCCTGTCATTGCCGGGACGTTGTCCTTTCCGGTCCGGCCTCTGCCGGTCTGCCGTCGCGCCGGCAAATATCAGTGGTCATGCGCGGCCTGGCCGGGCGCCAGCCACCGCGACAGGTAGATCCGTTCGAATATGAAGACAGCGGCGATGCCGCCAACGGCATAGAGCACGATGAGCGGATCGCTCTGAAGTTTCATCGCCGTGAACGCCACCAGCACCACGGCATCGAACGCCAATGCCGCAAGCAGCACCGCGCCGGAGGCACCGATCTCCTCTCGCCGGTAGCGGAAAACGCCCCAGTGCACGGCCATGTCCATGACCAGGTAGAAAAAGGCGCCGAGCGAGGCGATCCGGCCGAGGTCGAAGAACACTGCCAGCAGGGACGCGATGACAACGGTGTAGACCAGCGTGTGCCGCTGGATCGGGCCGGACATTCCGAAATGCCGATGCGGGATCATCTTCATATCCGTCAACATCGCCAGCATCCGCGACACGGCGAACACGCTGGCCAGCACGCCGGAGGCCGTTGCCACCGCCGCCAGGATCACGGTCAGAAAGAAGCCGGTTTGCCCCAGGGCGGGTTCGGCGGCCTCGGCCAGCGAATAATCCCGTGCCGCGACGATCTCGTCGATGGTCAGGCTTGAGCCGACACCGAAGGCAACAAGCAGATAGACTGCCACGCAGATGGCGATCGAAAACATGATCGCCCGGCCCACGTTGCGGTGCGGTTCGGTGATTTCGGCCCCGCTATTGGTAATGGTGGTGAAGCCCTTGAAGGCCAGGATCGCGAATGCCACGGATGCAATGAAGCCGGTCACGCTGTAATCCTGCGCGGTCTCGGACGCGGCCGAAAACTGGAAGCCGCTGGACCATATCGCGGCGATTCCGAACAATCCGATGCCGCCGATCTTGATCGCCGCCATGATCAGCGAGAACAGCCCGACCGACCGGTTGCCGGCGATGTTCACGAGGAAGGCGAAGACAATGACGCCCACGGCGAGGGTCGGCACCAGCGGCCCGCCCTCGATGTCGAAGGCGCGCAGGACGTAGGTTGCGAATGTCCGCGCCACCAGGCTTTCGGCAATCACCATGCTCAGAGCCATCAGCAGGGCGGCGGCCGCCGCGACCGCGCCGGGGCCATAGCATTTTTGCAGGATCATCGCGATCCCGCCCGAGGAGGGCCATTTGTTCGACATCCGGATGTAGCTGTAGGCGCTGAAGCCGGTCACCATTGCGCCCGCGATGAAGGCAAGCGGAAAGAGCGGTCCGGCAAGCTGGGCGACCTGCCCGGTCAGCGCGAAGATGCCCGCGCCGATCATCACGCCCGTTCCCATGGCGACAGCACCGCCCAGGGTGATCGAGCCTTCGCGGTAGGTGTCGTTTCTATTCTTGTCCTGCATGCTCTGCTGCCTCTCCGATTTTGTCTTTGTCCAACACTGGCGCGGTATGCCACCTGAAATCACAATGATCGTGCCCCCCGGCAATGGTCTTGGGACGCACCAGTTGCCCGCCCCATTTCTCGGCCACCGGGAAATCGAGTGCGCACCAGGTTGCCGTGCACAGCGCCGAGGACTCATGGGCCGCGAAGAACGCGGCCACCGGGCATTTCGTACAGTCGAAGGCGACGACATTGCCACCCGCCTCGACGTCGCGCCAGCCATAGGCGGGTGGTCCAAAGGGGAAATGGCGAAACAGGCCCGTCGCGATGCGCATTCGCTTGGCCGGATCGGAGGTGAGGGCGCGGGCGATCTCGAACGGCGGATCGGCCATCCGATCGTAGATGTCCCAGCCGATCGCATGGATGACCTCGTGGCTCTGCGCCTCTGACCGCCCTCGCGCGACCAGCGTTCGGTGCAGCGCAAGCGTCAGCGCGGCAAGATGCGTTGTCAGGATCGCGCCGGCATTCGGCGCCAGCGGAAGGTCGCGTTCAAGCCGATCGTAGCCCGCCCAGGTGTCCGAGAGGATCGCGTCGGTCTCCTTGCCCAGATGCCGCCGGGCGACGTGACCGAAAAGCATCGTCAGCGCGGCGCGGCCAATTCCCTCGCCGGATGGGATGACAGCCTCGAGGAGTCCGCGCCCCATTTTCTGGGTTGCGGTAGCGTCCCAGGTCTCGTCAATCGCCTCGGCGGGCGGCAGGGCACCGGTGAGCAGAAGCTCGGGGAGCACCTGCGAGAGGCGCCCCAACGGGTCGCTGGCCGCCAGTCGCGCGGCAACCTCGCGCGCGATGAACGGGCGCGACAAATCGTCGAACCGTGCGTCGGGCGCCAGCACGAACAGCAGCGCCTCCGCGGTGGTCAGCGCCTTGGCATGGAGCATCAGGGAGGCAGGGAATACGAAACCGGCGCGGTAACCTGCGCGCATCATCGCAAGATAGGTTCGCGCAAGACTGGCCTCGCGCGAGGGGGCTGCGTAGAATTTCGCCGCAAGCCCCTCGAATCTTTGCCGGAACAGCGCGTGATCGGCGCCCGGAAGGGCCTCGGTCTGCGCGCTGAAATGGTGATAGGCGCGCCGGGTCTGCCGCTGTGCCACGGCCATCCAGTACAGCACGAAGCGGTCGCGCTGCGCCGCGCTCAACTCGCCATACATGCCGAAATCGAGCAGGGTCACAGTGCCGTCGGCATGAAAGACGATATTGCCGGGATGCAGGTCGGCGTGAAACAGCCCGTCCGACACGAACATCTTCAGCAGCATCGACACAAGCGCCTCGACCAGTGCGGACCGGGTTTGTTCGGGAAGGGCGGCCGAGACCTCGGACAGGCGCAGGCCATCGACCCAGTCCATGGTCAGCACGCGGGCTGTCACATGGTCGCGATAGGGTCTTGGAATTCGGATGCGGTCCTGCCCGGCGAGATTCCCGCGAAACCGGTCCATGACAGCCGCCTCGGCGCGAAAATCGAGCTCGGCCAGCGAGTAGCGCCGAAACTCCGAGAGGAACGCCGGCAAATTCGCGCGCCGAAGGCGGCGCGGCAGCACCATCCGCGCGATCCTCAGCCCAAGGTCGAGCGCGTCGAGATCGCGGTGGAACAGCGGTTCCAGCCCCGGTCGCTGCACCTTGACCGCGACCGCGGTGCCATCCGCCAGGCTTGCCTTGTGCACCTGGGCCAGGGACGCGGCGGCGACGGGTTCGGCCTCGAAGCTGGCAAAGGCGGTTTCCAGCGGCGTTGCCAGCTCATCCTCGACGATGCGCCGCACCGTGGCGAAATCCACTTGGGGCGCACGCTCCTGCAATTCCGCAAGCCGCGCGACATAGCTTTCGGGCAGAACATCGGGGCGGGTGCTGAGGATCTGGCCAAGCTTGACGAAAACCGGCCCCAGGGCGAGCAGGTTTTGCGCGAACCGATCCGGTGCACCAGTGTCGCCGCTGGCCGGATCATATCGCCGGAGCGTCCAGACGTCTTTCGCCAGGACGGTGACAATCCGGGCCAACCGCAGGAGGTTCCTGGTGCGGTTCACGGGTTTCCTCCAATGCGCCCGGTCGACCAGGTCTCGACGGCCATGCCCGGCAGGAGGAGGCACAGATCGTTCAGCGCCCCGGCGAATGTCAGGTGATCGACGATGGTTGACAGGCCGGGCATCTGCCTGTCCGACCCCGACAATGCGCGGATCGTGGCGAGGATCATCGCCGCCGTCACTTCGGCCTGATCGCCGGCAGAAACATGGCGCGAGGCAATGACGCTGCCGTCCGAATCCCGCACCTCGACGGCGATCCGGGTGCGCGCCTGGCCCAGTTCCGGCAGCCGCCCCAAGGCCCGTGTCACGCCGCGTTTGCGCCGCGACAGCACCGGACCGAGACCGAGCCGCAAGAGCACGCCGACAGCGCGCGTCACCAAAGGCGGATCAATCGCCAGGAATGTACGGACAAGGGCCGGGGGGCCGCTGCCCGAACCATCCGCGACACCATCCACCGCGAAGCCGATCCCAAGCGCGGGACGTGCCCGACTGTCCCGCCCGAAAGCAAATAGGCGCCGGAGGGCACCTGGCGCGACCAGGGTGCTTGCGGAATCGGACAGCCGATATGGGCGACCGAGGGCACCGATCGACCATTCCGTCGCGGCCTGTCCATAATGGCGCCCCATGCCAAGTTCCAATCCGATATCGACCCTGTCTGCCTCAGTATCGCGCAGGAGTTCGGCTGCCATCAAGGTGCTGAGGCCAGGCGCGGTCCCGACGCAGAGAACCGCGGTGCCCGGACCGCCGCCCTCCGGCACGTCCCGTCGCAGCGCCGTCAGGTAATCCGGTGACGCCGAGGTCTCGAGGAAACGTCCGCCGTTGCGGACAATTTCGGCCGCGACCGATGGGGGGGTTGCTTCGGTCAGGTTTACCACCGTCGCGCCAGGCGGCAGTTTTCCGGCGGCGTCCCTCCCGGCGATATCAAGCCGCAGCGCCTCGACCCGATCGCCCGCCCCGGCACCAGTGCGCGATACCAGCACTATTCGGGCTGCCGTATGATCGACGAGCAGCCGGACCAGCCGCCCGCCGACATCGCCCGTGCCTCCGATCAGCACGACGGTTCCCTGCACCGTCGGCGGGTCGGGGCGTCTTGCCATCATTCGATCCCGTTGGCGCGCTGCATTTCGCGGATGTAGCTGACGATCAGCCGAACGGTTTCTTCCGTGACCCCTTCCACGGCGGGCATATCGCCGTAATTCCAGTGATGCGACTGCACGCCTGCCGTCGCCGCCCGCAGGAACGCCCCATCCGGGTGATGACCCGGCTCGTAGATGGGATGGATCAGCGGTGGACCATTGCCGGTTCCGCCAGCGCCGTTTTGACCATGACACGCAGCGCAGCTTTGCTCGAACGCGATCTGGCCAAAATAGGAAGGTGCGCTCAGGGTTTCGGGCACGATGACCGAATCGGGACTGGGCGCGGGTGCCCCGGCGGCGTCGCCATGCATCTGGGTGTTCACCCTTGGCCGGTCGGCGTCGACCTCATCGGACTGGGCGAACAGGCCCGTTGCCAATCCGAATGCAAGCAGCGAGGCAATCGCCATCGTTTTCCGGGTCGCTGTCGCGGGGGGGGCGATCTTCTTGGGTCTTGTCATATTCCTGTCCGTTTCTTGCTTGTACCTACCAGGCCCGCCCGCCGGAGCGGAGTGAACGCGGGAACAGTTGCGGCGTGGTGCTTACAGGGTTCCTCGGTGCGGGCGAGACGTGCATACATCCAGACCAGCACCGGGAAGATTGCAAGTGTCAACAGTGTCGCCCATCGCACCAGAACACCCGCCATCATCGACACGAAGCCCACATATTGCCGGTGGCGAAGGCGGACATGGGGGGAAGCGGCGCGGGCACGACGCTCCAATCCGATATGGCCGCGTCATCGGGGTTTGTGGGGGCAACGCCGGAACCTGGGCCTGGTCTTTCCTTCATCGAACGTCCGCCTGCCAGTCCATGCCGATTGCGGTCTCTGCGAGGGCGGCCTCAAGCGCCGCTGCTGGCGCGACCCCGTCGAGCGGGCGGATCGCGATATCCAGCCGCCGGGCCGCGTTGTATCCCAATGCAGCGGCCTCGGTGGGGGCGGTTCCGTAGGTGCTTTGGTAGCGGGCGGCAAAGCTGCTGGCGTCATTCTCGGCAGCCCAACCGTCGGGAAGCACGCCGGGACGCAGCACGACGCCCGCGAAAGCAGGCGATGCGGCGGCGGATGCGTCCGGTTCCGGTCCGATCACGACCAGGACGTCGGCCGGTGTCCGGGGCGTTCCGACCAACCCGGCGACCTGGCCCGCCGCCTCGGCAGGCAGCGGCAGAAGCTGCACATCCACCCCGCCCAGGTGACCGTCCGACGTTTCGGCGGGATGCCCGTCGCGCTCGTCCGCCGCCAGCAGGAACCCGTTGACCGCCTCGGCGAGACGCGCCTCCCGGTTCTCGCCGGTCACGAGAAGTGCCGCGGTGAACTCGTGCGCAGCCGCCATGTTCGCCGTGACGGTGAGCGCGAGAGCGGCCAGCGTGCCCCGGATGATGTCCTGTCTCATATTCTGGCCCCTCTCAGCCGCAGCGAATTGAGCACCACCGAGATCGACGAAGCGCTCATGGCGAAGGCGGCGAACATCGGGCTGATGAGGATACCGAAGACGGGAAACAGGACGCCCGCCGCGACCGGCACGCCGGAGGCGTTGTAGACCAGCGCGAAGAACAGGTTCTGGCGGATGTTGCGCATTGTGGCCCGCGCCAGCCGCCGCGCCCGCACGATCCCGTCGAGGTTGCCCTTGACCAGCGTGATGCCCGCGCTTTCGATGGCCACATCGGCGCCGGTGCCCATGGCGATGCCGACATCGGCCTGCGCCAGCGCCGGTGCGTCGTTCACGCCATCCCCGGCCATCGCGACCTTGCGGCCCTCGGCCTGCAATTCCTTGATGATGCGCGCCTTGTCCTCGGGCAGCACGTCGGCCCGGATCTCGTCGATGCCGAGACGCGCGCCGATCGCCTTGGCGGTGCGTTCGTTGTCGCCGGTCGCCATGATGACGCGGAACCCGAGATCGTGCAGCTCCTTGATCGCGGCGGGGGTGGTCTCCTTTACCGGGTCGGCGACCGCGACAAGACCGGCGATCTCGCCATCCAGCACCACGAACATCACCGTCTCGCCCTCGTCGCGGCGGTCATTGGCCTTGGCGGTCAACTCGCCCGCCTCCAGCCCCAGTTCGCGGATCATCGCCAGATTGCCGAGCGCGACCGCCTGGCCGTCCACGACACCCTTGACGCCCTTGCCGGTGACCGCCTCGAAATCGTTGGCATTGGCCATTTTCACGTCACGCTCCTCCGCGCCGCGCACGATCGCTTCGGCCAGAGGGTGCTCCGATCCGCGTTCCAGCGAGGCGGCGAGGCGCAGAACCTCGGCCTCGTCATGACCGGGCTCGGGCAGGACGGCGACAAGCTGTGGTTTGCCCATCGTCAGCGTCCCGGTCTTGTCGACGATCAGGGTATCGACCTTCTCGAAGCGCTCCAGCGCCTCGGCGTTCTTGATCAGAACACCGGCCTGCGCGCCCCGTCCCGTCGCCGTCATGATCGACATCGGCGTGGCAAGCCCAAGCGCACAGGGACAGGCGATGATCAGGACCGCGACAGCCGAAATCAACGCATAGGACAGCGCGGGCGCAGGCCCCCAGACCGCCCAGGCGATAAAGGAGAGGACCGCGATTGCGATCACGGCGGGAACGAAGAACCCCGCCACCCGGTCGGCGTATTTCTGGATCGGTGCGCGCGAACGTTGCGCGTTCGACACCATCTCGACGATCTGGCTCAGCATCGTGTCGGACCCGACCCGCGTCGCCTCCATAACCAGGCTGCCGGTGCCGTTGATCGTGGCCCCCGTGACCGGGTCGCCCTCGGTCTTCTCGACCGGCACGGGTTCACCCGAGATCATGCTTTCATCGACCGAGGACCGGCCATCCAGAACCACGCCATCGACCGGCACCTTGTCGCCGGGGCGCACGCGCAGACGGTCGCCGACCTGCACATCCTCCAGCGGGATCTCCTCCTCGGAGCCATCGTCCCGGATCACCCGCGCGGTCTTGGCCGCCATGTCGAGAAGCGCGCGGATCGCCTTGCCGGTGCCTTCACGGGCGCGCAGTTCCATCACCTGACCAAGCAGCACCAGCGTCACGATAACCGCCGCCGCCTCGAAATAGACACCGACATGGCCTTCGGCGTCGCGGAAGCCATCAGGGAAAATATCCGGTGCCAACACGGCGACGACGCTGAAGATCCAGGCCGCCATCACGCCCATGCTGATCAGCGAGAACATGTTGAGGTTCATCGTCTTGAACGAGTTCCAGCCGCGCACCATGAAGGGCCAGCCGCACCACAGGACCACCGGGGTTCCCAGGACCAGTTCGATCCAGAGGGTCGCGCGCTCGCCGAATATCTCGCGCACTTCGGGAAACCCGACATAGGGCGCCATGGTCAGGATCAGGAGCGGAATGGTCAGCACCGTGCCGACCCAGAAACGGCGGGTGAAATCCACCAGTTCGGGGTTCGGGCCATCCTCTGCCGGGATGCCGGACTCAAGCTCCAGCCCCATGCCGCAGATCGGGCAGGAGCCATGCTCGACCTGGCGAACCTGCGGGTGCATCGGGCAGGTATAGACGGCCCCGTCATATCCGGCGGGGACGGTATCATACCTGCCGTCCGCCGGGGCGGCGCTTGCCTGGTGGTCGTGGCCGTGGTGCTCATGCCCGTGATGGCCGTGCCCTGCATGGGCACCGGCCTCCGATTCCGGCACAAGGTGCATCCCGCATTTCGGGCAATCGCCCGGACCGTTCTGCCGCACCTCCGGGTGCATCGGGCAAACATAGATGTCGGCTTCGGGGGCGGAGTGATGAGCGTGATCGGTCATTGGGAATTCCTATCGGAGCAAGTCGGTGTCAACCTATTCCTTCCACTAGATGGAAGGTCAAGACCCGACACAAGAGATCGAACCGCCGTGGCAAGCATAGCGGCGGTTCCGATCGCATTTGAGGGGTGCGGTATGGTATCGGTGGTGACGATCCGGGCGGCTCCGGCTGACATGATGACGTCATGGGCCCCTTCCGCAAAGACCGCGTGGATGGCCAGGCAGACCGGCGAACCGGTTCCGGCTGCCAGCAATCGCTCGACGGCGCGCGCCATCGTCCTGCCGGAAGACGCGATGTCATCCAGTATCACCGGAGTGCCCTCAAGCAGGGCGGCGCTCTCGGGCACGCTGATATCCACCTGGTGATCGCCGGTCCTGACCTTTCGCAGGACTTCGTAGGGCCGTGCGGCAAGCCGGGCCACTTCGGCGACCCATTGCTGACTTTCGCTGTCCGGACCCAGCAAGACGGCATCGGGCAGATTGGTCCGGATCCACGCGGCCAGACGCGGGGCGGACGCGACCCGCCCGGCCGGGATCGTGAAGACATCCTCCAACCGCGCAATGCGGTGCAGATGGGGATCGACCGTCACCAGCCAGTCAAAACTCTCGGCGAGAAATCCGGCGAACAGCTTCGCGCTGATGGCCTGTCCATCGCGAAAGCGCCGGTCTTGCCGCATGTAGCCCAGATAGGGCGCGATCAGCCCGACATTCCGGGCCCCCAGCTCCCGGGCCGTCTGTGCGGCGAACCGCAGCGGCAGGGCCAGGCGGTCAGGATCACGAAGCGTCGCCAGTATCGCGACATCGGCATCTCTCATGTCGTCCGGCAGGGTCATCAGGCTTTCACCGTCGGGGAAGCGATGCCAGTCGAGCAAAGAGAGGTCCGCACCCAATGCCGGCGCGAGCGATCGCGCGAGCGGGTTCATCTCCGGGAACGGGACAAGGATCATGCGGTATCCTCCGACAAGCTGAGCGCGCCGGCATGTGATTCGGCATATGCGCGCGCATAGGCCAGCTCTCCGGTCGTCTCGGCGTGGATTTCATAGAGCGGTTGTCCTGTCTCCACGGGTTCCCCGACCCGCACCAGAAGACGCACACCCGCCCGTTGCTGGCGCGGTGCGCCGGCAAGCTTTGCGATGCGGGCAATCAAGCGGTTGTCGATGGCGGTGATGTATCCTGCCGCCGGGGCCAGCATCTCGGCGCGCTGCGGCGCTTCGCCAGGGTCGCGGAACCCGCCCTGTGCGGCGCAGATCGCCATGAATTTCGCGTCTGCCGCGCCACTGTCGAGCAATTTCTCTGCCCGCGCCCTGCCCGTCTTGCCAGAAGCACCCGGCGCCATGTCGAGCAACCGACCGGCAAGGTCCAGGGCACGGTCGCGCAAATCGGTCGGCGCAGCCGGAGCACGCCGGAGCACCGCCAGCACATCCGCCGCCTCGAGCGCAGGGCCGATGCCGCGCCCGACCGGGGCCGTGCCATCGCTTTCGTGAAGCGCGACGCGCAGCCCGATGGCCTGACCGACCGCGCTCAGGCGGGATCCCAGGGCCGCCGCGGCCTGCGCCGAGCGCACCTTGGCCGTTGGCCCGACCGGCAGGTCGATCAACACGTCGGTTGCGCCGACAGCCGCCTTCTTTGACAGGACGCTGGCGACCAATTGTCCGACGCTGTCGAAATCCAGCGGCCTCTCGATGCGGATGAAGTGATCGTCAGCGGGGCTGAGGTTCAGCCCGCCGCCCCAGACCACGCAGCCGCCTTCGGCTTCGACCACCTTGCGCAGCGCCGCGGCGTCCAGCGCCACCGGCGCCATGGCTTCCATCGTGTCCGCAGTCCCGGCGGGGGACGTGATTGCCCGGCTCGACGTCTTGGGGATCAGATGCCCTGCAGCGGCAATGATGGCGACGACGATCGGGGTTGTCCGGTTGCCCGGCAGCCCGCCGACACAATGCTTGTCCAGGACGGTCTGGCCACCCCAGTCAAGCGTTTCGCCCGCAGCCTGCATTTCGCGGGTCAGGGCCACCGTCTCCCGCTCGTCAAGGCGGTTTCCGGCGCTGGCGGTGATGAATGCGGCGAGGTCGAGATCCGAGAGGCGGCTGTCGAGCGTGTCGCCAATGATCGCGGCAAAATCCTCTTGCCGCAAACGCCCTCCATAGACCTTGGCCCGGATTGCTGACGACGAAACCGGCGGCTCGGGATGCGAGAACCCTGCCCGGTCGCCGGCTTGCGCCTTCAGCGCCTGCCAGGCTGAAACCGACAGCGCGGCCTGATCCACGGCCAGCCACGCACCGCGCGCGACCACGTTCAGCGTGGCGATGATCCAGCGGTCGCGCAGGTCGATGCGAATTCGGGTCTCGGCGGCGAACCCTTCCGCGCGGCAGATGTGGCAGTCTTCGTGCATGTAGACGACCGGTTGGCGGTATGTGTCTATTCCCGAGGGGACGAGTGCGAGCGTCTCGGTCATCGCGGATGGTCCAGATACACGGTTTCCAGATGGTCGGGCGCGCGGGCCGGTCGGCCCAACTCATGGTTGATGCGAAAGCGCAGGGTATCGGATGCCGAAGGCTCGCCATGTGTCACATAGGTCATGCGCGGCGCAGGACCGGCCGACATCCAGCGCAGGATCTCCTCGGCATCGGCATGACCCGAGAACGACCGAAGCTGCACGACCTCGGCCTCGATGGGGTAGTCGCGGCCAAACATCCGCAGGTGACGCGCACCATCGGCCAGAGCGGCACCGCGCGTGCCCCCCGCCTGGAAGCCCGACAGCAGAATCGCATTGCGGCGGTCGCCGCCGAAACTGGCCAGATGATGCAGGATGCGCCCGCCGGTCAGCATGCCGCTTGCCGAGATGATGATCATCGGCCCCTGGCGGGTGTTCAGGTTCTTGGACTGCGCGACGGTGTTCACCCGCTTGGCCAGTTCAAACATCGCCACGCATTCCTCGCGGCTGATACGATGCTCGTCATGGTGCCGGTGGTAGATGTCGGTGGCGTCGACCGACATGGGGCTGTTGAGAAAGACCGGAACATACGGGATCTCGCCGCGCTCGATCAGCCGCGAAATATGCAGCATCAACCCCTGGGCGCGACCGACGGCGAAAGACGGGATCAAGACTGTCCCCCCCCGTGCGAAGACCCGTTTCAAGACCGGCGCCAGTTCCGCCTCGGCGTCGATGTCGGGATGGGCGCGGTTGCCATAGGTGGATTCGCAGACAAGAACATCGGCACCGGCAAAGGGTTCGGGCGGAGGCATCAACGGGTCCGGGTCGTGCCCCAGATCGCCGCTGAAATGGATGACCGTTCCGCCGAATTCTATCCGGATCTGCGCCGCGCCCAGAAGATGCCCTGCCGGAATGAAGGTCGCGGTGATACCGTCGCCCAGATCGACCTTTTGCCCGAAATCCACGGTATCGAACCGATCAAGCGCCGCCTCGGCGTCCTTCAGCGTGTAGAGCGGTTTCGGACTCCTGTGCTTGGAAAACCCCCGGCGCGCGGCATAGCGCGCTTCCTCTTCCTGGATGTGGCCGCTGTCCGGCAGGATCAGGCCGCACAGCTCGGCCGTGGCACGGGTGCAGATGACGCGGCCACCATAGCCGGCCCGGATCAATGCGGGAAGATAGCCGGAATGGTCCAGATGCGCATGGGTCAGCAACACCGTGTCGATGCTGGAGGGCCGCGCCGGAAAGGGTTTCCGGTTTCGCGCCCGCAGTTGCTTGAAGCCCTGGAACAGGCCGCAATCGACCAGAATACGCCGCCTGCCGATCGCCAGCAGGTAGCGCGATCCGGTAACAGTTCCGGCAGCGCCGAGAAACCGCAGCGAGGGACGGTTGAAACGTGTCATGCGACCCTCCCACGCTTGGCGATGGCGTTGAACAGACCCCCGAAGACCAGGAAGGTCGGGGCCGGGAACAGGATCGCCGCGAGGACGGCAAGATGGAGGGTTGTGGTCATGTCACGTCTCCTTGTTGCGATCTATGGTGCTGCGAGGCCACCTGATCCCCGTGTCCCGACGCGTGGCCGACCATGGCTGTCGGACCTCAAGCCCGGTCTGCCTGTCTTTCTCATGCGCCATGGCCCAAAGCATCAGAGTCTAAGCAGTAGACGCCGAGCTTTCGGGATCGTTACACAAACAGGGCTTCCGGCTTACATCAGGTCGATCCGCCGGGACGGCATCGGTCGATGGTGGGCGGTCAGTTCCTTTGATACCGTCGCATTTTCCAAGTCTCTCCCATCAGTGACGACGACCCGTCACCCGGCAAGGCTGGAGTCCCGCTCGGTTGCCGTTCTCGATTGCCTGACCGCATACAATATCAGCGCCAGCCCGACCAGGATCATGGGTGCGGACAGCACCTGCCCCATCGTCAGACCCCAATCGCCGAAATGGATCGCGTGACCGACCGGGTTTCCGGGCGCAACGAATTGCGCATCCGGCTGGCGGAAAAGCTCCACGAAGCTTCTGGCAGCGCCGTATCCGACCAGGAATGTCCCGGTCAGCGCCCCTGGCATCTTCAGCCAACCGCGCCGCCAGGCGAGGTAGATCAGAACGGTGCCGAGGAGCAGGCCCTCGAGCAGCGCCTCGTAAATCTGCGAGGGATGACGGGCGCAAACGGAAACGACGCCGAGGCAATCCTGCGCGGCGTCCCCCGGAAAGATCACGGCCCAGGGAACGTCGGTGGGCCGGCCCCAGAGCTCATTGTTGATGAAGTTCGCGAGCCGCCCGAGGAACAGCCCCGGCGGGGTCGCCAGCGCAAGCAGGTCGGCCACGCTGAGCACCGACGCCTTGTGGCGCAGACTGAAGACCAGCCCCGCGGTGGCAACGCCAAGGAAACCGCCATGGAAGGACATGCCGCCCCGCCAGATCTTCAGTATCTCCAGCGGATTGGCCAGGTAGTATTCCGGCTGGTAGAACAGCACGAAACCGAGCCGCCCCCCGAGGATGACGCCCAGAATGATCCAGGTCAGAAGATCCTCGATCTGGCGGCGGTCCAGCGGCGCACCGGCCCCGGACCACAGTGCCGGCCGGCTGACCGCCATCACGCAGAGGCGCCAGCCGATCAACAGGCCGGCGATATAGGCAAGCGCGTACCAGCGCAGCGCAAAGGTGAAACTGCCGATCTCGATCGAGAACAGCTCGTGGCTTATGTCCGGAAATGGTATGGCGGCGGTCAGCATGGCCGGGTTTCCTCAAACAACGGATTGGCTTGGAAGCCGTCAGCGATCGCCGGACGGCGCGTTCTACGTGTCGATCTGACGGCGCTCGTCAGATCGGATGGAGGCCGCACCGGGGCGCGGCGATCAGTCATGGCGCACCCTATGCCTTCGCAAGTCCCGCACGGCCACGACAACAAGCGGCGTCAGCGTCAGCACACCCAACCCTATGGCGGCCCAGGTGGCGCGGGCCGAACTGCCGCTGACCGCCTCGTTGCCGAAATGGGCGAGAACGAAGCTCGCCGGGATGATTCCGGCCAGTGTCGCGACCGCGAACCGCCAGAAGTGCAGCCTGCTCAGCCCTGCGGCGTAACTGACGATGTCGAAGGAAATGAACGGCAGCAAGCGGCTGACGAAGACCGTGAATGTCAACGCGTTCTGCGACCCCAGCAAGCCCGCATCGACCTTTTCGCCAAGCCAGCGGACAAGCGCATCGCGGCCGAGAAATCGCGCCAGTGCGAATGCGGCAAGCGCGCCCAGTTCGGCACCGGCGACGATGTAGACGGTCCCCAGCACATGTCCGTAGGCCGCCCCCGCCGCCAATGCGATCGGTGCGCTCGGGATTGGCGTGGCGACGATCGCGACCGTCATCAGGGCGATGACCAGCATCGGACCCCAAAGCCCCGCGGCCTCGACCCATCCGGCAATCCGGTCGCCGTCGATACGCTCGATCACACCCGCAAGCGGCCCGATGAACAGGAGCGCGAGACCCACGACCAGAAAGGCCGCGATGGCCGCCTTGGCGATCCCGGGGGGGATAGACCAATGTGCCATTCGCGGCCTCACGCCGGATGCAGTGCGATCAAGCGGCATCGACCGCTTTGCGAAGCATGTCGCGAACTTCGCCCGCGACCTCGTGGAGCTGCTGGTTGTCGATGGCCTGCATGGATGCGACCGGGTCGATGGCGCTGACCTCGGTGCCGCCATCCACCTCCCGCAGGATCACGTTGCAGGGCAGCATCGCGCCCACCCGCGGCTCGATCCCGATGGCCTTGTGCGCCATGCCGGGATTGCAGGCCCCGAGGATGAGGTAGGGGGCCATATCGACGTCGATCTTCTTTTTCATCGTCGCCTTGACGTCGATCTCGGTCAGGACGCCAAAGCCCTTGTCCTCAAGGGCCGCGCGAACGCGCATTTCGGCGTCGTCGATGCCGGTGTCGTTCAGAATGCGATCGTAGGTATATGCCATTCTCGGTTTCCTTTCATTTACCTGGACAGATATTTGACGAATGCGAAGATCCCCAACACCAGGAAGACGATGAGGAGCAGCATCCAGATCCCGCCCATACCAAAACCCATCATGAAAACCTCCATAAGGCCAGAAGGATGCGGCGCCGGCATTGCGCCGGCGCCGATCGCTTAGTTGTCGTTCATCATGTTGCCGTCGCTCATGTCCGCGTCCATGTCGGGCTGCGCGGGCATCATGCGATCGCGCATCATTTGCGCGCGGTCCATCATGTCGGCCGGTGCGGTCATTTCTTCCGACGTGACCGATCCATCACCATCGGCGTCCAGATACTGGAACCGGTCCACCATCATCTCGCGGATCATGGCGCTGTGAAGGGCCTCGAACTCGGCGATCGAGAGCGCGCCGTCGCCGTCGCTGTCGTATTCGGCGAGTTTTGCCTCCAACTGGCCGCGCATTTCCTCGGGCGTCACGGTGCCGTCGCCATCTGCGTCGAACATCTGCATCATGGTGCCGCCCATCGGGCCCATTCCGCCCATCATGCCGCCACCCATCATGCCGCCGTGCATCTGCCGCATCATGTCCATCATGCCGTCCATGCCGCCCATCATGTCCATCATGCCGCCCATACCGCCCATGCCGGGACCGCCGTCCTGCATGGTGCCCGCGGGCGACGTGGCATTCGGTTGGCCGCCATGGCCATGATTGGCCTTCGCGACGGCCGCACTGCCAGCGATGGCCGTTGTCACTGCGATTGCTGCCAGAAGAGTAGTGCGTTTCATTTGGAAAACCTCGTATCCGGTGTTGCGATGAGACCTATATGGCACGTGATTTTTGCGATGGAATACCAGTCACTTCCATGCCGTGTATCGGCGGGTCGCAAATCGAGAGGCCGTTACATTGCGCGACAAAACTCTGTCCGGAATGTCCGGGATACCACCCAAGCCGGGATGCCCCGCAATCGGCCCGGTCATCCGAAACGATCCCGACTGCCCTTGCAGCATTGATAGCGGTCGCCAGCCGCCGCCCGATCGCGCGGCGACCGGCACCATCGCAGGATCTTTCAAGTTCGATACTGGGTCCGAACCGCGGGCTCAGCCTATCCCGGCCTCCGCTGTCCGGCGTTTCCGGTCAGCCGGATCGAACAGTACCGCGAGTTCGCCCTCGTGTCGAAAAACCCGCATGAGGGGGACGCCTTGCGTGCGGCCGATCAGATGCGGGTCAAGACCGGCCTGCCCCGCACCTCACACCTGACATGGGAGATGTCAGCCCCCTGTGGCTCTCATGTCCCGGCAAGAGACGACGGTTCGTAGCCCGCCTCGCGGATGGCTTCGGACACGGCGCGTTCGCTCAGGAAGGTCTCGACGGCAACGGTCTTGGTCTCAAGGTCACACGCGACCGTCGCTGTCGGGTCGATTGACTTGACCGCCTTCTCGATAGCCGCGGTGCAATGCCCGCAGCTCATGTCGGGTACAGTGAATCTGTTCATGGTGATCTCCTTTATCCTGGCGACGAAGATGGGTGGTTCCCACATGGGAAGGTCAAGGAGAAAAAAGTTATTTGAACTCCATTGACCTTCCAGTTAATGGAAGCCTTAAATGCTGTCGGGATAAACAAGGAGACGTCGATGCAAACTTCACAAGGCCTGCGGCTTTCAGTCCAGAACATGTCCTGCGCTTCATGCGTTGGCAGGGTCCAACGCGCTCTCTCCGCCCTGCCCGGCGTTACCGAGGTGAATGTGAACCTCGCGACCGAAACGGCGCAGGCGCAGGTCGATTCCAGATCCCGGATCGGCGACGTGGTCGAGGCGTTGAGCCAGGCGGGCTATCCTGCCCGAACGCAATCGGTGCGGCTGAACATTTCCTCCATGTCCTGTGCCTCCTGCGTGGGCCGCGTGCAGAAAGCCCTTTCAGCGGTGCCCGGAGTCCTCGACGTCAATGTCAATCTCGCGTCGGAAACGGCGACCGTCGATTTTGCCGAGGGATCGCTTGATCTGGCCGATCTGCTGAAGGCCGCCGAAGAGGCCGGCTACCCGGCGGAGGCAACTGGCGACACGTCCTCCGAGGACCGCAGCACCCGCAAGCAAGACGAAGCCCGCGCATTCGCCCGCAAGACGATCTTTGCGGCAGCCCTTGCGCTGCCCGTCTTCGTGCTGGAAATGGGCGCGCATCTGGTGCCGGGCGTGTATGAGCTGATCGGTCGCACGATCGGCCACCAGACAAGCTGGATGATCCAGTTCGTCCTGACGACCATCGTCATGTTCTGGCCCGGCCGGCACTTCTACACCAAGGGCTTTGCCACGTTGCTGAAGGGCGCGCCCGACATGAACAGCCTCGTGGCTGTCGGCACCGGCGCGGCCTATCTCTATTCGCTGACCGCGTTGTTCGCGCCCACGCTTCTGCCCGAAGCGTCCCGCATGGTCTACTTCGAGGCGGCCGCCGTCATTGTCGTGCTGGTCCTTCTGGGGCGCTGGATGGAGGCACGCGCCAAGGGCCGCACCGGCGCCGCGATCCAGAAGCTGCTCGGTCTCCAGCCAAGCAGCGCGCGGATCCTGGTGGACGGCGAGCCGACGGATGTTGCCATCGAGCAGATCGGCGTTGGCGATATTCTGGTTGTCCGCCCCGGCGAACGCGTCGCGGTGGATGGGGAAGTGACCCAAGGCAGCGCCCGTGTCGATGAGAGCATGATCACCGGTGAGCCGGTTCCGGTCGAGAAGGCAGAGGGCGAACACGTGACCGGCGGGACCGTCAACGGGGCCAGCAGCTTTCAGTTTCGCGCCCTGCGCGTCGGGACGGATACAACGCTCGCCCAGATCATCCGAATGGTGGAAGAGGCACAAGGTGCCAAGCTGCCGATCCAGGGAATTGTGGATCGCATCACGCTCTGGTTCGTTCCGGCGGTCATGGTGTTGGCCGTGGTGACAGTGCTGACCTGGCTCTTGCTGGGGCCATCGCCGGCGCTGTCCTATGCGCTTGTGGCGGGCGTGTCGGTCCTGATCATTGCCTGTCCCTGCGCCATGGGTCTGGCGACGCCGACCTCGATCATGGTGGGCACCGGACGCGCGGCGGAGATGGGTGTTCTGTTTCGCAAGGGTGACGCGCTTCAGGAGCTCACATCCGTCGATGTCGTGGCCCTGGACAAGACCGGCACGCTGACCGAAGGGCGCCCGGAACTGACGGACCTTGTGCTGGCCGATGGGTTTGACCGCCCCGAGATGCTCGCGCTGGTCGCGGCGGTCGAGGCACAATCCGAACACCCTATTGCCGATGCCGTCGTGCGGGCGGCCAAGGCCGAGGGGGCGGCCCGCCATGACGTCGAGGATTTCGAGTCGATCACCGGTCTCGGTGTGCGGGCCAAGGTTGCCGGGCACGATGTGTTGGTCGGCGCGGATCGTCTGATGACCCGTGAAGGTCTGGACATCGCGTCCCTGGCGGATGCGGAACGCCGTATCGCGGAACAGGGACGGACAGCGCTCTTTGCGGCGGTGGATGGAAAGGTCGCGGCAGTTATCGGCGTGGCGGATCCGGTGAAACCCGCCAGCACCGTCGCCATTCGCGCCCTGCACGATCTCGGGCTGAAGGTGGCCATGATCACCGGCGACAAGGCGGAAACGGCAAATGCCATCGCGCGCGAAATCGGCATCGATCATGTGTTCGCCGGTGTCCTGCCCGACGGCAAGGTGGCGGCGCTGGAGACGTTGAAGGGCAACCACCAGCGGATCGCGTTCGTCGGCGATGGCATCAACGACGCGCCGGCGCTGGCCCATGCCGATGTCGGCATCGCCATCGGCACGGGAACCGACGTGGCCATCGAATCGGCCGATGTCGTGCTGATGTCGGGCGATCTGCGGGGTGTGGTGAACGCGTTCCAGGTGTCCGCGCGCTCGATGCGGAACATCCGGCAGAACCTGTTCTGGGCGTTCGGATACAATGTCGCCCTGATCCCGGTGGCCGCAGGCGTGCTGTATCCGTCCTTCGGCCTGCTGCTGTCGCCCGTGCTTGCGGCGGGCGCAATGGCGTTCAGCTCGGTCTTCGTTCTGACGAATGCGCTGCGGCTTCGCTGGGTGCGCCCCGCCATGAGCGAGGCCGAGACGCCGGTCGTCACCGAAAGCGCTTCGCCGGTCCCCACCCCCGTTGCCGCGGAATGAGGAGGACTACGACATGAACATCGGAGACGTCGCCGAAAAGTCCGGCCTGCCGCCCAAGACGATCCGCTACTACGAGGAGATCGGCCTGGTGCGGCCATTGCGGAGCGCAAACGGATATCGCAACTTTCTGGAAAGGGACGTGCACAAGCTTGCGTTTCTGGGCCGTGCCCGCGCGCTTGGTTTTACCATAGAGGACTGCCGCAATCTGATGGCGCTCTATGAGGATGACCAGCGCGCCAGCTCCGAGGTCAAGGAGATCGCCGAACAGCATCTCGAACGTATCGACAACAAGATCGCGGAACTTGCGCAGATGCGTGCGACCCTCTCGCACCTGGTTCACGCCTGTGCCGGAGATCACCGCCCGGATTGCCCGATCCTGGCCGATCTTGCCGCGACATGTCCTGATGAGGAGCTGATTGACACGACAGCATAGCCGCAACACGCGGATCGCGACCGGCAAGGCGCACGCTCGGGGAAAGAGGGGCCTGCCCCAAGGTCGTGAACGGAAAAGGAACAGATGCGGCCGGACGACCTGCTATCCGCTCCGCTCTTGACTGCCCGGGCTTGCGGATCCGAGGGTGATGGATGATCGCGATGTCACCGGTTCCGCGTGCGGGAATCCTTGGGCTGGAAATGTATCGCGCCGTCATGTTTTCCGCCCTTGTTACAAACCGTGACAATTCCGAGGCGGAAACACCCCGTCCTTTTGCATAGGACTTACGCGATGAAGTCAGAAAGCCCCCATATCCTTGTCGTGGACGATCACCGCGAAATCCGGGATGCCGTGACACGTTTCCTGCAAAAAAGCGGCTTGCGGGCGACCTCGGCAACGGATGCCGCGGATATGGACCAGAAACTTGCCGTCGGCAGCTTCGACTTGATCGTGCTGGATGTCATGATGCCGGGCGAGGACGGGCTGTCGGTCTGTCGCAGGCTGTCCGCCTCGGGATCGTGCCCGATCATCATGTTGACGGCGCTTGGCGATGACATGGACCGGATCATCGGGCTTGAGATCGGCGCGGATGATTACCTGCCCAAACCGTTCAACCCGCGTGAGCTTCTGGCCCGGATAAAGGCCGTCCTCAGGCGCAGCGAACGCCTGGAATCCCTCGCCGGGCGCCTGGCTGGAAAAACCGTCCAGTTCGCCCATTGGAGCCTTGACGTGGATCGGCGCGCGCTGCTGTCGGATACGGGGATCAAGGACAGCCTTTCCAATTCCGAGTTTCGCCTGCTGATCACTTTCCTGGAACGGCCCCGGCTGATCCTCAGCCGCGAACAGCTTCTGGACCTCACCGCCGGACGATCCGCCGGCCCGTTCGACCGGACAATCGACAATCAGGTGAGCCGCCTGCGCCGCAAGATCGAGGCCGACCCGATGCGCCCGCGGATCATAACGACCGTGCGTAACGGCGGCTACAGCCTGGCAACCGACGTGGAGGTTGCCTCGTGATCCGCGGCTTCTTCTCGAGTTTGCGCGGACAATTGATCCTGCTTCTTCTCGGCGTTCTGTTGGCCGCCCAGATCGTAAGCCTGTTCTTCTTTGTCGATGAACGCAGCCTTGCCGTCCGTGCCGCACTGGGTTTCGAAGCGGCAGGACGTGCCGCAAGCGTCGCCCGCCTGCTGGAGGAGGCCCCGACCGAATTGCACGCGTCCATCCTGCGGGCCGCCAATTCACCCCTGGTTCGTTTTGACGTGACCGAAAGCCCGCAGGTTCAGGAAGCCGATCACAATGTCGCCGGACCTGTCGAGGACAGGATCAGAAGGCTGCTCGGCGATCAGTTCACCCGAGAGATCAGGGTAGATGTGCATGACGTCGAGGGGACGATCATGCCCTTGTCGCATCTCTCATCCGAAATGGCTGAAATGCACGTCGCGATGATGCGGGGCGACCTGTCGGCATTGGAGATGAGCGTTTCGATCGCGCTGTCGGGGGGCGATTGGCTGAATGTCGAGACACGGTTCGAACGGCCCCCGCTGCAATGGGCCTGGGGCTCGACCGTGACCTTCGTGGGGACCGCCGCGGTTCTTCTGGCGGCTGGATTCTGGTTCCTGATGACACGGATCACCGGCCCGCTGAGACGTCTGGCCGTGGCCAGCGAACGTCTGGGCCGCGGCGAGGATATGGAGCCTGTGGAACCGACCGGCCCGACCGAGGTGCGCGATCTGACGGCGGCCTTCGGTATCATGCAGCAACGTCTGACCCGGTTCGTCGAGGATCGCACGCGCATGCTGGCCGCCATTGGCCACGATCTGCGTTCGCCGCTGACGGCGCTGCGGGTCAGAACGGAGATGGTGGATGACACGGAAACCCGCGATGCACTGACCTCCAGCATCGAAGAGATGCAGGGGATGCTGGATGCGACCCTGTCCTATGCCCGCGGCGTCAGTGCCTCCGAGGCGTCCGAGCGCGTCCAGGTCGGGCAGATGCTCGGCGACATCAACCAGACACTGACCACTCCTGTCTCGCTTGCGCCGGGGCCGGAGGTTTCGGTGTCGGTGCGCCCGTTCGCATTCCGGCGCGCGGTGCGCAACCTGATCGAGAACGCGCAGCGCTATGGCGGCAACGCGCGGGTCAGCTATGACGTTCAGGGCGAGGTTCTGGCAATCCGCATTGCCGATGATGGTCCGGGCATTCCCGACGACCTGCTGGAGGACGTGTTTGCGCCTTTCCACCGGCTGGAACAATCGCGGTCCCTGGATACCGGCGGGCACGGCCTGGGTCTGTCGATCGCCCGTGGTATCTTGCGGGCACATGGCGGCGATGTCATATTGTCCAACGCGCCCGAGGGGGGTCTGATCGCCACCCTCACCCTGCCGATCGATACGGCGGCCTCCGTGAACGGGCCTGAAACCGCACCGGGTGATTTCCGCCCGCATCCCGAAATCGAATATCGAGGAACGACATGATCCCTGAACTCGGACAATTCGCGCTGACGCTCGCTTTTGGCTTCGCGCTGGTTCAAAGCGTATTACCGATGCTCGGGGCGTCCCGTGGCAACCTGCTCTGGATGCGGTCGGCGCGGGCGACATCGCTGGCGCAGGTGACCTTCACCCTCGTTGCCTTCGCGGCGCTGATGCGGTCATTCGTGGTCAGCGATTTCACCGTGTTGAACGTGGTCGAGAACTCCCATTCGCTCAAGCCGCTGCTGTTCAAGATCGCGGGCACTTGGGGCAGCCACGAGGGCTCCTTGCTTCTGTGGGTGCTGATCCTGACCGTGTTCGGGGCCGGTGTGTCGTTCTTCGGCACCAATATTTCGGAGGGGCTGCGCGCCCGGACCCTATCGGTGCAGGCCTGGATCAGCGTCGGTTTCTTCAGCTTCATGCTGTTCACGTCGAACCCGTTCGAGCGGGTCTTTCCGCCCCCCGCGGATGGCCAGGATCTCAATCCGCTGCTTCAGGATGTCGGCCTCGCCATGCACCCGCCGCTGCTCTATTTCGGCTATGTCGGATTCTCGATCGTGTTCTCCTTCGCGGTCGCCGCGCTGATCGAGGGGCGGGTCGATGCGGCCTGGGCGCGGTGGGTGCGGCCATGGACGCTGGCGGCCTGGATCAGCCTGACCGCCGGCATCGCGCTCGGGTCATGGTGGGCCTATTACGAGCTTGGCTGGGGCGGCTGGTGGTTCTGGGATCCGGTCGAGAATGTCAGCTTCATGCCGTGGCTCCTGGGCACCGCGCTGCTGCATTCCGCCATCGTGACCGAGAAACGCGACGCGTTCAAAAGCTGGACGATCCTGCTTGCGATCCTGACCTTCTCCATGTCGCTTCTGGGCACCTTCATCGTGCGCTCGGGGCTGCTCACGTCGGTCCACGCTTTCGCCGTCGATCCCGAACGCGGGCTCTATATCCTGTGGCTTCTGGGGATCAGCATCGGGGGATCCCTGCTGCTCTTCGCGTGGCGCGCCCCGGCGCTTGAATCCGGCGGCCTGTTCCGTCCGATCAGCCGCGAGGCCGGATTGCTCGTGAACAACCTGTTGCTCGCCTCGGCGACCGGCACCGTCCTCTTCGGCACGCTCTATCCGTTGTTTATCGAGGCCCTCAGCGGAGAACGTCTTTCCGTCGGGCCACCGTTCTTCAACGCAACCTTCATCCCGATGATGCTGCCCCTGGTCTTCGTCATGGCGATCGGGCCGTTTCTGTCGTGGAAACGCGCCGATCTTGCGGGTGTCCTGCAACGGTTGAAATTCGCGGCCGTGCTGTCGGGTCTGACCGCGCTGGTGGTCTGGTACCTGACCGAGGGCGGGCCGGTTCTGGCCTATCTGTCCCTCGCGCTGGCCGCCTGGCTGTTCCTTGCCACGGTGATGGAATGGGCGGGACGGATCCGGTTCGGCGATGTGCCCCTGCGGGAGGCGCTGCGCCGCGCAAAGAACCTGCCCCGCGCAGCCCATGGGATGACGATGTCGCATCTCGGTCTTGCCGTGGCGATCGTGGGTTTCGTCGGGTCGACGGCCTGGAAATCGGAAGAGATCGTGTTCGTCACGCCGGGCACGGAGATCTCGATTGCCGGCTTCGATGTGGTCTATGAAGGCGTCGAGCGGATCACCGGGCCAAACTATGTCGCCAACCGGGGAACCCTCGTCGTCGAACGCGACGGTGATTACGTGACGACACTTTACCCCGAACGCAGGCAGTATCCCGTCGCGCAATACAGCACGACGGAATCGTCAATCCGCTCCACATTGGCAGGCGATCTCTATGCCTCGCTGACGGAACCCGCCAATGCCGAGGCAGAGGCGCGGGGCGCCTGGACGCTGCGCATCCTCTATGAACCACTGGTGAATTTCATCTGGATCGGTTCGGCAATGCTGGTTCTCGGTGGCGGCTTGTCGCTGTCGGACAGGCGTCTGCGTATCGGCGCGCCACGCCGTTCGGCCCGCCGGTCCGCGGCCGCTGAAACCCCCGCGGAGTAAGCCCATGAAGCGCCTTCTATTCGCCAGCCCGGTCATTGTCGCTCTGGTCTTTGGTGCGTTCTTCCTCTGGGGCCTGAATCCCGAACGCGATCCGAATTCCATCCCGTCCGTGCTGATCTCCCGGCCTGCGCCCGTTTTCGAGTTGCCAGAGGTTGCGGGAACCGGGGTGCCGGGCTTCTCGAACGCTGATCTGGAGGGGAACGATGCTCCGGTGATTGTCAACATCTTCGCCTCGTGGTGCGTCCCGTGTCGGGCCGAACACGCGGTCCTGACCCGCCTTGTCGCGGAGGAAGGGCTGCAACTGTTCGGCATCAACTACCAGGATGAGCCGGAGGATGCCCTGCGCTGGCTGAACGAGCTTGGCAATCCCTACACGCGCATCGGCTCCGATATCGACGGGCGCGTTGCCCTCGACTGGGGCCTGACCGGGGTGCCGGAAACCTTCATCGTCGGCCCGGATGGGACGGTTCTCTACAAACATATCGGTCCGATCCTGGGCGATGTGGCAATTCGTAACTTCACGACCGCCCTCGCCCAGGCCCGGCAGGCAGGCATGACATGATCACCCGACTTCTTTTTGCCCTCGCAGTGGTGCTGACCTCTGCGACCATCGCCCTGGCGGTCGAGCCGGACGAGATGCTGGACGACCCGGCGCTGGAGGCCCGCGCGCGCGAAGTGTCGCAGCAGCTTCGTTGCGTCGTCTGCCAGAACCAGGACATCGACAGTTCCAACGCCGGCATCGCGCGCGACATGCGGGTGCTGGTTCGGGAGCGCATCGTTGCCGGTGACAGCAATGACGAGGTTCTGGAAGCCATGGTCGCGCGCTACGGCAACTACGTTCTGCTGCGCCCGCCCTTCAACACACAGACCTATGCCTTGTGGCTTGCGCCGCTGGTCCTGGTGCTTCTGGCCGCATCCATCGGCATCGCCGTCATTCGGCAGGCACGGCGAAAAAAACATGAGAAACCAGATGAATTGACCGCCGAAGAGGAGGACGCCCTCCGGTCGGTCATCGACACCCCGCCAACGACGGAGACCCGCCAATGACGCTTTTCCTGATCTTCGCGGCCATGGCGGCCGTTGCGATCCTGTTCGTGCTGCTGACGCTGCGCCGGGGTGATGAGAACAGGGGGGACCGCAAGGCAGGCGCGGTTGCCATTCTGCGCGACCAACTGGCGGAGATCGAGCGGGACGAAGCGCGCGGGCTGATCAACAGTGCCGAAGCCCGCGACGCCAGGATCGAGGTCAAGCGGCGTCTGCTGGCCTATTCGGGCGCGCAGACCCGCACTGCCTCGTCGCCTCGGCGCGGCGCCTGGGTTCTGGTTCCTGTCCTCGCGGTCGTCCTGACCAGCGGCGTCGGGCTCTACGTCGTCCTGGGTGAACCCGACGTGCCAAGCGTGCCCTTCGCCGAGCGTGGGGCGGAACGCGCGGCGGCGAACGAAATGGCAGGCCTGGCCGCCGAACTGCGCAACCGCCTGGAGGCCGAACCGGATGGGGGTGCGCATGAGGGCTGGATATTGCTTGGCCGGACATACATGCGGATGTCCAATTATTCCTCGGCGGTCGAGGCGTTTACCGTCGCCTCCGAGCGTTCCGAAGCCTCTTCGGCCACGTTCTCGCAGCTGGCCGAGGCGATGATTGCCAATGAGGACGGGATCGTGACACCGCCCGCCGAGGCCGCGATTGACCGGGCGGTCGAACTGGATCCGCTCAATCCGGCAGCGGTCTACTATCAGGCCATCGCGCTTGAACAATCCGGCAGCAGCGCAATGGCCTATGATGCCCTGGCGAACCGGATTGCGGTCGAAACCGAGATCACCCCCTGGATGGAGATCTTTGTCGCCCGCCTGAACCGGATCGGAGAACGCATCGGGCGGGCACCTGTCGGCCCGATGATGCTGATGGCCGGAACCGACACCCCCGGCCCGAGTGCGGCTGACATGGAGGCCGCGGCGGAATTGAGCGCCGAGGATCGCGCCGCGATGGTGCAATCCATGGTCGCGCGCCTTGCTGCCCGGTTGGAGGAGGAGTCGGACGACCTGGAGGGCTGGTTGCGGCTGGCCAATGCGTACCGGGTTCTGGGCGAGCTCGATGCCGCGCGCGACGCCCTTGCCCGCGCCGAGCCGCTGCTTCCCGAAACCGGTCCTGCGCGGCAAAGCTTCGAGGCGCTTTCAGCCGATCTTGCAGACTGACCTGCCCGCCAGCGGCGGGGCTCAGTCGGCGGCGGCCACCGCGCTGGTCGCCGCCTCGCGCAGCGCCTCCATGACCACCTCGGCATTCAGAAGCTCCGGCAGCACGATCCCCTCCGGGGCGCCGGGGCCATAAACCGCGTTGAACGGGATGCCGTAGCGGTCGAAAGCGGCCAGATACCGCGAGATCTCCTCATCGGGTCGCGTCCAGTCGGCGCGCATGGCGATCACACCGTCAGCGGCCAGGGCTTCCACCACCGGGTCGCGGTCAAGGACCAGAACCTTGTTGGCCTGGCAGGTCAGGCACCAATCGGCGGTCACATCGACGAACACGGTTTCTCCGCGCGAGACATGACGGGCAATCGCGGCCCGGTCGAAGTTGATCCATTCGGTGCCCGCCTCCCGGACCGCCCCGTCCTGATCCGCGAACTGGCCCGCCGCGTAGATCGGGGCCACGGCCAGCACCGCGATGCCGGCCCATCTTGCAACCGGCGGCACGCGCTTCACGGTCAGCAGACCGATCAGGGCGATCACCAGCCCGACGGTCACCGACACCGAAACCGGTCCGGCCACGCCCGACAAGACCCAGACCAGCCAGGCCGCGGTCAGAAGCAGCAAGAGACCCAGAACCACCTTCAGCACGATCATCCACCGCCCCGGCTTCGGCGCGATCAGCGCCAGGCGTGGATAGGCGGCGACCGCGAAATAGGGCGTGGCAAGGCCAAGCCCGAGCCCGGTGAACACGACGCCGATATCGACGATGCCGCCGGTCAGCGCAAAGGCGATGGCGGTGCCCAGGAAGGGCGCGGAACAAGGCGTGGCCAGCATGGCGGCAAAGGCCCCGGTAGCGAAATCCCCGCCATAGCCGCGCCGCGCGCCGCTGTCGGCCAGGCGGGTCTGCATCCGCGACGGCAAGGAAATATCGAACAGCCCCAGCATGTTCGCGGCAAAGATGGACAGGATGACGACCATCAGGGCCAGGAAGCCGGGGTTCTGGAACTGCAATCCCCACCCCACCGTGACGCCGACCTGGCGCAAGCCGAACGTCGCGGCGGCCAGCACCCACATGAAGGCCATCACCCCGACGGCCGAGGCCAGAAACCTGGCGCGGATTTCGCCGCCGGACTTGTCCCTGCCGGTGATCACCGATGCCAGCTTGATCGACAGCACCGGAAGAACGCAGGGCATCACATTCAGGATGAGCCCGCCCAGGAAGGCGACCAGCCCGATCCAGACCAGGGCGGAAATCGGCCTGCGCTCGACCTGGAGTGCAAACGGGGCCGGCGGGGACGCGTCAAGGGGGCGCGCCTCGACCGTGCGCGCCAGATCGCCATCGGTAAGCGTGATCACGGGCGCTGGCGCGTCCGGGTCCAGCGACAAGATCGGAAACTGCGCCCAAAGCGCGCGCCCGTTATCCGCAAGCCGGATATCGGGTTCGCCGAACGCCGTGAAACTGCCCATTTCGGGAAACACGTCCGGGGCCTCGAAGGAATGGCTTCCTTGTGCCGTGACGGTCAGCGTCCGGTCATCCTCGTTCACGAAGACGGCAACGTCCGAGATCGCCTCGGTCGGGCCAACGAGCGGCACCCTTGCGGCAAAGGTCGCGATCCGCGCCGCCGAGGTCCGGTCGATCGCGTCCTGCGTTCCGGCCCCCCCCGCGGGCAGATCGAGCGCGAAGGTGGAACTGGACGGCACACAGACGTCCGAACAGACCAGCACATTGGCTTCGGCCCGCAGGCTGACAGCCTCTCCCGGCCGCTCCAGACGGATGCGGACGGGCAACACGACCTCTCCCGAATAGCCGAAATTCTGAATGCCGAAGGCGGTGAAACGCTCCGGTGCAGGCCACAGGATCTCGACCTCGGCCACATTGTCCGATCCGGTGAAATCCAGCTCGGGCGGCAGGCCCACCTCGCCCGGGCTGCGCCAATAGGTCTTCCAGCCCTCCGACAACGACATGTCGAGACCGGCAGAGATCGAACTTGCGCCCGGCGCGACCTGGTTCTCCGCCGTCACCAGCCTGACCTCGAGGGCGGGGCTGGATACGACATCGGAGGTCGCCGACATGGCGGGCAGCGGCATGGACAGGACCACGGCGACCAGCGCGATTACCCACCGGAAGGAGGACATTCTGCCCATCGGTTTCCCTTTCTTGATCTTGTCCGCGGCTAACGAACGACAAAGCCGGTGCGGTTGCCGTCGCACTCTACCCGGTAAACGCCTTCGCCGAGGTTTTCAACGGCTCGGCAATTGGCCCCGGCGCCCGGCACAGCCGATTCGACATCATCCATCGTCAGCGCCGGATTGGGGCATTGCCGGAGCGCGACACCACAGCCGCCCAGTCCAAGCAAAAGGCCGAACAAGCCGACCTTGCGCCAAAGAGGCTGCATGCTCAATGGCTTTGTGCAACGGTTCCGCGGCGCGCGACCGGCACGACGTCCTGCTGCGGGGCAGCCTCGGTTTCGGGTGATTCCGCCGCCCCGTGACAGGATCGGCCCATCATGCGGTGCATGACCACGTGCAGCCCAAGGCAGGCTGCAAGCGGCAGGAACAGGCCGATATTGCCCCGAACCGCGTCAACCCCGCCGGTCAGCAGCACAATCGCGATGGGTGCGACCATGATCAGGCAGCACGCAATCATCCCGTACCTGGCAAACCGATTTCCGGTCTGGCTTTCATCTGACCTGTTGCTCACCTGAATCACCTCGGCTGTTAATCGCTGTTTCGGCCCATTGAGTTGCTTCCAGCACTGGAAGGTCAATGTTACATAGCGATACAATAATCACGACTTTGTAAGCCGCATTTGGATTGACCTTCCCGGGCTGGAAGGCTCGAAAAGTAAATGAAACGCGTTCGAGGACAATGGCAGGCATGAGCAGACAAAAGATACAGACCATCACGCGACGTCGGATGCTGACGGTGGCGGCGATCGGGGTGCCTGCGTTGGCGGCCCCGACCGTGCTTCGCGCCTCTGCCGACGGCCCCGCGTCGGGTGCCGAGACCCGGCGCAACATATCGTCTTTTGCGGTGCATGACTGGCGCGATCACTTCGACGCCCTGGGGGTTGGGGTCATCCTGTCCGACACCAATCGGCGGATCCTTCAGCACTGGACGGCAGATGGCGAGATGCGGCTTTACCCCACCTCCGTTCCCGCGACCGATGAACTGACCCGCCGGGGCTATACCGAAGTGGTGGAGAAACGCGAGAACCCCGGTTGGGCCCCCACCCCGTCAATGCGCGAGCGCAACCCTGAGTGGCCGGCCTATGTGCCCGGCGGCGACCCGACCAATCCGCTCGGGACGCGGGCGCTGTATCTCAGTTGGCAATATTACCGAATCCATGGGACCCAGGACACGCGCAAGATCGGACGCCGCTCCTCGAACGGGTGCATCGGCCTGTTCAACGAACAGATCGAGGAGGTTTACGACCGCACCCCGCTCGGCACCCAGGTGCGCCTTATCTGACCCCCCAAACCCCCGCCGCCGGAATTTCCACGAAAGTACGCCCAAATGTCAAAAGCAGGTCTCGGCATCGCCGCCTTCTTCATCATCGGCCTGGCCCTTGCCGCCACCAATTTCCTCACCCGCGAAGAAACCGCGCCGACCCATTCCATGGAGCCACCCGACCTTTCCGATGTCGAGGCGGGCGGGCCCATCGTCGATGTCGCCCTGCCAGCGGAACTGTCTCCCGAGGCGCAGATCGGACAGCGCGTGTTCGAGGCTGCCTGCTCCGCGTGCCACGGGACCAACGCCGCCGGACAGAACGGCGTCGCGCCGCCGCTTATTCATCCGACCTACAGACCCAATCACCATTCCGACCAGGCATTCCTGATGGCCGCGCGCAACGGCGTGCCTGCGCATCACTGGGACTTCGGCAACATGCCGGTCATTGAAGGCCTGACCAACGCCGATGTCCGGGCCATCGTTCGGTATATCCGCGAATTGCAGCGCGAGAACGGCATTTCCTGATGCGGTGGTTCTTCCACATAAACGAACCGATACGGTCGCTTCTGCTGATTGCCCTCATGGTGCTCGGATTGCTGACCAACGCGCTGCCGGATGCGAACGGCGCGATCACCGACCGGATCGACGAGGCGCCCGAGGCGCAGGACAGCCATTCGCTTGCCGCGTATGATCATGGCCAGTCGGCGCCGGATCACCCCGAGATCGGCGGTCATTGCCATCCCGGACTGAACTGCTCCCTCTCGGGCGTGATGAACGGGCAGCAGGGCGTGTCCTTCGCGCGGCGTGCCGCTCTCGTCTCGCTGATCCATCCCGGTCACCACCTGGCGCCCTTCATCCAGGTCTATGATCCCCCGCCCCCACGAGGGCCGGTCTTGATGTAACCCCCAAGACAATCAAGACCGAGGACCGAGTTATGAAGAAGACACTGGCGACCCTGACCGCGGGGGGCCTGCTCGTGGCAACCCTTGCCGCTTCGCATCAGGGTGCCACCGGCATTGTGCGCGAACGCATGGATGGCATGGTCGCGATGCGCGATACGGTGCGCGATCTGACGCCCATGATGCGAGGCCGGACCGAATATGCCCGCGAGGCCGTGTTCGACGCGGCGGCCGCGCTCGAACGCCATGCGGGCGAGACGATGACGGCGCTGTTTCCCGAAGGCAGCGACGACGCCGCCTCCTATGCGCGGGCGGAAATCTGGCAGGACTGGGAGACCTTCGAGGCGATGGCAATGCGGATGGAAGTCGTCGCCGGGGCGCTGGCCGAGGCCGCCGACAACCCGCCGGGATCGGCCATGCCCGAACCGGTGGACAATTCCACCATGATGGGTGGCGGCCCCTCCATGATGGGCGGCGGCACGGCCACCGAACCCGACCCCGAGATGTTGGCGCAGATGCCGGTGGATCGGGTCTTCACGGTTGCGGCACAGGTCTGTTCGGCCTGCCATACCCAATTTCGCGCAGCACGGAATTGATCCATGAAGGGGTGGAAACTTTCAGGGCTGCTCATCGGCGTGGTTGCGGCAACATCGGGTGCCGTCATCCTCTGGCCCATCGGAACGCGACCTGACCCGATCCGGCTTGACGGCGATGTCGGTCGCGGGGCCTATCTGGCCCGTGCCAGCGGCTGCATCGCCTGTCACACCAATGCCGAGGGGGGCGGCGCACCGCTTGCGGGCGGCGTGGAACTGGAGACGCGGTTCGGCACCTACTATTCCCCGAACCTGACCACCGATCCCGTGCATGGCATCGGGGACTGGACCATCGAGGATTTTGCCGTCGCCATCCGCCAGGGCATCAGCCCGGAGGGTGAGCCCTATTATCCGACCTTCATCTATCCGTTCTACGCGGATTTCACGGATCAGGATATTGCGGATCTCTGGGCGGCGTTTCAGACCGTGCCGGCGGTCGCCGAAGCGGCCCCTGACCACGACGTCGGGTTCCCCTTCAACCTGAGATGGACCCTGAAGCTCTGGCGGGCCGCGTTCCTTACCGACCCGGAAACGGAACCGGTGGATGGGCGCAGCGATATCTGGAACCGGGGCCGGGAACTGGCCCGTGGTGCGGCCCATTGCGGCGCCTGCCATACCGGTCGCAACATCGTCGGCGCGCGAATTACCTCGTCCTTCTATGCGGGCAATGACGCGCTGCCCGGCGGCGATCATGCGCCGTCGATTCGGCTGGAGGATCTGATCGACCGGGGCTGGACGGTGGACTCACTGGTCTATGCGCTCGAAACCGGCATCACGCCGTCGGGGGATGTCCTTGGCGGCGGAATGGGGGAGGTGGTGCAATACGGCACCAGTTTCTTGACCCCGGAAGACCGATTGGCGATTGCCACCTATCTCATGGATCCCGAAGATGAAGACTGGGTCCGGGAGTGAAGACCTGATTTTTCCGGGCAGGGCCATCTGCCCGGAAAACACGCATGTTGAAGGATAGAGACGATCATGCAAACCCGACGACAGTTCATGGCAGGTTCTGCCGCGGCCACCGCCCTGCTCGGCTTGCTGCCGCGCCAGGCGATGGCGACGGTCGCGTTCGAGACGATCGAAGCGATGACCGCATCGGTCCAGCTGGCCCCAGACGGCTATCCCGCCACCGATATCTGGGGCTATGGCGGCACCGCCCCCGGCCCGGTCCTGCGCGTGGCCCAGGGCGGGCGGCTGCAACGGCGCCTGGTCAATAGCCTGCCGCAGGCCCACAGCATTCACTGGCACGGCATCCGCATCGACAACGCGATGGACGGTGTGCCCGGCCTGACACAGGCGGCGGTCGAGCCGGGTGACGGTTTCGATTACGACTTCGTGTTGCCCGATGCAGGAACTTATTGGTATCATTCCCACAACCGCTCGATGGAGCAGGTTGCAAGGGGGTTGCACGGGGCGCTGATCGTCGAGGAGGGCACGCCGCCCGATATCGACCGGGAGGAGGTGTTGGTGCTCGACGATTGGCTGATCGACCCCGAAACCGGGCAGATCTCGGGCGATTTCGAGAGCGCGCATGCCCGCAGCCATGCCGGACGCCTGGGCAATCTCGTCCTCACCAACGGCATTTTCGACAAGACCATGACCGTGCAGCGCAACGAACGCCTGCGCCTGCGCCTGATCAACGCGGCCAATGCCCGGATCTTCGTCCTCGGGCTGTTCGGGCTCGAGGGCTGGACCATGGCGCTGGACGGGATGCCGCTGCCCGCGCCCGAGCCGCTTGAGGAGGTACTGGTACTCGGCCCCGGCCAGCGTGCCGACCTGATCGTTGATGTCGTTGCCGAACAGGGCAGCACGGCCTATCTGGCCCGCGCCGATGAGGCGCGCGGCACGCCGCAGGTCTCGTTCCAGGTCCGGGGTCAGGCCAGCCTGGCACGGCGCGGCACACCGGACGCCCTGCCGCCCAATCCCGGCGATGCGTTCAACCTGTCGGGCGACGGCGTCGACCTGACCCTGAACATGGAGGGCGGCGCCATGGGCACGCTCCGCGGGGCCATGCTCGACGGCGAGGAGACGGGCTTCCGCGAGATGGCCCAGGCCAACCAGTTCTGGGCCTTCAACGGGATGGTCGGCATGCCGGACACCCCCCTGGCCACGCTGGACAGGGGACAGATCGCGCGGCTGACGATCTCGAACGATACCGCCTTTCCACATGCCATGCACCTGCACGGAATGCATTTCCGCGAGGTTCTGGCCGACGGCACGCTTGGTCCGATGCGCGACACGCTTCTGATGGACAGCGCGGAACGCCGCGAGATCGCCTTTGCCGCCGACAATCCGGGCGACTGGCTGTTGCATTGCCATATGCTGTCCCATGCGGTGTCGGGCATGATGACCTGGGTTCGGGTGGCATGATGATGAAACGCTTGCACATTCCCCTCGCCGTCATCGCGATCGCCAGCCTTGTCGCGCCCTCCTGGAACGCCTCGGCACAGACGGCCTCCGAGGATTTGCCGATCATGCCCGAGACTGTGGACCTGTCCCAGGGGGCCACCCTCTACGCCGAGAACTGCGCCGCCTGTCACGGGGCCGAACTTGAGGGCCAGCCGGATTGGCGCTCACCGGGGCCGGATGGCATCCTGCCCGCGCCGCCCCATGACGACACCGGGCATACCTGGCACCATTCCGATGCGGTGCTCTACAACTACACCGCACTTGGCGGCGATGAGGTGATGGCCCGAATGGGGGTTCCGTTCGACAGCGGCATGCCGGGTTTTGCCGACACCCTGACACCACAGGAAATCTGGAATATTCTCGCCTATATTCAATCCACATGGCCTGACAGGATCCAAGAGATGCAGGCCGTTCGCACAGAGGCGGAAATTTCCGCCCAGGGAGACCGTTGAAATGACCTTGATCAAACGAATTTTCGTCGCTGCATTGCTGCTTGTCCTGCCACTTGCCGCAACGGCCCAGGACGCCCTGACCGAGGATCGCGTGCGCGAACTGGTGCGCGAGACCATCCTGGCAAACCCCGAGATTCTGGTGGAGGCCATCGCAATCCTGGAAGAACGTGCAGCGCAGGACCGGGTGACCGGCAGCGCCGACATGATCGCCGCACAGCGCGAGCAGCTCGAACAGGATCCCAACGCGCCCGTGCTGGCCAACGCGGATGGCGATGTCACCATCGTGGAATTCTTCGATTACAACTGCCCCTATTGCCGCCGCGCCGCACCGACCATCGAAAACCTGGTCGAGGCCGATCCCGGTATCCGCCTGGTCTATCGCGAGTGGCCGATCCTCGGCGAAGGTTCGGTCTTTGCCGCCCGCGCAGCCCTCGCATCGCGCCAACAGGGGCTCTACGAGGAGTTTCACTGGGCCATGATGGACATGAGCGGCCGCGCCGAGGAACGCTCGGTCCTGACCATCGCGGCCGAGATCGGCCTGGATATCGACCAGTTGCGCGCCGACATGGAGTCCCCCGAGGTCGCGGAGCATATCGAGACCTCGATGCGGCTTGCCGATCTTCTGGGCATCACGGGAACGCCGACATTCATTCTGGGTCAAAACCTGGTTCCGGGCGCGGTGGAACAGGAGGTTCTTCAGCGATTGGTGGACGAGGTGCGTGAGGAACAGGCGCAGTAGGCGCTGGTAACGAAGGACAAGGCCAGGACGGCCATGTGAAAGGAAGAGAAGCGAAGCTGGGATTGTTAGGGCGGTTGGCCCCGCTGTCCCAACAATTGATAGAAAGGAAAAAATTATGACCATGGACACGGCCCGTCGGGCCTTCATTGCCGGCATCGGCGCAACCGCGGCCCTCGGCGCGACCGGCAGTTTGGCGCATCCCGCCACCCTGCCCGAACGCTTCCTGCCGCAACTCGTCAATACCTATCGGACCGATTGGCTGGCCGGCGATATTCACGTCACACCGGACGATTTTTTCCTCTATTTCATGTTGGATCGCGGATTGGCCATCCGCTACGGCGTCGGTGTCGGTCGCGCGAACCTTTACGAGGCCGGCACCTTCACCGTGCAACGCAAGGCGGAATGGCCGAGGTGGCGGCCGACGGATGCGATGATCCGGCGCGAACCCGGACGCTATGCCCGCTTCGCCGACGGTGTCCCCGGCGGGCCGGAGAACCCGCTCGGCGCGCGGGCGCTCTATCTCTACGATGCGGACGGGCACGATACTTACCTGCGGATCCACGGCACCAACGCGCCTGCCACCATCGGCACCGCCGTGTCGAACGGCTGCGCCCGCCTGACCAATGAGCATGTCATCGACCTCTACCCCCGCGTCGAGATCGGCGCGCAGGTCTTCCTTTATCCCAAGGTGAACACGGTCTGATCCGAGGACAGGATCAACCCTTTCGCCTATTCGAGCGACGCCTCCAACAAGGTGTGATCCCGGCCCCCTGATCCGGCGACCGTCCCGATGTGCGGTCGTCAGCCAGGGGCGAAAACATGAACCAGACCGTCTAGACGGGGCATTGCCCATCGTCGAAGGCGGTCTGTAGCGATCAACATGACTCGCAAACGCTGCGTCCATCCGTCCGGCGCTGGAAATTGGAACCAGATGCCGACGCGATCGTTGGGAACCCATGGAATTCGAACGAAGGGCGGGATCCATGGTCGATGGCGGAATGATGGGGGACGGCATGATGCCCGGCGTGGGAATCGCCTGGCAATTGGTCGTGGTGGCTCTGGGTCTCGCGCTCTCGGCGCTGGTGAAATTCCTGCGCACATAGCTTGAAGCCGGAGCAGCACCATGTCGGATGACAACAAGCCTGTCGTAATTGTCACAGGGTCGAGCGGGTATCTCGGGTCCGCCGTGGTGCGCCGGTTGCACGGAACCTACCGGGTCGTCGGGCTTGACCGGTACGCGCCGCCGCACCCGCCGCATCAGGCCGAATGTGTCTGTTTCGACATCACCGATCAGGCAAGCGTCGATACCGCGCTTGATCGTGTGCGGCTGGCCTATGGCGACCGGATCGCCGCCTGCATTCACCTTGCGGGCTATTTCGATCTCAGCGGCGAGGATAATCCCGCCTATGATGCCGTCACGGTCGAGGGTTCACGGCGGCTGCTGAAGGGGCTTCAGGCGTTCGAGCTGGAACAGTTCGTCTTTGCCTCCACCATGCTGGCCCATGCGCCGACCGAGCCGGGGGAACCGATAGACGAGGATCATCCTCTCGAACCCAAGTTTCCCTACCGCGCATCGAAGGTGCGCACGGAGAAGGTGCTGCGCGAGGAGCGGGGCGATGAGAAACTCGTGCTGATGCGCCCCGCCGGTATCTATGACGACACCGGAAAATCGGCGTTCCTGGCCCACCAGATCGCGCGCATTCACGAACGACGCTTCAACGGCAAGGTCTATCCGGGTGATCTGTCGCGCGGGCAGGCGTTTCTGCACCTGGATGATTTCCTCGACGCGGTGGACCGCATCGTTGACCGGCGGGCCAAACTGCCGGACGTCTTTCCCGTGCTTCTGGGTGAAACCGACCCGATCCCGTTCGGAGACTTGCAGCGGCTGATCGGGCGCGAGCTGCATGGCGAAGACTGGATCACCTGGAACATGCCGCCGCAACTGGCCAAGCTCGGGGCCTGGACGGAAAACGAGGTCTTCGGCGAGGATGCCTTCATCCAGGCCTGGATGGTCGATATTTCCAGCGACCACTACGAGCTTGACCTGTCGGCGGCGAAAAAGCACCTGAACTGGACGCCCGAACACAGCCTGCGCGACGATATGCCGGGCATCCTTCAGCGCCTGAAGGACGACCCCTACGGATGGTATGAGGCGAACGGATTGAACGCCGCCCGCGTTTCGGCGGCCAAGGTCGAGACCGCCGCCGCGGAAGAGGCGACCGAGGAGGCGCCGACCGAGGCAGACGCGGACACCGCCATGCGCGAGCATGATCAACACATGCGGCAGATGCATTTCTCGATGCTCTGGGTGCATTGGCTGGTCATGGCTCTCGGCCTGTGGCTGGCCACCGCGCCATCGGTGTTCGGCACTTTCGACCAGACCGAATTCAGCGCGGCGGTCCTTCGCGTGACGGAGGATCGCGGCCTCTGGGCCGCCGCGACCCGCAGCTGGCTGACCGCGTGGAACGATGTCTTCACCGGGCTGGCCATCATGGTCTTTGCCGCCCTGTCGCTGCGCCCCGGCAACGGTTGGGCGCAATGGGCGAATGCCGCGCTCGGCGTCTGGCTGCTGGCCGCGCCGCTGGTGTTCTGGACGCCGGATGCGGCCGTCTATGCCAATGACACGCTGATCGGCGCGCTGGTGGTCGCCCTGACGATCCTGATCCCGATGATGCCGGGCATGTCGCGCGAGGGGATGATGGACGATAGCGACATCCCGCCCGGCTGGACCTATTGCCCCTCCACCTATGTCCAGCGCCTGCCGATCATCGCGCTCGGTGTCGTGGGCTTCATCCTGTCGCGCATTCTGTCGGCCTATCAGCTCGGCCATGTCGATGCCGTGTGGGAGCCGTTCTTTTCCTCGCCCGTCGCACTGAACGGGACCGAATACATCATCACTTCGGAAGTGTCGAAAGCCTGGCCCATTGCCGATGGCGGCCTGGGCGCCATGAGCTACATGTTCGAGATATTGATGGGCGTGATGGGCAGCCGCCTGCGCTGGCGCACGATGCCCTGGATGGTCGCGCTGTTCGGGATCGTGGTCGGGCCGCTCGGCGTGGTCAGCATCTATTTCATCATCATCCAGCCGATCACCATCGGCACCTATTGCACGATCTGCCTCATGGCGGCGCTGGCCATGCTGATCATGATCCCGTTCTCGCTCGATGAGATCGTCGCGATGGTGCAGTTCATGGTCTGGAACACGCGCAGGGGCAGACCGTTCTGGCGCGCGTTCTTCCGCGGCGATGCGCTGCCCGGCGGCACGACGGGGGGCGAAATGAGCTTCGACGCGCGCCCGATGCAAGTCTTCCGGCAAAGCGCGCGCGGCGTCACCGTTCCATGGACACTCGGGCTGAGTGCGGGGATCGGTGCCTTCCTGATGCTGTCGCGCGCGATTTTCGGCAACGACGCGGCAATGGCCAACAGCGATCACCTGCTCGGCGCATTGGTCCTGACCACGGCGGTCATCGCCTGGGCCGAGGTCGCGCGGCCCTTGCGGTTCCTCAACATCCTCTTCGGCCTCTGGCTCATCACCGCGCCCTGGTTCCTGGACGGCGGCACGGTCGCAGGCAGCCTTGTCGGCATCCTCGCCGGGATCGCTCTCATCGCGCTCAGCCTGCCGCGCGGCAAGCGCAGCAAGGAACATTATGGAAGTTGGGACAGGTTCATTATCTGACCCGACGCACGGGATCGGTCATTGCCCTGACGACGACGCGCCCAGGCTTTCGAGGATGGTCCTGGTCTCGGGCAGGCGCTTCAGCGAAGTGTCCATGTGCGCGCGCCAGCGCGGCCCGACCTCTCGCGCGGTGGTATAGGCCCGGGCCAGATCGTCGGGACGGTCCTCAGCCATCGCCTCGATCAGGAAACCCGCCTGCTCCCGGTCCTTCGCGGATTTGAGGCTGCCTGCCCCCTCGCGCCGCCGATCGGCGATGATCAGCTTGTGGATCGCAAAGCGCTCAGGGCGCGGCACCTGCACGAGAATACCGGACCGATAGAGGGCTGCCGCATAGATCGGCTCGGCAATCAGGAAGTTGAGGTAGTTGAGCGCCTGCGCGCCGACGCCAAGCGCGGGCAGGTTGCGGATCGTCTCCTCGCCGAAGGCCGGTGTCAGGAACTCGACCAACTGGCCACTGCCGCCCTGCGCCCATCGCCAGGTCCGAGCCCTGGCAAGCCCGGGCACCGGATCGAATTTCAGCGCCGAGAAGGTCTCGGCCAGACCCGGATCGACCTGATCCTGCAAGGCGAGGCTGAGCTTTTCGAACTGCGCGATGTCGATATCGCCGGTATTGGCCATGCCGCCCAGGGGCAGGCGGATGCCAAGCTCGCCCTCATAGAGCCGGAACGCAGTCGTCCCCACAATGGTGCCGCCCAGGCGGAAGGTGCCGGCCGTGGCCATCGCAGAGAGGATGGCGCCGGTCGCCCGGTCGGTGGGCGTCATGCCTTCGGCGCGCAAGAGCCGGACCAGCCGCGACCGCTCGGCCTGCCGGTCCTTTGCGGTCGCGCGCAGCTCCTCGATGCGGGCGATGCGCGCGCGCGTCTCGTCGCTGTCTTCGCCGATATAGATGAACCGCATCTCGGTGCCAACACGCCGCGCCGCGTACCAATAACCCTTGTCGCCCCGCTCTTTCAGGGTCGGTTTGCCCTCCACACCGGACAAGGCGTCATCCTTCAGAAGCCGCACCAGGTCGGTATAGGCGCTCATGGCGATGCTGCTCAGAGGCGTCATGCCTATCACTTCCACCTTTTGCTTGGCACGTTTATACCTATCAAAAAACAAAACTGCTAGGCAAGATTGAAATCACGCAATATCGACCTGCGGCCCGCGCCTCGGAAACCGGGGCAACAGGGGCGCGCTGCATGTCGGCGGGGTAAGGGCAGTCATGCCTCGGGCAGGCGTTCCGCAACAACGCCCCCACCGGCCTGACCGGTCGCAACACAAGGCCCACTGACACGACCCCGGGTCGGCTCAAGGACAGAAATGTCTTGGTCATACCAAGGTATTCAGACTACCGTTCGGAGCGATGGAAAAGGTGAGTTTTCAACAAGCAATTCAATGCATGCATCGAAATCGAAGATCAAATACATCTGTTTGTCCGACCTTCACCTGGGATCGCACTCGGCGCTGCTCACCGATACGCCTGCGACTGACGGAACCTCCGGCAACGGGACAAGCGCCGGTCCCTTGCGTGACGCGTTTTCGGCGGCGCTGATCAAGACACTCGAAACGTTTGACCCCGCTCCGCAGCCTGAGGAATTGCCCTTTGTCGTGCTGCTCGGCGATATATTCGACCTGTCCCTCGGAACGCCCAAATCTTCCATCCAGACGTTCGGCGCGTTTCTTGACTCGCTCATGAATGCCGGGGCCGGCGATGCGTTCGGCCCGTTCATTTTCCTGCCCGGCAATCACGACCACGAATTGTGGACGGTAACGCGCTTTCAAGACATGATCGGCGCGTCCGAGGCGGACGACAAATACGTGCACACCACCCCTGCTTTTGCCGACCCCCAGACGCAGCCCGCGGCGGCGTTGATGGATCGGATCCTGACCGACAAGGGGTTCAAACCGGCGACAACGTTCTATCCGAACATGGGGTTAAGGTCCGACGACAACAAGCGGATGGTCGTCCTTCACCATGGCCATTTCGTCGAGTCCATGTACCGGGTGATGTCGATGCTGACATCGCTGCTGAACGGCTCGCCAAATATCTCGTTCGACGCCGAAACGCTTGAGCGGCTGAATTCCAGCTGGATCGACTTCATATGGTCCACCGACGGCGACAATGGCGAGCTTGGCACAGATATCACGCGCGCTTTCCACGCGCTGATGACCGGGCGCCAGGATCTGCGGTTCGACCACAGGCTGGCCCATATCCTGGCCGAAAAGCTGGCCGCGGGCCTGCCATTGCCGCACACGGCGAAGGCCCGGACCTGGACCGAAAACGCCGCCAGGGCCTTTGTCGACAGCACGTTGGGCAACTTCAGCCAGATGGAGCGTTTCAGCTATCACGAGACCCTCGGCGCCGACAGTCTGGCGGGCTTGAAAACCTATATCTCGGACACGGTTCAACGGCAGATATCCGACGAACTTCCGGGTGCCGAGGTCGAGGATCTGACGTTCATATTCGGACATACGCACAAGCCGTTTGAAACACGCGTCACCGTCCCGGGCTTTGCCACGCCACCGGCGATCTACAACACGGGCGGCTGGGATATGGACACACCGATGTTCGGCACCCGTCTCGGGGGTGCGGCCGTGTTCATCGACGAGGATCTGAACGTCGCATCGCTTCGTGTCTGCGACGTGCCGCAACAGGCCGACGATGCAGCGCCTTCAAGAGTTCGGGTTGTCACGGCAGACGGCACGCCCGACAAGAACCCGTTGGCGCGGGGGCTGCAGCATGCGGTTTCGGCCAACCAGGGTCTTTGGGATGCGTTCAGCGCCAAGGCGGCCGAGGCCTATCGCGTCAAGCAAGCCTACATCATGGAGCAGCACCAGACGGGCAATGATCGTGAGAACGAAACCGGGGGAACATCGTGACGGATCAAACGGGCACACGCTTCACGATGGCGCCGATATCAATATCCCTCGACGAATTGTTCGCGCAAGCGCAGTCGCCCCATTTCAAGGTGGTGATCGTCGGATCGGGCTATGGCGGCAGCATTGCCGCCTCGCGCCTGGCACCGGAGAAACAGCCTGTCTGCTTGCTGGAACGCGGACGCGAGATATTGCCCGGCCAATACCCCAGGGATCTGGTGGGCGCGCGCAAGGAATTGCAGGTGATAACGGCGCGCGAGGGCCCGCTTGACCCGGATGCCAACGGAATGATGGAACTGCGGGTCAACGATGACGTCCATGTCATCGTCGGCAACGGTCTGGGCGGCGGTTCTCTGGTGAATGCGGGCGTTTCGATCAAGCCCGACATGCGGGTGTTCAAGTCCGGCTGGCCCCGGGCCTATCTTCCGAGCGATGACGAAAAGCCCGCCGAGGGTGACGGAGAACCGGAACCGCCCGGAAATGTCCTGTCGGCGCATTTTGCCAGGGTGATGACAAACCTCGGCGCGATCGAGCTTCCCGAGGAACACAACCCGCCCAAACTGCAGGCGCTTGAACAAAGCGCGGCGGCGATGAAACAGGATTTCCAGCGCGCCGAAATCAACGTGACGTTCGAGGCAGGCCCGAACGCGTTCGGTTTCAATCAGGCCGGCTGCACCATGTGCGGCGATTGCTGTTCGGGCTGCAATTACGGTGCGAAGAACACCCTGCTGATGAATTACCTGCCCGATGCCAAGCGTGCGGGCGCCGAGATCGTGACCGAAACCGAGGTCACCACGATCCAGCCGGTCAAGGGCGGCGGCTGGAAGGTTCATGTGCTCGACCGGTCGAAGACGGTCGATGGACAGGCCCAGAAAACCATCACGGCCGACATGGTGATCCTGGCCGCCGGGGCTGTGGGAAGCACTGAAATTCTTGCCCGTTCCAAGGATGTGCACGGGCTGCCCCTGTCGAAAGCGCTGGGAACCAAATTCTCGGCCAATGGCGACGTTCTGGGTTTTGGATTTGGAGCCAACCTGCCGGGCAGCAATGGTTCGGACCAGGCCGCCACCCCGCTCTACAGTATCGGGGCGGGCAGCAATCTTCCCTTGGACCATACCGCCGGAAGCGGGTCGTCGGTTTCGCCGGCTTTTCAGCCCGGACCCTGCATCACCGGTGTCATCCGCGTGGACATGGCTGACGACAAGCCACTTGAGACCGGCATGGTGATCGAGGACGGTGTCGCACCAGGGCCGTTGGCCGCCATCTATCCGCCTGCGTTCTTCCTGCAAGATGTGCTGACCGCCGATTACGCCGGTTTCCCCGATACACAGGCCCGGCTAGGCGCGTTGCAGGGGTTGGGAGAGGCGCTGCAATCGGGCGGCGATCCGGCCACGCTCAGCTACGAGGGCGTGATGACGCAGATGCAGTCCTATCTGCTGATGTCGCATGACAGCGCGTCGGGAAATCTGACATACCAAATTCCGAAAGACCCAAAGAAACTGGGCTATGTCCATGTCGACTGGGAAGGCGCGGGCAGCGAGCCGTCTTTCATGCGCGACAATGAGAAACTGGCCGAAGCATCCGACGCCATCTGGGCCAATTACATCGCCAACCCGATCTGGCAAAAGGAATTTGGCCGCAACATCGTCTCGGTCCATCCGCTGGGTGGTTGCCCGATGTCCGACAGTGATGCCGACGGTGTCACCGATGCGGATTGCCGGGTCTACAAGGGTGACGGTCAGAATACGATCCATGAAACCCTCCTGGTCTGCGACGGCGCGGTGGTGCCCAAAGCGCTTGGCGTCAATCCGCTGCTGACGATTTCGGCGATCACCGAACGCGCGATGGACCAACTGGTCGGCGCGCCGAAGAAAGCGGAAAAACGGGTCGACGCCGGTGCCGCCCCGCCACCCCTCCCGGACGACCCGGCGGCGCAGGGCGGATTGGATTTGCCGAGGATCGCCATGGGCATCGGTGCCGCTGCAACGCTGGCCGAGACAATCGCCGAAGCCTGCAAGGCAGAGGAGCCCAACTGGAAAGCGATACTAGCCGAAATCACCGCGTTCCTGGTGGGCATGATACCAGATTATAACTTCAATGACGTCGCCTCGTTCCTCATTGATGTCGGGTTTTCAATACCGTCGAACGAAAACGGCACCTACGAATATGGTGACCTTGGCAACGGGTTCGCGCAGTTGGCCGAGGATCTGCGCGGCTTGTTCCTGGCCGGCGGCGAGAGCCAATCGCAGGGTAGCCTGCAACCGTTTCTGAACGCATTTTTCGATGCGCTCGGCGATGTTTCACCCAGCTTCGGGTTCGACGAAACCATGCGTGGGTACATTTCTGACCGCCGGGTTTCCCAGGACGACGACATCAGCGACCCCTACGAGGTTGCCGCGGGGCTAGGCCATGCTGCCAAGCGGTCTCTGCAGGCGGATTTCACGGTCGACGCCCCGTCCACGCTCGGCCGTGATGCGAAAGGCAACGTGATCGCATCTGTCACCGATGCCAAGCTTGGCGGAACAGTTGATCTTGTTGCCGGGGAAGGCGAAGACCCTGTCACATACACCGTAACGGATGGCAAATTCGATCTGCTGGTGCCGGATGAAAATGCGGTCGAAACCTGGCTGATGACCTACACCTGTACATTGACGCCTGAAGAAACGGCCGGGACAAGCTGGACCATGACAGGCACCAAGTATCTGCGGCGGGCCCCCGGATCCTTCTGGTGGACCGATCTGACCACGCTCTATGTTGATCTGGAACCCGTCGGACCGGCTGGTGCGGCCACCCCTCTGCAAGGCATCATCAGGCTCGACCTGCAGGATCTGGCCGCGCAGATGGAAACCATCAGGACCGGGTTCGAAGGCGCCGTTGCGGTTTCGGATCTTGAAGATCAGGCCACGCAGGCAATATCGAACTCCACCTTTGGTGCGGCGATGGCGAAACCGCCAAAGGCAAGACGGACATCGACCAAGCCCACGCTGCTGCAGAGCGCCTTTCTGACCCTGCTGAACAAGGGCGCGACCAGTGGCGGCGACAACTGGACAAGCGAATTGGCGACAGGGCTGGAGGCGTATTTCGGCGCCGGGATCGCCCAGGTTTTTGCAGGGCTGGTTTTCCGCGCCTATGGCGGTTTCCCGGCCTATATGGAGGATTTCCCGTCACAAAGCGACGATACGCTCAAGGCCCTGCCCGAAGATGGCGAGGAATATGGCGGCTCCAGGCTGAAGGTGATTTCACTTCCGAAGACCGATGACGACCCACCGATCCGGTTGTTCCATTTCCCGCCACCCGATCCCGACAAGCCGGTGAAAGGGCCGATCCTGCTGGCGCCGGGCATGTCGACCACATCGCTGACCTTCGCCCTGAAGACCACCGAGACGTCGCTGGTCAAGCGCCTGTTGGAACAGAATTACGACGTCTGGGGGTTCGACAGCCGGCTCAGCCCCCGGGTTACGCCAACGCAGACGGACTATACGCTTGACGATGTCGCAGCCCAGGACTGGCCCAGGGCGGTGACCCATGTGCTGGGTGAAACAAAGGCGGAATCCCTTCAGATCGTCGCCCATTGCGTCGGCGCCCTGACCGCGCAGATGGCTTTGTTGGGCGGGCATGTCCCGACCGAACAGGTGCGTCGGATGGTGTTGATGCAATTCACCGTCCACCCGGCTGCCAACTGGTTCAACGTGGTCAAATCCGAACTGGGCCTCGCGCATGACTTCAGCAATGGCTTCCCCCCGTTCCTGTCCGGCATCGTCCAGAGCGAACTGGGCGACGGCCCCGATTGGGAGGCCATCAAGGGTCTTCTCAAGGACGGAATTCCGAAGATCAATCCGGTATCGCCGCAACCCGGAACCGAGGGGTACCGGATCCCCCTCGACGAATTGCACAATTCCGTCGACTGGAATGCGCCCTTTGGCATTGATCACGTCTGCTACAGCCCGACCTGTCACCGCATTTACGGCCTGTATGGCCCGGTCATCGCCCATAAGAACCTGAATGAGGCGACCCATGACGCGATGCGGCAGATGTTCGGCGAGATTGCCACCAGGCCCTTTGAACAGCTCGGATTGATCATGGAGCGCGGAATGGCGGTGTCGAGCACGGGCGAAGATATCTACCTGTGCAATCCCGAACGCCTGAAACTGCCGATCCACATCATCTCGGGAACAATCAACCAGATCGTTCAGCCGGAAAGCGGCTATTACACGCAGCAATGGCTGAAGGAAAAAATGCCGGGTGACGCGGGTTTGTTCACGCGGACCCTGATCGAAGGATATGCGCATAATGATTGCATCATCGGCAAACACGCCGATAAGGATGTTTTCGACGGAATAATGCGGGTTCTCGACAACGACGCAGCCGCGGACTGATGCGGTCTCCGAAGCGTGAACCCAAGGACCGTAGCGGTGTCCGCGCGGCGCGCAAAACCGGGTGCTTCCATGGCTGGTAATACCGATGATCCTCAGGTCGGAATGCCAAAGAAGCTGCACACGCAGAGCGAGTTGCGGCTGTCGACGGTCATGATGGTCGACATGTTGGCTTCAACCGAAATGAGCGAACGTCTCGGACCGGAAGCAAGCTTTCTACTTCTGCAAGATGTCCTCGACGTCGCGCAATCCGTCGTGGCGGCTCATGGTGGGACGATCATCAACGACATGGGCGACGGGTTTTTCGCCCTGTTCGGCGCGCCGACCTCCATTGATCGCGCGTCCCTGGCCGCCTGCCGGTCCGGGCTCGAGCTATGCGAGGCGGTGCGCGCCAAGTCCTGGGAATACAAGGCGCGTTTTGGCCTTGCACCCCAGCTTCGGGTGGGGCTGGCGGCTGGCGAAGTGCTGATCACCCGGCGCGATACGGATGGAACAATCGGGGCCAGCGGAAACACGATCAATCTCGCGGCACGACTGCAATCATTGGCGGACCCGAACGGCGTGATCTGCTCGGAAAGTGTCGCCATAGACACTGCGGGTTTGGCAAACTTCACGCCGCTGCCCCCGCGTGAGCTGAAAGGTTTCGCCGCGCCGGTTCCGATATTTCAATTGCTTGAGGTGATTTCAGATGGTCCCAGCCCGCCGAAAGGGGTCGGCGGGAACAGGGGGGAATTTGTCGGCCGCGCCGCGGAGCTTGCCCAGTTGATGCGCTGGCACTCGGAGAACTACAGGCGTCGCCCCGCGGGCCTGATCGTCGGCGAGGCGGGCATTGGCAAGTCGCGCATCCTGGGCGAGTTTGCGGCCCGACTGGGTGACCGTAGGCTTATCGTCGGGGCTTGCCATCCAATCACGACCGCCCGGCCGCTGGCCCCACTGATCGAGATCTTGCGGGGGTACAGCGGTTGGCACGACGGCATGTCGACCGAAGCGCTTCAATCCAGTCTGGCCCCTATCCTGCCCTCCGAACCGGCTGATCGAAAGGTGTTGCTCACCCTGGTTGCGGAAAAGGAGTCGTCGGATTCCGAGGCGGTTTCGCTTGACGAGACCGCCCTGCTCCGTGCCCTGACTGCTGGCCTGATCTCACTGGGTCAGGACGAGGGGAGCCTGATTGCGATGGAGGATCTGCACTGGATTGACCCGCTCAGTCTGGAAGTTCTCAGGGCGGTGATACAGTCTGCTCCGGCCCCGTTTCGCATATTGGGCACCACGCGGCCGGTGGGCTGGCCCGAACGGATGCCGACAGACCGCATCGAAAGTATCGAGGCCGGTTCGATGCAGGCCGCAGACATATGGACTATCGCCCGCTCCGTTGTCGGTGAGGCAGCGGATGAAAAGCTTGTCGAACGGGTGACACGGCAGTCCGAGGGCAACCCGTTCTTCGCCATCGAGATTCTGCACCACGCGGCAAATCGCGTCGGCGAAGTCGAAGCCGGACGAATTGGCGCAATCCAGAACATTGCGCTGGCGCGGTTTGACCAGCTCGAACCTGCCACGAAGGGGCTGTTGCGCGCGGCCTCGGTGCAGGGGCGAAGCTTCCGCCGCGACGTGCTTGGAATGGTGGCCGATCTTTCGGATGCGGATCTTGATCGGCTGCTCGAAGCGGCAGAGGGGCTTGTCGAGCCCGATCCGACCGATCCCCGGGGCACCTGCCGGTTTCGCCACATTCTGTTTCGCGACTCGATCTACACCACGCTTCCATCGTCGACCCGAAAGACAATGCACCTTTCCGTGGCGCAAGCCCTGGAAAGCGTTACCGGTGATCGGGCGACCGGAATTGCCGATGTCCTTGCCGATCACTTCGAAAAGGCTGACGAACCGAAACGTGCCGTCAAGTATCTGCGGGAAGCCGCGCGAAAGGCTTATGGTTTCTATGCGCTGGAAAGCTGTCTCGCACTCATGGATCGCGCCTTTCGCCTGATCAATGCGGATGCGGCCAAGTTCGGGCAGGACGAATTGGAAGACGCGGTGTCGATGCAACTGCGCTGCCTGGACATGATGGACCGCTTCAGGCCCGTGATCGAGGTTTCAGATACCTGGCTGCCGCGCCTGCGCACAGACGAAGGCTCGCCCACCCTGACTTTGATGCTTATCCTGACCGCCAAGGCGCATTGCCACATGTCGAATTTCGCAGAAAGCCGACAGATGGCGACCGACGCGCTTGAGATGGCGACCCGCCTTGGCCATCAGAGAACCATCGCCTATGCCAAGATCGTATTGATGCGCGCCCTGAGCGACAGCGGGCTTTGCGAAATCGAAGACGTGGAACGGCTCTTCGAGGAGACGCGCGCCTTCACCGAAGACCTGCACGATCCGGCGATCTACGCCAATCGCATGTTTCACATGATGGCCGCCTATCGTTCACACGGGATGTTGCGCCGCGCATCCGAAGTGAATGACGAGATCGAGGCGCGCGGCGATCCCTACAGCCAAACCCATATCTACCTGGTCGGGCTTTGGAATCGCGCCTTGAACGCGGTAGAGGCCAATGACAGCCATACGACAATCTCACTGGCCGAAACCGGGCTGGCCATCGCGCCCGCAAACAGCGAAGTGAGACTGATTTTCGAAGGCTTGAAACTCGCGGCCGAACTCGCCCTTGGCATCCCCGGATCGCTGGAACGGCGTCAGACCATCCACGACGATTTTTTGGAACGCGGCGAACTCACGTCGCGGTATGCGACGACGATCCAAATCGGTTTCGCCCTGTTTGCGCACGGACGGATCTGGCGTGGCTGGCGGCACTTGCGGCGGATTGAACCCATGATCGCGGCAAAAGGCCATGTCGAAACCCGCCGCTTCTTCTTGCTGCACCGGGCAGAGCTTCTCCTGACGATCACCGGTGACCTCAAGATCGACGCTCCGGCACCCAAACTCGGTCTCGCCGACATCGCCATGGCAATCTACCTGCGGATGACCGGGCGAAGAAAAGCCGAAGCCCTTCTGGGCGATCTTCTGTCCCAGTTCGATCAGCCCAAGGGGTTGTTCGTCGCCCGCGCTCACACTTGCCTCGGCTTGATCTTTGCAGCTGCCAACAAGGCCGACCCCGCCCGCGAGAGCTTTGATCTGGCCGAGCGTTTGTTCAGGCAAGAGGGCCTTGCGGCGGAACTCGAACGGCTGTCCGGGATACGGGCATCGGCCGGGCTCTGATCACGCCCGGAGACTTCGGCGCATATCGAACCTATGGAGTGCCGACCGATCACGGGTTAACAATCGTTTGAAGCCACCTGGCGGACTTGATCGAGACCCCCCGAAAACACCCATTGAGTTGCAATCCGCTCGAACGCCGAAACCTATAACCGAACGGGTAACCGTACCATGTCGAACCTCTTGCCTGCTGCCGCATTCGAAGTCATGGGCTTTCTTGGCGTCACCTTGTATCTCGGCTCTTACGCCGCGCTTCAGACCGGCAGGATAAGAGGTGCCGGATATACCTACGCGCTGCTCAACCTGTTGGCAGCCGCGTTTATCCTTGCGTCTCTGACAGCGGAATTTAACCTCTGGTCCGCGATTATCCAGATCAGTTGGATTGTGATCAGCATCGTCGGCATGACACGCTACTACCTCTTGACCAGCCGGGCCCGGTTTTCCCAGGAAGAGCAGGATCTGATCGCGGCCTGGTTTCCCGACCTTGCCCCGCCCGATGCGCGGCAGTTGTTATCCGCCGGCACCTGGGTCGATGCCGATGCCGGCATCCAGATCACCACGCAGGGCGAAGAAATCGGGTTCCTGTATTTCCTGTCCGATGGCATGGCCGACGTGTCGGCAAGCGGCAAACCCGTCGGCACATTGGTGGCTCCAAGCGTGATCGGAGAGCTGACCTGCTTTGACGGCGGTCCCGCCAGCGCAACGGTTACGTTGGCCCGGAAGGCGCGTTATTTCGCTGTGGATGCGCAAACGCTGAACCAGCTTTGCAGGAAAAACCCCGAATTGCGACTTCACCTCCAGGGCAGCCTCGCGCGGGACACGCATGCCAAACTGACCGCCGCGAACCAGAAATTGAGCGCCCCGTGAGCGCGGCCAGCAAGAAACCACCCGCGGTCGGTTTTCGGGGCGAGGCGCTGCACCATCCACCCAGGCCCGCGCCGCAATGCCAGGTTTGTTCGGGATGAGCGACAGCAGCGACCCACATGCCGATCGGTTTCCCGGCGTTCTTGGCGTCTCGCGCGCCGCGCCTGGCAAACTGTTGGACAAGCTGGCCGTACTCGGCACCGAGAACACCTTGCGCAAGGGCCAGGATCTCTTCCGGCAGGGCGATGAAGCGGATGCCCTCTATGTGCTTCGCGACGGGCTGCTGGAAATCAGCACCCTGTCCGGCGACGGTCGCAGGCTGGCGCATATCCTGCTCAAGCCCGGAACCGTGTTTGGTGAGATTGCGCTTTTTGATGGCGGGCGACGCAGCGCGACCGTCACCGCCAAAGCGCATTCGCGGCTCCTGAAGGTCCGTGGGAGCCGCCTTCAGGAAGAACTCCGGAACAACCCGGACCTGGCCATTGACCTTCTGTATCTCACCATCGGTCGCCTGCGCTGGATGAGCGAAGAACTGAACGACTACGCGTTCCAGCCGGTCGGCGTGCGGCTGGCCCGCAGGCTGGTTTACCTGCTTCAGACCGTCGGGAAAGACGGCGCCATTCGCATTGGCCAAGGCGAGCTTGCCGAACATATCGGGGCCACCAGGGAAACCGTCTCGAAATCGCTGACAGCGCTGAAGGAACGCCGCATCGTGGAGATCGGCCGCGGCAGGATCAAGGTGCGCGACCTGGATGCCCTCTGCGAGTTGGGTGCCCCTGGCGTGGTCTGAACCACGGCCTGGGATCATGCCTGTATTCCACCTCGCACCCGCCGGATTGTTGTGTCCCCGTTGGGTCTCACGCCCCCCCGATGCCAACCTGTTCTTCCGAATGGTGACCTGTTTCGCGACCGGCCCAGGTATCGTCCAATACCCCTGACACCAAGAAAATGAATGGCCTTATGTGAACCACATCACGGACACGGGGCCCGAAAACAGTGGAAATGCTCCCATAGCCGACCCGGTGCCGAACCGATGTCCCCTGCGCAAGCGCGGCCATCCCGAAACGGCCCGAACAAAAGGGGAGACATTTGCGAATGGCAAGACGAACCCAATTTGCCGGTAACAACTTTGCCGGAATCCATTGGCCAGCCGCAGGCGCGCTGACCTCCATATCCGCCCTGGCGAATGTCACCACATGTCTCGAAATCCGGACTGTCAAGCAGGGCATCTACGAAGGGTTCAACCCCGTGGTCGCCATGTCGGCCAAGTTTCTCGTTCTGATTATGGTCATCTTCATGGTGATGCTGCCCGAGGCGTCGGGAGATGCGCTTACCTTCCTGAAAGACGCAACGATTTCCTACTTCGCGAACTGGTATAACTTCCTCTTGGCAGCGGTTCTGGTCTTTTGCCTGGTACTGGTCTGTCTGCCGGTATCGGCGCGGATCAGGCTTGGGCCTGAAGGGTCAGTGCCCCAACACAGCACGCTATCCTGGCTGTCGATGATGTTTTGTGCCGGAATCGGTGCCGGCATCCTCGCTTTCTCGGTGAGCGAGCCGATGTCCCACTTCGCGCAGAATCCGGACATCATGGCCGGACAGGTCTTGCCCGCATCCGAGGCGGGCGTGGCAACCGCGATGCAGTTCGTGTTCCTCCATTGGGGCCTGACCGCGTGGGCTTCCTACGCCATGGTCGCGCTTGCGCTCGGGCTGGCCTGCCACCGCTACGGTCAGCCGCTGACCATGCGTTCGGGCCTTGCGCCTTTGTTTGGGAAACATCTCGAAGGGGGTCTCGGCCATGCCATTGACGTCATCGCAATCCTCGCGATCATCTCGAGCATAATCACGACGATCGTGCTCGGGCTCGAGCAGATCTCATCGGGCCTTTTCGTCTTGACGGGGAGCCGGTTTTTCGCCGACCAGGCAGGAAACCCACCGCTGATCGCATTGCTGACCGCGTTGGTTGTGTCGATTTCGGTGGCCATTGCGTCCGCCGTCTCGGGCGTGGACCGGGGGGTAAAATGGACCTCTCAGATGGGCGTCTACCTGGCATTCGCGATCCTCGGCGTGTTCGTGATATTTGGCGGTGGCCGTGCGGTCATCAATGTAGCCTCCGAGGGGACGCTGGCCTATCTGCGCAACCTGCCGGCCCAGATGGCCGGTCTTTATGACGCCACGGCGTCCGGGGCCGGTCAGGCACAGCGCGAATGGCAGAGCGACTGGACCGTATTCTATTGGGCCTGGTGGATCGCCCGTGCCCCATTTGTCGGCCTGTTTCTGGCCCGGATCTCGCGCGGGCGCACCGTCCGGGAGTTTGTGCTCTGTGCCATTCTCGGCCCGACAGCCGCGAGCATTGTCTGGTTTTCTGGAACAGGAGGATCTGCGCTTCTTCTGGAATTGGACGGGACCGCCGGTGGATCAATCCTTTCTGCCGAGCATGCCTTTCGCATCTACGAGACGGTGAACATCATGCTTTCTCCCGGCATGGCCACCGTTCTCAAAGCGGTTCTCGTCTTTCTTTTCCTGGTCCTGATCGTGGCGGCTTCGACCGCGGCCATCATCGCGATCAAGTCGATCGGTGCTGCTGGCAGCGGTCAGTCCGAAACCCCGATCCATTCGATCATGTGGGCCCTGGTCATCGCCGCGATCACCGGCGCCGTGATGGCGGTGGGTGGGGTCGGTTCGGTCAGGGATGTCATGATCGTCGTCGCGGTCCCGTTTTCGATAATCATGGCATTGATGCTGATCTCGGTGGTGATCACGATTGCCGCCGCGGCGCGGCGAATGCCGCCGAACAAGCAGCGGGCCCCGTGACGCGCCCGGCATGAGCTGCTCCCCGATTGTGGTCGGCCAGACGATCCCGTGGGTGTGGTCGAGGATGATATCGAGGCCATCACGCCGTATTCGTCGCGCGTCCGTGCCTTACCCCGTCCGGCATCGCTCGTGGTCCCGCATTCGCCATGCCACGATGGCAATACCCCCCCAGACCGCACTGCGCAGGGCCATGGCAAGAACCGTGCGCATCTCGAAGGCTCCGCCACGGGCAACGTGAAACCCGAAGCCCGCGAACACCAGAAGCGTCGCCGCGAAGATCGCAAGCGAGAGGGGGAAGGCCCAATGCCGCCCGAGCCACAGACCGATGCCCGCGACGACATAGGCCAGCCCGGCCCCGGTGTTGAACCACAGCACGAAGGCCACCACGGCCCCCATATCGAGCGCCCCCAGAAGCGTCGTGCCACCCGAAACCAGGGTCAGAACGCCGAAGGCGATGGCAATGCCACCCGCAACGCGGGAACCTGTGCGCGGGCTAGTCATGTGGCATGTCCTGCGGCGCGCGGACAAGCGCCATCTGCACCTCGAACAGGCGCAGGCCCTCTTGCACCAGCGATCCGCTCCGCGCCCCCAGTGTCCAGCGGATCGCGACACCCTGCACCAATGAGGTCAGCAGGATGGCGACATCCTCGGGGCTGACGTCCCGGCGCAGCTGGCCCGTTGTCTGGCTATCCCGGATAGCGGCGACCAGGCGACCCTGGAACGCGCTGAGAAGCCCGCGGATCACATCGCGCAGGCCTTGATTGTCCACCTGCAACTCGCGCGAGAACAGGATCGACGGCAGGGCGGGCGTCCCGGATATGGCCGTCAGTTGCGCGCCAATCAGTGCCCTGAGGCGCGCTTGCGGGCCGCGGGCCCCCGCTTCGGCGGCGGCCCAGTCAGCTTGCAAGCGATCCGCGATGTCGTTGGCGACGGCCCGCCAGAGGTCGCCCTTGGTCGGAAAATGCCGAAAGATCGCGGGCTGGCTGAGGCCGATGGCGCGCGCGATATCGGTGGTGCTCAGGCGGTCGGGCCCGATCTCGTCGGCCAGGCGCAGCATCTCGGCCACGATCTGCGCCTTCCGGTCTTCCGCGCTTTGACGTCCGGCCATGCGGTACCCTCTTGTGAGTTATAACTCGCTAACATACACTGTCGTCACCCGCAACCACAATCCCGAGTCGCGATTGTCCACCCGAAAGGGATCCGCACCATGCCTGCCGCCGCTGCCCCCACCAGCAATTCCCGCATGCTCATTGTCGGCGCGGTCTGTCATCAGGTCTTCCTGCGCGATGGCACACTGGCGCGGACGCGCCGGGCGCAGGGCTGATCGCATGCGCCTGGCCCCGCTCCTTGCTCTGCCGCCCATTGCGCTCGGGATTGCGGCGGCGGTCTGGATGGTCTCATCCGCCCCCGGCCCCGCGCGGGTCGAGGGCGCGGCCCCCGCCCTGCCCGTCCGGGTCTTGACGATCACGGCGGAAGACATCCGGCCCACCGTCACGGCATGGGGCAACCTGCACGCCGCCGAGACCTGGGTTGCCGTGGCCGAGGTCCAGGGCGAGGTGATCTGGCGTCATCCCGACCTGGAGCCGGGTCGCCTGATCCCGGAAGGGACCGAGGTTCTGCGCATCGACCCTGCCGATTACGAGCTGGCACTGGCGCAATCGCAGGCCGACCTGGCGGCGCTGGAGGCCGAGAGCGCGCAGCTGGACGCGGAGGCCGAGAACACAGCCCGCATTCTTGCGTTGGAGCAGGACCGGCTGCGCCTGGCAGAAGCCGACCTGGAGCGCACCCGCAGGCTGGCCGAACAGGGCACCGTCCCGCAGGCCCGCGCCGACGAGGCCGAGCGCGCGACACTCCTGGCCCGCCGCACGGTGGCGGAACTCGAGAACAGCCTGGCGTTGATCCCGTCCCGCGCGGCAAGGATCACGGCGCAGATCGCGCGGAACGAGGCCACCATCGCGCGGGCGCGGCGCTCGCTCGAGCGCACTGCGCTGACGACGCCTTTCGACCTGCGCGTGACCGAGGTAAACGCCGAGAGGTTCCAGACCGTCGCGCCCGGACAGGTGGTGATCCGTGCCGACGGCATCGCGGCGGCCGAGGTCGTGGCGCATCTGGCGATCGACAGTTTTCGCAGCCTCCTGGGCGATGCCCCCGTCGGCACCACCCTTGCCGAGATGATGCGCGAGGGCCCTGCCGCGCGGATCGACGTGACGCTCAGCCCCCTGTCGGATCCGGCGCAGATCTGGCCCGCCCGCGTTGTCCGGATCGAGGGGGCGCTGGATGCCCGCGCCCGCACCGTGCCCGTCGTGGTCACGGTCGATGATCCCTACGAGGGGGCCGACCCGCCTCGACGCCTGCCTCTTGTTCCGAACATGCAGGTCGGCCTGACGTTCCAGGGCACCCCCCTGACGGGCGTCATGGCGATCCCCGAAGCAGCCCTTCATGCCGGAATGGTGCGCGTGGTCGGCCCCGATGATCTGCTGGAACTGCGCCCGGTCACCACCGCCTTCGCCCAGGACGGGCGTGTCATCATCACCGAAGGCCTGTCCCCCGGCGACCGCGTGGTGATCGACGACATCGTCCCGGCCATCCCCGGAATGGCCCTCACCCCTGTCGAGGCGGCCGAATGATCCGTTGGTTCACCGGCCACCCGACGGCGGGCAACCTGCTGCTACTGTTGTTCCTCGCCGCCGGCCTTTTTTCGGCCCCCGGCCTGTTGCGCGAGACATTTCCCGATTTCCGCGCCGTCGAGGCCGAGATCATCGTGCCCTATCGGGGCGCCGCCGCCGAGGATGTCGAAACCGCGATCTGCGCGCCGCTTTGGGATGGGGTGCAGGGCGTCGAGGGTCTGGAGACCTTCACCTGCACCGCGCAGACCGGCCGTGCCCGCGCCGTGGCGACCATGGCTCCGGGCAATGACGCGCTGCGCTTCGTCAATTCGCTGCGCACCGAGGTGTCGGCGATTGATGCCTTTCCGGACCGCGCCGATCCGGCCATCGTGCGCGAATTGCACCGCGCCGACCCGGTCACGTCGGTCGCCATCTCGGGTGACCTGCCCTTGGGCGAGCTTGACCTCTACGCCGACGCCTTCTCCGACCGCCTTTCCGCCCTGCCCGGCGTCACCCGCGTCAGCCGCGGCGGGCTCGGCACCCGGACGCTGTCCATCACCGCGACGCGGGCCGTGCTCGAAAGCCACGGCCTGACGCCTGCGGCCCTGGCCGCGGCGATCTCTGCCCAGAACATCGACCTGCCCGCCGGAACGCTGGAAGGTCCGGGCGCGGATCTGACGCTGCGCTTCACCGCCGAGCGCGACACGGCCACCGCGCTGGCCACCATTCCCGTGCTGGTGCTGGAAAATGGCGCGACCCTGACACTCGGCGACCTGGCGCTGATCGCGGAGCGTTTCGAGCCACCCCAGGACCGCGCCCTTGTCGATGGCACGCCGGCAATCATCATCGACGTGGCCAAGGCGCGCGATGCCGACGCGCTGCGCGTGCTTGACGGGGTTGCGGCGCTGGTGGCCGAGGAAACGGCCCGCCTGCCCGACACGATCACTGTCGCGGTGGTTCAGGACGTGACCTCCATCATCCGCGACCGGCTGTTGATGCTGGTGCAGAACGGCGTGATCGGCCTGGTTCTGGTCATCGGGGTCATGAGCCTGTTCTTCCGCCCCGGTTTCGCGATCTGGGCCGCGATGGGCCTGCCCGTGGCCTTTGCGGGCGCGTTCCTCTGGATGGCGCTGACCGGGCTCAGCCTGAACATGATGACGCTGGTGGCGCTGCTCATGGCGATCGGGATCGTGATGGACGATTCCATCGTGATCGCGGATTCCATCGCGGTGCATGCCGCCAAGGGCGCCACGGTGGAGAACGTCGCCGCGGGCGTCGCAGCCGTGATGCCCGGCGTCATCTCGTCCTTCCTGACGACGCTGGCCGTGTTCCTGCCCCTGGCCTTTCTGGCGGGCGAACTGGGCGCCGTGCTGGAGGTTCTGCCGGTCGTGTTGCTGGCGGCGCTCGCCGCCTCGCTGATCGAAGCCTTCCTGATCCTGCCGCACCACCTGAAGGGCGGGATGAAGGACACCGCCCCCTCGCGCTTCCGCACCCGCTTCGATGCGGGGTTCGACAGGTTGCGCGAAAAGGGCGTGGGCCGTCTGGCCGAAGCCGCGATCCGCTGGCGCTGGCTCGTCGCGGGGCTGGCATTGGGCGCGCTGATCGTCACCGTGGGGGCCCTGGGCGGCGGCGTGATCAAGCGCGAGGCGCTGCCCGAGATCGACGGCGACGTGCTGGAGGCGCGGCTGATGCTGCCCGCGGGCACCCCGCTGTCGCGCACCATCGAGGCGGTAGACCAGGTCGAGGCCGCGCTGGAGCGCGTCAATGCCGGCCTCACCCCCGGCCAGCCCGACGCGCAGCCCCTCGTGGTCCGGCGCATCACCCGGTTGGGCCGCAACCTGTCGGCGGGCGAAAGCGGCGCGCATGTCGCCACGGTCGGGGTGGATCTACTGGGGGCCGAAACGCGCACCAGCACGCTTGACGAGATCGTCACGCTCTGGCGCGCGGAAATCGGCCTCCTGCCCGGCGTCAACTCGCTGATCCTGACCGAGCCGGGCATCGGCCCGCAGGGCATCGCGGTGGAGCTGCGCCTGACCCATCCCGACCTCGCCACGCTGGAGGCGGCAGGCCGCGCCACGCTGGCCGAATTGGAGACCTATGCCGGTGTGCGCAACGCGATCCTCGACCTGCGCCCCGGTGCGCCCGAACTGCGGCTGAGCCTCGCGCCGGGGGCCGAAGCGCTCGGGCTGACCGCGGGCGATGTCGCGGGGCAATTGCGGGCGGCCTTCCTCGGCACACAGCTTGCCGAGATCCGTCGCGGCGACCTGGCCTGGGATCTGGAGGTGCGGCTGTCCGATACCGACCGCGCCACCCGCGCCGATCTGGGCGCCTTCGAGATCGCCCTGCCCGCAGGCGATACCGTACCCCTGGCCAGCATCGCCACCATCACCGAGGCGCGCGGCTGGAGCGGCATCACCCGGCGCAACGGAGTGCGCACAGTGACCGTCTCGGCCGATGTCGATGGGCGGGTCGGCAACGCCGACGCAATCACCGCGCAGATGACCGGGGGCTTCCTGCCCGATCTGGTTGCCAACACCCCGCGCCTGGGTTTCGAGGTCGGCGGCCAGGCCGCGAATTCGGCGGAAACCGTCGCCTCGATCCTGCGGGGTTTCCTGATCGGGCTGGTCGGTGTCTATATCGTGCTCAGCTTCCAGTTTCGCAGCTATGTCGAGCCGCTGATCGTGATGGTCACCATCCCGCTGGCCTTTCTCGGGGTGATCTGGGGCCATGCGCTCATGGGGTACAACATCTCGATGCCGTCGCTGGTGGGGGCCGCGTCACTGGCCGGAATCGTGGTGAACAACGCGATCCTTCTCGTCGGTGTGATCAAGGCGCGCCGGACCGAGGGGTTTTCAGCCACCGACGCCGCCAGCGAGGCCGTGCGCGCCCGGATCCGACCGATCTTCGTGTCGGTCTCGACCACCATCATGGGCATGGCCCCGATGCTGCTCGAAACCTCGACCCAGGCGCAGACGCTCAAACCGCTGGTGATCTCGGTCGTCTTCGGGTTGCTTGCCGCAACGGTGCTGATCCTGCTGGTGCTGCCCGCCTTCTATGCGTTGCTGGAGGATTTCCGGGCGCGTGATCGTTCGACATAGAGCGGGTTCGGTCGCGGCCTTCAATCCGTCGCGTTCCTCTCCCTGCTCGAAGGCCCTCGGCCCGTCCGTGGAATTCCTTTGATACTGACGGGGCAATGAGTATTCACCGCAAGAGAACATCCACAGGCTTGCCTGGCCTCGTGGATCAGCCGCTACCCGTCGCCTTCCCCGATTTCGGCGGTACCGCGGCGCATGTCTGGACCCGACCGCCCGGCTGACGGACGGCACCAGCTTCTTCTAAACCCATTCCGATCAATGGCGCGATGATCGACAACAACATCCGCGCCAAACGCATGGGCTGGCTGGCCCCGGCCCTGCAACTGCACCAGAACTCGCTGGAGGACGGCGCGCGTCAGGGCAGGCTCGTTCTTCCTGTCTCCTGCGCCACGCCCCATCCAAGGCCGGTCGACAACTCGCCCGCGATCTGGACGATCTGGCGACCTAGCTTCTCACGAAACGCCGACGTGAACACCCGCATGGATCCCGTCGCACCGATGGACATCAAGGCCCCAGGGCCGCTTGGTGCAAGAGGAGCCGCGACCGAGCACATGCCGCGCTCAATCTCTTCCACACACTCCGCAAAGCCCTGCTGACGAATGGTTTCGAACTCCGCTTCCAGATCATGCAGGTTCGTTACGGTGAACTCGGTATATGCCCGCAACTGCCCTTCCATGTCGCCGGTCGGGAACAGATCCGGTGAAAACGCCGCGACAGCCTTCGAGCAGGAACAGGCATGCAAGGGGCGCTTGCCTAAACCCGGATGAAGAAAGGACACTCCGGTGTCGGGCGTCTCGACGTGGATGATTTCAACGGATTTTCCGCGCAGGCGCGACAGGAAGAACGCGGCACCGACTTCGGCAGCCGCCTGTTTCAGCGTTGGCGCAATCAGTTCAAGCAGCGCACGGTCAGACTGATCGCTATGCGTTATGTGCTTCAGGCGGATGCCAATCGCAAACCGCCCGCGGGCGACAGGTTCCAGCAGCCCGACATCGACCAGATCCTGCACAAGCCTGTAGGCAGAAGGCTTGGGCAGGTCCGAATGGGCACAGATCTCGGCCACCGTTGCCTCACCCTTCTGCCCGACGATTTCAAGGATCCAAACGAGTCTTTCCAGATGCATACTTTTTACCTTGCGAGAATCTCATTATCGAAATACGAGAAGTGTGAAGTTATCGCAAGGGAGGAATGTGATGATGGACGGCGCATGTTGCGGCCCGGGCTATGCAAGTCCGACCGAGGCGATCAAGGCCCCCCGCGAGAAACTGCTCTACACGATCGCCATCTATACCGGCACCGGCATCCAGAAACCGGATTATCTGGCGACCGTGGATGCGGACCCGGACAGCCCGACCTATAGCCAGGTCATCCACCGGCTCGAGATGCCCGGCATCGGGGATGAACTGCACCACATGGGGTGGAACGCCTGTTCTTCGTGCCATGACGATGCGGGCATGTCGCGCAAGTATCTGCTGGTTCCCGGCGTGCGGTCCAACAACATCCACGTCATCGACACGGCCACCGATCCACGCGCACCGCGATTGCACAAGGTGATCGACGGGGCCGAGATCAAGTCGAAGGCCAACCTCAGCGGTCCGCACACCGTGCATTGCCTGGGCAGTGAGATCATCATTTCGTTTCTGGGCGATGCGAAAGGCGAAGCGCCGGGCGGCTACCTGCATCTGAACAGGGAGTTCGAGATTCAGGGCCGGTGGGAAGAAACCATGGGCGACATCCCGTTTTCCTATGACTTCTGGTACCAGCCGCGCCACAACGTCATGGTATCTTCCGAGTGGGCCGCGCCCAACACCTTCATGCCAGGCTTCGATCTGGAGGAAGTGGGGCACCTGAAATACGGCCGCCGCCTGCACATCTGGGATTTCGAAGCGCGCAAGCCGGTCGAAACCATGTATCTGGGCGAAGACGGGCTGATCCCTCTGGAGGTGAAATTCCATCATGATCCCGACAGCAGCCACGGGTTCTGTGGCGCGGCCTTGTCGGCCAACGTGATCCATTTCTGGAAATCCGAGGCCGGCAAGTGGGAATGGGAAAAGATCATCGACGTCGAGAACGAGCCTCATCCCGAATGGCCCATTCCGGTGCCGGGCGTGATGAGCGCGATCCTCGTGTCGATGGATGACAAATACCTGTATCTGAACAACTGGCTGCACGGTGACATGCGCCAGTATGACATCTCCGATCCGCACAACCCGGTCCTGACCGGTCAGGTCTGGATGGGTGGTTTGCTGGGCAAGGCACCAGAGGTCAACGGCGTGAAAGTCGCGGGCGGGCCGCAGATGTATCAGCTCTCGCTCGATGGCAAGCGGCTCTATGTCACCACCTCGCTGTTCTCAACCTGGGACAACCAGTTCTACCCCGAGATCCGCACACAGGGCGGTGTCATGCTGATGATTGATTGCGATGTCGAAAACGGCGGCATGAAGATCAACGAGGATTTCATCGTCGATTTCGGCAAGGAACCGAACGGCCCCAGCCGCTGCCACGAAACCCGCTATCCCGGTGGCGACTGCACCAGCGATATCTGGCTTTGACCGCGACACACACCATAACGATCGCAAACCGCGACGGCGCGGCCTATCAGGTCGAAGCGCGCCGTCCGCTGTTGGAGACCCTGCGCGAGCAAGGGGTCGATCTGCCCTATGGCTGCAAATACGGCGGCTGCATCACCTGTGCCGCCAAACTGACCGATGGTGAGGTCGATCAGCGACGTCAGGTGGCGCTGAACAACCGTCAGATCAACAACGGATATGTCCTGCTCTGCGTCGCACGCCCGATGACCGACATCACGCTCGAAATCGGCGTCGAAAGCCACGACAAACTCTACCGCAACCCTTTCCTTGATCCGCTGGAGCCGCATGAGCTGAAGGCGGATATCGCGACCCCGAAGGAGGCCTGAGACATGCCCGCCCAAGCGCTGGATGAACTCTACGATTACGACCAGAAATACCTTGCCGACATTCTGAAGTCGGTGAAAACCATCGCGATGGTTGGTGCCAGCGCTGACAAGACCAAATTCAGCTATGGGGTGCTGCGCGTGCTGCATGAAACCGGCTACGACATGATCCCGGTAAACCCGAACCCGAACCTGACCGAAATTCGCGGCATTCCGGTGGTTCATTCGCTCGAAGAGATCGATCGCCCTGTTGATATGGTCGAGGTCTTTCGTCCCAAGGACGAACTCTATGCCATCACCGAAAAGGCGATTGCCATCGGGGCCAAGGTGATCTGGGGGCAGATCGGGGTTTACGACGATGCCGCCGCAAAGCTTGCCGAAGACGCCGGCCTCAAGGTCGTGATGAACCGCTGTCCCAAGATCGAGCTGTTCCGCCCGTTCTGGAAACCGCGCCTCGACCTGGCGATCTGACAACAGCGGCCTGGTGTCGTCCAAACAAGGAATCTGATCGTGTCACAGACCATCATCAAGAGTGCCAAGGATATCGTGAATGATGCCCTGGGGCGTGTACCTGCAATCAGCGCCGAAGATGCGCTGGCATTGGCGGCCTCGCCCGCTCACGTCTTCGTCGATCTGCGCGACGGCACGGAGCAGGCAAGGACAGGCGTCATAAAGGGGGCCGTATCATCGTCCCGCGGCATGATGGAGTTCCATATCTGTCCCGAAAGCCCGGCGCACAAACCCGAATTCAATCAGGACAAGACCTATGTCTTTTACTGCGCATCCGGTGGACGGTCCGCCATGGCGGCGCTGGTGGCCATGGAGATGGGCCTCTCGCCGGTTCTGAACATGTCCGGCGGCGTTGGTGCGTGGAAATCGGCCGGCGGCGCGTTGGTATAAATCATGGACGGCACAATGGAAACCGAACAACTCATCCTGCGCTCGGACCAGGACGGCATCAGTGTCCTGACGCTGAATGCACCCAAATCCATCAACGCCCTGTCAGAGGCGATGCTGGCCGCCCTGTCCGACATGCTGGACGCAATCGCGGCGGACCGCAGCGTCAAGGTCGTGATCCTGCGCAGCGGCGGCGACCATTTTTGTGCGGGCCATAACCTCAAGGAAATGACCGCGCGCCGCGAAGACGGCGACGGTGGGTTCCAGTATTTCCAGGACCTCTTTGCCAAATGTTCCGCGATGATGCTGCGCATCGTGCGCCTGCCGCAGCCGGTGATCGCCGAGGTCAAGGGAATTGCCACGGCGGCAGGATGCCAGTTGGTGGCGTCCTGCGATCTGGCCGTGGCCGCCGAGGACGCGACATTCGCCACGTCGGGCGTGAATATCGGCCTTTTCTGCTCCACGCCCATGGTTGCGCTGTCGCGCAATGTGCCGCGCAAGATGGCGATGGAAATGCTGCTGATGGGCGAGTTTCTACCCGCCGCCCGTGTCGCCGAAATGGGTCTTGTGAACCATGTGGTGCCAGTGGCAGAGGTTGAGGGGAAGGCCATGGAAATGGCGCGCATCATCGCCGACAAATCGCCGTCTGCGGTCAAGATCGGCAAGCGTGCCTTTTATGAACAGACCGAAATGCCGCTGGAAGAAGCCTATGCCTTTGCCGGCCGCACAATGGTCGAGAACATGATGGCGCGCGACGCCGAGGCCGGGATCGGTGCCTTCACGCGTAAGGAATCCATGCCAGAGTGGACGGGTGAATGACGTTTGATGGGCCCGAACTGGCGCGCAATGCCGCCAATCATACGGCGCTGTCCCCTGTTTCGATCCTCAAGCGCGTGGAGCGTGTGCACCCCGAACTGCCCGCGCAGATCCATGGGCACATCCGCCGCAACTGGGGTGAGGTCGCGGAGCGGTGCAAGCAGCTGGCCTCGGCACTGGCCAAACGAGGTGTCGGCAAAGGCGACACCGTTGCCCTGATCGCGCCGAACATCCCGGAGGCCCTGGAATGCGCGTTGGCGCTGCCGATGCTGGGGGCGGTCCTGAACGCCAACAACACGCGGCTCGGTTCCGGCACGATCGCCTATATTCTTGAACATGGCGAGGCGAAGGTTCTGCTGGTCGATACCGAGTTTTCGGCAATGGCCGCCGAAGCCGTCGCGCAATCCGGCCGCGATCTCCTGATCGTCGATATCGAAGACAGCGAAGGACCGGGTGGCGAAAGGATCGGCGAGCTCACCTTTGACGATCTGCTGGCCGAAGGCGATCCCACCTTCGCCTATACCCTGCCCGATGATGAGTGGGACGCGCTGGCGCTGAACTACACTTCCGGAACCACGGGCCGGCCCAAGGGCGTTGTTTATTCTCACCGTGGCGCCTGGACCAATGCGGTCAACAATGTCGTCACCTGGGAAATGCCGCACCACCCCGTCTATCTGTGGACGCTGCCGCTGTTTCACTGCAACGGCTGGTGCTTCCCCTGGACGATCACCATGCTCGCCGGAACCCATGTGTTCCTGCGCGCGCCAAGGCCGGAGGCGATTTATGACGCCTTCGCCGATCATGGCGTGACCCACCTGTGCGGTGCGCCGATTATCATGTCGATGATCAGTGGGGCCGAACAAAAGCGCGACTTCCCGCAAAAGATCAAGATGATGACCGCCGCCGCGCCACCGCCCGCCAGCGTGATCAAGGGGATGGAGGCGATGGGCATATCCATAACCCATGTCTACGGCCTGACCGAGGTCTATGGCCCCGCCGTGGTTTGCGCCGAAAAACCTGTCTGGGCCGACTTGCCCGCGCAGGAAAGGGCCGATTTGAAGGCGCGGCAAGGCGTGGCTTATGAGCTGGAAGAAGACGTTCTGGTTCTCGACCCCGAGACAGGAGAGCCTGTTCCCTGGGACGCTCAGACCCTCGGCGAGGTCGTGTTTCGCGGCAATATCGTCATGAAGGGCTACCTGAAGGCGCCCGAGGAGACCGCGAAGGCCTTCAAGGACGGCTGGTTCTGGTCGGGCGACATCGCGGTGCAGCATTCCGATGGCTACATCGAGATCCGCGACCGGTCCAAGGACATCATCATCTCGGGCGGCGAGAACATCTCGTCCATCGAGGTGGAAAAGGCGCTTTATTCCCACCCTGCCGTCAGCCTCGTCGCGGTCGTGGCCATGCCCGACGAGAAATGGGGCGAAGTGCCCTGCGCCTTTGTCGAACTTTGCGGCGCGGCGACTGAAGACGACCTGCTGGCCCATGCCAAGGCAAACCTGGCCGGCTACATGCGTCCCAAGAAGGTGATCTTCGGCGAACTGCCAAAGACGACCACCGGAAAAATCCGCAAGAATGAACTCCGCGATCTGGTGCGCCAGAAGCGATGACCCTGCCACATTCACCGACTGGAACACGAACATGAGCACGAACCACGAACTTCGCTTTGCCGACTTCAGCTTTGGTACTCAGGTCCGCAAGTCCCCTTATTCCGACGCGGCTCTGCGTTGGGGCGCCAAGGGTTTTTCGGTCTATAACCACATGTATATCCCGCGCGATTTCGGTAGCCCGGAGCAGAACTTCTGGAACCTGATCGAACAGGCGATCTTGTGCGACGTGTCGGTCGAACGTCAGGTCGAGATCAAGGGGCCGGATGCAGCCAAGTTCACCCAGTACCTGTGCTGCCGCGACATTTCGGCCTGCAAGGTCGGGCAGTGCAAATATGTGCTGATTACCGATCAGGATGGCGGGGTCATCAACGATCCGATCGTGCTGAAACTGGCCGAGGACCATTTCTGGCTGTCCATCGCCGATAGCGACGTCCTGTTATGGGCGCGCGGCGTAGCGGTGAACGCCGATATGGATGTCGAAATCACCGAGCCCGACGTGTCGCCTCTACAGCTTCAGGGCCCGAAATCCCGCGATATCCTGCGCGCGTGTTTCGGCGACGCCCCGACCGAACTGAAATACTACCATTTCATGGAATATGACTGGTACGGGGTGCCGCTGATCATTTCGCGCACCGGCTGGTCGAGCGAGCTTGGCTACGAGATCTTCCTGCGCGACGGGTCTGCCGGAAACCGTCTTTGGGAACACATCATGGATATCGGCACGCCCATGGGTCTCAAACCGGGCCACACATCCGGCATTCGCCGGATCGAGGCGGGAATGCTGTCCTATCACGCCGATATGAACCTGGCCAACAACCCGTTCGAGCTGAACCTCGACCGTCTGGTCAGCCTCGACATGGAAGCCGATTTCGTCGGCAAGGACGCGCTGAAACGGATCAGGGAAAAGGGCATCAGGCAGAAGCTCGTCGGTCTGGAGATCGAAGGGGAGCCTTTTGTTGGCGTCAACGATTTTTTCTGGCCGCTCATGAAGGACGGAATCCAGGTCGGCACGGTCACCTCGGCGGTCTATTCCCCGCGGCTGAAGAAGAACATCGCACTTGGCATGCTGAAAATCGAGCATGCAGACCTCGAGACGGAGCTGACCGTTGACAAGCTGGGGGAAACACGCGGCGGCGTAGTCGTGCCGATCCCTTTCCACGATCCAAAGAAGGAACTTGCAGCAAAAAGCTAATCAGATAGCTGCATGAGACAAATATACCATGCAGCGCTTGGACCGGGGCCACGGAGGAAGCCGCTCTTCAACGACGATTCCGGGCCTGTCCGGTGATGGATTGGAACGGGTTTACATCTACTCACAATGTGTTGAGGCGCGGCGCTACATCGTTGGCCATACCGGCCCCGATGACTGCTTGCAGGGGCAACACGCCGCCGACATGCTGGCCGATGCGCTCGATGGCGAAGGCAATATCGTGGTGGTCGAAGGCACGCCGGGCTACACCGTGTCGATCCTGCGCGGCAACTGCTTCCTCGACCCGATTGCAGATGCCTATCCGGGTATCAGCGTGCTTGACAGCCAGACGGCGGAATGGAACAGGGAACGCGCGCAGACCGTCATGGAAACCTTCCTGACCCAATACGGCGACCAGATCAATGGGGTCTATGCCATCGACGATGGCATGGGGCTCGGCGTGATCAGCGCGTTGCAGGGCGGAGGTACCTGTCATCTACCTCGCCAAAGACGCCCGTGCGACTTGCATTTCCTCTCGACTACCGGGAACGCCTTTTCCCGAACCTGTTCGCTGATGGGGACCTGCCCGCTCAACAAAGCGCTTGACCGAATGGGTGTGCAGGTCGCTGCTGACTTCAGTTCGCCGCACGCCACATCCGATACCGCCCCTGCCCCGTCATCTCGCGGACCAGACCCTTTTCCTCCATCCAGGCAATGTTTCGCTGGACGGCGGCGCGACTGGCGCCGGTCAGAGCCTCGGCCATCGGGGCGGAGACGAGTGGCCATTCGGTCAGAACAGCGCACAAGGCTGGGGGCGTGCGGCCCGAGAGTGGGGTCATCTCGGTTTCTGCCCTCGCTGACCATGCCTCGATATCGTCTAGGTGCCGCATTGCGGTCAGGCAGGCGGTCTCCATCCCGTCAAGCCATCGCGCCAGACGGTCGGCGGGTGAGCCACCCGCGCGAAGCCCCCCTGCGCCGCCCATGACCGGAGGCGGAAAGACTGCGCCCTTGCCGTCGCTGGCCGCGATGCGCCCGGCCGTGACTGCCGCTTCCATTCGGTCACCCTGCTGCCCGAGCGCCGCGAGGTACCAGAGGTGATAACCGGCGCAGGCGCGGCTTATCGGGTGAAGAACGGCGGGTTGTGCCATCAGGTCGAGCCATCCTCCCGCACGGTCCGCGAACGGCTCGCCTTCATCTGCCATTTTTTCGGGGTCGCGGCAGTCGAGGA
>NZ_JBSXNT010000018.1:0-70121 GCF_056857775.1 Alterinioella sp. B-7
GCAGGACAAACCAATGCGGGCGGGGCTCAAGCCCGGAGACGATGTCTTTGAAAGCTCAAAGCATCTGGATATTTACGAGCTCCCGCCCGCAACCATCATCGCATAATCCAAACGGACTGGATATTTTCGGAACAAAGAAGGTTCGCGAAAAGGGAAGGGGAGAGCGGGGTCAGGCCTCCAGCATCCGGCGCAGCAATTCGGCATCCTCGGCGATCTGGCTGTCGAGCGAGATCAGCTCCTCGATCTTGCGCACCCCGTGCAGGATGGTGGTGTGGTCGCGGCCACCGAACTTGCGCCCGATCTCGGGCAGGGACCGGGTGGTCAGTTTCTTGCACAGATACATCGCCATCTGCCGGGGGCGCGCGATGTTGCGGGCGCGCGACGGGCTCATAAGGTCGGTCTGGCGCAGGTGGTAATGCTCGCAGGTCTTCTTGATGATCTCCTCCATCGTGACCTTGCGGTCGGAGGCGCGCAGGATGTCGGACAGGCATTCCTGCGTCATGTCCATGGTGATCTCGCAACCGATCAGGTCGGCGAAGGCAAAAAGCCGGGTCAGCGCGCCTTCCAGCACCCGTACATTGGAGGAGACGCGATGTGCGATGAACTCCATCACGCCGGGCGCGATCTTGAGGTCGGGGTGGCGTTCGCGCTGTGCCTCGACCTTTTGTTGCAGGATGCCGAGGCGCAATTCATAATCGGTCGGGTGCAGGTCCACCACCAGCCCGCATTGCAGCCGCGAGGCGATGCGGTTGTCGAGCTCCTCCATGTCCACCGGGGCGCGGTCGCCCGAGATGATGATCTGCTTGCCGAGTTCTATGAGCGCGTTGAAGGTGTGGAAAAATTCCTCCTGGGTGGAGTTCTTGCCGGCGATGAACTGCACGTCATCGACCATCAGCACGTCGATCGAGCGGAAGGTTTCCTTGAAGCTGATCGTGTCCTGGTCGCGCAGGGCGCGGATGAAGCGATACATGAACTGTTCGGCGGAAAGGTAGATCACCTTGAGCTGCGGCTGGCTCTGCCGCAATTCCCAGGCAATGGCGTGCATCAGATGGGTCTTGCCGAGGCCGACGCCGCCATAGAGGAAGAGCGGGTTGAAGGACACGGCCCCGCCTTCGGCAACGCGGCGGGCGGCGGCATGGGCCAGTTCATTGGGCTTGCCGACGACGAAATTGGCGAAGGTATGGGCGGGGTTCAGGGCGGATTCGGGCAGGTCCTGCGGCGCGGCCTGAACCGCCCTGCGGGACTGTGGCGCGGGGGCCGGGGCGGGCGTCGGGGTCGGTGCGCTGTTGGAATTTCCCGCGTTCGAGGCCACGGCGGCGGCATTCACGGCAAACTGGACCCGGTCGACATCGACCCCGGCCGAGATCAGGTGGCGCAGGATGACATCGGAAAAATGCTGCGTGACCCAGGTGCCGATGAAATTCGTGGGCACATTGAAATGCGCGGTGCGGTTCTGGACCGTATTGAAGGTGATCGGCTCGATCCAGGCCGAAAAATTGTTCTTGCCGACAGACTTGAGCAGCTCGCCCCGAACCTGGCCCCACGTATCCTGAGTCATTCTATTCCCGTCTTCTTTTCAATTGACGCGGGCGGCCCCGGCCCTGAGCAGCCGATCCTCCGCGCGGGCGATGCGTGCGCCGCCCTGGTTGTCCCTTCGCCTTCCAACTGTTCCGCATCATCCGCGCGCCGGTCCGGGCCTGGTGCCGTTTGCCGACACGCGTGTTGCCCCACCGGGATCCGGTGCGCTGGCCGGTCTTCCGCGACGGAAAAACCAAGAAGCTCCGCCCGACAGACGCCAACCAGCCCCCGGACCCTTCGGCCCGAGCGATTCTGGTGCGGCGCCCCGAAGGGCAAAGGTCTCTGGACATCTCGGAACCTCGCCAGCGCCGACACGTGGCCGGATAGCGAAAGGACCAATGCGATGCGGATGGCCCTGAAGCCCCCGATCACACGGCTTTCCGACTGCGCCTGACCGGACCTTTCCGGTCCGATTGCCCGGTCTCTCTAACGCAGCATGGCAGCGCTGTCGTGGACCCGGTCAATTCTGTCATGACGCAGCTGAATGTCCCCCCAGACAATGTGAATCATTGATCTCAAGCTAGCGGGACTCGGACGCTTGTCGCAATCAATCATTGCGCTTGACTCGGGAGGGGGGTGCAACGAATCCCCGAGGGCCCGGATAAAGGTGCCGAAGATCAGGGAAATTCCGGAAAAGAAAAAAGGCGCCCCGGGTGGGACGCCTTGTAAACAAGGGGTTTGAAGGCCCCGATCAGGCCCCGAGCGCCTTCACGCGCGAGGACAGGCGCGACATTTTCCGCGCAACGGTGTTCTTGTGCAACACCCCCTTGGTGACGCCGCGCATCAGCTCGGGCTGAGCGGCGCGCAGGGCGGCCTGGGCAGCGGCCTGGTCGCCGGAGGCGATGGCCTCCTCGACCTTGCGCAGGTAGGTGCGGATGCGCGAACGGCGGGCTTTGTTGATGGCGAAGCGCGCTTCGTTGTGGCGGGCGCGTTTCTTGGCTTGCGGCGTATTGGCCATATCTCGGGTTCCCTTCGGTGGGCTGTCAGGTGACTGTCGAACGCGAAAGCGATGCCCACACCGGGTTTCTTAAACCGGCCGAATCTGGTCAAGCGGACCTCGCACGCATGTATGGCGGGCCGTTTAGGGGATATTGCGGCGAAAGGAAAGCCCGGAATCGCACCCCCCGCGTCACTTGTCGCGGAACTGTGCCTCGCGCTTTTCGAGGAAGGCGGCCATGCCCTCCTTCTGGTCCTCGGTCGCGAAGAGCGAATGGAACACCCGGCGCTCGAACAGGAGCCCCTCGGAGAGAGTGGTTTCATAGCTGCGGTTGACCGCCTCCTTGGCGGCCTTGATCGAGGCCATGGATTTCTCGGCGATGCGGGCGGCGGCGGCCATTGCCTCGTCCATCAGCTTTTTCGCGGGCACCACGCGGCTGACCAGCCCTGACCGCTCGGCCTCCTCGGCATCCATGAAGCGGCCCGTCAGGTTCATGTCCATCGCCTTGGACTTGCCGACGAACCGTGTCAGGCGCTGGCTGCCGCCCATACCGGCGATGACGCCCAGGTTGATCTCGGGCTGGCCGAACTTGGCGCTGTCGGCGGCGATGATGAAGTCGCAGGCCATCGCCAGCTCGCAGCCGCCGCCAAGCGCGTAGCCCGCCACGGCGGCGATTATCGGCTTGCGGATCGCGGTCAGCCGGTCGGTGCTGTCGGCAAAGAGGTTCTCGTTGTAGACTTCGACGAAGCTCTTGGTCGACATCTCCTTGATATCGGCCCCGGCGGCAAAAGCCTTTTCCGATCCCGTGATGACGATGCAGCGCACCTTGTCATTGGCATCGGCCTTCTCCAGCGCCGTGCACAGTTCCTCCAGAAGCTGCGTGTTCAAGGCGTTCAGCGCGTCGGGCCGATTCAGCTTGATCAGGCAGATGTGGTCCTTGTTCTCGACGTTCAGGGTCTCGTAGGCCATGTCGATCCGTCCCGGTGTTTGGTGTCCTCAAGGAGGCAGGGTTATCAGCCCGCGCGTCCGGTTCAAGCTATCTTTGACAGCCGGGGCAGTAAAAGCTGGAGCGGCCCGATTGCACGATGCGCCGAATGCGCGACCTGCATCCGGGTGTGGCGCAGGGCATGCCCTCGCGGCCATATACCTGAAAACTATGCTGGAAATAGCCAAGCTCTCCGCTGGTCTGGCGATGGTCGCGCAGGGACGATCCGCCTGCGGCAATGGCGTCGTTCAACACATCGCGAATAATCGGGACTAACGCCGCGGCACGGGGGGCTGCGAGTCGGCCCGCGTGGCGTTTGGGCGAGATACCGGCGCGGTAGAGCGTTTCGCAGACATAGATATTGCCCAGGCCCGCCACGATTCGCTGGTCCAGCAGGGCGGATTTGATCGGGGTGCGGCGGCCCTTGAGGGCCGCGGCCAGGTAGGGGCCGTCAAAGCGGTTGCCCAGGGGCTCGGGCCCGAGGCTGGCCAGCAGCGGATGCGCCTCGGCGGTGGCGGTCGCCATCAGGTCCATAGCGCCGAAGCGGCGGGCGTCGTTGAAGGTGATCCGCGCGCCGCCCTCCATGTCCAGCACGACGTGGTCATGCTTGGCGGGGGCGGGCAGGGCGTGAAAGAACGCGGCCAGGGGTTGATCCGCGCCGCGGGTCGAGATCAGCATCCGCCCCGACATGCCGAGATGAATGAGCAGCGTCTCGCCGGTGTCCAGATCGACCAGGATGTATTTCGACCGGCGACGCAAGCGCTCCACCCGCGCGCCCGTCAGCCGCGCGGCCATGTCCGCAGGGAAAGGCCAGCGCAGATCGGGGCGGCGGATATCGGCGGCGGTGATGCGCGCACCTTCCATCACCGGGGCAAGGCCACGGCGCACGGTCTCGACCTCGGGCAGTTCGGGCATCGGCCTTTACCTAACTTTGATACAGGAGGGTCAAAGCGCCATTCCCTAGCAGCACCGGGCGCGCTGCGGCAATTGATGATTTGCCCCTCTGGGCGCAAAGGTATACCCCCGATCTGGATCGGAACAGGGCAGTTTCAAGATGACGAAAGACGACAGGACAACCCATTTCGGGTTCCGCACCGTAGGCGAGGAGGAAAAGGCCGGGATGGTCCACGGCGTCTTTTCCAGTGTCGCGTCGAAATACGATGTCATGAACGATGTCATGTCGATGGGTATCCACCGTGTCTGGAAGGATGCGATGATGGATTGGCTGGCCCCGCGCGACGGGCAGCGCCTCTTGGATGTTGCGGGCGGCACCGGCGATATCTCGTTCCGTTTCCTGCGCCGCGCGCCCGTGGCGCACGCGACCGTGCTGGACATGACCGAAAGCATGTTGGTCGAGGGTCAGAAACGCGCCGAGGCCGAGGATTTTGCCGACCGGCTGGACTGGATCGTCGGCGACGCGATGGCGCTGCCGTTCGAAGCCGGCAGCTTCGACGTCTACACGATCAGCTTCGGCATCCGGAACGTCACCCGCATTGCCGACGCCCTGTCCGAGGCGTTCCGCGTCCTGAAACCCGGTGGCCGGTTGATGGTGCTGGAGTTCAGCCAATTGCCCAACGAGGGACTGCAGAAGCTCTATGATCTCTATTCCTTCAACGTCATCCCCAAGATGGGGCAGGCGATAGCGGGCGATCACGACAGCTATCAATACCTGGTCGAAAGCATCCGCAAATTCCCCGATCAGGAGATCTTCGCAAGCATGATCCGCGAGGCGGGGTTCAGCCAGGTCAAATATCGCAACCTCTCGATGGGCATCGCGGCGTTGCATTCGGGCTGGAAGATCTGAGCGATGCGCGGACCGCATAATATCTGGCGCCTCATCCGCACCGGGGCCACGTTCGAACGCACCGGCGCCATGAAGGTGGCGTTGGAGGCGATGCAGGCCCCGCCCTTCGTGCGGGCGGGCGCGCGGATCCTGGGCTGGCCGTTCAAGTGGCTCGGGCTGAAGGGGGATACCAACCTGCCGCCCGTCACCCGCGCGCTGACCGCACTTGGCCCCGCTTATATCAAGTTCGGGCAGATCCTCTCGACCCGGCCCGATGTGGTCGGCGAAGAGCTGGCGCTGCAATTGCGGGTGTTGCAGGACAAGCTGCCGCCGTTTGACACCGATGTCGCCAAGCGCATGGTCGCGGAGGAGCTGGAAGCGCCGCTTGAGGAGCTGTTCACCGCGTTTTCGCCGCCCGTCGCCGCCGCCTCCATCGCGCAGGTGCATCGCGCGACGCTGCGCGAGACGGGCCAGGAGGTCGCGGTGAAGGTTCTGCGCCCCGGTATCGAGCGTGCCTTTCGCCGCGATATCGACGCCTTCTACCTGATCGCCACGGTGATCGAGACGCTGTCGCCCTCGTCGCGGCGGTTGCGCCCGCATGACGTGATCGAACATTTCGAGGGCGTCGTGCTGCGCGAACTGGACCTGCGCATCGAAAGCTCGGCCGCCGGGGAATTTGCCGCCAATACCGCCGAGGATGACGGGTTCAAGGTGCCGCAGGTCAACTGGTTCCTGTGCTCGCGCCGGGTGATGACACTGGATTGGGCCGAGGGCGCGCCGATGGGCGATGTCGCGGCCATCGACGCGGGCGGCCATGACCGGACAGTGCTGGCCGAACGCGTGTTGCAGATGTTCCTGCGCCACGCCCTGCGCGACGGGTATTTCCATGCCGACATGCACCAGGGCAACCTGAAGGTGGACGCAAGCGGCAATATCGTGGCGCTGGATTTCGGCATCATGGGGCGGCTGGACGAGTTTACCCGCCGCATCTATGCCGAGATCCTGATGGGCTTCATCCGGCGCGATTACCGCCGCGTTGCCGAGGTGCATTTCGAGGCCGGTTACGTCCCTGCCGACCGCGATGTGGGTGAATTCGCGCAGGCCCTGCGATCCGTGGGCGAGCCGATTTTCGGCATGGATGCCAGCAAGATTTCGATGGCACGCCTTCTCAGCTATCTCTTTGACGTAACAGAACAATTCGGGATGGAGACGCGGACCGAGCTGATCCTGCTGCAACGCACCATGGTGGTTGTCGAGGGGGTGGCACGGTCGCTCGATCCCAATATCAACATCTGGAAATCGGCGCGGCCCGTGGTCGAAAGCTACATCACCGAGAATCTCGGCCCCAAGGCGATGGCCCGTGACCTTGTGCGCACGGCGCAGATCCTGGCACGCTTCGGCCCGCGCCTGCCGCAACTGGCCGAGGCGGCGCTGCTTGGCCAGGCCAAGACCCTGCCGCGCCATCCGCCATCCCCCTGGCGGCAACGCATCCCGGCCTTCCTGGTGGGCATCGCTGTCACCGGGGCGGTGGTGATCTTGTGGGAACTGTTGGGCTGATCCGGTCCCCTTGCGCGCGCGCCCCGAGACGGTCCAACCCCCCGGTCGGTTCAAAAATAAATGAGTCGGAAAAATCAGGATTTCGGGGCATAATGCCCGCAATGAATTTTTGATTTGGGAGTTTTCCGCCGTGTCGCTGCTGCGTGGTCTTCGGGCTGAAGCGCTGTCCGTCATCCTGTCAGTCCTGGCCGGACTTGCCCTTGCCGGGGCCGCCAGCGCGGAGCGGGTAGCACTTGTCATCGGCAATTCCAGCTATGCTGCGAACCCGCTGATCAATCCCGTCAACGATGCCGAAGACATGGCCGCCCGGCTGCAGGAGATCGGGTTTCGCCTCTATGGCGACGGCCCTTTGCTGGAACAGGATCTGCGGTCGATGCAGATCGCGATCCGCGACTTTACCCGCACGCTGAACCCCGGCGACCTGGCAGTGTTCTACTTTGCCGGTCATGGCGTGGAATACAAAGGCACCAATTACCTGATCCCCGTCGATGACGAGGAGATCGAGTTCGCCGATGACGTGCCCGACTGGTCCTACCCCGCGCCGCGCTTTCTGGAGCGGCTGGCCGCGACCGGGGCGACAGGCGTGATCATCCTGGATGCCTGCCGCAACAACCCGCTGCCAGAACGCGGCGGCGGCCGCGAGATGGGCACCGGCCTCAGCCCGATGGAAACGCCCGCCGGTGCCTCGGCCTTCATCATGTATGCGGCCGCGCCCGGTCAGACCTCCTCGGACGGGGAGGGGCGCAACGGCCTTTTCACCAGCGCGCTCTTGCGGGCGCTGGAACGGCCCGAGCGGCGCATCGACGACATCATGTACGAGGTCTCGTTCCAGGTGCGCACCGCCACTGGCGGGCGGCAGGTGCCCTGGCTGGAATTCGCCTTCGCCGGGGAGATCCCGCCGCATTTCCAGCCCGGCAACAGCCATGACAACAGCAATGAAGCGCCAGTTCGCGCGGGCGCAAGCCTGCCCACCGGGACCAAGCCGGGGCGCGGCATCCTGACGGGCGGGGTGCCGGCCTATGGCGTGGTCGATCTGGACGGACCGCCGCCGCCGCAGGGGTTGCACCTGAACCTGCTGGCCGGGGGGTATGAGGATTCCGCGCAACTGGATGGCCAGTGCAGCGGCTTTGTCGCCAGCAACCCCGATTACCAGCTGAACTGGACCCCGGAGATCGGCCCGATCAGCCTGCGCACCGCCAGCGACGGGCCCACGACCCTGATGCTCTACGGCCCGGACCAGACCTGGATCTGCACCGCGGGTGCCGCGGATGGTGGCGGGCCGGTGCTGGACCTCGATCAGCAGACGCCGGGCTCCTACCGGATCTGGGTCGGGACCAGGGGCGAGACCGAGATCGCGCCGCCCGCCACGCTGATCATCGAAACGCTGTCCGTCGCGGCGGCCGTGCCTGACGGCGCGGGGGCCGAGGTCAACAACGCGCCCGAGAATCGCGGGTTGCGCAGCGGCGAGGCTTTGGGCTGGAACGTCATCTCCGAAGCGGGCCCCGGCGCGCGGTAGGGGTTTCGAGATTACAGGGCCGCATTGGCGGCTGTCGATGCTGATTGGGAGGTGCAATCACATGTTTACAAAAGCAATTGCGGTTGGGGCCATTGTTCTGGCGTCCTGGACCTTCTTTGCGGGTCGGGCCGAGGCGCAGGAGTTCTGTTCGGGCGACCGGGTGATGGGCGGCTGTCCCGTCTCGATCGGGGATTTTCCCTGGATGGTGTCCCTCAACCGGGCCAATGCGCGCAGCCGGTTCGACGGCCATTTCTGCGGCGCGACCGTGATCGCGGATCGGTGGGTTCTGACGGCGGCGCATTGTGTCGACACGGAATCGCCCAACAATCCGGTGGCGCTGGAAGTCTACGCCAACTCCTCCAGCCTGTCGGGCGGCGGAATCGCCTATGACGTGGACCGGATCTATGTCCATGCCGGGTATCAGGGCGTCGGCATCAACGACATCGCGCTGTTGGAGATGGCGCGCCCGATGGCGGTGACGCCGGTGCGCCTGTCGCAGGCGCCCACGGCGGCGACGGTCGAGGCACCGGGCGGGCAATCGGTGATCATCGGATGGGGCCTGACCCCGCCGCCGAATATCGCGCGCGGGCGCGGTCCGCTGACGGTCGAGGAACGCGGCAGCACCTCGGCCCCGTCACTATGGGACACGTCAGAGGTTCTGTTGGGGGCGGCGGTGCCCATCGTGCAGAGCAGTCTCTGCGATCCCTCCGCCGATGACACCATCATCTGCGCGGGCTTCCGCGAGGCGGTGGCCGATGCCTGCCGGGGCGACAGCGGCGGGCCGCTGCATGCCTATGATGCGCAGGGCTATGTGCAGGTCGGGCTGGTCTCGGGCGGCACCTATTGCCACCAGGACGGTGACCATTACGGCACCTATACCCGCGTGTCGGCCTATACCGACTGGATCAACGCCACCATGGCGGGCGAGACGCCGCAGGTCGATCTGCGCGCGAGCGAGCCCGATTACACCCTGCCGCCGACCTTCGGTTTCGTGCAGCTTTCCGCCGGGTTCCAGCCCGATCCGCACCGTCAGCAATTGCTGGCGGGGGGCAGCCTGCTGGCCTCTTCCGCCGGACAGGGCTGCGTCGGGCACGTCGCGGAAGCGCCGGATTTCCGGGTGCAATACCAGGGCAGTGGCGCACCGCTGAGCTTCGAGGTAACCAGCCAGTTTGACACCACGCTGCTGATCAACGCGCCGGACGGGCGCTGGTATTGCGACGATGACAGCGCGGGCGAGTTGCAGCCCAACATCACCTGGGGCAGCCCGTTGCAGGGTCAGTATGACATCTATGTCGGCACCTCAGCCCCCTCGGATGAGGTCGGCTATCCGCAGGCGGAACTGATCATCGGTGGCGGCGCTGGCGGGCAGGGCGGCACCGCGCCCGATCCGACCAAGTAGACGCGGATAGAAACCGGGGCGGGCATCGCGCCTGTCCGCGCTTGCCTCAGGCGGCCTCGCGCATTGCCTCGACCAGCGCCGATCGCACCTGTACGCCGCCCGGCATCGACAGCCAGACCTCGCCATCCACGATCTGCGCCTCCTCGATCGTGGCGTAGCCTTGCGCGGGCTGGACGCCGATCGGCTCATCCTCGCTGAAGTATTCGACATGGAAGCCATAGACTGCCTGCGGCAGGGGGCTGCCATCGGTGGTGACTCCGGCCCATTCGAAAGGCGTCTCGCTGGTCGGGACGCGCAGGCGCTGCATCTCGTTGCCAGCCCCGTCGGTGACGATCAGCTCCATCCGGTCGGCCAGCGGGTGGCCAGGGGCATAGAGGGTCAGCGGCTCGCCCTGGAAGGCCATCGGCATCTCGGCGCGGGCGTCCATTCCGATCCAGTTCGCGACCTGGCTCATACCCCCCTGCGCCATGCTCTGGCTGAGGCCGGTCAGCAGGTCATTGGTGCGCACCTGCTGTTCCACCCCGGAAAAGGTGGCAAGCTGCGAGGCAAACTCGGTCGAGTCCATCGGGTTCAGCGGATCCTGGTTCTGCATCTGCGTCGTCAGCATGGTCAGGAAGGTCTGGAAATCCGAGTTGATCATGGTTTGACCGGTGCTTCCCGCGCGGGCGGTGGCCGGTGTGGATGCGGGGGTGATCTCCATTTGCTGGGTCTCCTTCAGATGCGGATATCGAGGCCGGTGGCCGCGAGGGGGGGCGTGTCGGTGGACAGGCCGGGGGTGTCCGAAACGGCCCGCTCAGGCGCGCCGGAACCAGTGCCGTGATTGGCCTCACCGCCGCCCCGGCCTGTGAAGCTGAAGCCGGAATGCTCCAACCCCTGGCGCTGGAACTCCTGCGTCAGGAGGCCCGCGTGGCGGCGCATCAGGTCCAGTGTTTCGGGCCGGTCCACCGTCACCGCCAGAAACAGACCGTCATCGCCCTGACTGACCGAGATGCGCAGCTTGCCAAGCTCCGGCGGATCGAGGGCGATTTCCAGCGGTCCATTGCGATCCGGTGCAGCGGCGGACCCGGAGAGAGCGGCGGCCACCTGGGCCGCGACCAGCTCTGCCCGCGTGGGCAGAGGCGTGGCGGTCGGGGCTTGTGAGGTCGCTGTCGGCATGTCGGGCAGTTCCGCCACCGGGGTTGAGAACAGAGTGCTGATCTCCACGGGATCGACCGATGCCGACAGGCTGAGCGTCGGGGGGGGCGATGGGGGAAGAGGCGCGTCCTGTGCCCCGACCGTTTGCAGCTGGATCGGGGGCGACGCGGCCCGCTCCGACGCTGTCACCGAGGCCGTAATCGGCGCGGGTGTCGCCGGGGGCGGGAGGTCGTGATCCGGTCCTGCCGATGCGCCGGGTGTCATTGGCAGGGGCTGCGTCTGAGGGCGCGGTATCCGGGTGGCGCCTGTAGGACCAGGTTTCGGACCGTCCGTCGCGACGGGCGGGATGGCTTGCCGGAACGGCTCGGGTGTAGCGGCAAGGGTCTGGGGGCCGCGCATCGCCGGGGCCACGACCGGGGCGGGCACCTCCGCGGAAATCGCAGCCGGGAGCGATGCGGCCCGCGACAGAATCCTTTCTGGGGCCGGTGCCGCGGAAGGGCCTGCGGCATCGGGATCGGGGGGCACTGACTGGACAGGCCTGAAGGGCGTATGCCCTTGAACGGGTTGCGCGCCCGCGCGCGGCTGTGGAGGCGGCAAGACGTCGGTTCCATCTGGCGCGGATCGTGCGAACGAACTGTCAGCGGCGGCGGGGAGCGCCCCCGGTGCCAGGGCTGGTTTGATCGCCAAGTCAGATGGATGCGGAGGGGACGTCGCCGCTGTGGTGCCGGTCGGGGACAATGCCGCGTGTGCGACGGGTTGAACAGGGGCCGAGGCTGGTGCGACAGGATCGCGTGACAGGGCAAAGGGATGGGTCGCGGCGGGGGCCACGCCCGATGGCGTGGCGCGCGGCAGGGGGGCGTCTGCCTGCTGTGTCATGGCGCGCGGTGACCCGTCGGGGCCTGGCGGCAGGGCGGTGTAAGCCCCCGTATCGACAGCTATGTCGCGTGCCGTGACAGCATCGGACATCCCCTCGGTCGTGGCTGAAGGTGTCGGACCCGACCCGGGCGGGGACGATTCGTCTGCCGGGGGCATTTGCCGGACCTCTTCATGAGGACGGGCAGCATGACGCGCCTCCGGCACGGGGATCTGTTCAATCATCCTCGCGGTCGGGGACGGGGGCACGTTCGTGTTCCCCGCGCGGCGCAGAGCGGACAGGCCGTCACCAGGCGCGATACTGTCGCGTCCGGCTTCCGGTGCCGAGGCGCGATGCTCCTGCCCCGCTGGAATCGGGGCTGGCTGTTGCGGCGCGGGATGGTCTGGTTCGTCCTTCAAGCCAGCACTGGTCAGCCGACGCGGCTGTTGTGTGGGCGGCGTATCTATCCCGGGCGCTTCAGTCAGCAGGTCGGCATCCGGCGCGGTGCCGGCCAGTGACTGGCTTGCCGACGGGATTGATAGGGGGGCAAGTGGCGTCTGACCCGGCAAGTTGACCGAACCGGGGCTCACCTCCGCCGATCCGGCAGTCGGGAATGGCAGCGCGCGCTCGGAGACCGGGGGGGGCGGCTGGTCCGTGATCATCAGACCGGACGGCTGAATGCGGTCGGAGCGATCAGGCAGCAAGAATGACAGGAACGCCCCATCGGACAGGACGCGCGGCACGGTGCCCGACGGGCCGGGGGCCGACAGGAACGGATATTGGGGCAAGGGGACAATGCCGGCTGTCATGCGGTCTCAAATCCAGGCTTCTTCCAGAACTCCGGGGCAGAATTGACCAGATAGCTTACCAAATCTTTACGACCGCGGCGGATAATCGCTCCAACTTGAGGAGGTTTCCCCGTGACCGAGATTGCACAATCCGTCGCCGCCGGACCGCCCCCCACCCCTGAGCGAACCGCGCAATTGCGCCAGGTCGCGCAGGATCTGGAGGCATCTTTCCTGGCCGAGATGCTGCGCCATGCGGGCGCGGGGGCCGCGCGCGATACGTTCGGCGGTGGCGTGGGGGAGGAACAGTTTTCGTCTTTCCTGCGCAATGAACAGGCCCGCGCAATGGCCCAGGGCGGCGGTATCGGCCTGGCCGAATCGCTCTTCCAGGCGCTGGTCGCGCGCGAAGGCGGCGGGCCATGATGCGCGCCGATCCGCTCGAGACGCTCGAGGCCGCGCTGGAGGAGCAGGGCGCCAGGATCATTGCGGGTGCCTTCGACGGCCTGGCCGAGATCGAGGCCCGGTTGACCGGCGCGCTTGCCGCCCTCGCCGCGCATCCGCCCGACAGGGCGCAGGGCGGTCGGCTGGACCGGATCAAGACACGCGCCGCGCGGCAGGGGCAGCTTTTGCAGGCCGCGCTGCGCGGGGTGCAGGATGCGCGCGCCGCACGACAGGGCGGGCGCGGCTTTACCAGCTATGACAGCCTGGGGCGCGCTGACCGGATCGGCGGCACCCGCCCGCGTTTCGAACGGCGCAGCTGAGCCCCGCGATTTTCGCTAAAATCCACGGGAAAAACCATTTTTCCTTAGGGGGTTGTTAGAGCTTTCCGACCCAGTGTGACCCTGCACCTGACCCAGGTGGCGTGACGGACCGAACGAGGACGTTACAGGCGTCAGAAGGACGTTTCGAGTGAGCCTGCGAAAGCAGGTCGGATCAATGGGCGCGGAACCTGCGCCCGGCAACTTGAAGGAAGGGCACTCCATGTCCAGTATTCTGACCAACACCAGCGCCATGGTCGCGCTGCAGACGTTGAAAAGCGTCAACACCGACCTCAACAAGACCCAGACGGAGATTTCCACCGGCAAGCGTGTCGATTCGGCCAAGGACAATTCCGCCGTCTGGGCGATTTCCAAAGTGATGGAGTCCGATGTGAAAGGCTTCAAGGGTATCTCGGAGAGTCTCTCCTTGGGTGAATCGACCGTGGCGGTCGCGCGCAACGCGTCCGAAACGGTCACCGACCTTCTGACTGACATCAAGGGCAAGATCGTCGCCGCGCAGGAGGAGAACGTCGACCGCGCCAAGATCCAGACCGATATCGACGCGCTGCGCGACCAGATCAACTCGGTCGTCGGTGCGGCGCAATTCAACGGGCTGAACCTCGTCAAGGGCACCGATGACGTGAACATCCTGTCCTCGCTGGACCGGTCGGAGAACGGCTCGGTCTCGGCCAGCAACATCACGGTGAACCGCCAGGACCTGACGGCCACGGCGGGCGTCTATGGCAGCGGCGCGTCGCTGGCGACCAACATCACGGCGGCGGCAGGCAGCATCGACAGCACCGCGGCGGCCAATTCCGTGGCGCTGACCTATGCCAACACCTCCGGCGCCGATTCGCTGGAACTTTCGATCAATGGCTCGACCGTCACGGTGGCCTTCGATACCGATGCGGCAACGATGATCGATAATGCCGAGGGGCAGATCAACGCGCTCGGCCTGACCGGGATCACCGCATCCTCGAACGGATCGGGCGTCCTGACCCTGTCGAACACCAACTCCTTCGAGGAATTCACCGTCGGCTGGAACTCGGGCGGCACCGATACAATCGCGATGGCCAATGCCGGCACCGGCGACTCCGCTGTCGCGGCAACGGGCTCCGACACCACCAACCTGACCTATCGCGCCGAAGCGGTGGCGCTGGACACCCAGGCCACCGTCAACGATGGCGACAGCTACCGCATCTCCGTCAACGGCAACGACTACGACTATGTCGCGGGCAAGGGTGAGACCATGGAGGACGTGGCGCGCGGGTTGAAGACCGCGGTGGATGCGGGCGGCGAAACCGGTGTGACCACCAAGGTCACGGGCAACGCCACCGATGGCTGGAACGTGCTGGTCGATTATGACGGCAGCGACGCCACGGGGGGTGCGACCATGACGTTGACCGATAACGGTCAGGCGGGCGGCACCGCCTCGGGCGGGCTCTTCGGTCTCGACAATATCGACGTGACCAGCGATGCCGGGGCCGATTCGGCGCTGGATAACGTGGAAACGCTGATCCAGAACTCGATCGACGCGGCGGCCTCCTTCGGCTCGGCGCAGGGCCGGATCGAGACCCAGACCAACTTCATCGATTCCCTGGTCGATTCGCTGAAGGCGGGGATCGGCACGCTGGTCGATGCCAATATGGAGGAAGCCTCGGCCAAGTTGCAGGCGCTTCAGGTTCAGCAGCAGCTGGCGACGCAATCGCTGTCGATTGCCAACCAGGCGCCGCAGTCGATCCTCTCTCTCTTCCGGTAAGGCCGGGTTCGGGCCGGGGCATGATCCCCGGCCCGGATTTCGCATCCGTGCCCCTGACCTGACCCCCATCGGAAGGACCCCTCGCCGTGACATCCTCATTCCTGGCCCAATCGGCCTACGCCTCCGTCAATTCCGCCGTGAAGACCGAACGCGGCACCGAACACGCCGCCTTTGAACGGGTGACCGCGCAGCTTTCGCGCGCCGCCGGACCCGAGGCCAGCATGGCGGCTCGCGCCGCCGCCCTGCATGACAATCGCAGGCTCTGGACGCTGATGGCCGCCAACGTGGCCGATGCCGAGAACGCCCTGCCGCAACCCCTGCGCGCGCAGATCTTCTACTTGGCCGAATTCACCCTGCAACACAGCCGCAAGGCGCTGAAGGACGGTCTGCCCTTCGCGCCGCTGATCGAGATCAACACCGCCGTCATGCGCGGGTTGCGGGGGGAGGCGCAGGCAGCATGACCGGTCTTGTCCTGAAACTCAGCCCGAAGGAGCGCGTGCTGATCAACGGCGCGGTGATCGAAAACGGCGACCGGCGGTCGCGCCTGTCCATCATGACACCCAATGCCAACATCCTGCGCCTGCGCGACGCCATCCACCCCGAGGAGGTGACAACGCCGGTCCGGCGGGTCTGCTATATCGCACAACTTGTTCTTTCAGGGGACGCCGATGAGGACGAGGCGCGGATGCAGCTTCTGCGCGGGATCGAGCAATTGAGCCAGGTTTTCACCGACCCCGACAGTCGCGGGCAGCTGGCCATCGCCACCGAACATGTCGTGGGCGGCAATGTCTACCAGGCGCTCAAGGCGTTGCGCGTCCTGTTGCCGCGAGAGGAAAGGCTGATGGCGGCGCGCCCGTCGTGAGCTACACGCCCGTCATCCCGCTTGGCGGTTACACCGGCTGGCAATTCCTGCAACGGACCCAGTCCGATCAGAGTGCGGCATTGGCGAACACGCCGTCCCTGCAACGCGACATGCAGTATTTCCGCGACAATATCGGCACGGTCGCGACCGGCGAAGACCTGGTCAAGGATTACCGCCTGCTTCGCGTGGCGCTGACCGCGTTCGGGTTGCAGGACGATCTGCCCAACAAGGCCTTCATCCAGCGTATCCTGGATGATGGCGTTGTCGCGGACGACGCATTGTCCAACCGGCTGGCCGACAAGCGGTATCGCGAGTTTTCCAAGGCGTTCGGGTTCGGCACCGACCTGCCGCCGCTCTCGCGCCTGCCGGGCTTTGCCGACCGCATCCTCGACCGCTTCACCGAGCAGAGCTTCGAGCAGGCCGTGGGCGAGGTCGATGGCGACATGCGCATCGCGCTCAATGCGGCGCGCGAATTGCCCGAAATGGCGGCATCCGGCGGCAGCGAGTCCACCTTGTGGTTCCGCGTCATGGGCAACACACCGTTGCGCACCGTCATGGAAACCGCCTTCGGCCTGCCAAGCTCGATTGGCGGGCTGGACCTGGACCGGCAGCTGGAGATCTTCCAGGATCGGGCCGAATCCGTCCTCGGTTCAAACTCCATCACGCAGTTTTCCGACCCCGAAGCGATGGATGACCTGATCCGCGTGTTCCTTGCCCGCAGCCAGGTGGCGCAGTTTTCCGTCGGCACAAGCTCGGCCTCGATCGCGTTGACGCTGTTGCAGGGCGTCTAACCGGCGGCGGCCAGCACGTCCTGAAGCGCGGCGAAGGCGGCTTCCGGCCCGTCGCTGTCCGCGGTCAGGAACGCATCCAGCCCCGGCCAGACCTTGATCGCGGCGTCGATGGCCGGGTCGGAGCCATCGGCGTAGAGGCCGGCCTGCAGCATCAACTCGGCCCGGTCATAGGCCCCCAGATGCCGGCGGGCGGTGGCGATCTGCAGGTTTTCCTCGGCGCTGGCCGCGCGCGGCAGGCTGCGCGAGACGGAGCGCAAGAGGTCGATCGCCGGGAACCGCCCGCGTTCGGCAATTTCGCGGCTCAGCACGACATGGCCATCCAGCACCCCGCGCAGCGTGTCGGCGACCGGCTCCTCCATGTCAGACCCCGCGACGAGGACCGAGAGGATCGCGGTGATGTCGCCCTGACCCTCTGCCCCCGGGCCGGCGCGTTCGCAAAGCGACATGACGGCCTGCGCCATCGAGGCGGGATAACCTTTGAGCGAGGCGGCCTCGCCCGAGGCCACCGCGACCTCACGATGGGCCTGCGCAAAGCGGGTGATGCTGTCGGCCAGGAGCAGCACATTGGCCCCCTGGTCGCGAAAGAACTCGGCCACCGCCATCGTCGTCCAGGCGGCGCGCTGGCGCACCAGCGGCGAGCGGTCCGAGGTCGCGGCGATCACCACCGCGCGTTGCAGACCGTCTTCGCCAAGTGTTTCCTCGACGAAATCGCGCACTTCGCGGCCGCGTTCGCCGATCAACCCGATCACGATCACATCCGCCGAGACCCCGCGCGCGAGGCGTGACAGGAGGTGCGATTTGCCGACGCCGGAGCCCGCGAAGAGGCCAAGCCGCTGACCTTGCACGATGGGCAGAAGCGTGTCGAACACCGCCAACCCCGTCGGCAGGCGCGCGCCCATGGCGCGGCGGCGCGTGGCGGGTGGGGGCGCGGACTGCAGGCTGCGCGGGGTCGGCCCGGGGAACAGGGGCCGTCCATCCAGCGGCGTGCCATCGGGGTCGATCACCCGACCGATCCAATGCACCCCCGGCGCGATCATGCGTGGCCCCAGGTGACGCACGGCATCGCCGGGGCGCAACCCCTCGACCGGGCCCTCGGGCAGCACCTGCGCACGGGTCCGGCCCATGCGCACGATCTCGGCGCGCATCCCTCCCGCGATCTCGACGCAATCGCCAATGGCCGCAACGCGGTTCAGCCCGGTCACCCAGAGGCTGCCCGACTGGAGTTCCACCACCTGGCCCATCGAATGAACGGGCCGGATGCGCCCGAGCCGGGACAGGAGCGGATCGAAATAGGGCTGCTGCATGGAGACTCTCCGACAAGGCAAATGGGGCGCACTTACGGTTTCTAAACGAATCAGGGTTAAGCCTTGGTGTAGTCAGATCGAGGGAGAAGCCCCGATGTTCAATAATCTGGAAATTCTGGGGCTTGCCCAGGCCCGCGCCCGCCATGCGGCTGCGCGTCAGGCGCAGGTTGCCACGAATATCGCCAATGCCGATACGCCGGGATACCGGGCGCGCGATGTCGCGTCCTTCGATCAGGTGTTCCGCATCGACGGGGGCAGTGCCCGTCTCACGCTCAGGACAATCGACGCGGGCGGCGTGCAATCCCCGAACGGCAATACCGTCAGCCTCGAGACCGAAATGGTCCGCTCGGTCGAGGCGCAGCGCGACCATTCCCGCGCGCTCATGGTCTATCGCTCGGCGATGAACGTGATGCGCGCCGGACTTGGCCGGTAGAGGGGGCGTGACGCATGAGTGAATTCAGCAGCGCGCTTTCGATTGCCGCCAGCGGAATGCGCAGCCAGACCGTGCGGCTCTCCCATGTCTCGGAGAACATCGCCAACGCCGACACGCCCGGCTATCGCCGCAAGCTGACCAGCTTCGAGCCCGGTCGCCGTGACGTGCCCGGCGCCGTCACCACCGGCCCGGTGCGTCTGGACCGGACGGAATTGCCGCAGGTCTATGACCCGTCGCACCCGTTGGCCGATGCCTCGGGGTATTACAACGGGTCGAATGTGGACCTGATCGTCGAGATTGCCGACGCAAGACAGGCACAGCGCAGCTACGAGGCGAATATGCGCGTCTTCGACCAGGTGCGGCAGATGTCATCTTCGCTCAACGATCTCTTGCGCCGGTAAAGGAGGGGTAGATTGGATATCAGAACGTCACTCGCGGCCCAGGGCTATGGCCAGGCCAGGCAGGCCACACATGCGCCGCCCGCACAGCCCGACGCCGGAAATGCCTTTTCCGAGGCCATCCGCAACTTTACCGACACCGTCCAGCAGGGCGAGCGCATGGCGACCGCGGCGATGACCACCGGCGCCGATCCGCACGCTCTGGTCACCGCTCTGGCGCAGACCGAGCTGGCCGTGGAAACCGCCGTAACGGTGCGTGACAAGGTGGTCGAGGCCTACCAGGAGATCCTGAGGATGCCGGTCTGATGGATGAAGCGGTCTTCTTCGACACGCTCCGTCAGGGGCTGTGGGTGGCGGTGATGATTTCCACCCCCATCCTGACCGTGGCGTTGGTTGCGGGCCTGGTCGTGGGCCTCTTCCAGGCGCTGACCTCGATCCAGGAAATGACGCTGACATTTGCGCCGAAACTGGCAGCGATCCTGGCCGTCTTCTGGGTCTCGATGGGGTTCATGACGCAATCTCTGGTCTCCTATTTCACCGACACGCTGGTGCCGCTGATGGAGGGGATGTGATGGATAATTCCGGGATCGTCACCCTGACGCGGCAAGCGGGCCTTCTGCGCGAGATGCAGACCGTGGCCAACAATATCGCCAATATCTCGACCGCCGGGTTCCGCGCCGAGGGCGTGATCTTCGCCGAATATGTGGCGCAGCTTGAGGGGGCGAATGGCGGCAGCCTGTCGATGGCCAATGCCTCGGGGCGCATGATCCGGATGCAGCAGGGCGATATCGACCCCACCGGCGGCAGTTTCGACTTCGCGATCGAGGGCGAGGGGTTCTTCCTGATCCAGACGCCCGAGGGCGACCGCCTGACGCGCGCGGGCAGTTTCTCGCCAAGCGCGACGGGGGAGTTGGTCAATCCTGACGGTCACATGTTGCTGGATGCGGGCGGCGCGCCGATCTTCGTGCCGCCGGACGTCGAAAATGTCAGCCTGGCGCGGGATGGCACGCTGTCTGCCGATGGCCGCCCGCTGGCCCTTCTCGGGCTGTGGCAGCCGGTCGATCCCGCCGATCTCAGCCATCGCGGCGGCGTGCAATTCGCGGTCGATGGCGAGATGCAGCCGGTGCTGGAGGGGGCGACGATCCTTCAGGGCTTCATCGAAAACTCCAATGTCGATCCGGTCGGCCAGATCGCCCGCATGATCGAGGTGCAGCGCGCCTACGAGATGGGCCAGGGCTTCCTGGAACGCGAAGACGAACGGGTGCGCGGGTTCCTGCGTGCCATCGGGTCCACCCAGTAAGGTAGAAGGAGGTCCGCCGATGCGCGCCTTGATGATTGCGGCCACGGGCATGAGCGCCCAACAGATGCGGGTGGAGGTGATCTCCAACAACCTCGCCAACATGAACACGACGGGCTACAATGCGCGGCGCGCCGATTTCGCCGACCTGCATTACCAGCAGGCCACACGGGCCGGCACGATCAGCGCCTCGGACGGGTCGGTGGTGCCCGCGGGCGTGCAGCTTGGCCTTGGCGTGCGGCCCGCCGCGGTGTCGGTGAATGTGGCGCAGGGCAGTCTGAGCCAGACCGGCGGCGACCTGGATGTGGCCATCGAAGGGCGCGGCTATCTTGAGGTGACGCTGCCATCGGGCCTGCCCGCCTATACGCGCGACGGGTCCCTCAACCGCACCGGCGACGGACAGATCGTGACCTCGGACGGCTTCACCGTCGCCCCCGGCATCACCGTGCCGGATGATGCGCGCAGCCTCTCTATCAACGCGCAAGGCGAGGTCTATGCCTATTTCGCCGACCGGGTCGAGCCTGAGCTTCTGGGGCAGTTCACGCTGGTGAATTTTTCCAACGACCGGGGGCTGGAGGCGATGGGGTCGAACCTCTTCCTCGAGACCGCCGCGTCGGGGGCCGCGATCCAGGGCGATCCCGGCGAGGATGGACTCGGCACGCTGAGGCAAGGCTATCTTGAGGACAGCTCGGTCGATTCCGTGCGCGAGATCACCGACCTGATCGAGGCGCAGCGCGGCTATGAGCTCAACGCCAAGGTCATCACCGCCGCCGACCAGATGCTCGGCGCGACGACGCAGATCCGCTGACATGCGCTGGTTGATCGCTCTCCTCTTCGCCGCCACGCCCGCACTGGCCGACACGGTCGTTGCCAATGGCACCATCCGGTCCATGAGCGTGATCGGCCCCGCCGATGTGCGCCTTGTCGCAGGCGACACGCCGGGCGCGATCCTCGACCTCGCGGCCGCCATCGGCATGGAGGCGCGGGTCAACCTCTATCCTGGCCGCCCGATCCGCCCCGGCGACCTGCGCGAACCGGCGGTCATTAACCGCAATGAAATCATTACTTTGCAATATGACGCCAACGGCCTCCTGATCGTGACCGAGGGGCGCGCGCTGGATCGTGCGGGCATCGGCGAACGGCTCAGGGTGCTCAACCTGTCCTCGCGCACCACCGTCACGGCGACGGTTCAGGGCGCGGGTCTCGCCACGGTCGGCCCCAGCTACTGATGAGGAATTCCATGAGATTTCATACCGCCCTGGCCATCGGCCTGATGATCCTTGCCACGATGCTGGTCGGCTGCGGGCGGTTGGCCGATGTCGGGCGCAGGCCGGATTTCAACACAGTGACCGATGGCAATGAGTTCTACGCGATGAACGTGATGTCCTTGCCCCTGACGCTGGAGGATGAAGGGCCCAGCGCCGCCTCCTCGCTCTGGTCGGGCGGGCGGCAATCGCTCCTGGGGGATCGGCGCGCGATGCAGCGCGGCGATATCCTGACCGTGGTGATCGAGATCGACGAAAGCGCCGAGATCTCCAATTCCTCGGACCGGTCCCGGTCGGGGTCGGAACAGATGGGCGTGCCCAATTTCTTCGGTATTCCGCAACGCATCGACCGCGACCTGCCGGAAGGGGCCAGCATGGCCGATGCGGTCGGGCTCAGCTCCTCCAGCCAGTCGGGCGGCCAGGGGTCGGTGCGCCGGAACGAGGAACTGACCTTGCGTATCGCCGCCACGGTGACGGATGTCCTGCCCAACGGCGTCTTGCGCATCGAGGGCAGCCAGGAGGTGCGGGTGAATTTCGAGCTGCGCGAATTGCTGGTCTCGGGCTATGTCCGCCCCGCCGATATCTCGCGCCAGAACGAGATTACCTATGACAAGATCGCCTCGGCGCGCATCTCCTATGGCGGGCGCGGCCAGATCTCGGATGTGCAGCAGCCCCGCTATGGCCAGCAGATCGCCGATGTCCTCCTGCCGTTCTGAAGGGCGCGCGCCATGATCCGCCTGCTCATCCCCGTGATCTTGCTCATTCTCGGCCTTGGCGGCGGCGTCGGGGCCGGGATGATGCTGAACGGCGATGCGGGGGGCGGGGACAGCCAGGTCACCGACGGTGATCGCGCCGACGCGGATAGCGATGGCGAGGAGGCCGCCGATGAGGGTGATGGGGATGGCGGCTATGGCGAGGAAGCCGACCCCGACAGCCCCTATGAATATGTCCGCCTCAACAACCAGTTCATCGTGCCGATCATCCGTCACGGCAGCGTGCGCTCGCTGGTGGTGATCTCGCTGACCGTCGAGGTTCTGAATGGGGAAAATACCCTGGTCTATTCGCGCGAGCCGCGCCTGCGCGATGCCTTTCTGCGGGTCATGTTCAGCCACGCCAATGTCGGCGGATTCGACGGCAGTTTCACCACGGTCGAAGCGATGGCCCCGCTGCGCACCGGCCTGCGCGAGGCGGCGCAGCAGATTCTGGGTGAAATCGTCCACGACGTTCTGATCGTCGATATCGTGCGTCAGGACGCCTGACCGCTGAGCTTGTCCAGAACCTGGCGGCGACCCTCTTCGTAGCGGGCCCTGTCGCGCGCGACCTCCAGGCTCGCGCGCGCATTGGCCATGCCGCGCGACCGCGCCTGCAGGTCGGCCTCGCACCCCACCATCCAGCGCGCCGCCTGCAGCGCGGTTGCGGGATCCTGCAGTGCCGGTTCGATGGCCGCTTTCCGCTTCCTCAATCTGTCGATATCGGCCTGCCGGTCCTGGACCTGTCGCAGCTCGGTCGCGGCCTCGGCCTTGGCGCGGGTGGCCTTGATCTCGGCGATCCCGGCCAGCAGGGCCAGACGTTTCCGGGCCGCGGAAGTCATGTCAGGGCCCGCGCAATCCGGCGCATCCGGTCGGCAAAGCGGATTGCGGCGGCCACGGCGCGGTAGTGATCGGGCGCAATACCCTGGCCGACCTCGATCGTGGCATGGAGCGCGCGGGCCGTGGGCGGGTCGCTGTAAATCGGCACACCGGCCTCCGAGGCGACCTCGCGGATGCGCGCCGCGGCGTGGTCGACGCCCTTGGCGACGCAGACCGGCACCTCGCCCTGGTCGCGTTTCCAACTCAGCGCGACGGCGTAATGTGTCGGGTTGACGACGACCACGTCGGCCCCCGGCACATCGGCAAGCATCTTGTTCAGCGCGATATCGATCCCCTTCTCGCGCCGCTGCTGTTTCATATGCGGATCGCCCTCGGATTTCTTGGTCTCATCGACCAGTTCCTGCCGGTCCATGCGGTGTTTTCGGTGATGCGCGCCGACCTGCCAGACGTAATCGATCAGCGCGAGGAAGGCGGCCAGCATCACGACGGCGGTCAGGAACTCCAGCGACAGCCGCCCCAATTCGCCGGTGATCTGCCCGCCGGAGCTATGTGGTGTCGCAAGAATCCGGTCGCGGCGCGACCAGAGCATCCAGGCCAGAAGCGCGCCGTAGAGGCTGAGCTTGGCCGCGGCCTTGGCGAATTCGAACAGGCCATTGCGCCCGAACTTGTTCTTGGCACCGGACAGGGGCGAGATGCGCGAGAGCTTCGGCGTCAGGTTGGTGGGCGTGAACAGGATCGCCCGCTGCGCGAAGAGCGACAGGATCAGAAGTGCGCCGGGCACGACCAGGATGATCCCCGCAGGCACCCCGATGGCCAGTAGCACGCCGCCGCCCGTGGCCTGCCCGCCGCGCGACAGCATCAGGCGCGACAGGTCGGGGGCCTGGTCCAGCAGGACCGCCAGGCGCGATCCGATCTGCTGCCCGAGCGTGGCGCCGAAAAGCGCCAGCACCAGGAGAAACCCGCCATAGACAATGGCGGTGTTCAGGTCGCTCGACCGGACAATCTCGCCCTTCTTGCGCGCCTCCTCCAACCGCGCGGGCGTCGGGTCATATGGCTTGTCGCCGGGGGGGGTATCCTCGCTCATGGGGTCATCGGGGCGGCCAGAACGGCCTGCATCATCCGCATCCAGACCGGCAGGATGATCGGCGTCGACAGGAACAGGATCGCGAGCCCGCCGAAGGTGATCGCGGGCGCGCCGACAAAGGCGACCATCAGCTGCGGCATGGCCTTGTTGATGACGCCGAGCGCGACATTGTAGAGAACCGAGGCGACCAGGAAGGGCGCGGCCAGCGAAAAGGCCAACCGGAAGGAGGCGGCGACCCTCCCGATGCCCCAGGTGGCGAGGTCGCCTGCGACGGGAACCTCTCCCGCGGGCAAGATATCGTAGCTTTCAAGCAGCATCCGCGCGACATGGACATGCAGGCCCAGAAGCACCGCCAATGCCATGCCCGCAAGCATCAGGAAACCGGCGATGGCCGGTTGCGGATCAGGCGCCGCGCCGCCGGCGATCTGGCTGAGCGATGTCGCCTGCGCGGCCATGGAGCCCGCGATTTGCAGCGCGTGGACCATGAGCCGGATGGCGATGCCAAGAAGCAGCCCCGCCAGCGGTTCGGTGAAAAAGACCCGGGCGTCCAGACGTGCCGCGCTGTCCGTCAGGCTCGGGGCCAGCGCGGGGGCCAGCAGCACCGTCATCGCCACCGCCACGCCAAGCCGGACACGGGCGGGGATGTATTGCTCGGCGATCGTTGGCAGCACCAGGAAACACGCGCCGACGCGCAGGAAGACGAGCAGCGCCAGGGCCAGCCAGGTCTGCGACGTGCCCAGAAGTTCGGCCAGCGCAAGGGTCATGGCGCGGCCACGCCGACGAGGGCGGGTTTCGCCTCCAGCCCGATCTCCTCGAAGGAGAGGACCGGGTTCAGGATGCCGCGCGATAGCAACACGGTGCGCAGAAAGCGGCGGCGCAGGGCCGAGGTGACGATGGCGGGATAGGTGCCGTTCTCGCTGGCCTGTGCGATCTTGTCACCGATGGACCGCGCGAGGGAGTTGAAGGTGTCGGGCGGCAGCGCGATCTCGGGCAGCCCCCCCTCACCGCCGATCTGGTATTCGGCAAAGATATCCTCCCACTGGCCGGCAAGCTGGACCAGCGGCAGGGTACCGTCATCGCGCTTGAGACCCGAGACCAGTTGGAATCCGAGCCGCTGGCGGACATGTTCGCATAGCAGGTTGGGTTGCTGGATCGTGGGCCGCGCCTCGGCGATGGCCTCAAGGATGAGCGGCAGGTTGCGGATCGAGACCTGCTCAGCCAGCAGGAGGCGCAGCACACCATGCAGCACGTCCATCGGCACCTTGTCGGGCACCATTTCATTCAGCAAGCGACGGTTGCCCTCGGACCGAGTCGGGTCGGATAGTTCCACGAAAGCGTCAAGCTGGCGTTGCAGCGCCTTGAAGGTCAGCAGGCGCGAGAGGTTCTTTTTCAGCGTTTCCATCAGATGCGTGGCCAGAACCTCGCCCGGCGCGACCACGGTGGCCCCGGTCATGGCGGCGCGGTCGCGGTCTTGCGGCACGATCCAGCGCGCGGGCGCGCCATAGACGGGTTCGGACACGTCACGGCCCGGTGGCAACGCGCTTTCATCGCCCGATTTGAGCATCAGGAACCCCTCGATCTCCAGGCTGGAGCGGGCATGTTCGACGCCCTGTATACGGATCGAATAGGTGCCGGACGGCAGGTCGTCGCGGTCGGTCAGGCGGATCTCGGGCAGGATCAGGCCGAAGCTGCGCGCGATATGGTCGCGCATGTTGCGGATGCGCGCATCCAGTCCGCTGCCGGGATCGAGCGCCATGGAGACGAGGTCCGGCGCGAATTCGACATGGATATCGTCAAGCTCCAGCACGTCGCCGATGCGTTCCGACGGCCCGGCCGTATCCGTCCCGGTCTCCACCGGGGCAGCCTCACCTTCGCGGCGCAGAGTTGCCGCGCGGAAGAACGCCGCCGCGGCCAGCCCCGCCGCGCCCATCACGAAGGGCAGGAAGGGCAGGCCCGGCACGACCGCGAAAAGCGCCATCAATGCCGCCACCGTGGCCAGGGCCGTGGGGTGGCGGCCAAGCTGCGTCAGCAGCGCCACATCGGTCGCCCCGGATGTGCCGCCGCGCGCCAGCAGCAGCGCCGAGGCAATCGCGATGATCACCGCCGGAATCTGGCTGACCAGCCCGTCGCCCACGGTCAGGACGGAATAGGTTTCAAAGGCCTGTGACAGCGGCATCCCGTGCATGGCAGTGCCGAAGATCAACCCCATGACAAGGTTCAGAAGCGTGATCAGAAGGCCCGCGATCGCGTCACCCTTGACGAATTTCGACGCCCCGTCGAGCGAGCCGAAAAAGGTCGTCTCGGCCTGTTCGACCTCCCGCCGACGCTTGGCCTCGGCATGGTCGATGGCGCCCGCCGACATATCGCTGTCGATGGCCAGTTGCCGCCCCGGCATCCCGTCGAGGGCAAAGCGCGCGCCGACCTCGGCCATGCGGGCGGCCCCCTTGTTGATAACGATGAAATTCACGATCAGGAGGACGCCGAAGACGACCAGCCCCATCACCACGTTGCCGCCCATGACGAACATGGCAAACCCCTCGATCACGCCGCCCGCGGCGGAGGTGCCAGTATGGCCGTTGCCGATAATCAGCTTGGTCGAGGAGACGTTGAGCGAGAGCCGCAGCATCAGCGAGGCGAGCAGCACGGTGGGGAAGGCCGAGAAATCCAGGGGCCGTTCAATGAAGAGCGTGACCGTGAAGATCAGGATCGCGAGGCCGAAGGACATGGCGAGGCCGATATCCAGGACCCAGGACGGGACCGGCAGGATCATCATGACGATGATGGACATCAACGCGAAGGCGAAGAGGATGGTCGGCTGAAAAATGTCCCGGATGCTCATCAGTTTCGCTGGCCTTTCTGACCGAACTCGAACCGGGCCTTCAGCCCCTGCCATCTAGGTATAAAATCAGAGGGTTACCAAAAGCTTAGCTTCCGGGCTCGGCTGTGGTGAGAAGCGCCTGAACCGCGGCACGCCGGGCGCGGCTTTCCTCCAGCAGGGTCGTGATCTCCTCGCTGCCGGTCGCAGGCGCGGGTGGTGGGTTCACCGGGGCGATTCCGGGGTCGGGCGCTGGCCGGTCGGTCCCATCCCGGGTCAAGCGCTCGAAGGCGCGGGTCAGAATCTCCCGATCGGCGGCGCGGTCGGTGCCGCCTGCCATGATGACGTCGCGGGCAAGGTCGGGCAGGCCGTTCGACAGGAAATACTCGGCGACCTGGCGGCGATAGGCGGGTGACGGGAAATGGCCGAACTGGCCAAACTGCGGTGAGGAGAGCAGGATCAGAAGCTGCGCGGTCTGGTCCTGATCCATCAGGATATCGACCACGTCCGTGAAGATCGGCATCGCGGCATCGGCGTCGCGCTGCATCGTCGCCGAGAGGTGCTGCATGATCGGGTCGAGATTGCCGTCGAGCGCATGGGCCAGCGCCGTGACATGGACCAGCCCGTTCCGGTCGGGTTGCGGGTCGGTTTCCAGGATCAGCGCCTCGGCGGCGATCAGGTCGGCGGGGTCGGCACGGCCATCGGTCTCGATCTGGGCGCGCAGACGATGCGTCATCGCCGAGGCCGCATTGCTGGCGCTGACATGGGCGGGCGGGGCGGTCGGAGCGGCCAGTCCGGGGGCGGCCTCGGCCAGGTCGAGATCGAGAAGGGTCAGCGCCTCGGACGGCAGGCGTCCGCCCCGCCCGATATTCTCCCGCACCTCCATCGCGGCGGCGTCATCGCCGGTTTCGACGAAATTGCGGGCCAGGTCCGGGCCGAAGAAATCGCGCAGGATCGCGGGCAGAGCGTAGAAATCCGCGAGGATCCGCGCGCGGACCTCCTCATCCGGCCTGCTTTCGGACGGAGCGGTCAGAAACAGCCAGAAGGCCATCGCAGGCGCGCAACTGTCCTGCATGTCGAAGCTGCCAAGCGTGCCGCGTCGACCCTGTTCGAGATATTGGGCGAGACCGGCATGAAACGGCGCGTCCAGTCCGGCCTGCGACAGCCAGAAGGCGGCCTCGGCCCCGAAACCGTGATAGAGGTAGAACTCTGCCAGCAATTGGGCCTGACCCGCAACCAACTGACCGCGATCGTCATAGAGCCCGACGCGCAAGGCCCCGATGCCGTTGGCGAAACTCATCCCGTCGGACCAGTCCGCCACCGGTCTGGCAGGGGGCGCGATGCAACTGGTGGTCGCAGGGGGGATCAGCCGCTCGGGCACGGTATTGGCATTGAGGTCGAAGGCGTTGGCCATTTCAAGCGGGGGGGCAACCGTGGCCTCGGGCGCGGGGGGGTGCGGGTCGGGCGGGGTGGCCTCGGACGGCTCCGGTTCAGGGGGCGCGACCGCGGGATCCGGGTCGGCGCTGGCGAAGGGCTGGCCGGGGGCGATGTCCAGAAGCCCGGCGGCGGTTGCCCGCGCCAGTTGCTCGGCCAGCGCATTGCCAGCATCGGTGATGTCGATGCCGGGAAACTCCGCGGCAGCGAGAGGCGCAGGAGGCAACGGGGACAGGTCGGGCGCGGCCTCGGCCTCGATGACGAAGGGTAGGCGCAGTTGCGGGGCGGACATGCCGTCGGGGGTCGGCGCGGAAGGCGGAGCCGCAGCCACCTCCGGCTCGGGCTCGGGCGGCGAATAGGGCGTGTCGTTGATATCGATGATGAGGAAATGGTCCTGGTAGCGCTCCAGCGTGACGGTGCAGGCGCAGGCAAGGTCCAGGCGCAAACCGTCCCCGGCGCTGATCTCGGTCAGGCGATTGCGTCCGATCAGGGTGAAGACGCCGGACAGATCGAACCCCGGCGCATCGGGTGTGAACCGGATCAGAACGCTGTCGCCCGTTCGCGTCATCTGCCAGTCCCGATCCGCGCCGACCCGCGCCACCAATCGGGTGAAGCCCGCATGATCGCCCGAGCGTATTGAAATGGCCTGCGCCATGGTCTGCTGTCCGGCCAGGAGCAGGCAGAAGGCGCAGAAACAACCGATCAGCGCCCTCATGCCGCGGCCTGCCGCAGACCTTTGAGCGCGTCCTCGAGATCGTTGAAGGAGGGGCGAATATGGCCCGGCGTGTTCTGGCGCCCGACCTCGATACAGATATTGGTCGCGTGATGGTGCAGATTGGCCACCAGAACCTCGCGGATCAACCCGTAGAAATGATGCTCCTCCTCGATCACGGTCTTGACCTTGGCGGCGAAGGGGCCGACCAGACCATAGGCCAGGAACACGCCCAGAAAGGTGCCGACAAGCGCGCCGCCGATGAGTTTGCCAAGAATTTCCGGAGGTTGGTCGATCGAGCCCATGGTCTTGATCACCCCCAGAACCGCCGCGACGATGCCAAGCGCGGGCAGCCCGTCGGCAATGGTCTGCAACGCGTGCGAAGAGTGCATGGCGTGATGCAGGCTGGCCTCCATCCGCTTTTCAATCACATCCTCGACCTGGTGCGGATCGTCGTAGTTCAGCGAGGCCGAGCGCAGCGTGTCGCAGATCAGATCGACGGCCTCACGGTCGGCGAGAATCCGGGGATAGGTGCTGAAGATTGAGGACTCCGCGGGGTTCTCGGTATGTTCTTCCAGCGCCACGGCGTTTTCGCGCCCCAGGCGGATCAGTTCATAGAGAAGGCAAAGCAGGTCGCGGTAATCCTCGTGCTTCCATTTCGGCCCCTTGAAGACCTTGAACACGTCCTTGACCGTATGCTTCACGCCCGAGAAATCGTTCGACAGGAGGAACGCCCCGACCGCCGCACCACCGATCATGGTCATCTCGTAGGGCAGCGAATAGAGGATGATGTCGAGATTCCCGCCCGAGGCGAGGTAGCCGCCGAAGACCATCCCGAAGATGACCAGGATACCGATAATTCCTATCATGCTGAACCTTCTGTTCCTGCTGATCCGTCAGGGTTGCGTTGCGGGCGGCGTGGCGTTGCGGGTCGCCAGCAGGACCGAGATCGAATAGGCGACGGCGGGGTCCAGCTCGGCCAGCACTCCGGCCGCGGCATCGGACTGCATCCGGCCCAGGAAACCGGCGGCAAAGCTCGGGTCCATCTGGGTGAAGAGGGCGGCGGCGTCGCCCGCATCCATCGTCTCATACATCTCGGTCAGGCGTTCCAGGTCCGATTCGGCGGCCGTATCGGACAGCGACAAAAGCGCCTCCAGGCGAGCCTCGGTCTCCTCCAGCGCGGCGAGCTGGCCGGTGACCATGGCCTCGGCCTCGGCCACGGCCTGCGCGCGGGCGTCAATCGCGGCTTCGCGCGTGTCCAGCCGTTCGGCCCGGCCCTCGACGCGCGAGAGCGCCAGTTCCAGCGGTTCGATCGCGGCGCATTGGCCTGGATCGGATGAATTGGCGGCGGTCTCGCGCTCGGGGTCGCCCGCTGATGCAAAGGCGATGTCGAGCGTGCCGATGCGCAGGGCACCTGAGGCCATGAAAAGCGCGAAGAATGTCACCAGACCGATGCGTTGCCAGAGCTTGCGACGCGGTTTTCCTGTCGATTTGCCCATGGCTCAGCCGATCTCCGCAAGGCGGGATTTCTTTTGCAGAAAGAGAGGGATGGCGTCGTCCTTCTCATCCTCGGGCGGATGGCGGCGCGAGCCGAATGTCACGACCGGTTCGACCGGCTGCACTGTCTTCTCGATATCCCATGCTTCCAGGTTCGCCTCGGTCGGTCGGGCGTCTTCGGGCGGGGCGAGGTCATGGCAGGCCGACATGGTCAGTTCCAGTTCCTCCAGCAGGCGCTGCGCCTCGGCGTTGAGCTCCTCCAGCCGGGTTGCGGAGCCTTCCGAGCCCGATCTCGTCTCGGCCAGTGCCTTGCTCATGTCATCGACCTGCGCCGACAGCACGGCGATGGCACCGCCGAGCCCGTTGTCGATGCGCGACAGCCGGGTCAGGCGGCGCGACAGGATCAAGCAGAACGTCCCCGCCCCCAGGGTCGCAAGGATCAGGAGGATATCGGCTGCGTTGCTCAGGATCAGGTCCATTCAGTTCACCACGAATTCAGTCACGAGAAGGTCACGCACCAGCACATCGCCGGTGACGATCTGGATGCGGCGCAGAAGCTGCGCGCGCAGGCGCACGAGGGTGCGGGGGTCGTTCAGCTCCTCCATGTCGATAACGCGCAGGTAGCTGTTCAGCACGTCGAGGACGCGCGGCAGGAGATGCGTGACCTCTTCTGCATCGTCGGGTGCGACCTCAAGCTCGGCCGAGAACATCAGGTGACGTCCGGCGGTGCCGGGGCCGAGCGAGATCACCAGCGGTTCGAGCGGGACGAAGGCGACCTCCTCCAGCTCGGGGCGGATATGGGTCACGACTTCGTCTTCCTCTTCGTCGCCCTGCCCGTCATCCGAGGCCGACTCGACCGATCCGGCCAGGGGGCCGCTGGTCACCGCCCAGTAGCCGCCCGCGCCGCCGCCGCCCGCCAGCACAAGGCCGACAAGCAGCGGAATCAGAAGACCTTTCTTCTTTTTCGGGCCGTCTTCGGCTGTATCTGTCTCGGCCACGGTCCGCACCTCCTGCGCTTGTCTGGCAATCCGATCATTAGCCGCTCAGCACTAACCAAATCTTAAGCGGCTTGCGTTTTGATCGCCCTCATCAGGCCAGAACGGCTGAGAGGAGATTTCATCGGTGCAGCAGCTCATTGATACCTGGGGGGGCCTGGATCTGCGGCGTCGCGCGACCCTGCTCGGGGGCATAGCGGGTCTTGTCACGATGCTTGTTTTCCTGTCGCGCATGGCCATGGCCCCCAGTTTCGCGCTGCTCTATTCCGGCCTCGATCCCGCCGCCGCAGGTGAGGTCATAACCGCGCTGGAGGCGCGCGGCGCGCGCTATGAGGTGCGGGGTGATTCGATCCATGTCGAGGCGGTGGACCGCGACGCGCTGCGCATGAGCCTGGCGGGTGAGGGGCTGCCCGCGCTTGGTGCGGCGGGCTATGAACTGCTCGATTCGCTGTCGGGGTTCGGCACCACGTCGCAGATGTTCGATGCCGCCTACTGGCGCGCGCGCGAAGGCGAATTGGCCCGCACCATCGCCGCAAGCCCGCGCATCCGCGCCGCCCGCGTGCATCTGGCCACATCCGACAATACGCCCTTCCAGCCCGAAGCCGAGCCGACCGCGTCGGTCAGCATCCGGCCCGTGTCGGGCGGCATCACCTCCAGCCATGCACAGGCGCTGCGCTACCTCGTTGCCTCTGCCGTGCCGGGGTTGCTGCCGGAAAACGTGACCATCATCGATTCCGATTCGGGCCGCGTTCTGGCCGGGACTGACAGCCAGAGCCCGACCTCGGACGCGACCGGGCTCGCCGACGGGCATCGCCGCAATATCGAACGTCTCCTCAATGCGCGCGTCGGCCCCGGCAACGCGGTGGTTGAGGTCAGCGTCGAATTGATCAACGCCTATGAAACCGTCTTCGAGCGCCGGATCGACCCTGACAGCCGCGTCATTATCGGCACCGAATCCGAGGAAATGACCAACAGCTCCTCGGAAAATGGCAGCGGGGCGGTGACCGTCGCCTCCAACCTGCCCGAGGGCGACGCGGCAGGGGGCGAGGGCGGCCGGTCCACCCTGCAGAACTCCGAAACCCGCGAAAGCGTCACCTATGACGTGTCGGAAATCCAGCGCGAAACCGAAAGCGGCCCGGGCACGATTCGCCGCATCAGCGTGGCGGTGCTGGTCAATGCGGTCTCGGCCCCCAATGCGGATGGCATCCTGGAAACCGCACCGCGCGATGCCGCCGAATTGGCCTCGCTGCAGGCGCTGGTGCGCTCGGCAATCGGCTATGACGAGGCGCGCGGCGATGTCGTGACCATCGAATCGATGGCGTTCGAACCGGTGCCGAACCAACTGCCCGATGATGTGGCCGGTGCGGGAATCTTCGCGCGTTTCGACTTGATGAACGCCCTGCAATTGCTGGTCCTGGCCATTGTCGCGCTGACCGTGGCCTTCGGTGTCATCCGACCCCTCTTCGCGCAACAGCCGCGGGGCGAGGGCGGGCCCGACAGCCCCCCCGGTACATTGGCCGGACCCACCCCCGCCCTCGGCATTGCCGCACCGCCCGACAGCACCACGGCCCCCCGCGCCGCGCTGGCCGCGCCCGCGCAGGAGCAAGCCGCAAACGCGCCGGCGCGCGAGGCCCCTCCGCTGGAAAACGCCCCCGCCCTGGTGACGGAAGAACCCCCCGACCCGGTCGCGCGTCTGCGCCGCCTGATCGAGGAACGAGAGGAGGAAACGGTTGAAATCCTGCGCTCCTGGATGGCCGAGGATGAGGAGGCGACATGAGATACCGTGCCCTGAAACTGGAGGTCTTCGGCGCAACCCCTGTAGCCGCCTCGGCCCCGTCCGATGTCGATGTCGAGGAGGTCCGGCTGGCCGGGTACGAGACCGGCTACCAATCGGGATGGGACGATGCGACCACCGAGCGGGAGAAGTCCGACCAGTTGATTGCCGCCGACCTGGAACGCAACCTGCGCGACATTTCCTTTACCTATACCGAGGCGCGGAACGAGGTCCTGACGGGCCTCGGCGGGCTTTTCTCGTCGATCCTGTCGCAATTCCTGCCCGCCATCGCCGCCGAAGCCGTCGGTCCGATTGTCGATGCCGAGCTTGCGGCGCTGACCAACGATCTGGGCGAGGCGAGGTGTGAGCTTCTGGCGGCCCCGCGCACGGTTGAGCAACTGGGCTGGCTGGCCGAACGGCATATGGAGATCGACCTGCGCCTGACCCCAGAGCCCGCCTTTGCAGATGGCCGCGTCGCGTTGCGCTTCGCGGGCGAGGCGCGGGAGATCGACCTGTCCGCCATGGTGGACGCCATGGCGACGGCGATCCGCGACTTCACGCAGCAAGAACCCCAAGAAGAGGAGCGGCGGAATGCCTGACCTTCCCGAATCCCGGAGCGCGGGCCAGACCCGCCTGCGCTCCGTCCCCGTCGAGGTCCGCGTCTGCGTCGGCCATGCCCGGCCCACCGTGGCCGAATTGCTGGAGCTGCGCCAGGACGCGGTGCTGCCGCTCGACCGGCGCATCGAGGATCCGGTGGAACTCTATGTCGGCGACCGGCTGGTCGCCTATGGCGAGTTGGTGGAACCCGACAGCTCCGGCACGGGCGCGCTTGGCGTGCGGCTGACCGGCCTGGTCGATGGCGGTGCGGCATAAGCGTGCGCCCGCCACCGCTGTCCCTGATCCTGGTCCTCCTGATGCTGGCCGCCGCGCCGGCGGCAGCACAGGATATTTCCATCGACCTGGGCGAGGGCGGGTCGCTGACCGCGCGCACCTTGCAGATCATCGCGCTGATCACCGTGCTCAGCCTGGCACCGGGGCTGGCGATCATGATCACCTGCTTTCCCTTCGTGGTCACGGTCCTGTCAATCCTGCGCCAGGCCATCGGCTTGCAGCAATCGCCGCCCAACATGCTGATCGTCAGCCTGGCGCTGTTCCTGACCTATTTCGTCATGTCACCCGTGTTCGAGGCCGCCTACCAGGCCGGGATCGGCCCGCTGATGGAGGGCGACATGGACACGATGGAGGCCCTGGCCCAGGCCTATCAGCCCTTTCGCAGCTTCATGATGGCCCGCGTCGATCCCGACACGCTGCAATCCATGGCCAGCTTGCGCGAGGTCGCGGACCTGGGCGCGCCCGAGCCTTCCATCCTGATCCCCTCCTTCATGCTGAGCGAGGTGGAGCGCGCCTTCCAGATCGGGTTCCTGATCTTCCTGCCGTTCCTGATCATCGACCTCGTGGTAGCGGCGATCCTGATGTCGATGGGCATGATGATGGTGCCGCCCGCGATTGTTTCCTTGCCCTTCAAGCTGGCCTTCTTCGTGGTCGCGGATGGGTGGGCGCTTGTCACCGGCGCATTGGTGCGCAGTTATTTCTGAAGAGGGAGATCCCATGCAATCTGAAGCGTTGAAACAGAGCACCCCGGCCCGAAGCGACCGTTTTGCGCGCAAGGCGCGGGTGCTGCTGGACCTGATCGGCCCCGGCGGGCTGGAACGTCTGCAGGGCGCAGGGCTGGAGCCCGAGATCCTGGCCGCGCTGGAACAGGCCGCCGACGAGCCTGCGAATCCCGGCACGGCCACCTTGCCCGATCCGACCGGCCTGCTGCAGCGCTTTCGCGAGCGTGGCATGCTCGACCGGGAGGTGCCGCCGCTTCGCCCCGCGCCATCGCCACCGAAGGCCGATATCGCATCGACCCTCGGTCAGCGCATCGCGGCGCATCTGCAGGATGACGCGTTGGAGCAGGAGAACCCCGCCGTCATCGCCTATATCCTGCGCGCGCAGCCCAAATCGGTGCAGGCGCGCGTGTTGCGGGCGCTGCCGGGGGCCTGCGCCCGCGCCACCATCCGCCACATGAAGCGCTGAACCTCGCGCCCCGACGACAAAGAGCCCCGGACCGATTGGCCGGGGCTTTCTTCGTGCCGGATACAGGCCCCGTTACCGCACGATCAACTCGGCATGCAGCGCGCCCGAGGCGTTGATCGCGTTCAGGATGTCGATCATGTCGCCGGGCGAAACGCCGAGCGCGTTCAGCCCCGCGATCACCTCGGACAGCGACGTGCCGCCCGGAACCTCGGCGAGGCCCGTCCCCGCCTCCTCGTCGATCCCTACCTGGGTGCGCGGCACGATGACGGTCTCGCCTTCGGAAAACGGGTTGGGCTGGACCGCGATCGGGGCCTCCTCGATCCTCAGCGTCAGGTTGCCCTGTGCGACGGCGACACGGGATATACGCACATTCTCGCCCATCACGATGGTGCCCGAGCGCTGGTCGACCACAACGCGGGCGCGGCTTTCGGGCTCGACCAGGATATTCTCGATCCGGAACACGGAATGTGCCGCCGAAAGATCATTGGTGGCGCTGAGGTCCAGCGCCACGGTGCCCGCGTCCAGCATCAGGGCGACGCGGCGGTTGTAGAAGGCGTTGATCGCGGCCTCGATCCGGGCGGCGGTGGTGAAATCGGGGGTGCGCAGCGCCAGGCGCATCGTGTCCAGGCTGGCCAGCTCGAACTCCACCTCGCGCTCGATCCTTGCCCCTGACGGCACGATCCCGGCGGTCGGCACGCCTTCGACGACGCTGGCGGCCTCGCCCTCGACCGAGGCGCCGCCCGCGATGATGCTGCCCTGCGCGACGGCGTAAATCTCACCGTCGGCGGCGGTCAGCGGCGTCATCACCAATGTGCCGCCCATCAGGCTTTCGCTGTCGCCGATGGCCGAGACCGTGATGTCGATCTGGCTGCCGGCGCGGGCGAAGGCGGGCAGGGTGGCGGTCACGATCACGGCAGCGACATTCTGCGGCCGAAACTGTTCGCCCGAGACGTTGACGCCGAGCCGTTCGAGGATGTTGGTCATGATCTCCTCGGTGAAGGGAGAATTGCGGAGGCCGTCGCCGGTGCCGTTCAGCCCGACGACAAGGCCGTAGCCGATGAGGTCGTTGCCACGCACGCCGTCGAACTCGACCAGATCCTTGATCCGGATCGGGGTGGCGGCGGCGGCCCAGGCCAGGCAGGTCAGGATCAGGGCCAGGATCAATCGGGTCATCGCATGAACTCCGTCAGGCTGAGGCGGGTCAGCCGGGTGGTCAGAAGGTAGAGGCTTTCAAGCCGCGTCTCGGCCTCCTGCAACTGGGTGGCGACGCTGTAGGGGTCGATGGATGTCAGCGCGTTGCGTTCAAGCTCCAGCAGGCCGCGGGCGGTGTCGCCGCGAACCTGTGCGGCTTCGATCCGCGCCTCGACATCGCCCAGGTCGGCGCGCATGTCGGTGATGCCCTCATTGCCCTCGATCATCTGCAGGGCGGCATATTCCAGCATCTCGCGCGTGTTCGCATCGCCGGGCGGCCCCTGGCCGTCCGAGACCAGCGTGGCCAGCGCCATCCCCATCAACGCCGTGCGCAGGGGCGGGTCCAGCGCGGTGAGCGGGTTCGACACGGTCTCGCCTTCGGCGATGGAAAACCCCGCCGCCGAACCGGTGCCGCCCTGATAGGCCAGCGTCTCAAAGCCGCCGCCGGGATCCATGAACCAGCTGTCCAGCGTGGCGATCAGGTCGGCGGCATCCGTGGCCCCGGCGGCGAGCGGAGCAAGTTGGGTGAGCAGCGCGTCGCCGGTGATCAGGGGGGCCGTGTCGGTGGCGGTGCCCGAAAACAGGGCCCGGCCCGCGACCTCCTGGTTGAGCATGGCGATGGCGGTGTTCAGCCGGTCGCCCGCGCTATGGGCGACGATCTCCATCTCGTGGCTGACGCCGACGCCGGTGGCGGCCAGAAGGGACGGGCCGATCTGATCAAGCTCGGCCTGCACGGTGGCGAGCGCCGATTGCGCCGATGACGTGACCAGCGCGGCCTCGGCCCCGGCGGATCTGTAGGCCTCGGTCAGGCGCAGGCTGCGCTCGATCCCGGCCAGCGCCGAATAATCGCCGCCAAGTGTCCGGGTCATGTCTGAAGTCTGGCCGCTGGCAAGCTCCTGCGTGAGGCGGGTGAGGTCGGATTTCACCTGCGCGTGCTGCTGGCGCAGGTGATAGCTGCGGGCCTGGTCGGCGACAGAGGTGATCGGCATGGCTCAGATCCTCATCAATTGGTCGAGCATCTCCTCGACCGTGCTGACCACGCGCGCGTTCGCGGCATAGGATGTCTCGATCTCCAGGAGGCGCTGCATCTCGCCGTCGGTGTCGACGCCGCCGCGCAGTTCGGCCTCGCGCAGGGTGGCATACTGACCGCTGGCATGGCTCAGATCGGCCTCGGCGAAATGGCGGTCGGTGGCGGTGAGCGACAGGAAATCCGCGGAAAGCTCGCTCATGGAGCGGCTGGTGCCGGAAAAGACGGCAGAGGCGGTGGGACGGTCGGCCTGAAGGATCTGCAGGCGCCCCTGCAAGAGAGCGGGGTTGCCGGCGTCGCCCTCGGCCCCCGCGCCGATGCCGTCGCGCAACCGCCAGACCGCGCCGCCCTGGGCCGGGTCGGTGGCGGCGTTGACGCGCAGGCGCGCGGCCAGGCTGGTCTCGTTCAGGGCCGAGGCGCGGGCGCCCGCATCGGTGAAGAGGCCGGGATCGGTGGGCCCGAGCGTCGGGTCGAGACCGGGGTCATCCATGCGCGCGGCCAGGTCCATCGCAACCCCGTCAAGCTGCGCCTGCGCCTTGGTCGTGATGCTGTCGCGCACCTCGAAGAGCGCCGCCAGCCGCCCGCCCTGAAGCGCGCCGTAGCTGCCATCCAAAGTGACCGGGCGGCCATTGACAGTGAGGCCGGAAAGATCGCCATCGGCATAGGTCATGTCGGGCGTGATCGCGGCGGCCGGGGTGAACCCGAACTGCGCCGGGCGGCCATCCAGCAGCGACACGCCATCGCCGGTATAGAGTGTCACCATACCGGCGTCGTTGCGCCGCTCGCGGATGGGCACGAGATCCGAGATCGTGTCGATCAGCGCCTGCTGCTGATCCTGCAGCCCGAGCGCGTCCTCGCCCCGCGACACGGCGGAGCGGATCGAAATGTTGAGGTCGTGAATGGCCGCCAGCGACCGGTTCAGCGTCTCGACTTGGGTGCCGATCTGGCGGTCGGCCTCTAGCCGAATAGACTGGATCCCGTCCGACAGGCCGTTCAGCCGTCCGGCCAGGCGCTGCGCGCTTTGCAGCACGCCCTCCAGCCGCGACTGGCTGTCGGGACGGCTTGCGGCGGAGACCAGCCGCGCCTCGAAATCGTCGAAATGGCCCGAGAGGCTGCCGGGGGTGTCGGGCGTGCCGATCAGCGTCTCGATCCGCGCGAGGTATCCGGCACGGGTGTCGGCATGGCCCTGCGCGGCACCTGCATCGCGGCGCTGTCCGGTCAGGACCGGGTCGCTGTCGCGGGTGATGCCGACAACGCGGACGCCGCCATAGGTGCCATAGGTCATCGAGGTGACCGCCAGGCGCCGCACGCCGTAGCCGTCGGTATTGGCGTTGGCGACGTTGGACGACACCACCGAGGCCGCGCGGGCGCTGGCCGACAGACCGGAGAGCGCCGATCCCAGGGCGTTGGAAATGCTCATGGGTCAGCCCCGCGCATAGCCTGGTTCAGCGCTTGATATTCGTGGTTTCCTGCAACATCTCATCCACCGTCTGGATGATCTTGGCGTTGGAGGAATAGGCCCGCTGCGTCTGGATCAGCTGTGTCAGCTCGCCCGCGACATCGGTGGTCGATTCCTCACGCGCGAAGCCGATCACGTCGCCTGTCGGCCCGTCGCCGGCATCCCACATGAAGAACGATCCGCTATCGGGCGAGATCTGGTAGGCTTGGTTATTCATGGCGATGAGGCCGTTGGGGTTGGGTACGTCGATCACCGGCACCTGGTAGATGACGCGGGTGAAACCGCTGTCATAGATGGCATGGACCATACCCTCGGGATCGACTTCGACCGAGGTGAGGTTGCCGACCGGAGAGCCATCCTTGACCACCGGCGCGAAGGAGAACGTGTCGGACAGCTGCGTCAGGCCCGAGGGATCGCCGATCGCACCGATCTCCACCTCCAGCGGGCCGCCATCGACGGTCAGGGCAATCGAGCCTGTGGTCGCGTTATAGGCCCCGCCGCTGACGGTCGCGACCGACAGGAGGTTGCCGCCATTGCCCGGCGAATCGTCGAAGGTGACGGTGTATTCGCCGACCACGGCATTGCCGGAGGCGGAATCGCGCATCGTCATGGTCCATTCATTGGACGATCCGGTGGCGGGCACCGTGGGTGTATAGGTAATCTCCAGCACCTGACTGGTGCCGAGATTGTCGAAATATTCCGTGGACATGACGACCGGGTCGCCGGGTTGCCCCGCGGCGGTGGCGGTGGCGGGCAGGTTGACCGTCAGGTCCATCTGCGTCGTGCGGTCGCCCGCGAATTGCCCGGTATTGGCGCGCACGGGTTCCAGCGCCTCGGTTGTGTCGCGCGGGAAGGTCGGGATGGTGCCGTCCGCATTGGCGGGCCAGCCCATCAGGACAAGCCCGGTTTCGGTCGTCAGGTAGCCTTCCGAATTGGGCCGGAAGGAGCCGGTCGTGGCCAGCATGACCGTGCCGCTGGCGCTGCCGTTGATCGAGGTTTCCGTCGTCACCGGCAACATGCCGCGCCCGCCGATGGCGAGGTCGGTGGGGTTGTTCGTCGTGATCAGCGTGCCGCGCTGGTCGACCATGCGGTCGGTGATGACCCGCACGCCCCCGGCGGAATAGCTGCCATGGCCCTGGCTGATCACCATTGACTGGAAATCGGTCACCGCGCGCTTGTAGCCGTAGGTGCCGGAATTGGCGATGTTGTCTGAAATCGAGGCAAGGCGGCTGGCGTTCACGTTTAGGCCGGCAACGCCCGCGTTGAGCGAGGAGGAAATGGTCATGAATGCGCCTTTCTGCTGCATCTCGTCGTGTCGGATGCTACACAAGCACGGGTGGCCTTAATGTCGGCCTAACAGGTAAAATTGTCCCGAGATTTTCGGCTACTGCCCTGTTCTCAATAGAACAATTTCCAGCCGGTCATTGCGCACAGCCATCGGATCCGAGGTGGCGGGGCTGCGGTCGGCATGGCCGGTGACGCGGCGAAAGCGCTGCGCGTCTAGCCCGGCCTCCTGCAATTGCTGGCGCAGGATATGGGCCTGCGCGGTGGAGCGGTCCCAGATCGTCTCGCGTGCGATGACGATGGGCTCGGAGCGGACATAGGCGCCGATGGCGACGCTGTTGGTGACGGTGCCGAACAGTTCCGCCATGACCCGACTGAAGGCCACCAACCAAGGCTGCAACGTGTCTTCATCGGTGAAGAGCGGCGCGCCGGGGCGGGCGAAAATCTCGATCACCAGGCCCTGATCGGTCAGGCGGGTCTGCACATGCTCCAACGCCTGGTCGCTGATCCGCGAATCGCCCATGCCTTGCAGGCTGTCCTCGATCTCCTCCAGCACCGCCTGTTCCAGCGCCGCGCTGTTGCCGGTGCCGAGCGCCCCCATTGCCTGGCGTCCCTCGGTCGGGTTTTCCGATGTCGCGCCGGTGCCGCTTTGCGCCAGGTCTTCCTCGGAAAACGGGCTGTCGCCCCCAAAGGAGCCGACGCCGCCGCCCGAGATGCGCGCCACCGGCACGGTCGGGGTGAAGTAGTCGGCCAGGCCCTTGCGCTGTTGCTCCGTGGTTGCGTTCAGAAGCCACATCAGCATGAAGAACGCCATCATCGCGGTGACGAAATCGGCATAGGCGACCTTCCAGGCGCCACCATGATGGCCGCCGCCCGCGATGACCTTCTTCTTCTTGATGATGATCGGACGCAGCGCTTTTGAACCGTCCATTGCGGAGCCTCGGAAACCCGTGATTGGCCCGGACGCTAACAGCGACCTCTGAACAAGCGCTTAAAGCGTCACCGCCTGACCCGTGAGGCCCGATTGCTGCGCCGCCAGCCCCATCCGCACCGCCATCGCGCCATCGTTCAGCGACACGGCGGGTGCGCCTCCTTGCCGGATGGCCTGCGCGAACAGCCGGTGCTGGTAGAAGGTGGAGCCGTTGTGATCGCCCGCCTCCAGCAACGTGGGATCGACCGGAATATCCATCTCGACCGGGCCTTTCGGGTCACGCGGGCTGACGATCAGGCGCGGGACCGGGGCCGCGCCCAGATGCGCGGGCCAGAACCGGCCCGGTCCCGGCACCAGCGCCTCGATCTTGCCGCTCGGGCCGGTGGCGCAGACCTCCTCCTGGTAGCGGCTGCCCTCGGCGAACATGCACAGTTCCAGCATCGCCCGTGCGCCGCTGGCGAAATCGACGATGACATAGCCATTGTCCCAGATATCGGGCGCAGCACCGCCATAGCGCTCGTCCAGATGGTTCACCGATTGCCCGGCCGACGCCATGATCCGCACCGGCTCCGATCGCAGAGCCAGCCGCATGAGGTCGAAGAAATGGCAGCATTTCTCGACCAGGGTGCCGCCGGATTTGGCGTTGAACCGGTTCCAGTCACCGACCTTTTGCAGGAAGGGAAACCGATGCTCGCGGATGGTCAGCATGCGGATTCCGCCGGTGGCCGCCTCCGCCTGTTCCAGGAAGGCGGCAATGGGTGGCATGTAGCGGTATTCCATCGCCACCCAGGTCAGGGCCGGGTAGGCCGCGGCGAAGGCCGCAATCCGGTCGGCATCGTCCGGTGCGGTGTAGAGGGGTTTTTCTATAAGAATGGGCAGCGGGCGGGTGCGCGCGATCTGGTCCAACTGGTCGACATGCAGGTAGTTGGGCGAGGCGATCAGCAGCGTATTCACCGCCTCGACCGCCAGCAAATCGGCAATGGTCTCGACCACCTGCAATCCCGGCACCAAGGCGCGCGCGGCGGCCTGCATCCCCGGATCGGGCTCGCAAATGGCCACCACCTCGGCCCCGTCCACCAGGCCGATATTGCGGATATGTTCCTGCCCCATCATGCCGCAGCCGATGATGCCATAGCGCAGGTCGGTCTTCATGTCTTCTACCTCATTCGGGCGACATAGCGTGCCACGTCGCTGTCAAACCAGTTGCGGGAGACCTCGGCAACGCCGCCATCGCGGGCGTGGCTGTGCCGGGTGACGCAGCCGCAGAGGGTGCCGGGGGCGGGGGCGAATTCGGGCGGGCTCCACTCGGGCGCGGCATCGACACCGACACTGTCGCGGAACCCCGTGATCCAGAGGCCGAGCGCCTTGCGGTAATAGAGATAGAGCGAGTGCGAAAGGTGGTCGGCATCCAGCCGGTCGGCATAGCTGCCATCCAGCCAAATCTCCTCGACCGAGGCGGGTTTGCCGCCCAGGAACCGCAACCGGCGAATCCGGTGGCCCTCGATTGATGCACCGAATTCGGGCAGGTCGGCGGGCTTGGGCAGCCGTTGCACATCCAGGATGCGCGCCGTTGGCAGCCCGCCGCCCTCCAGCAGTTCCAGCCGGTAGAGCGCGTAGATCCCTTCCGGCGCGGAGGATCCCCTGACGTAATTTCCCGACCCCTGCCGCCGTTCCAGCAGGCCCTTTTCCTCAAGCTCCGCCAAGGACTTGCGCAATGTCCCCACCGATGTGTCGAGCGACTTCGCCATCTCGCGCTCGGGCGGCAGGCGGGTGCCCCGGGGCAACCGGCCAGACGCGATATCGCGGATCAGCATCTCGCTGATCTGCAGGTAGAGGGGCAGGGCGCCTGAGGGCTGTTGTGCGGGCATCGGGAAAGGCAGTCGTCCTATTGATACAGTATTGATCTACAAGGTTCGCAATGTTACGCAAGGGAAAAATAACGAACATGACAGCGGGGAGGCTTGCATGACCATCGTTCCCATCACATCGCCCGATCTGGACGCCGCCGAGGTCTCGTGGTTCGCCGCGCTCTGCTCTGACGACTACCAGTTCCTGGGTGTGCCGGATGGCGATCTGCGTTCCAGTTGGGCGCATTGTTCGGGCATCGTGCAGGAGGCCGAGCGGCAAGGCTTCCGCAACATCCTCTGCCCGTCCTCCTACCAGGTGGGGCAGGACACGCTGTCCTTCGTCGCCGGTTGCGCGCCGATCACCGACAAGATCAACATGCTGGCCGCCGTGCGCTGCGGCGAGATGCAGCCGATCATGCTGGCGCGCACCATCGCGACGCTGGATCACATGCTTGAGGGGCGGCTGACGGTCAATATCATCTCCTCCGACTTCCCCGGTGAAGTGGCCGAAAGCAGCCTCCGCTACCAGCGCTCACGCGAGGTGGTGGAGATCCTGAAACAGGCCTGGACGCAGGACGAGATCAATTACCAGGGTGAGGTCTACAATTTCGAGGGGCTGACGACGGACCCCGCGAAACCCTACCAGACCGGCGGGCCGCTGCTCTATTTCGGGGGCTACTCGCCGCCCGCGCTGGACCTCTGTGGCCAGCACTGTGACGTTTACCTGATGTGGCCCGAGCCGAAGGAGCAGCTCGCCGAGCGGATGAAGGCCGTCAACGCGGTGGCCGAGCGCTACGACCGCACGCTGGATTACGGCTTGCGCGTCCACATGATCGTACGCGACACCGAGGTCGAGGCGCGCGAATATGCCGAATACCTGACCTCGAAGCTGGATGACGACTACGGCAAGCTGATCCGCGACCGGGCGCATGATTCCATCTCGCTCGGCGTGTCGCACCAGGCCAAGGCGCGCGAGCTTGCGGACAAGTTCGGCTATGTCGAACCGCATCTGTGGACCGGGATCGGGCGCGCGCGCTCGGGCTGTGGTGCGGCGCTTGTGGGCTCCGCCGATCAGGTGCTGTCCGAGATTGAAGAATACAAGAAGATGGGCATCCGGGCCTTCATCTTCTCGGGCTATCCGCACATGGATGAATGCCGCCATTTCGGCGAGTTGGTCATGCCGCATCTCAAGACCTGCTCGCTGCCGCATGAATATGGCCGCGTTCCGGCGTCCGCGCCCAAGACACCTCTCGGCACGGGAGAGCGTAAATGACCGACCGACTGTCCCTCTCCGGCCAGCTTGAGATTTCGCGCCTCGTCTATGGCATGTGGCGCGTGGCCGATGAAGACGACACCAGCGCGCTCCATGTCCAGGCCAAGATCGAGGCCTGCCTGGATCAGGGCATCACCACGATGGACCAGGCCGACATCTACGGCGACTATGGCGCCGAGGCGGTGCTTGGCGCGGCGCTGAAAGCCGCGCCCGGTCTGCGCGACAAGATCGAGATCGTGACCAAATGCGATATCGTCGCGCCGATCGGCAAATACGCGGATAAGCGCGTGAAATATTATGACACCTCCGCCGCGCATATCACCGCGTCACTGGAGGCGTCGCTCGCCAACATGGCGACGGATCGGGTCGATCTTCTGCTGATCCACCGGCCCGATCCGTTCATGGATCACGAGGAAACGGGCCGCGCGCTGGATGATCTTGTCGCCTCGGGCAAGGTGCAGGCCGTGGGTGTGTCGAATTTCAAGCTCAACGACTGGACCCTCTTGCAATCGGCGATGTCGACGCCGCTCTGCACCAACCAGGTCGAGGTCAGCGTTCTGCACTATGCGCCCTTCGTTGACGGCGACATCGCCTGGATGCAGGAACGCGGCATACGTCCGATGGCGTGGTCGCCGCTTGGCGGCGGGGCGCTTTTCGGGGATGAAGGCGCGGATGTGCGCGCTGCCCTGACGCGGGTAGGCAAGGATCAGGGCGTCGATGCCACCGCCGTGGCCGTGGCCTGGCTGCTGGCCCATCCCGCGAAACTGGCCCCGGTCATGGGCACCAACAACCTGAGCCGGATCGCCGCGATTTCCGATGCGTTGAAGGTCGAGATGGACCGCGAAACATGGTTCGAGATCCTGACCGCCGCCATGGGGGCCGAAGTGCCATGACCCTGCAATGTCAGATGGAGCATTTCAGCCCCGGCCCCGATATGGGGCGCGAGCTGCGCGGCGCGCTGTCGCGGTTCGGAACCGGCGTCACCGTGGTCACCGCGCAATCCGAGGCGGGGCCGGTCGGGATCACCGCCAACAGCTTCTCCTCGGTCTCGCTTGACCCGCCGCTGGTGCTGTGGTCGGCGGCCAAATCCTCCAGCCGCTTTCCGCATTTCACCCGCGCCGAGCATATGGCGATCCATGTGCTGGCCGAGGAACAGATGCCGGTCGCGCGCGCCTTCGCCGCCTCGGCGCATGGCTTCGACCATGCCAATTGGAGCGCGGGCGCGAAAGACCTGCCGTTGCTGGATGGCTGCCTCGCGCGGTTCGAATGCGAGCGCTACGCCGAATATGACGGCGGCGATCACGCGATCATCGTGGCGCGGGTGCTGCGCGCGTCAGTGCGCCAGGGCGAGCCGCTGCTCTTTTTCGGGGGCCGCTTCGGCAATTTCGCGGCGGCGGGCTGAGCAATGACCCTCCGGGACCGGCTGGGGGCGCTTCTGGGGGGCTATCCCGGCGACAGCTTTGCGTTGGTCACGCAAGGGCGCGTGCGAGATTTCGACGGTTGGGTGCTGGAAGACCTGTGCTTTCACCGCGCTGGCGAGGATATTCCCGCCCTCTTTCTGCGCCCGCCAGAGGGGCACCCCCCGGTGCCCGCCGTGATCTATGCCCATGCGCATGGCAACAATTACGCCACCGGGCGCGAGGAACTTGTCGAAGGTCGTCCGGCGCTGATCGGCCCCTATGCCCCTGACCTGAAGGCGCTCGGTTGTGCCGCGCTCTGCCTCGACATGCCTTCCTTTGGCAATCGTCAGGCCTCTGATGAACAGGCCCGTGCCAAGGCGCATCTGTGGCGTGGCGGCACGCTGTTCGGGCAGATGCTGGCCGAGCTTGGGGCCGGGGTCGGTTTTCTTGCGGATCACCACCTGGTTGACGCCACCCGCATCGGCGCGCTCGGGTTTTCGATGGGCAGCACGCATGCCTTCTGGTTGGCGGCGCTGGACGTCCGCATCCGGGCGGCGGCGGCTTTGTGCAGCTTTGCCGATCTCGGGATGCTCGTTGAAAGCGGCGCGCATGAGGGGCACGGGCTTTACATGACCGTGCCGGGCCTGGTGGGGCAGGCGAGCACGGGAGAGATCGCCGGTCTGACCGCCCCGCGTGCGTTGATGATCGCGGCGGGGTTCAGGGATTGGTCCACGCCCGAGCCTGCTTTTCGCAAGGCCGAGGGTGAGCTGCGCGCGGCCTACGCGGCGGAGGGTGCGGTGGAGAAGCTGCGGTTTCATATCGAGCCCGATATCGGCCACCAGGAAACCGCCGCGATGCGCCGCGCCGTGCTGGACTTCCTGCGTCAGGAATTGGTCGGGTAGTCCGCAACCGCCCGCGCAATGGCGCGGGTCCAGCCCTGCGGCGCATCGCCAAGCCCGATATGTTGGGCAAGCGCCGGGACCGGGGCCGCCAGGTTGTCACGAACGGCCTGCACCAGCGCCTCGGCCTTCGGGTCCGCGATGTCCCGGCCCTCCGCCACGGTCTGGCTAAGAAACACCACCCAGGCGGCAATCGCGCGGATGGTCTGCGGTGCGTCGCCCTCCAGCCCGGTCAGGATCGGCACCAGTCTCTCGCGCAGTTTCAGGCTGCCATCCATGCCGATCTGGGCCAGCTCGTGCCGCATTTCGGCAACCTCGAAGCGCTGGATCAGCGCGGCGCGATAGGCGGGCAGGGTCGGGGCGAGGCCGTCGGGAAGGGTCCGCGCGGCCTCGTCCCAAAGCGCCTCGACCCCCGCGCGCAACTCCCCATCGGCCATGGCCTCATGCACATATCTGTGCCCCGCCAACTGCCCGGCATAGGCCAGCCAGGAATGCGCCGCGTTCAGCATCCGCAGCTTGCGCTTCTCGAACGGGGCCACGTCGGGGGTGATCTCGACACCGACGCGGTGCCAGTCGGGGCGGGGGCCTGCGAACCTGTCCTCGATCACCCATTCGCTGAACGCCTCTGTCATGACCGGCGCGGCGTCCGGCTGGCCGGTCACGGCTGCAATCTCGGCGCGAATCTCGGCGCTGGTGGCGGGCGTGATGCGGTCGACCATGGTGTCGGGGAAAGTCGTCGCGAGGTCGATCCGGTCGCCTGCTGCGCGCGCGAACGCTGTCACCGCCGCCGCCAGCTTGCCGCCATTGCCCGAGATGTTGTCGCAGCTGATCACCGTGACCGGGTCTGCCCCGGCCTGGAACCGCCGCGCCAGCCCGCGCGCCAGCAGGCCGATGGCGGTTTGCGGCACGTCAGAGGTCAGGTCGGCGGCAATCTCCGGCGCGTCGAGGTCGAGGCCGCCATCGCCCAGGTGATAGCCCTTCTCGGTCACGGTCACGGTGATGATCCGCATGTCGGGATCGGCAATCGCGTCCAGCACCGCGCCCGCGTCCTCGGACGCCACCAACACCCGGTCATGCACCGCGATCTGGTCGACCCGCAGCCCCTCCGGCCCGCGAATGCCAAGCACGTAGCGCCCGCCCTGCGTCCCCATCGCATCCCGCAGCGCAGCGTTCCGCATCGCGACGCCGGTGATGTGCCACGTCGGCCCGTCGAATGCCTTGGCGCGCGCCGTGTACCAGGCCTGATGCGCGCGGTGGAAATTGCCCAGACCCAGGTGCAACAGGCGCGGCATCCTACGCCTCTCCAAGGCGGTAGGTCTCCACCGCCAGATCATGCGCCAGCAACGGGGCCAGCCGGTCCGCATCTCCCTTCGTCAGCACCCCGCGCCCGATCTGGTCGGCCAGATGTAGGCACACCCCGCGCCGCCACAGATCATGCCGCGCCGGGATCGACAGGAAGGCACGGGTATCGTCGTTGAAGCCCGCCAGGTTACGATAGCCCGCGGTCTCGACCACCTGGTCGAAATAGCGCCGGATGCCGTTCAGGCTGTCATGGAACCACCAGGGCGGGCCGATGCGCAGGCAGGGCCAGTGACCGGCCATCGGGGCCAGTTCGCGGGCATAGGCGCTTTCGTCCAGCGTGAAGAGGATGACACGCAGCCCCGGCGTATTCCCGACCTGGTTGAGCAGCGCCTCCATCCCGCGCACCCAATCGGTTCGCATGGGTATATCCGCGCCCACATCCGGGCCGAAACGGTCCAGGAGGGCGGCGTTGGTGTTGCGGCGGCTGCCTGCGTGGATCTGCATGACAAGCCCGTCCTCGACCGACATCCGCGCCATCTCGACCAGCATGTGACCGTGATAGGCTTGGGCCTCCTGCGCCGTCAGCGTGCCCGCCATCCGGGCCTCATGCAGGCGGGTGATCCCGGCGCGGTCCAGCCAGCAGGTCGCAAGCTCCGGCACGTCGTGATCGGTGGCCGTGGCGCCTAGCGCGCGGAAGGCGGCGCGGCGCTGGCGGATCGCGTCGAGAAAGCCGGGAAAGCTGGCGACATCCAACCCGGTCACGTCGCCAAGTTGGCGCAGCGCGGCGCCAGCGCCCTTGCGCGCCGGGTTCAACAGGTCGTCGGGGCGGAAGGTGGGGACGATGCGCCCCTGCCAGCCGGAGGCGCGGATCGCCTGATGCGCCGAGAGCGGATCGGTGGCCGCATCGGTGGTCGCCAGGGCAGAGATGTTGAACCAGTTGAAGAGGGCGCGGGGGCGAAACTCCGGCAGAGCCAGCCTGGCGGCGATTTGGTCGTGGACCTCGTCGGCAGTCTCGGTAGTCAAGACGGTCTCCACCCCGAGCGTGCGGTAGAGCGTATGCTCCAGCCAGAGACGGCTTGGCGTGCCGAGGAACGCATCCCAATGGCGCGCGAAAATGCGGAACACCTCCGCCGGGTTGCGGTCCGCGCCGATCCCCAGATCCTCCAGCGCAACGCCCTGCGAATAGAGCATCCGGAACACGTAGTGATCGGGCGTGATCAGAAGCGCGGCGGGGTTGGGGAAGGCCGTATCCTCGGCCCACCAGGCCGGGTCGCAATGCCCATGCGGCGAGACGATGGGCAGGTCCGCCACGGCCTCGTACAACGCACGGGCGGGGCCGGGAAGGCTTGGGCTGATCGGGTCCGGCATCGGCCGCTCCTGCAAGGGCTCAGGCTTCGAAATAATCCTGGTTCTCATCCACCAGCGTGGACAGCGTGTCGAGGATGCGCCGCAGATGACGGCGCATCCGGTCCATCGCCTGTCCGGTATAGCCCGCGTGCACCGCGTCGAAGATACCGCGATGCTCGGCCAGCAGCTTGGCCATCTGATCCGCGTCATTCAGGCTGAGCACGCGCAGCCGGTCCAGCACCGCCTTTTCGCGGGTCAGCAGCGTGGCGGCACGGTCATAGCCGGTGGCGTCGGCAAGGATGGTGTGGAACCGGTCATCCTGCACCTGGAAGGCGGCTTTGTCCCCGGCGTGCAGGGCGGCCTCCTGCCGGGCCAGGCACTCGGTTATCTCTGCCGCTGCCGTATCGGGCAACCCTTGGGTGCAGAGCCGCTCGACAACCGCGACCTCCAGCGCCTCGCGCAGGAACTGCGCGCCGCGCACCTGCTGTTCCGAGATGCGCGAGACATAGGTGCCGCGACTCGGGCGGGTCAGGATCAATCCTTCCTCGCGCAAATGAGTGAACGCCTCGCGCACCGGCGTGCGGCTGGCCCCGAAGAGCGCGCCGACCTCGTTTTCCGAGATCATCCGGCCCGGATGCAGCGAGGTGTCCATGATCGCGGATTTGACCGCCGCGAAGATCTGATCGGCGGCGGGGCGGGTCAGGTCCAGCGGTGGCACCGGCATCGCCGATGCGTCGATTGCGGGCGTCTTGCGGTTCACGCCGGCCCCTCCTGGTCTCAATACGGCTCAATTGCCGGTATACCGGTATACGAATGTGTTGACAACCGGTATACCGGTGTGGATCACTGGCGCTTGCGAGATGACAGGGAGACGCGAAGGCCGATGGCCGAACCGCAGCAGATGACAGCAGCCTTGATCGGGGCGGGCATGGTAGCCCGCACCCATGTCGCGGCCTGTGCCGATGCGCGTGGGGTGCGCCTCAAGGGGATCATGTCGCGCACACCGGCCCGGGCGGAGGCGTTGGCGCCGGGGGGGGCGGTCTATGCCGACCTTGATGCCGTCGCCGCCGATCCGGAGGTCGATTTCGCCATCATCGTCACGCCGCCTGACGCGCGCGCCGACATTGTGGCACCCCTGGCCGCCGCCGGGAAACACATCCTGCTGGAAAAGCCGCTTGGCCGGACGGCGGAGGAGGCGCGGGCCGTCTGCAAGCTCTGCGCGGATGCGGGCGTGACGCTTGGCGTCGTGTTCCAGCACCGGATGCGCGCGGCATCCCGCAAGGCGGCGAAGCTGGTCGCGGGCGGCAGCCTCGGCGCGCTCGGGCTGGTGGAAATCGCCGTGCCCTGGTGGCGCGATCAGGGCTATTATGACGAACCCGGTCGCGGCACCTATGCGCGCGACGGCGGCGGCGTCCTGATCAGTCAGGCGATCCACACGATCGACCTGGCGCTCAGCCTCGCCGGTCCCGTCGCCCGCACTCGCGCCATGGCAACGACGACCCGGTTTCACGCCATGGAGGCCGAGGATTTTGTCACCGCCGGGGTGGAGTTTGCAAACGGGGCCGTCGGTTCGCTGGTCGCCAGCACGGCCAGCTATCCGGGCCGGGCCGAAACGATCACTCTGCATTTTGACGCCGCCAGCCTGCGCCTTGCCTCCGGTCAGTTGCATGTCCACTGGCGCGATGGCCGCGAGGAAACCCATGGCGAAGAGGCCGGGACCGGCGGCGGGGCCGATCCGATGGCCTTCACCCATGCCTGGCACCAATCGGTGATCGAGGATTTCGCCGATGCGCTGCGCGAGGGCCGCGCGCCTGCCGCGACCGGGGCCGATGCTGTGGCCGCGCAGGCGCTGATCGACGCGATGATCCGATCCTCCAAATCCGGCGCACCCGAGGAGGTGACCCCATGACCCGCCCGATCCGCTTTGCCGGTATCGGCATCGACCACCGCCATATCTTCGGCATGGCCGCCAACATGATGGAGGCCGGGGCCGAGTTCGTCGGCTGGTGGACCGATGGCGACCCCGAAACGCTGGCGGGGTTCCAGAAGCGTTTTCCCGACGTGCCGCGCGAGGGGCGCGCCGAGGCGCTGCTTGACGACCCGGAGATCGACCTGATCCTGATCTCCTGCATCCCGCGCGACCGCGCCGGATGGGCCATTCGCGCGATGGAGGCGGGCAAGGACGTGATGAGCGACAAGCCCGGCTGCACGACGCTGGACCAGTTGGCGCAGATCCGCGCCTGTGTCGCGCGCACCGGGCGCATCTGGTCGGTCGACTTCTCGGAGCGTTTCGAGGTGCCCGCCGTCACCCGCGCCGAAGAATTGATTGTCGAGGGTGCGATCGGCCGCGTGGTGCAGACGCTCGGGATCGGCCCGCACCGCCTCAACCGCGCGACGCGGCCCGACTGGTTCTTCGACCGCGATGCCTATGGCGGCATCCTGACCGATATCGCCAGCCACCAGATCGACCAGTTCCTGTGGTTCACCGGCGCGCGTGACGCCGAAGTGACCCTGGCCAGTGTCGGCAATTTTGCCAATCCCGACGATCCCGGTTTGCAGGATTTCGGCGAGATCGCGCTGCGCGCCCCCGAGGGCCACGGCTATATCCGGGTCGATTGGTACACGCCCGATGCGCTGCCGACCTGGGGCGACGGGCGACTGACCATCCTCGGGACCGAGGGCTATATCGAGCTGCGCAAATATGTCGATGTGGGCGGGGCGGACGGCACCGATCACCTGATCCTCGTCAATGGCACACGCTGCGAGAAGATCGACGCATCGGATGCGGGCCTGCCCTATTTCGCGCGCCTCGCCGCGGACATCCGCGACCGGACGGAAACGGCGATGCCGCAGGAGCACGCGTTCAAGGTCTGCGAACTGGCGCTACAGGCGCAGGCCATGGCGGAGGACACTCACGGATGATCAAGGTCGCCATCATCGGGGCCGGGATCGGGGCCAAGCACCTGGTGGGCTACCGCGCGCTGCCGGACCGCTTCGCCGTGCGGCAAGTCTGCGATCTGGACCTCACGCGCGCGGCGCAGGCCACCGGCGATGACCCGGACATCACCCTGACCGACGATCTGGACGCCGTGCTGGCCGATCCTGAGATCGACCTTGTCGACATCTGCCTGCCGCCGCATCTGCATGTGCCGGTCGCGGTGCGCGCGCTTGAGGCGGGCAAGCATGTGATCTGCGAGAAGCCGCTGGCGCGCTCGCTGGCGGAAATGGACCTGCTGGAGGACGCGGCGCTGAAGGCGGGCAAGCAGGTCTTCCCGATCTTCCAGTATCGCTATGGCCTGGCAACCGCGCAGCTTCATGCGCTGATCGAGGCGGGGCTGGCGGGCAAGCCCTATGTCGCCAGTGCCGAGACGCATTGGAACCGGCAGCCCGATTACTACGCGATTGCCTGGCGCGGCACCTGGGCCGGGGAGGCCGGGGGGGCCGCCCTTGGCCATGCCATCCACGCGCATGATCTTCTGTGCCATTTCCTCGGCCCCGCGCGCGAGGTCTTCGCGCAGACCGCTACAGCCGTGAACGAGATCGAGACCGAGGATTGCGCCGCCATCGCGCTGCGCATGGAATCAGGTGCATTGGCGACAAGCTCTGTTACGCTCGGCGCGGGAGATGACACCAGCCGGATCAGGATTTGCTTTCAGGGGCTCACAGCACAAAGCGGCAGCGCGCCCTATACCCCGGCGGAAGATGCCTGGACCTTCACCGCGCGCGCGCCGGTGACGCAAGGCCAGGTCGATGCGGTGCTGGCGAAGGTTGCGCGCGAGGTTCCGGGCGGCTTTGCCGGGTATCTGGCGGCGGTGGCCGATGCGCTGGCGGGTCAGCCGGGGCGCGAGGTGACGCTGGCCGATGGCCGCGCCTCCATCGAACTGGTCAGCGCGATCTACAGCTCGGCCCGGCAGGGCGGCATGGTCCGCCTGCCAATTGCGCGAGACGATCCCATCTACACGGGCTGGCAGCCTGACGACCGGTAAAACACAAGAAAACCAATCAATTCCAAGGGAGGAAATGGAAATGAAAATGACGACAATGACCACGACGGCGATTGCCGCACTGGTGGCGGGGGCCGGAATGGCCTCGGCCCAGGAAGTGCGGTTCATGTGCTATTCGGACGGCAATGAATGCGAGGTCTACGAGGATGTTCTGGGCCGGTTCGAGGCCGAGAACCCCGGTATCGACGTGGTGATCGACGTGGTGCCCTACCAGTCGATCCTGGAAAACCTGCCGGTGCAGCTGGCCGCCGGGACCGGGCCCGATATCGCCAAGGTCACCGATCTGGGTGGCTTGAACGAATACTACCTCGACCTCGCCCCTTACGTGGATCGCGAATATTGGGAAGAGAGCTTTGGCGACACGCTGGACTGGTATCGCGCCGGTGGCGACGATGACGGCATCTACGGGATGCACAGCCAGTTGACCATCACCGGGGCCTTCGTCAACGCCACGCTCTTCGAGCAGGCCAGCGTCGAGATGCCGGGCGAGGGCGCGACCTGGGAAGACTGGGCGGCAGCCTCGCGCGAAGTGGCCGAGGCGACCGAGGCCAGCTTCCCCATGGCCATCGACCGCTCGGGCCACCGGGTGGCGGGACCGGCGATTTCCTATGGCGCGCTCTATTTCGATGACGAGGGCAACGGCTCCTTCGAGGGCTTCCAGCCCTTCGCCGAAGCCTTCGTCGCCTGGAATGAAGATGGCACAATGGCGCGCGATGTCTGGGCGAGCCAGGGCGGCTCGACGTACCAGGACGCCGCGCAGGAATTCATCAACGGCGATCTGGTGTTCTACTATTCCGGCTCGTGGCAGGTAGGCCGCATGGATGAGCAGGTCGGCGATTTCTTCGACTGGCAGGTCATCGGCTCGCCCTGTGGTCCGGCTGGCCCCTGCTCCGGCATGCCGGGCGGCGCGGGTATCGTCGGGTTCGAGCAGACCGAGAACCCCGAGGCCGTGGCCGCGGTGATCGACTACCTCGCACAGGAGGATGTCTATGCCGAAGTGACGGCCCGCACCCGCAACCTGCCCGCGCATCTGGGTGTTGCCGCCGCAGGTGTCGAGTTCGAGAACGCCTCACCGGCCGCGCAGGATGCGCTCAATGCCTTCGCTGCGTCGCTGCCCGACGTGTCGCCGATTGCCTTCGCCTATCAGGGCTATGCCGGCAACCGGGCCATGTTCGGCATCACGGTCGAGCGTCTGAGCCAGGCCATCGTCGGTGAACTGACCGTGGCCGAGGCCATGGAGCGCGCCGAGGACGACCTTGAGGCCGCGATGGCCGAAGCCAACTGATCCGACCAACGCCCCCCGCGCCAATGCGTGCGGGGGGCATCCTTTCGGCAAAGGACGCGCCCATGCTCAGCATCATCTCACCGCTCATGCGGCTGATCGAGATCCCCATGCTGGCCCTGCAGCGGCTGCTTGGCATCAACCGACTGGCCTGGGTCTTCCTGCTGCCCAACCTCGTTCTCTTTGGCCTCTTCGCCTTCCTGCCGGTGATCCTCAATTTCTTCTACGCCACCTCGGGCAGCGACAACGTGATGCTGGCCGACCGGCCTTACGTCGGCGCGCGCAACTTCGTCACGCTGATGGATTGCTCCAGCTATCTCGACCCCAACACCTGTCGCGAGGACAAGTTCTGGCGCGCAGTCTGGAACACCTCGTGGTTCGTGACGCTGCAAGTGGGCTTCATGGTCGGCTTCTCGCTGCTGACCGCGATCATCCTGAACCGCGACATCCGGGCGCGCGGCTTCTTCCGTTCGGTGTTTTTCTTCCCCGTCCTGCTGTCGCCGGTGGTCGTGGCGCTGATCTGGAAATGGATCCTGCAACGCGAAGGCGTGATGAACGCCTTTCTCGATTGGACCGGGATTGGCGGCTATAACTGGCTGGTCGATGCGCAATGGGCCTTTACCTGGTCGGTCTTCATCTCGGTCTGGGCGCATATGGGGTTCTACACGCTGATCCTGCTGGCCGGGCTTCAGGCCATCCCGCGCGATGTCTACGAGGCCGCCACGATGGACCGCGCCAGCCCCTGGCGTACGTTCAGACGGATCACCCTGCCGCTGCTGTCGCCCACCATGCTGGTGGTGCTGGTGCTGGCGCTGATCAAGGGGGTGCAGACCTTTGACGAGATCTATGCCTTCACCGGCGGCGGTCCCGGCACCGCGACGACGTTCATCATTCAATATATCTACGAGGAGGGTTTTGCCGGTGCGCCGCGCCTCTTCGGCCTCGCGGCGGCGGCGTCACTGATGGTGGCCATCGTGCTGCTGATCCTGACGCTGATCCAGCTTTGGGTGAACCGGAGGAATGCAGATGGGTGAGCCCCGGTTTTCCGCAGGAAATGGGCCTGCCAGTGGCAGGACCAAGGAGCGAACGGGCGGAGCCCCGGTCGTCGATGCAAAGTCTGAAGGGGGCGACCCATGACCCGCATCTTCTCTTTCCTTACCGCCACGCGCGGCAAGGGGCGGCTGCACTGGACCGATTGGGTGTCCTATGGCTACCTCCTGTTCGGCGTCCTGCTCATGTTCGGCCCGGTGGTCTGGCTGGTCCTGTCCAGCTTCAAGACCCCGAACGAGCTGGACCGCTTTCCACCCCGCTTCCTGCCCTACGCGCAGGACGTGGCCGAGGTGGAGGGGTTCGAGGAACCGCTGCTTCTGTTCACCGTGACCGAGGGCGACCTGGCGGGCCAGATCGTCGCGCAGACCCGGCGCGCGGCGGGGCGGGCCGAGGTGGTGCTGCCGGACGACCCGGAAAACCGCATCCGGATGCCCGCCGCCAACCTGGAGGCGATCGAGGGCATCGCCTTCGCCACCGAAAACTACACCAGCCTGTTCGAGCGCTTCAATTTCCTGCGCTTCTTCTGGAATTCGACCTTCATCACCGTGATGGCGACCCTGATCATGCTGCTGGTCAACTCGATGGCGGCCTTTGCCCTGTCGAAATACCAGTTTCGGGGGCGCACGGCGGTGCTGTTGATGGTGGTGGGCACTCTGATGATCCCGCAGACGGTGGTGCTGGTGCCGCTCTTCCTGATCACCTTCGAATTGGGGATGCTGAACAGCCTCTGGGGCGTCATCATACCGGGGGCGGCAACGCCGACGGGGGTATTCCTGCTCAGGCAGTACATGATCACCATACCCGACGAGATCCTGGATGCCGCGCGGATGGACAAGGCCAGCGAGTGGAAGATCTTCTGGCGCATCATCATCCCGCTATCGGCGCCCGCCATCGCGGTGCTGGCGATCCTTGCGATCATGTGGCGCTGGAACGATTTCCTCTGGCCCCTCATCGTGCTGACCCGGTCCGAGAACTTCACCCTGCAACTGGCGCTCAACTCCTTCCAGGGCGAGCTTCAGACCGACTGGCCGAGCCTGTTGGCGATGACCGTCCTGACGCTCTTGCCGATCGCGGCGGTGTTCATGTTCTTGCAGAAATACATCGCCACCGGCATCGCCTCGACGGGCGGCAAATGACCGGCGGACTAGGAAAGAGGGTCTGACATGGCCAGTATCGAGCTGAGAGACGTGCGCAAATCCTACGGCGCGGCGGATGTGATCAAGGGCATCGACCTGAATGTCGCGCATGGCGAGTTCTGCGTTTTCGTCGGCCCCTCGGGCTGCGGGAAATCGACGCTTCTGCGGATGATCTCGGGGCTGGAGGATATCACCGGCGGCGAGGTCGTTATCGGTGGCGACGTGGTCAATTTCATCCCCGCCGCCGACCGGGGCCTGGCGATGGTGTTCCAGTCCTACGCGCTCTACCCGCATATGACGGTGCGCCAGAATCTCAGTTTCGGCCTTGAGAATATCAACACGCCGAAATCCGAGATCGCGACCAAGATCGACGAGGTCTCGAAGATGTTGCAGATCGACATGCTGCTGGACCGGCGGCCCAAGGATCTGTCGGGCGGGCAGCGTCAGCGCGTCGCCATCGGACGTGCCGTGGTGCGTGAGCCGCGCGTGTTCCTCTTCGATGAGCCGCTGTCGAATCTCGATGCGGAACTGCGCGTCGACATGCGCGGCGAGATCGCGGCCCTGCACCGGCGGCTTGGCAACACGATGATCTATGTCACCCATGATCAGGTCGAGGCGATGACCATGGCCGACAAGATCGCCGTCCTGCGGCTCGGCGAACTGGAGCAGTTCGGCGCGCCGCTGGAGCTTTACAACCGGCCCGAAAACATCTTCGTGGCGGGGTTCATCGGCAGCCCCAAGATCAACTTCGTCGCGGGCCGCGTGGCCGAGGATGACCGCACCGTGCTGGAGGTCGCGACCGGCGAACGCATGGTCCTGCCATCAGGCGGTTTCGCACAGCGCCCCGGTCAGGCGGTGACGCTTGGGGTGCGGCCCGTCGACCTGCAACCGGTGCAAGGGGGCACGCTGACCATGCAGGTGCGCAGCGTCGAACAGCTTGGCGGCGAATCCTATATCTACGGCCACCTGACCGACGCCACCCCCATCACCCTGCACAGCCCCGGCCAAACGCAGGTGAACATGGAGGAGACGATCCAGATCGGGCCGATCAACGACCAGCTTCACCTCTTCGATACCGAGACCGGCCGCACCTTGCGGATGGATTGAGCGGGAAGGGGCGGGGGATGCGGCAGACATGGCGATGGTTCGGTCCGGCGGATGAAATCCGGCTTTCCGAGATCCGGCAGACGGGGGCCGAAGGCATCGTCTCGGCCCTGCATCACATCCCCTCGGGCGCGCTTTGGCAGATCGAGGAAATCCGCGCCCGGCAGGATTTGATCGAGGCGGGCGGCCTGACCTGGGACGTGGTGGAAAGCCTGCCTGTCTCGGAGGCGATCAAGACGCAGAGCGGCCCCTGGCGCGCGCATCTGGACAGCTACCGGCAGAGCCTGCGCACGCTGGCCGCCTGCGGCATCGAAACGGTCTGCTACAACTTCATGCCGGTGCTGGACTGGACCCGCACCGACCTGACCGCACAGCAACCGCCGGGCGGCCACGCGATGCGTTTCGACCTGGTCGATTTCGCGCTGTTCGACTGTTTCCTGCTGGCCCGCGACGGGGCCGGGCAGGATTACTCCGCCGCGCTGGTCGAGGAGGCCGCCGCGCGTCATGCCGATATGGACGATGCGGAACGCATGGCGCTTGCAAGCAATGTCGTGGCCGGTCTGCCCGGTGCGAATGAGCGCTGGACGCTGGAGGATGTGCGCGACCAGCTTGGCGCCTATGCGGATATCGACGCCGACAGGCTGCGCGCAAACCTGATCGACTTCCTGTCCGAGGTCGTGCCGGTCGCCGAGGAGGTCGGCATTCGCCTCTGTTGTCACCCCGACGATCCCCCCTTCCCGCTGCTCGGCCTGCCCCGCGTGATGTCGTCGCTCGACGATTACAGGCAGGTGTTGGGGGCGGTGGACAGCCCCGCCAATGGCGCGACGCTCTGCACCGGGTCGCTTGGCGTGGCACCGGAGTTCGACCCCGTGGCCTTCGTCGAGGCGCTCGGCCCCCGCATCCATTTCGTCCACCTTCGCAACACGAAGCGCGACGGTGCGTCGGATGGCGCGCGGCACAGTTTCCACGAATCCCCGCATCTGGAGGGCGATACCGACATGGTCGCCACCATCCGCGCCCTGATGGCCGAAGAGGCGCGCCGCACGACCCAGGGCCGCACCGATGCGCAGATCCCGATGCGGCCCGATCACGGGCAGGCGCTGCTGTCCGATCTGGAACGCCCGATGATGCCGGGCTATCCGCTGGTGGGCCGTTTGCGCGGCTTGGCGGAGCTGCGCGGGGTGATGGCGGCGCTGGCGTGAGCGCGGATCAGGCGGTCAGGGGGGTGACGACACCCTCGCGGATCACTGCCGGGTCATGCCTTCCTGCTCATTGATCCGATTCCCCCTCGCGACCGCTTTTCCTCTGTCGCCGAGGTCAAGCCAATCCTGTCGCTGCGTCATCCACCGATCCGGGCCGTTTCCGGTGCGAAACCTGTCGCCTTCCTGCCCCGAAGCGGAAAAATCCGCGATTGCCCCTTTCCAGATGCGTCTCGCTTGGGTTGTATTGCGCCGGGGACGTGTGGGCCATGACGGCCATTCAGCCAAAAAGGGAGAGAAGAGATGGGCAAACGCGACGATCTGATCGCCATGTATGCAGAGGATTTGCGGACCAAATGCGGGATGACACCCGATATGGACCTGCTGACGAAAGTGACGATCGGTTGCGGACCGGCGATCTACAATGCGGATGCCTCGACCGTGGCAGGCTCGCAGAAGGAAGAGCTTGAGACGGTGAAGAACAACTTCCTGATCAAGAAACTGGGCCTTGCCGACGGCCCGCAGCTGGATGCCGCGATTGCCTCGGTCATCGACACCTATGGCAAGTCCGAGCGCAACAAGTATCGCGCCGTGGTCTATTACATGCTGACCAAGCATTTCGGCAAGGAAGCCGTCTACGGCTGACACCGGCCTGCGGATCGGTATCAAAGAAGGCCCGTCATTGCGCACGGGCCTTTTTGCTGCTTCTGTCTGGCCAACAGAGGAGACGGACCAATGCCGATCAGGAACCGCTACGCCGAGCTGCACCCCGAGATCACCGAATGGCGACGGGATTTCCATACCCATCCCGAATTGCTGTTCGAGGTCCACCGGACGGCGGCCAGGGTGGCCGATCTGCTGCGCGGCTTCGGCTGCGATGACGTGGTCGAGGGCATCGGGCGCACCGGTGTTGTCGGCGTGATCAAGGGCCATCGCACCGAAAGCGGCAAGGTCGTGGGGCTGCGCGCCGACATGGACGCGCTACCGATTCATGAAGCGACGGGCGTGGATTATGCCAGCCAGACGCCGGGTGCCATGCATGCCTGCGGCCATGACGGGCACACCGCGATGCTGCTTGGCGCGGCGAAATACCTGTGCGAGACACGCGCCTTCAACGGCACTGCCGTGGTGATCTTCCAACCGGCGGAAGAAGGCGGCGGCGGCGGGCGCGAGATGTGCAAGGACGGGTTGATGGACCGCTTCGGCATCCAGGAGGTCTACGGGATGCACAACATGCCGGGCACGCCCGTGGGCCATTTCGCGATCCGTCCCGGTCCGCTCCTGGCCTCGGCCGATGAGTTCGAGATCGTCGTGACCGGCAAGGGCGGACACGCCGCAGCCCCGCACCAGGCGGTCGACACCACGCTGGTCGCGGCGCAGATCCTGCTGTCCCTGCAATCCATCGTGTCGCGGACCGTGAATCCGCTGAGATCCGTGGTGGTCACCGTCGGCACCTTCAGGACCGACAGCGATGCCAGCAACGTCATCGCGCACACGGCCCGGATGGAGGGCACGGTGCGCACGCTGGACCCGGAATACCGGACGATCGCGGAACGCCGCATTCGCGAGATCGCGGAAGGCACTGCCACGGCGCATGGCGCGAGCGTCGAGGTGACATGGACCGAAGGCTACCCCGTCACCGTGAACTGGCCCGAAAACACGGGCTACGCCGTGGAAGTGGCACGGTCGATCTCGGCCCATGTCGATGACGAGACCGACCCGATCATGCCCGCCGAGGATTTCAGCTTCATGCTGGAGGAACGCCCCGGCGCCTATATCTTCCTGGGCAATGGCGACACCGCGATGTGCCACCACCCGGCCTACAATTTCGACGACGAGGCGATCCCCTTCGGCTCAAGCTGGTATTCCGGCATGATCGAAGCGCGGATGCCGATGTAACGCGACCTGAAGGCGGGGCGATGCGCTCGGTCGACCGAGCGCATCTGCGGCCCGTCGACGGGCCGCATCGCCCGGTGCGAAGGTTTTGCCTAAAAGGCGAGGCGCAATTCAGTTGCGGAGACCGCGCGCGTCCGGCTAATCTCCTCCTTGTCCGGCCAGTATGGTGGACCCTCATAGAACACGTGCGGAGCGAGGTGATGCGCGTGGGTGAAAGGAGGGTTCCGGGGGGTCGGAACCCTCCTTGTTTTTTGGTGGGCGGCTTCAATCCGCCATCCATCCGGATCAGCGCCTTGGCGCGGGCACAGCCCTAAGCGGAAAATCCGCCGAGATCGCAGATGATGCGCCATTCCTCCGCGCGCACCGGCTGCACCGACAGGCGGGAGTTCCTGACCAGCACCATCTCGGACAGGCGCGGGTCGGCCTTGATCGTGTCGAGGTCGACGGGCGTTGCGAACGGCCCAATGGCCTTGATGTCCACGCATTCCCATCTTTCGTCATCCGTGGTGCTGTCCGGGTGCGCCTCGGCGATCACCTCGACCACGCCGACGACGGCCTTTTCCTTCTGCGAGTGGTAGAAGAAGCCCCGGTCGCCCACCTCCATCTCGCGCATGAAGTTGCGCGCCTGGTAGTTGCGCACCCCGTCCCATTCCTCGCCCGCGTCGCCCTTGGCGACCTGATCGTCCCAGGACCAGGTGGAGGGTTCCGATTTGAACAGCCAGTATTTCATCGTCAGATCACCTTGTTCCACGCCTCGATCCGCACATCGGCGAACAGCCCCGCCTTGGCGTAGGGGTCATTCGCGGCCCAGGTCTCGGCCTCCTGCCGGGTCTCGACATCAATCACGACAAGCGAGCCGCACATCTCGCCGCCTGCGTCCAGGAACGGCCCCGCCATCTCGGCGCCCGTGTCCCTGAGATAGGCGACATGGGCGTCGCGATTGGCCTTGCGGACCTCCAGGTGGCCGGGTTTGTCGGTGCAGATCATGGCGTAGCGCATGGGGGGTCACTCCTGTTTCAGGGGGCGGTTCAGCAATTCGGCCATCACATCCTGCACGCTGGCTTGTCCCCCTGACAAGGCGGCGACGGCGGTGGCGATGGGGGTGTCCAGGTCGGGATGGGCCGAGATCTCCTGCGCCGTGGCGGTGCCTTCGACGGTCATTGCGGCATCAGGGGTTTTCCCCGCGCCAAGCGCCTGACCGAAGCGGTAATTGCGCGACTTTTCCGACGTGCAGGTCAGCACGAGGTCGCCGAAGCCCGAGAGGCCCGCGAGGGTCTCGTCCCGCGCCCCCCGGTCGCGGGCAACGCGACGCATCTCGGCGAAGCCGCGAGCCATCAGGGCAGCCCGCGCGCTTTCGCCAAGCCCCGCGCCCATCACGGCCCCGGCGGCAATGGCGATGACGTTCTTCAATGCCCCGCCCAGTTCCGCGCCGACCACGTCCGTCGTGCGGTAAAGGCGCAGGACGGGGGTGGAGAGACGATCCTGAAGCTGCGCACCAAGCGCATCATCGGCGCAGGCCAGCGTCAGGGCGGTCGGCAATCCGGCGGCGATGTCGGCGGCGAAGCTCGGGCCCGTCAGCGCCCCTGTCGTGACGCCTTCGGCATGGGCAGCGATCAGCGCCGAGGGGCTGAGCCCGGTCGCCTTGTGGATGCCCTTGGCGCAGGAAAGCACGGTGCCGCTTCGCGCGGGCAACCCGTCAAGGAACCCGTCCAGCTTCTGCGTCGGGATCGCCACCAAGAGGATATCCGACGTCAGGTCGGACAAGTCGCCCGTCACCCGCAACGCGTCGGGAAACCGATGTCCGGCCAGGCGCTTGGCATTTTCGCGCGCGCCTTGCATCCCTTCCGCCCCGGCCCGCGCCCAAAGCGTCACCTCTGCCCCGCCGCGCGCCAATGCGATGGCGAGCGCCGTGCCGAACGCGCCTGCGCCTGCGATGTCGATCATGCCTTGGCCCCTTTCCTGCCGGACCCGAGCAGCGGGGCCGAGGCGGTATCCAGCGGCCAGCGCGGACGCGCCATCAGGTCCATGCCGTCGCGATGTCCGGCACGATAGGCCTCCCACCCCGCCCAGGCAATCATCGCGGCGTTATCGGTGCAGAGCGCCATGGGCGGCGCGATGAAGGGCAGGGGGGCGGCCACCCCCTGCAAGGCCGCGCGCAGGGTCTGGTTCGCCGCCACCCCGCCCGCGACGGCAAAGCCCGTCAGGTCCGATTGTCCGGCCAGCGCGCGGCGCGATTTCTCGGCCAGCACATCGCGCATCGCGGCCTGGAACCCGGCGCAGATGTCGGCGACGTCCCCAGCGTGCAGCCCGCCCTGATCGGCCACCAGCCTGTCGCGCAGGCGCAGAACGGCGGTCTTGAGGCCGGAAAAGGACATGTCGCAACCGGGTCGGTCCAACAGCGGACGGGGCAGCGCAAACCGCGCAGGATCGCCGTCCTTCGCCGCCCGCTCCACCATCGGCCCGCCGGGTTGGGCCAGACCCAGAAGCCGCGCGACCTTGTCGAAGGCCTCGCCCGGCGCATCGTCGATGGTGCCGCCAAGCCGGGTGAAATCCTCGGCCCCGTCCACGCGCAGGAACTGGCAATGCCCGCCCGAGACCAGAAGCATCAGGTAGGGAAACGCCACCCCATCGGTCAGGCGCGGCGTCAGCGCATGCCCCGCCAGATGGTTCACGCCAATGAGCGGCAGACCAAGCCCCATCGCCAGCCCCTTGGCGCACATGACACCCGAAAGAACCCCGCCGATCAGCCCCGGCCCCGCCGTCACCGCGATGACGTCTAGGTCGCGCAATCCGATGCCTGCCTCGGCCACCGCCTGCTCCACCATCAGGTCCAGCTTCTCGGCATGGGCGCGGGCCGCGATCTCGGGGACCACGCCGCCGAACGCGGCGTGCAGGTCGGTCTGGCTGCTGACGACCGAGGACAGGAGCGCCGGTTCGCCCCCCGCCCGCAGCACAGCCGCCGCCGTATCGTCGCAGCTGCTCTCGATGCCCAGGATGGTGACGGGATCAGACATGCGGCCCCTCGTTGCGGAAAATCTGCTTTGCAGGTAGCACTCGCCCCCATGACTGACAATGCCGCGCCCCTGATCCTGCTGACCCGCCCGCGCCCGGCTGGTGAACGCTTTGCGGCGGCCTGCCGGACGGAGTTGGGGGAGGGGGTGGAGATCTTGCTCGCCCCGTTGCAGGAGATCGCCGAGGTCGGCCCCTTGCCGGTCATTCCAGAGGATGCCGCGCTGATCTTCACCTCGGAAAACGGTGCGTTCTCCTATGCCGCCCAGGGCGGGCGCCGGGGCCTCACCGCCTATTGCGTCGGAGACCGGACCGCCGAGGCGGCAAGCGCGGCGGGGCTGGAGGCGGTCTCGGCGGATGGGGCGGTCGACGATCTGCGCGCCCTGATCCTGCGCGCGCCCGAGAAAGGGCCGCTCCTTCACCTGCATGGGCGTCACGTCACCGGTGATCTGTCGGGGCAATTGCGCGCGGCGGGGGTGCGGGCCAGCGGTCATGTCGTCTATGAACAGCGCGACCTGCGGCTGAGTGACGAGGCACGGGACGCTCTGACAGGCCCCCGCCGGGTCGTCGCGCCCGTCTTCTCGCCCCGCAGCGCCCGCTTGCTTGCCCGCGCCGCCCCAGACATGCGCAACACCGTCCTGCCCTGTATCAGCGCCGCCGCCCGCGCGGCCCTGCCCGAGGCGTTGCGCCCTCATGGCACGATCAGCGACAGGCCCGACGCCGCCGCAATGCTGATCGCCGTGGCGAGACAACTTTGCCCCTAGCCCTGCCTTGCCTGCCATGTCAGTTTGATCCTTGACTCGGGCCGAGGGGCGGAACTTTCCGCCTGCCCGCGCATTGGAATATCGGGGAAGGGAGCCTGTGGTGGCCAAGAAGACGACAACACCTGCAGAAGACGAAGCCGCAACCGCCGCGACCAGCAACGCGACGGCGGACACGCCCGATGTCGAAGAGGCGGAGAGTGTCGAAAGCCCCCCCGAGCCTGAGCATTCTGGGCCTGAGCAAGTCGATGCCCCCGCCCCCGCGGACACGCCTCCCGGCACGCAAGAGCCGCCGCAGCTCGAGACACCGGACCCCGCCCCCCAGGTCATCGAAAGACGCGGTCCCGGCTTCGTGCCGCTGGTCCTGGGCGGGATTGTCGCAGGCGCCATTGGCTATGGCGTGGCCTATTACATGGCCGATCAGGCCCCCGGCGTCGATATCGACACGCCGCTGGCCGAGGTTTCCACCCAGTTGGAGAACCAGAGCAGCAGCATCGCGGCCCTGACCGAGCGCACCGCCGCCGTCGAGGCGCAGATCGGTGAGATGCCCGAGCCCGCCGAGGCCGTCGATCTGACCCCGCTGACCGCCCGCATCGACGAGGTTGCCGCCAGCGTGGCCTCAAACGGCGAGGCGATCCAGGGTCTCACCGACCGGGTCGCCTACCTGGAAACCCTGCCTTTGGGCGAGGAGGGCGCGGACAACACCGCCGCGATGAACGCCGCCGTGGCGCAATTGCGCGCGCAGATGCAGGCGGAGGCCGAGGCACTGGCCGCGCAGCAAGCCGCGAATGCGAGCCTGACCGAGGAGTTGCAAAGCGTCGCCGCCGCCGCCGAGGAACGCATCGCCGCCGCCGAGGCGCGCGCCGAGGCCCGCGTGGGCGGGGCCACCGCGCAGGCCGCATTCGGCCAGTTGCAGATCGCCGTCGCCACCGGCGCGCCCTTTGCCGGGGCGCTGGCCGATGTGGCCGAGGGCGCGGGCGTGGAGCCGCCCGAAGCGCTGACCGCCGCCGCCGAGACCGGCGTGCCGACCTTGCGGGAGTTGCAGACATCCTTCCCGGCGCTGGCTCGCGAGGCGCTGCCCATTGCCATCCGCGAAACCTCGGGCGAGGGTGCGATGAGCCGCGTCACCGCCTTCCTGCAAAGCCAGGTCGGGGGACGGTCGCTGGAACCGCGCGAGGGCGATGACCCGGACGCGATCCTGTCGCGCGCCGAGGCTGACGTGCAGGCCGGTGGCATAAGCGCCGCATTGCAGGAACTGGACAACCTGCCCTCCGCCGCGCAGGCGGTCATGGCGCCTTGGGTCGAGGATGCCAATGCCCGCCTGTCCGCAACCGACGCGATGGCGGAATTCGCCGCCGTGCTCGATGCGTCGAATTAAGGGGGCCGTTCGATGATGCTCTGGTCCGTTCTGAAAATCCTGATCTTCGTGCTGCTTGTCGTAGCGATCACCTTCGGCGTCAGCTTCCTGATGGAGACTGACCAGCTGGTGCTGGTCACCATGTTCGGGCGCGAATTTGCGCTGACGCCGCTCTCGGCCGCCATCGCAGCACTTCTTCTGTTGCTGGCGGTATGGATCGTGCTGCGGGTGGCGGGGCTGCTGGTGGCGACCTTCCGTTTCCTCAACGGCGATGAAACCGCCCTGTCGCGCTATTGGGACCGCCGGTCCGAGCGCAAGGGTTACGAGGCTTTCGCCGACGGGATGCTGGCGCTGGCCTCGGGCGAGGGGCGGCTGGCCATCCGCAAGGCCGAACGGGCCGAGGGCTACCTGAACCGCCCCGAGCTGACCAACCTGCTGGTGGCCCAAGCCGCCGAAATGGCCGGCGACCGCGCCAAGGCGACCGAGACCTACAAGGCGCTGGTGCAACGGGATGCGACGCGCTTTGTCGGTATTCGCGGGCTGATGCGCCAGAAGCTGGAGCAGGGCGATACCGAAACCGCCTTAGCCCTGGCCGAAAAGGCGTTTGTCCTGCGCCCGCAACATGGCGAGGTTCAGGATACGCTCTTGCAGCTACAGGCCGGGTCCGAGAACTGGACCGGCGCCCGCGCCACGCTGGCGGCCAAGCTGAAATCAGGATCTCTGCCGCGCGACGTGCACAAGCGCCGCGATGCGGTCCTGGCGCTGGCCCATGCCCGCGATGCACTGGCCGCGGGGCAGATCGAGGAGGCGCGCAAGGACGCAACCGAGGCCAACCGCCTCTCGCCCGACCTGGTGCCCGCCGCCGTCATGGCCGCGCGCATGGCGATCGAGGAGGGCAAGCCGCGCGTGGCCACCAAGGTCATCCGCAAGGCCTGGGACAAGGCCCCGCATCCCGACCTTGCCGCCGCCTTCGCCGAGATCGAGCCGACCGAGTCGCCCGAGGAGCGGCTGAAACGCTTCCGCGTCCTCTTCTCCAAGCATCCCGACGACCCGGAGGTGAAGCTGCTCAAGGCCGAGCTGAATATCGCCGCCGAGGATTACGCGGCCGCCCGCGCAGCCCTTGGCGATCTGGCGGAAACCGCGCCGACCGCGCGTTCGCTGACCATCATGGCGGCCATCGAACGCGGCCAGGGGGCCGAGGATCATCACGTCCGGGCGTGGCTGGCCAAGGCCGTCACCGCCTCGCGCGGGCCGCAATGGACCTGCGAGGCCTGCGGCCATGTCCATGCCGATTGGCACCCGGTCTGCGAGCATTGCGACCGCTTCGACACGCTGGCCTGGATCGAGGCCCCGCAAAGCAACGCCGCGCTGGCCGCCACGGCCCCGATGCTGCCGCTGATCGTCGGCGCGCTGGAGCGTCCGCAGGCGGATGCCGAAGAGGCCGAGATCGTGGTGATCGACCCTGAAGAAGAAGATAACGAGGCCGCCCCCGAGGCGGACACACCCGAGCCCGAGGCGGAAACCGAGGAAGACGACCGCCCATCCGTGACAGCGGCAAATTAGGGCTACCATTGCGCCCGCAGGCTTGCTAAGAGCCCGCGCAGATGGAGAAGCGTGCCGCTGTAGCTCAGCTGGTAGAGCACGTCATTCGTAAGTAGCGGGTCCGCTCGTGAATGACGTTAAAAGCCAGTCGCTTACAGGTGGCGCGTTGGAACTAGTAGGGCCATAGTAGGGCCGAACAAGAGAAGGATGCCGGTGTAGCTCAGCTGGTAGAGCACGTCATTCGTAATGATGGGGTCGTAGGTTCGAGTCCTATCACCGGCACCACCCTCCTTGCCAAATCACCCAACCGTCGTGCAAGGTGCGAACAAACTGAGAACCAGAAAGGCGGCAGGCATGACACTATGAGCGGCGCATACGATCCGAGGGCAATTGCAAACCTCATGCTCAATGAGGCGGATCGGCGCGGGCTGAAGATCACCAACCTCGCTTTGCAAAAGCTGCTCTACTTCGCGCACGGCATCCATTTGACCAAGACCAAGCGACCGCTTGTGTCAGGATACTTCGAGGCGTGGCAGTATGGTCCCGTTCACCCGTCAGTTTATCGCGCCTTCAAGCCCGCCGGTGCGGAGCCCATCATGAGCCGCGCCGTCGGAAAAGACCCGCTGACCGGCAAGACTCGCGACCTGCCTTTGCCATCGGACATGGAAGTCATCGACCTCGTATCCGAGGTCATACGATCTTATGGGCACTTGTCGCCTGGACGGCTCGTGGACCTTTCGCATGCAAAGGACTCACCCTGGTCTGTTGTGGTGGACAAAGCAAGAACAGACGTTGCTTTTGGGATGAGGATTCCGGATAATGTGATTATCGACCGATTCCGCCACCACAAAGTGTCTGTAGGCACTAATCCTCGTGCAGGAGAACCGCCCAGTGACGATACGCCCTTTGCCTGACATCGACCTTGCACGCATAGCGCCGCAACGCTACGACATGAAACGTAAGAGCCTAGAGCAAATGAAAGGCGGATTCTCGACTTTCTCCTATAGGCCTGTTCGCTCCTGCTTTTCCGACATCTTCAATATCCAGCCAGAACTTGATCTTGGTGTAACCGATCCGACACCTTGGGCCGTGATCGAAGTTGAGTTGAAGAAGCGATCCAAGTCGGACGAAGAATTCGACTACAACCGCCGTGTTGCACTTGGCCTTCACGACTTTGCGACTTCGGGTCGAGTCTTCGGTCGCAAGCACGAGTTCTTTCCGCTCTCCATGGGCATGGGCCGCAAGGTAACATTTTGGTTGCCGATGATCCTCGCTATTGACGAGCAAGCAAGCGCACTGTTCATCGAGCCGCGCCGCACGCGAGGGCTCACCGCCGAGGGTCGCCGGTTCGCATTCTCGATGATGCACGAACGCATCCGGGCGGCTGACGAGGACTTTGCGGACGTTCGACTGAACATCGCTCAGTTTAGTGCCCCGTCAGATGGACGCCGTGCGGTCAGGCTGCACACGGACGAAGGCGTAGAGCTCTACTCTCGGGAAGAGCTCGAATTCATGGTCGCCTCGACCTACGATATGTGGCGCGAGGTGCTCGAAGAGCGGGAACGCGAAGCACGCGGACGAGCCTCAGGCACCGGGCCGCTGATCTAAGTGTCTTGGGAGGATCACTTTGGGTTGCCTCAACCCGAAGTTCTGATTGTGCTAGCACCCATACTCGCGCAACTCCGCGAGTAACTTATCGCGATGTGTCTTCGCAATATCCTCGTTCAGCGAAGTAGAGTTGATCTGCTGAGCGTCGCAACGCTCTGCGGGTGCGCTTTGATCGGCATTATTATTAAAAACAAAGAGAAACTCTGGTTGTTTCCTTTGAATTTCAACCTTCTTGCTCATCCGCCTGCCTCACTTCCCTGGTCCGTGCCATCTGTTTCGGCACTAGCTAATCTCTTTATAACCCGTTTTTCATGGGTTGTGAATCCGTCCATTGGCGGCGGAAGCACCGGATGAGCGGTTTTCTTCTCCTGTGTTAGAGCCTTCCCACCTTGCTTGCGCTCTGTGCCGTGATGGAAGAGCTTGAGTACGCTATCAGGCCCGACGCCTTCATACTGAAGGAACGCGCACTTCCCTTTCTCACCAGTAACTACACCGATAGAGTCGCTATGCAGTTCCAGCGCTAGGCTCTTCGTGGACCTGTCACGCTTTCGTGCCGCCCCAGGTGCTCGTTTAAGCCACTTTCCGTTCGAAGGCGACCGGGCTTTTCCAGGCCAATGCTGAGTGCCGTCGACGCGGATTGTAGAAGGCATTGATGTATTCGAAGATCGGCATCTCAGCTTGCCGCCTGGTTGGCCATGACCGGCGCCAGATCAGCTCGGCATTGATGGTTTTGAAGAACGTCTCGAGTGCTGCATTGTCATACCAATTGCCCTTCCCAGACATCGACACCTTGAACCCATGTTGCCGCAGGATCTTCTGATAGGCGTGCGAACAGTATTG
>NZ_JBSXNT010000019.1:0-16991 GCF_056857775.1 Alterinioella sp. B-7
GGCAGAGCAAGCCCTGATGATCGCGCGCGGTGCATTTCAGACTCTGGCCGAGGCCGAATTCGACCGATGGGAGTTGAGCCGCGCCGAACGGGAAGTTGCCCTGCTTGCCATCAAGGGGTTCTCGAATGCCGAGATTGCCGAAATGACAGGCAAGAGCGAGGGCACCGTCAAATCGCAAAGCGCTGCCGTCTTTCGCAAGGCGGACGTCCAGGGCAGGATTGGCTTGGTGACCCACTTCATGGAAGAGATCGTCGGCGATACACTGGTTCCCGGTCAGGATTGAATGATCCATCCAATAAGACAGAACTGTTGGTAGTCGCCAGCCGCCTAATCGCACCAACACTTCCGGCAGCGCGCATCATGCAGTTGCCGCCTGTGCACGTGAGCAGCGATCACGTTTGACCGAGAATTCATCGAGTTAAGCATTGCACCTGATTGCTGAACGGCAATTGGGATAGGCGGATTTGATCGGGATGCCATGGCGGCACCTAAACGCATCCCCATTAATCAAGCGGGGTTTTCCTAGGACCTCCACGGGATCCGGCGACCTGTCCGTTCCTGATCCGATGGACGTTCAGCCATTCCTCAACGGATGCGTCTCGTGCCAATGTCTGGCGATATCAACTCGACGGGTGATCCAGACATTGTCATGTGCTTGGACATGGTCGAGGAACCTGGCTAGGGCGCGCAGACGACCGGGGCGTCCCGCCAGGCGGCAATGCAGGCCGACCGACATCAGCCGGGGTGTCTGCGCACCTTCTTCCCAGAACTGATAGAAGCTGTCGCAGAGATAGTCCAGCCAATCGCGGCCCGTCTCAAAGCCAGGCGATGACGAGAATTTCATATCGTTGGTGTCGAAGGCGTAAGGCACAACCAGGTGATCACCGCCCTTATGCGCGATCCAGTATGGTAGATCGTCGTTGTAGGCGTCGCTGTCATAGAGAAAGCCGCCATGTTCCAGGATCAGCTTCCGGGTATTGGGCGATACGCGCCCGGTATACCATCCGTCGGGTCGACTGCCGGTCAAGCGCTCGATGATGGCGACAGTCTTGCGGATATGCTCGGCCTCTTCAGCTTCGGGCATGTCGCGATAGTCGATCCAGCGCCAGCTATGCGCTGCGATCTCGTGCCCGTCTGCGACCAGTTGCTCGGCGATGGCTGGCACCCGCTCAAGCGCCTGAGCCACAGCAAAGGCGGTTAGCGGCAATCCGCGGGCGCGGAAGAGATCGAGTATGCGCCAGACTCCGACGCGGCTGCCGTATTCGTAATGCGACTCTTGGTTCAGGTTTCGCTGGCCGGGCCAGGGATCGCAGATCATGTCGGAATTCAGATGCTCCGATGCCGCATCCCCATCCAGGATGTGGCTTTCGGAACCTTCCTCGATGTTGAGAACGAAGGACAGGGCCACCCGCCTGCATCTGGGGCAAAGTGCCGTGGTCGAGGTCACGGGCCTGCGCAACCCCTGCCATCAGGTCGAGGCTTTCATGCCGGGCCTCCTGCGCGCTGTCCTGGTGCGGGGGCCGAACAAGACGCTGATCCGCAAGACAGGTATCATGGGGGTCGTGCTTGAAGGTGGGTTGGTTGGCCGCGGCGATCCGATCGTGATCGAAGAACCGGAAACGCCTCATCTGCCACTGGAGCGGGTTTAGCCCCAGGCGCGGCGTTGGACAACAGGTTGGGCCCGGTCAGTCAAAGACGCTGTCCCGCCCCTGCGGATGCACTGTCTCGTAATATTCCGAAAGCTTCAGACCAGTCGCCGCCGCTTGGTCAAGGATGACGGTGGCGCGCGCGTGAAGTTGCAGCGCCGAGGCGGGGCAGGCGGCGCTTAGAGGGCCCTCGATCATGCGCGCGACGGCATCGGCCTTTGCCTCACCGGTGGCCAGCAGCAGGCATTTGCGCGACTCGAGAATGGTCGCCACACCCATGGTGATGGCATAGCGGGGCGTCTCCTCGAAGGAAGCGAAATAGCGCTGGTTCGCCCGGCGGGTGCTGGCGGTCAGGGTCTTGATCCGGGTGCGGGATCCGAGGCTGGCGGTCGGCTCGTTAAAGCCGATATGCCCGTTCTGGCCGATGCCAAGCAGTTGCAGGTCGAACCCGTCGGCCTCTTCGATCAGCGTCTCGTAGGCGTTCGATGCAGCCTGTGGATCGGTGGCATCACCCCTGGGAAGATGCGTGTGCGTCGGGTCGATATCGACGCGCTCAAAGAACGCCTCGGCCATCTAGCGATGGTAGGAACAGGGGTGATCCGGGGCGAGCCCGATATACTCGTCCAGGTGGAAGCTGGTCGTGGCCGCGAAGGACAACTCGTCCTCGCGGTGGCGCTGCGCGAGCGCGTCGTCAAGTGGCAGCATGGTGCCGCCGGTGGCCAGCCCCAATACGGTATCGGGTGTGGCGCGAACCGTGCGGTCGATGATGTCTGCCGCCCGCATGATCGCGGCTTCTGGCGTCGGCAGGATCAGGGCTTTCATGACGGATGCCCTTCAAGATGCAGGGTCAGCGCGCCCAGAAGCGGCGCGTCCTGACCCAGGGTTGCGGCGCGGATCGGAACCCGGAAGAGCGGTGGTTCTGCCTCCATCGCGGTTTGCAGGCGCGCGATGTAGCCCTCCGAAAGGCCGATGCTGCCTCCGATGGCCACCGCATCGAGGCCCAGGATAGCGCACAGATCCCCGATCAGCGCCGCGACCGCGCTGGCGGATCTCTTGAGGATATCTTCGGCCCAAGGCTCCCCGCCACGCGCGGCCATGCTGACTGCGCGCGCATCTGTCGGCTCATGGCTTGACACAAGGGCCGCCGCCGCGATCGCACGCCCGCCAGCTATGCTTTCGACCGTGGCATGGCGCCCGCTGCCGCATTGGCTGTCGGCGAAGCGGCTGCCGACAAATCCGACATGGCCCGCCAACCCATTCGCGCTGTCCAGCAAGCGCCCACCCAGGACCAGTCCACCGCCGACCCCGGTCGAGATCGTCAGATAGGCGAAATTCCCGGCATCGCGTCCCGCCCCGAACCGGGACTCGGCCAGTGCGGCGGCGGCGGCGTCGTTGCAACAGGTGGCAGGGCCGAGCTGCGCAAGGATCGCGCCGCGCAGGTCAAAGCCGCCGATCTGGGTCAGGGTGCCGGTATTGACCGCGTGCCAGTGGCCCGACTTGTCCAGACGTCCCGTCACTGCAAGCCCGAGGGCTGCTCCGGGCACGAAACCCACAGCGTCGAGAATCCCCGCCATGGCGGCGACCTGCGCCTCCGGTGTTGCGCTGCCGTCGGTTTGCACCTGCGCCCGTGCCACAACAGCGCCGCTTTCGATCCGAGCCGCCGCCAGTTTGGTGCCGCCCAGATCGACGGCAAAGCCGGTCAGGGCCGCGCGTTCAATCGCCATGGGCCTTACTCCTTGCCCGCACGCACCGCATCGCGGAACCAGCCGGTCATCACCTCCAGCCGCGTCAGCGCGGTGCCCACCGTGACGGCATCCGCCCCTGCGCGCATGGCCTGCGTCACCAGCGCGGGGGTGTTGAGCCGCCCCTCGGCCATGGTGAAACCCCCGAGCGCGCGAAACTGCCGGATCAGGTCCAGGTCGGGGCCGGGGTCACCCGTTGCCGTCTCATCGGTATAGCCTGAAAGGGTGGTGCCGATGATCTCGGCCCCTTCGGTCAGAGCGCGTTTGCCATCCGACAGCATGGAGCAATCGGCCATGGCCAGCGCGCCGACGCCGTGGATCGCCGCCACAAGATCGACTCTGGCCACAGGGCGCGTCCGGTCGGTGCCGTCATAGGCGATGATCTCGGCCCCCGCTGCGGCCAGGTCGCGGACATCCTCAAGATAGGGCGTGATGCGCACCGGGCTAGCCGCTAGGTCGCGTTTGACGATACCGATGATCGGCACGTCGACGCGGGCGCGGGCGGCGCGCAGGTTGGCCACGCCCTCGATCCTCAGGGCATCGGCCCCGCCCGCCACCGCCGCCGCGGCAAGCGCCGCCACGATGGCCGGATCGTCCAGCGGGCCGTCATCCACCGGCTGGCAGGACACCGCCAGCCCGCCGCGTATCTTCTCAAGAACCGCGTTCATCGCATCAGGCTCGGCAATCCGGTGGACAGGATCGGGAAGGCGTTGACAAGGATCAGCACCACGATCGGCGGCAAGAGCCATGGCAGGATCGCCTTGGCCAGTTTCTGGAACGGGATGTTCCCGACCTGGGACACCACGAAGAGCGCCATGCCCATCGGCGGCGTCATGATCGAGATCATCAGGTTCAGCACGACGATGATGCCGAAATGCACCGGGTCGATGGCAAAGCCCATCGCGACCGGCACCAGGATCGGCACAATCACCAGCAAGATCACCAGCGCCTCGATGAAACAGCCCAGGATGAAGATCATCAGGTTGACCGCAATGAGGAAGGTCAGCTTGGTATCGGCGATGGACAGGAAGAAATTGGCGATCTGCTGCGGCGCCTGTTCGCGCGCGAAGATGAAGCTGAGCAGCGACACGCCGGCCACGATGGTGGCGATGGAGGCCGAGGTCACGGTGGTCTCATAGGCCGCGTCCCACAGCCGGCGCCAGGTCAGTTCGCGGTAGAAGACGAGGTCGATCCCGATCGCGTAGACCACGGTGACGGCGGCGGCCTCGGTGGGCGAGAAATAGCCCGAGAAGATGCCGCCGATGATCACGGCGGGCGTCAGCAGCGCGGGCAGCGATTTCCAGAACAACGTGTTGATCTGGCCCAGGTTCTTGCGCTCGTCCTTTGGGTAGTCGCGGCGCGCGGCGATGATCGACACCATGATCATCAGCGCCACGGCACAAAGCAGACCCGGCACCACACCGCCCAGGAAAAGCTGCCCGATGGAGACATTGGCGATGACACCGTAAAGCACCATCGTGATCGAAGGCGGCACCAGCGGCCCGATCAGCGAGGAGGAGGCGGTGACAGCGCCCGCGAACTCATCGTCATAACCCGCCTCGCGCATGGCGGCGATTTCCATCTTGCCAAGCCCGCCCGCATCGGCCAGCGCCGAGCCGGACATGCCGGAAAAGAACAGCGAGGCCAGGATGTTCACATGGCCAAGCCCGCCGCGCACATGGCCGACAAGGGCGCGCGCGAAGCCGAAGAGGTGGTTGGTGATCCCGGCGGAATTCAGGATCCCCGCGGCCAGGATGAAGAGCGGCACGGCCAGCAGCGGAAAGCTGTTCAGCCCGTCCACCATGCGCTGCACCGCGAAGCCGATGCCGCGATCCATGTAGTAGAAATAGCCCATGGAGACGAAGATCATCGCGATGCCGATGGGCACACCCACAAGCACCATCAACAGCCAGAAAAAGGCGATGGTCAGCAAGATCATAGCACCGGGCTGCCTTGAATGTCCCCGCTGCGGCCCGCCAGAAGACGCCGGAGGATGCGGTAGAGGATGAAGAAGCTGGCCACGAAGGCCGAGGAATAGAGCATGCCGCTGCCGACGGGCAGGGTAACGGAGGTGTTGGACCAGGTCCGCTCGACCGTCGTGTAGCCGATCCAGCTGAGATGCCCCATGAGCCCCAGGTAAACGAGGTCGATCGCGGTAAAGACCGCGCGACGGACAGCGTAAGGCAGCATCTCGGCCAGGAACCCCATGCGCAGATGCTTGTTCTGGCGCTCGACCTCACCGATGCCGATGAAGGCCATCCAGACCCAGATCCAGCGCGCGGCTTCCTCGGTCCAGACCGGCCCGCGCATGATCGGCGTGCGGCCCAGGACCTGGATCATCACGATCCCGATCAGCACCAGGAAGAAGATCGTGGCGACCACGCCTTCAAGGCTGTATTGGCGGGTGTTTTCCATCGGCAGGGATCCTTGCAGGGATGGGAATGTGCCGGGGGCGCGCGACGGGAGGTGTCGCGCGCCCCTGGCCCGAGGGCCTCAGCCCCCGACTTTATTCTCCGCGCACGCGGTCGATGGCGCCTTCGCCATACTCTGCCTCCAGCGTGTCGTAATAGGGCTGCATGGCGGCGCGGAACGGCTCCAGGTCGGGGCGGGTGATGGTCAGGCCACGCTCCTCGAAGGTCGCCAGCAATTCCTCTTCGGCGGCGACGGTGCGCGAGTCGTTGACCTCCGCGCCGGCCTCGACCGCTTCCATGATCCAGCCCTGTTCTTCCTCGCTCAGGCTCTGCCACAGATCGTTCGAGATCATCATGGCGATGGAGGCGATGAAGTGGTTGGTGATCGCGACATAGTCCTGCACCTCATAGAAGCGCATGGCCTCGATGGTGGGCAGCGGGTTTTCCTGCGCATCGACCTGGTTGGTCTGCAGCGCCAGGTAAACCTCGGCAAAGGCGACCGGTGCCGGGGTGGCGCCGACATTCTCGGCATAGGCGATCAGGAACGGCACGTTCGGCGTGCGCATCCGCAGACCTTCCATATCCGCCATCTCGTTGATCGGCCGGTTCGAGGTGGTCTGGCGGGTGCCGTAATACCACAGGTCCAGCATGCGAATGCCCTGATCCTCGAATTCGGCGGCCATTTGCTGGCCCCATTCGCCATCGACGATCTGTTCCAGATGCGCAAAGTCACGCGCGACATAGGGCGCGCCGATCAGGTTCAGTTCGGGGATGACATAGCTCATGTCGGGATAGCCGGTCGTGACCATGTCCAGCTCACCGGCCTGCACCTGTGCCACCATCGAGCGGAAATCGCCCAGAGTGGAGGAGGGGAAGATGTTGAGGGTCAGCTCGCCGCCCGACACCTCCTCCAGCGTTTCGCCCATCGCCTGGATACCGGCATAGAGGTTGGAGACCTCGTTGTCCTGCGTTCCGATCGTCAGTTCGCGCTCGGCCGCGGCAGGGGCGGCGAGCGCCAGCAGGGCGGCACCAGCCAGCAGGTTTGTCTTGATTGTCATGTTGTCCTCCATTGGGTTTGGGTATGTCTTGCGGTCTCAGGCAGAGCCCGGATCTGCCGTGTCGTTCAGGCCGACGGCGGCTTTCAGGCGGGCGCGGTAGGCACGCGCCAGATGACGGTCCATCACCTCGACGGCCATGGCTGAATCGCCGTCCAGAATGGCGGCGTGCAACTGGGCATGTTCTTGATAGGATGTCCGGTCGAGCGCCTCGGCATCGGGCGATGCCGGACGCTGCGCGATCAGGTGGCTCACGAACAGATCGTGCAGCGTCAGCAAGACCGGGTTTCCGACGACCGACACGATCGCCCGATGAAAGGCGATGTCGGTGGCCGCGAAATCCTTCGTGCCAATGGCATTGCCATTCTCGGTCAGCGCCTGCTGGATCTTGGCAAGCTGCATGGCGCTGGCACGGTTCGCGGCCTCGCGCGCGGCGCCCATCTCGACAAACTGGCGCATCTGTTCGAGATGGGCCTGCGCCTCGCCGTCGCCCAGAAGATCGAAGATCAGGTCGCCGGCACCGCGCAGGATGCCGTCCAGCGACGGGCGTGCCGCACGCGGGCGATGTCCCGCGATGGCACTGGCGTAGCCTTGCATCTGCAACTGGGCGATGGCCTCGCGCACCGTGGGCCGGGACGCCCCGAACCGTTCGCACAGCTCGCGTTCCGTGGGCAGGGGGGTGTCTACGGGCAGGTCGCCGGTCTTGATGTCGTCGATCAACGCGGCGGCAATCATGCCACTGCTCCGGCGGTTTCCGGTCGCTTGTGTCATCTCCGATGTCATTGATCCCTCCCTGCGCAACTCCCCCGAGCGCTCCGTCATGGCACCACATGGGGTGCAGCGGATTTTCTATTTGGTATGTTCATTACATTTTTTTGTCAAACCAAAATTTACGGATGGACGTATTTGGCTTTCGGACATAGGAATGGGGGGTATCGTTCGGCCCCAATGGCCACCAATCGGGACTCTTTCGCCATGACCAAACCACTTGCAGGCATGTATGCCGCGCTGTTGACGGCGCTGACCGACGACGGGGATTTCTCACCGGAACGGCAACGCGATCTTGATGCCTACGTTTTGCGCCAGGGCCTCACGGGTCTTTATGTCGGCGGCTCCAGTGGTGAATCGGGGCTGCTGGAAAGCGGCGCCTTGCTGGAACAGCAGGCCGTCGTGGCCGAGGATGCCAAGGGGTCCGGCGCCACGCTGATCGCGCATGTCGGCCTGCCGTCTCTCACGGCGTCCATCGCGCTGGCGCGTCAGGCCAAGACGCACGGCTATCACGCGCTTTCGGCCCTGCCGCCCCATTCCTATCCGTTCAGAGACGCCGAAATTCTGGGCTATTACAAGGCCCTGGCTGCCGCGACCGATCTGCCGCTCATCGTCTACGAGGTGCCTGTGCGCACCGGGCGCCCGCTGCCGATCGAGCTTCTGGTGCAGCTCCTCGACCTGCCCAACGTGGCCGGGATCAAGTTCACCTCGACCGATCTCTTCAAGCTGACCCGGCTGCGGCTGCTGCGGCCGGACAGCGTCTATTACTTCGGATTCGACGAGGTCTGGCTGGCCGGTGGTATCCTTGGCGCAGATGGCGGCATCGGCACGACCTACAGCCTGATCGGGCGTCTTTACGTGGCCCTCAACGAAGCCCTGCGCGAGGGCGACATGGCCCGCGCCCAGGAATTGCAGCAGGTATCGGCCGAGTTTGTCGTGGCGCTGCTCGATGTCGGCGTGATCCCCGGCATGAAGGCGGGCTTGCGCGTTATCGGTGTCGATTGCGGCCCCGCGCGTCTTCCCATGGCCTCTCCCGTCAACGATGCGGACGCGAGAATGGCCAAATTGCTGGCTGACCCCAGGTTCAAGACTTGGCTCGCCTGAAGCTGATCTCTGCCAGGTAATTGTCTCAGGCCGTGGTGAGGCCCACACGGAAGAAGCGGACGCGAACACCGCACATCATTCTGCATGATCCGGAGCGGCAAGATCGCGGCGTCCTGTGGGAAGCCGACGAACTTGCCGAGCGGTCCAATTCGACCTTCGTTGGGCTTGGCAAACTCTCGGAGACGGTTGCACTATCGGATGTCAGACCCCTACATCTAGAAAACACGAATAAGAGCTCGACTTCTTGATGGGGACAACACGGTGTAGATGGGAGATCATGTTCGCCCATTTTTTATATCTGGTTGGAACGTCAACATTCAGGCCGACGCAGCCAACAAAACAAGGCAGTCCGTGTTGACGTCGTGTTTACATCCATAGTTCCGATGTTGACAGATTGGGCTGGAATGTTGACGTTTATGTTTACGGTCTGAGATGCTGACGTAAACCTGTGTTGACGCAATGTAAGGTCAAATCTTCCTCATTCGCCGTCATTGAGCACTGTATCCGACTGGGCGTCCAGTCTTTCATCGCTAGATGTAGTGCGCCGAGCGTCGCCAGTGGAGCGGTCGTGGCGCGCGCGGAGACTGCTAACTTGGTATCGATTTCACAGGCTCCCATATTTCGTGTCTCTGTCCTCATTGCATGATGCCGCTGTCCGCTGACTCCGTTGGTCGCATGTGTGTCCGGTTCGATCCCGGTCGATCCGGTTCGCGCGTCGTCTCCTGCAATGTCATGCGCAGGGCCTGCACGGCTCTGAGGGTCGGTGCCGGGACCGGCCCAGGGGAGAGCAGTCGGAGGAAACCTACCCAGTCCAGCTCGTCTTCCGTGAGGGGGCTGTCGTCTGGCAGCTTGATCGTCTCAATCACCTTATGGTGTCTCATTTCCCAAAGACCTTCCGTAAGGCGCTGCGCGACCTGGCTGTTAGGGTGGGGTCTGTATGCCCGGAGGCGTCTCTGATTTCTTCGAGCCAGCCGACTTCATTGCGGGTGACGACCGTGCCGAAGATTTCCTCAACCGCTGCGCGCACGGTTTCACCGCCTGATTGCTCCAGCGCGTAACGGAACAAGAGCCGCGGATCGCAGTCCATTGCCTTGGCCAGGCTCGGCACACGGTCGAGCGGCAGCTTTGTCTTTCCGGACTTGACCATGCTCAGCATATTGGGATTCACGAATCCGGCTTCGGTCGCGATGTCTTGCTGGCTCTTTTTCGGGCGTAACTCGAGGAGACGGTGCGCAATGAACCGCGCCGCGCGGCTACCGGAATATGGGTGTGGTTTGGTCATATCGACGCAAGTGCCTTCTGCTGAATTAGACTGTGCTTGCGTTATATCTATCGGTGGTTGGGACTGTGCTGGACGAGTGAACTTTTGACACCCAGTGGCCGGGTGGCCGCACGTGTTTAAAGCGCGCGTGATGTCATTGTATCCTAGAGATCCGTAACGAGAGTTTCTGCTCACCGTCGGGCGAGCCATGACAGATCTCACCGAACGTTCCATGAGTCGCACTAACGCCGCCCAGGAACCGCACCGGTTCTTACAGTTCGCGAGCCATTGCCTCAGCCTGCTTGATGACCAACTTCACTGCTTCGGCTTGTAGGTCCGGGGGATATCCATAGCGTCTGAGGATCCGCTTCACAGCAACGCGCATCTTCGCCCGCACGTCGTCCCGCTGCCACCAATCGACGCCCGAATTTTCCCGGACGGACCTGACGAGCTCGGCCGCGATCACCTTGAGCTGGTCGTTGTCCATGACCTCCACCGCGCTCTCGTTCTGCGCCAAGGCGTCGTAGAAGCTTCGTTCCGCCTCCGACATGTCGTCCTCTGGCTCGGCGCTCAGGTCCTTGGCCATGCCAATGAGTTCCTGAATCACCTGAAGGGCGTCGACACTGCGGTTGTGATATCGTGCGATCGCGTCCGATAGGCGCTCGGAGAACTTCTGGTTTTGCACCACGTTGCCCCGCGTCCGCGCCTTGATTTCCCCGTTCAGAAGCTTCTTCAGGGCTTCCACAGCAAGGTTCTTGTGCTGCATGTGCTGGATCTCGAGGAGAAACTCCTCGGACAGAACGCTGATATCGGGACGGTCGAAACCGCACGCTTCGAGGATGTCCACGACCTCGGTCGAGGCGACAGCCCGGTTCAACAGTTGCTCTATCGCGAAATCCGGTGAGGAGTTCCGCTCCCCGCCGCCCTTCACGTCGAGCTTCTGGAGGGCGGACCTCACTGCGAGGAAGAACGCGACCTCTTCGGCTTGCTCCTTGGCTTCCGGCGAGCCGGCCGCCAGCTTGAAGGCCTTGGCGAGCGCCGCAATGGCATCCAAAAACCGCTTGCCGAAATTCTTGTGATCTTCCTGCCCGTCGTCGCGGGCTTGTTTAAGAACGTGGTCTGCTGCCGCCGGGAGAATCTCGATGCGGTCCGCCGCCGTTCCGCCAAGGACCCGGGAGTAATCGAATCCGTGGAACAGCCCACGGGCGACATCCAACGCACTCAGGAAAGCCGCCACGGCCTCGCGCTCATCGACGCCCGTCTGAGCCTGATCACCTTGTGAGTAATGCGCGAGGGCATTCTTCAGATCGGCCGCTAGGCCGATATAATCGACAACAAGACCGGCGGGCTTTCCGGCGAAGACCCGGTTCACCCGCGCGATTGCCTGCATCAATCCGTGCCCCTTCATGGGCTTGTCGACGTAGAGGGTGTGCATGCAGGGGGCATCGAATCCCGTCAGCCACATGTCGCGGACGATTACCAGCTTCAGCGGGTCGCCAGTGTCCTTGTATCGCTTCCTGAGGGCTTCCAGCTTCGCCTTGCTGCGAATGTGGGGCTGGAAATTCTGCGGATCGGCGGCGTTTCCGGTCATGATGACCTTCACCGCGCCTGTCTCGTCTGTTTCCGAATGCCAATCAGGGATGGCAGCGACGATGCGCTCGTAGACCTCGACGCAGATCCGGCGGCTCATGCAGACGATCATCGCCTTGCCGTCGATGGCCTCGAGGCGGGCGTCGAAATGCTCGAGGATATCGGCGACGACCGCGTCCAGGCGCGGACCAGCGCCGACCAGTTTCTCGATCTGCGACCACTTCTTGGCCGCGGCCCCTGCCTCATCCTCAGCCAGTGCCTCGGTCGCCTCGTTGAACTCCTCGTCGAGGCTGTCGCGTAGATCCTCGGCGATCTCTACGCGAGCTACACGCCCCTCGTAGTAGATCGGCACGGTTGCTCCGTCCTCGACCGCTTGAGAGATGTCGTAGACGTCGATGTAGTCACCGAATACCGACCGCGTGTTTGCGCCGACCAATTCCACCGGTGTGCCGGTGAATGCGACGTAGACGGCCCTCGGCAAGGCTGTGCGCAGGTGATGGGCCAGGCCATGACGAACCTCGCCGGTCTTCTGGTCCATCCTGGCCTCGAACCCGTATTGTGTCCGGTGCGCCTCATCGACCATGACGATGACGTTGGATCGGTCCGTGAGCTCCGGGAAATCCTGGCCGTGCTCCGGTCGAAATTTCTGGATCGTCGAGAATACGATGCCGCCGACCTGCCGATTAAGCAGCGTCTTCAGGTCTACGATGCTGTCTGCCTGGACCGGCGCCTCACCCAGCAGATCCTTGCACCGACCGAACGTGGCGAACAACTGGTTGTCGAGGTCGTTCCGGTCGGTCAGCACCAACACCGTCGGGTTCTCGAGATCCGGCAAGTGCATTGCTCGCCCGGCGAGGAAGGTCATTAACAGCGATTTCCCGGAGCCCTGCGTGTGCCAGATGACGCCGCCCTTGCCGTCGTCGCCGCGCGCACCGAGGATCGATTCCATGGCCTTCCGCACCGCGTGGAATTGGTGGTAACCGGCCGCCTTCTTGATCGGCCCCTTGCCCTCGTCCTCGAAGACCGTAAACCAGCGCAGCATGTCGAGTAGAACGGACCGGTTCAGCAGCCCCTCGGTCAGCGTGTTCAGAGCGAGCCCCTCACGCTCGGAGAGGATCGACTCGCCATCGACGGTCCGCCACCGCATGAATCGGTCGAGGCCCGCCGAGAGTGTGCCATATCGGGCGTTCAGCCCGTCGGAGATAACCGAGAAGACCGATGTCCGGAATAGGTTCGGAATATCGGCCTTGTAGGTCTCGATCTGATTGAAGGCCGCCGCGATGTCGGCTCCCTCGGTTCCCTTCAGTTCCACCACGACCAAAGGCAGACCATTCAGGTAGATCACGATGTCCGGGATCCGCGGATTCCGCCCGACCATGTCCACCTGGTTGAAGGCGTGCCAGGCATTATCCCGATCGCTCCAATCGACGAGGCGCGCGCGCTCGTGACGCTCCTCCCCCTGGCTGAAATAGGTAATCGGGACGCCGCCCGTAATCAGGCCGTGCAGGCGGCGGTTCTCGGCCATCAGATCGCCGGCGAAGACCTCGTCGGTGACGCGGGCCATCACCTCCTGGACCGCGCCGTCGGGCAGCCCCGGATTGAGGCGCCGGACGGCCTTCTCGAAGACCTTCCGCAGGATCGCCTCGTGGAAGCTTCGGCGCTCCGGGTCACGTTTCTCGGGCGAGATCTCGGCGCCAGAGTCGGCGGCAAAGCCCAGCCCGGCCAGCTTCCCCATCATCCAGTCTTCGAGGTCGGATTCCGAGTTCCAAGCCATCAGGAGCCTCCGCCTGGCTTCATGCGCGCCGCCAGACCCCGCACGGGCTCGGAGAAGGCCTCGTCCATCTTCCGGTAGTGGTCCACCAGCCAGGCGATCATCTCCGGCCAATTCTCCTTGCTGTAACCCTGGACCGGCGTCTTGCAGACAACCATGCTGACCTTCTTGTCGTCGATCCGCCGCCACTCGAGTTCCTCGCCGACGGTCTGCTCATACGTCTCCCTGTTCTCGGCAAGCTGGTCGAAGAGCCACTTGTTCTCGTCCCGGTCGGACCGGTTCAGCTGGAACTCGACCCGCACCTCGTGCCGCAGGAAGATCAGTGTCAACGTGACCCCCGAGACGCCGATGCTGGAGTTCAACCAGTGATCGCGCGACGGGGTGATGTTCTGCCATCGCTCGAGGCCCGCTCCGCGGAGCGCCTCCAGAGCCTGCTCCCAGAATTCGAGCCGCATCTGGTGGCTCCACTTCTGGGCGCCCTTGGCTGACTTCTCCTCGCTGTCCTTCTCGGCCATCCGGATCATGTAGTCGGCCGCCTCCGGCGTCGGGATCACCTGCTGGAGGTCGACGAAGATCTCCTCGCCGAACCGGTAGGGCACAACCTTGACGCAACGCGCGTCGATCTGATGTTCGCGCAGCCAGAGCACCGTGGCCGTGACCTCCCGCCGGAAATTCGCGGCTATGAAGACGATGCGCTGATTGGTGCCGTCATTCAGGACGACCTCGTCCAACGTGTCCTCGCCCAGGAACTCACAGATCATTCCTGCCGCATCACCGCCGCCTTGCCGGTCGAGATACTGCTGGAAAATGCCGACGATCTCGGCCTTCTTCAGGCTCGAGCAGTAGGCGGCGTATTTCAAGGCCTGCCAAACGACATCCCGGCCGGAATCGTCCAGCTTGTTCTCGATGATGACAAGCTGCCCGGCCCGGTCCAGCGCCAGCAGGTCGAGCCGTTCCCGGGTGCCGTCGAACCCGTCGAACTCCTTCTGGATGATCAGCAGGCCATCCTCGCCTTCGCTCATCGCCTCGCAGAGTGCGTCCGGCATGGTGGCGAGCCATTCCTGGAGATGCTCCCGCTCCCTGAACCCGACCTCGGAGAAGCTGGTGCGCTCGAGCTTGCGCAGGCGATTGGCGGAACGGTCGATCTGGAACATGGCGTGGCCTTACACTTCCGGGAACGCGTGGATTTCGACTTCGAGTTCATTGGCCACGGGGCGCAGTTCACCGCATCTATTCAACCAATCAAATACACCAGTCTCGCTTGGTATTTCGCCATGCGCGAACCGTGCATCGACTTCGCTTTCGCCGTCACCCCCAATAGCGGGATCATAGTAATGTGCGGAATGCACAAGTTCCAAGGCATCCTCGTCCAGCAAGATGGAAACCGACCGGCTATTCGCCCCGACCACGTGGTCGAGCGAAACCGTTGCCGCGGCGACCATAGGGCTTCCCGCAAGGAGCGCATCGAGACCAGAAACGATTGTGCCCAACGCGAGGAGGTGTTGCGGCGACTGGCACACCGACCGCCACTCCCAAATCTCCTGGCGGACCAGGTCAATCAATCCGAGATCCTCCTCTGTCATGCGCCAATGGTTGACTGCTTCGCTCATACATTCGCCTCGACCTGTTTATCGGCCTCGCGGATGCGGAGTTCTCCAGACATGAGGCGGGGGAGAAGGGTGTCGCGGAGGGCGGCGAGGTTTTGGGATTCTTTTGCGCGCTCGTTACACCCGTCAAGGAAGGGTGTGACGAGTTTCTCGAAGCGACGTAGCAACGAGACGTTTGTCGGCATAAGAAACGACATCGCCTTCATGGCCGATTGATTCAACCCGGGTTGAGCAACACCGGTAGCAAGCTCGCGCATTTGGTTCATGCAGTGGTCACTTGAAATCGCCAAAAACCCGAAGTGTTGCCCAAGATCGTGAGAGAGCCGCACCCGGAAAACGTGCTCGTTGATACACGCCTCGCTAAAGGGGAATCCTTTGGAGATATAGGTCGCAGCAGGACGCAACTCCCCAGGCTTACCCCCGTCTTTGTAGATTAAGATGTCGCCATCTTTCAGGTGACCTTTGCGCATAGCGGCAAAAAAATCACGCGGAACCAATTTGGTCTTCGAGAATTCGAAGTGGCCGATATTCTTGATGCTTTCGGCGCCGATACTCGGGACCCCCTCGCTGATCGAAGATACGCCACCCTTCGGACGCTTCCCAGTTTCCAGGACCTTGTAGTGATCCTCAAAGAAAGCCCATTCCCACCCCTTCGGCAGGCCGTCGGGGCCGAAGCTGTCAGGGAAGAGGGCGGCGGTGGTGGGGTCCATGTGGGCGGGGGGCTGGCCAAGGGCGCGGGCGTGGACGGGGTCGAAATCCACGAACCAGGACCGATAGAGCGCCCGCGCCATCTCCTCCAACGTCGCGCTCATCCGGCGGTTCAGCTCGATCTTGTCGTCGAGGGCGGTCAGCAGGCTTGCGATAGTCTTCTGGTCAGATACCGGTATCGAAGGCAGTTCAATGCGACCAATGATCGACTTGTTCAGGTTGGGCATTGTTGCCCCGATTGCCTGTTCCCTGATCCATAGAACAGTCGAGGGTGCTGCGAGAAACCACCTGAGAAATGCGGGGTCGATCGCATCGCGATTTTCAACTCGAGCTCGGATGGCACCAGTGCCGCAAATAAAGCCTGCCTCTGATGGACGTATCCTCGCCGTGCGCCCGGTCGCCTGCGCGCCGCGGCGCGCAAATAGGATATCATCTACTTGCACGCGATGGCGTCGAAGCTCATGGGCCTTTTCCCGGGTGATCTTAGGTAGCACCGAATGGTCGATACGCCCGCCCTGTATTCCTTCGGTTGGAATCACAGGAACGCCTTGGTCCTTATAGTCATAGGAATGAAGCTGCGAACCGAAAGGACCAGTTTGAAGGCTCAATGCGCCGTCTTCGATCAGCCGAGACAAGGTGACCTCGTCGCTCATCCCAACCGCTCCAGCCGAGCCTCAATCTCCATCTCCAGTCGCCGCCCCTCGGCGAACTGCGCCCGGAGCTCCGCCGTCAGCCGGTCGAACTTCTCCTCGAAGGGCTCGCCATCCTCCTCGGCCGCGCCGGCGCCGACATAGCGGCCCGGGGTCAGGACGAAGTTGTGCTTCGCGATCTCCTCCATGGAGGCCGCCTTGCAGAAGCCCGGCTCGTCGGCATAGGCACCTGCGTCCGGCTCTCCACGCCAGGCGTGGTAGGCCCCCGCGATGCGCGCGATCTCCTCGCGGGACAATTCCTTCTGCTTGCGCGACCCTGTGACCAGCGCGCCCATCTTTCGAGCGTCGATGAACAGGACCTCGCCGCGCCGGTCGCGCAGCTTGGCATCCTTGGCCACGCCGTTCGACTTGTCCTTCGCTAGGATCCAGATGCAGGCCGGGATCTGGGTGCCGTAGAAGAGCTGCCCCGGCAGGGCGATCATAGCGTCCACCGCCTCGGCCTCGACCATGGCACGGCGGATGTCGCCCTCGCCCGAGGACATGGACGACATGGAGCCGTTGGCCATCACGACGCCTGCGATGCCGGTGCTGCCCAACTTGTCGTAGATGTGCTGCATCCAGGCGAAGTTGGCGTTGCCGACCGGGGGCGCGCCGAATTTCCAGCGCCGGTCCTCGGCC
>NZ_JBSXNT010000020.1:0-119041 GCF_056857775.1 Alterinioella sp. B-7
CCAATCAAGTGTGCAGGACAAACCAATGCGGGCGGGGCTCAAGCCCGGAGACGATGTCTTTGAAAGCTCAAAGCATCTGGATATTTACGAGCTCCCGCCCGCAACCATCATCGCATAATCCAAACGGACTGGATATTTGCGGAACAAAGAGGCCGGGGTTAATTTTGTGTAAGCGTGCGGGAGAGTCGTTAACCGTTTGAAAGTAATAAACTTATTGACTTGGCGAACGGTCTCTGGCATAGATTGTGACATGCTGGAAGAAATGGGCAAGCGGCCTCGGGGGTGACCCTGACGGTCGCTTTTTCGTTTCTGCTCGTGCGGGATTTTGCACGGGGAAAACAATTATGACGATTTTGACCGATGGGGAAGAAACGTGGGCGCAGAAGATGCTGGGCCGCGCGGAGACGGCGTTCTCGACGGCACAATTGGTGCTGCAGAGTGCGATCGAAAAGCTGAAGGCGGAGCAAGAGGTCTCGGGGACGGATCTCTCCAAGGACCTTCGGGCGATGAACCATGCGCTGATGATGGCGATGGGTTTCGAGGGGAAGACACGTGACGCAGCAGCAGAACAAGCAAGGGTTGGGGCCGGTGCCCTCGACCTCGACGCGGCGCGCGCTGAAATCGGGTGCCGCCTGGATTGCCTCAGAGCCGCCCGAGGTGGCGGAGGCGTTTCTGGCGAGCCTGCCGGATGAGGCGCTGGCCGCGTTGCCCTGGATCTTCGAGTTCTGGGCCTTGCCGCATCAACTGGCCCCGGAGGGCGACTGGAAGACCTGGGTGATCCAGGGCGGGCGCGGCGCGGGCAAGACCCGCGCCGGGGCCGAATGGGTGCGGTCCATGGTGGAAGGCGCGACGCCGGAGGCGCCGGGACGGGCGCGACGGGTGGCGCTGTTGGGTGAGACCTATGACCAGGCACTGGCGGTGATGGTGAAGGGGGAGAGCGGGATACTGGCCTGTTCTCCGCCCGACCGCTGCCCGCGCTGGGTGGCGGGAGAACGAATGTTGGTCTGGCCCAACGGGGCCGAGGCGCGGCTTTATTCGGCGCATGACCCGGAGGCTTTGCGCGGCCCGCAATTCGACGCGGCCTGGGTCGATGAGCTGGCCAAGTGGAAGCGGGCAGAGGACACCTGGGACATGCTGCAATTCGGGCTGCGTCTGGGCGACGATCCACGGCAGGTGGTGACGACGACGCCGCGCAATGTGGAGGTGTTGAAGGAGCTTCTGGCGCGCAACAACACGGTCGTGACGAGCGCGCCGACCGAGGCCAACCGGGCCTATCTGGCGGACTCGTTCCTGGCCGATGTCCGGGCGCGCTATGGCGATACGAAACTGGGCCGGCAGGAGCTGGATGGCGAGCTGGTCGAGGATATGGAAGGCGCGCTTTGGGACCGGGCCGCCCTGGAGGCGGGACGGGTCACGGAGCTGCCCGAGGGCGCGCGTATCACGGTGGCGGTGGATCCGCCGGTGACGGGGCATGCGGGCTCGGACGCCTGCGGGATCGTCGTCGTTGGCGTGGTGCAGCACGGCGCGCCGCAGGGCTGGCACGCGGTGGTGATCGAGGATTGCAGCGTTCAGGGCGTCTCGGCGCATCAATGGGCGGAGCGGGCGGTGGCGGCCTATGAGAAACACGGGGGCGCGCGGATGGTGGCGGAGGTCAACCAGGGCGGCGACCTCGTGCTGGACGCGGTGCGGGCGATCGACCCGCTGGTCAATGTGCAATCGGTGCGGGCGTCTCGCGGGAAAGTGGCGCGGGCCGAGCCGGTGGCAGCGCTTTATGAGCAGGGCCGCGTGGCGCATATGCCGGGGCTGAACGCGCTTGAGGACGAGATGTGCCGGATGACGATGACCGGCTACCAGGGGCGCGGCAGCCCGGACCGGGTCGACGCCCTCGTGTGGGCGCTGACCGACGGGATGATCGTGCCCGCGCGGAATGTCGCGCGGCCGGGGATGCGGCGGATCTGAAATTTTTGCAATGAAGGGCGCGCTATCCGCGCTTTTCGAGGCGTTTCGCTGAACCGGCGGGGCGCCTTTTTTGATGGATCAAGGAGACAAGCGGATGGTGTTGGATTTCTTGCGGAAACCGGAGCCGGTGGAGGCAAAAGCCTCGGCGACGGGGCGGGTGGTGACCTGGGCAGGCGCGGGGCGCGTGGCCTGGAGCCCGCGCGATACGGTGTCGCTGATGAAGACGGGGTTTTCCGGCAACCCGGTGGGCTTCCGGTCGGTCAAGCTGATCGCGGAGGCGGCGGCGGCGCTGCCCCTGATCTGCCAGGATGCCGAGCGGCGCTATGAGGTGCATCCGGTCTTGCGGCTGCTGTCGCGGCCCAATGCGGCGCAGGGGCGGGCGGAGCTGCTTGAGGCGCTCTACGCGCAACTGCTGCTGTCGGGTAACGCTTACGTCGAGGCGGTGAGCCCGGAAGGCGACACGCCCGAGGAATTGCATGTGCTGCGGTCCGATCGGATGGGGCTGGTGCCGGGGCCGGATGGCTGGCCGATTGCCTATGATTACACGGTCGGGGCGAAGAAACACCGGTTCGACGCGCGGGGGCTGTCGCCGATCTGCCATATCAAGCTGTTCCATCCGCAGGACGACCATTACGGGTTGAGCCCGATGCAGGCGGCGGCGACGGCGCTGGACGTGCATAACAGCGCCTCGCGTTGGTCGAAGGCGCTGCTGGATAATGCGGCGCGGCCTTCTGGCGCGATTGTCTATCGGGGCGCGGATGGCGCGGGCACGATGACCGGCGACCAGTTCGAGCGGTTGCAGGCGGAGATGGAGAGCCATCACCAGGGCGCGCGCAATGCGGGGCGACCGATGCTGCTGGAAGGCGGGCTGGACTGGAAGCCAATGGGGTTCAGCCCCTCGGATATGGAGTTCCAGAAGACCAAGGATGCCGCCGCGCGCGAGATCGCCCTGGCCTTCGGGGTGCCGCCGATGATCATGGGGATACCGGGTGACGCGACCTATGCCAATTACGCCGAGGCGAACCGGGCCTTCTATCGCCTGACCGTTCTGCCGCTGGCGGGCAAGGTTCTGTCGTCGCTGTCGCATTGGCTGGCGGGGTATTCCGGCGAGGTCGTGGAGCTCAGGCCCGACCTTGACCAGGTTCCGGCGCTGTCGGTCGAGCGGGACGCGCAGTGGCGGCGGGTGGCGGAGGCCGAATTCCTGACGCCTGCCGAAAAGCGCGCGATGCTGGGTCTGCCGCGGCTGTCGGAGGATCAATGAGTGCGCGGGGCACGTCCGGCGGATCGCGGTTCCTCTATGACCCGTTCAACGCCGCCACGGCCCGGATCGACGCCAATGAACGGGTGGCCGAGGAACGCTGGCAGGCGCTGGCGTTCCGGCTGAAGGGGATCGAGGGGGCATTGGACCGGTTGGAGCGGCGGCTGTGGCTGGCCGTCTTCGGCGCGGTCAGCGTCATCCTGGCGCAAGGTGTGAACGAGCTGATCCAGATGAGCTCTGGCGGATAGGAGATTGAGAATGAACATGATTTCAGAGGCGGGGCTTGAGATGAAGTTCTGCCGCTTCGACGAGGCGCTGACCGTGCGGGAAGGCCACAGGATCGAAGGTTACGCGAGCCTCTTCGGCGCCTGCGACCAGGGCGGCGACGTGGTGCAGAAGGGGGCCTATGCGCGCAGCCTGAAGGGGCTGGCGGGGGCCGGGCGCAACGTCAAGATGCTGTGGCAGCACGATCCGGCGCAGCCTATCGGGATCTGGGACGAGGTGCGGGAGGATGGCCGCGGGTTGATGGTCAAGGGGCGGTTGCTGGAAAGCGTCGCCAAGGGGCGCGAAGCGGCGGCCCTGCTGGAGGCGGGCGCGATTGACGGGCTGTCGATCGGCTATCGCACCGTGCGGGCCACGAAGGATGACCAGGGGCGCAGGCTTCTGAACGAGGTGGAGCTTTGGGAGGTGTCGCTTGTCACCTTCCCGATGCTGCCGCAGGCGCGGGTGGACGCCCACAAGGCCGAGGAGGCCAAGGGCGATTTCCTGCATGAACTGGCGACGGTGTTCCAGGACGCCCGCCGCAAACTGGCGGCGCGGTAAGGCAGGTCTCGGAAATACCTGAAAACCAAGCATCGCATGGCGCGTTGGAATCTCTGATTTCAGGCAGCGTCGGGTGATTCAGGTTTTTCCGAACGTGCCACTGACCCCGCGACGACTTCTAATTGGGATGATCGGATGACCGAGACTGTATCGAAGTCCTCGGGCCGCAGCCCTGTGCCTCAGGCCCAGGATGCGACCACCGAGGTGAAAACGGCCCTGGCAGGGTTTTTGAGTGAATTCAGCCAGTTCCAGGACGACATGACCACCAAACTTGCAAAACAGGAAGAGCGTATTTCCATGCTGAAAACTAAAACCATGACCCATTCGCGCCCTGCGCTTTCGTCTTCTGTCGAGGCGGGTGCGCCGCACAAGAAGGCCATCGGCACCTACTTGCGCACCGGCGACGACGACGGGCTGCGCGGCCTGGAGCTTGAGGGCAAGGCGCTGAACACTGCCGTCAACGCGGAAGGTGGCTACCTGGTCGATCCGCAGACGGCGGAGATGATCCAGGGCGTCTTGCGTGGCTCCTCCTCGCTGCGGTCCGTGGCCAATGTGGTCAATGTCGAGGCGACCTCGTTCGATGTGCTGGTCGATCACACCGATGTGGGCGCGGGCTGGGCCACCGAGACGGCGGCGAGCACCGAGACCGACACGCCGCAGATCGAGCGCATCTCGATCCCGCTGCATGAGCTGTCGGCCCTGCCCAAGGCATCGCAGCGCCTGCTGGACGACACCGCCTTTGACATCGAGGGCTGGCTGGCCGAGCGGATTGCGGACAAGTTCAGCCGCGCGGAAGCCATGGCCTTCATCTCGGGCGACGGGATCGACAAGCCGACCGGCTTCCTGACCCACCCCACCGTGGACGATGCGAGCTGGTCCTGGGGCAACCTGGGCTATGTCGTGACCGGCGCGGATGGCGATTTCGATGCCACCAACCCCGCAGATGCGATTGTCGATCTGGTCTATGCCCTGGGCGCGCGCTACCGGGCCAATGCGAATTTCGTGATGAATTCCAAGACCGCCGGGGCCGTGCGCAAGATGAAGGATGCCGATGGCCGCTTCCTGTGGTCCGATGGTCTGGCTGCCGGGGAGCCCGCGCGCCTGATGGGCTATCCGGTCCTGATCGCAGAGGACATGCCCGATATCGCGTCGGGTGCCATGGCGATTGCCTTCGGCAATTTCGATGCCGGCTACACCATTGCCGAGCGTCCCGACCTGCGCGTGCTGCGTGACCCGTTCAGCGCCAAGCCGCATGTCCTCTTTTATGCCACCAAGCGCGTCGGTGGCGATGTCAGCGATTTCTCGGCCATCAAGCTGCTGAAATTCGGCACCTCCTGACGATCTGAGGCGAGGCGAGATCCCGTTCCGGCCCTCTTTTTTCGGGTCGGGGCGGGCGGCATGGCGGGGCTTGGCGGCCTCCAGCCTATTTTTGTCCTCCGCATGAGCGGTGCAAAGCCCTGTCATGCCAGTTTCCGAGGCAGTCTTTCGTGGAGAATAAAGAACATGATGATGGTCGAAATGACCTCGGTCCCGAGCGCTTCGCTGCCGGTGACCGAATTGACCGATCACCTGCGCCTGTCATCCGGGTTTGCCGATGATGGCAGCCAGGATGCGCAGTTGGAAAGCTGCCTGCGGGCAGCCCTTGCGGCGGTCGAGGCGCGGATCGGAAAGGCGCTGTTTCAGCGCGGCTTTACCTGGCACCTGAACGGCTGGAGCTCGACCGAGTGCCAGGCGCTGCCGGTGGCCCCGGTGCAGAGCATCACATCAATCAAGGTGATCACGCGTGGGGGCGTCGAGACGGTGCTGAACCCCGATGCCTATGTGTTGCGCAAGGACACGCATCGCCCTGCGGTGGAGGCGGTGAGCAGCCTGCCGAACCCGTCGCGCGGCGGCTCGATCGAGATCGAAATGATCGCGGGCTATGGCTCGGACTGGAATGGTATCCCCGCCGACCTTCGGCAGGCGGTTCTGATCCAGGCCGGTGAACTCTACGAGTCGCGCGGCACCAGCGACGCCACGATTGCCGTGGGCGTGGCGGTGCTGATCGAGCCCTACCGCGCGGTGCGGATGCGGGGGGTGGGCGGATGACCCGGCCCGATCTTTCGCGCCGCCTGCTGCTGGAGGGGCCGGTGCGGGTGCCCGACGGCGCGGGCGGGTTTGCTGAGACCTGGCAGCCGCTTGGCCAGGTCTGGGGCGAGGTGCGTCCGCGCACGGGCCGCGACAGCGGTGACCTGGCGCGCATGGGGTTCAGGATCACGGTGCGGGCCGCGCCGCAGGGAGCGCCGTCACGGCCGACACCCTTGCAGCGGTTCCGCGACGGCGCGCGGCTGTTTGCCATCGAAGCGGTGACGGAGGCCGATCCCGAAGGGCGGTTCCTGGTCTGTTTCGCACGTGAGGAGGAAGGCGCATGAGCTATGGCATGACTGCCGCGCTGCAAAGCGCGGTCTACGGGCGGCTGAGCGCGGATGCGGGGCTGGCCGCGATTGTCGGAACGGATGTGTTCGACGCGATGCCGCCGGGACCGGAGCCCGAGATCTACGTGACGCTCGGCCCCGAAAAGGTGCGCGACCGCAGCGACGGGTCGGCGGGCGGCGCGCTGCATGAGTTCAGCGTCTCGGTCGTGACGACGGGGGCGGGGTTTCACCTGGCGAAAGAGGCCGCGGCAGCGGTCTCGGATGCGGTTCTGGCGGCGCCATTGACCCTGAGCCGGGGCCGGGCCAGCCGGGTTCACTTTACCCGCGCCAAGGCGGTGCGGACCAGCGCCAACCGGCGCATCGATATCTGGTTCCGCGCCCGCCTGGACGAGGTTGTCGCGTGAGCTTTGACTTGCAAATATCTGATATAACTGGAGATTAAAATGCCTGCACAAAACGGCAAGGACCTGCTGATCAAGGTCGACCTGGATGGGACAAGCACGTTCCAGACCATGGCGGGGCTGCGCGCCTCGCGGCTGAGCTTCAACGCGGAAACGGTGGATGTGACCAGCCTGGAAAGCGCCGGGGGCTGGCGCGAATTGCTGGCCGGGGGCGGCGTGAAATCGGCGGCGATCTCGGGCTCGGGCGTGTTCCGCGACGAGGCGACGGATGAGCGCGCGCGCCAGATCTTCTTTGACGGCGAGGTGCCCGAGTTTCAGGTCATCATCCCCGATTTCGGCACCGTGGAGGGCGCGTTCCAGATCACCTCGATTGAATATGCGGGCAGCCATGACGGCGAGGCGAGCTATGAGCTTTCGCTGGCCTCGGCGGGCGTGCTCTCGTTCACGGCGCTGTAAGCGATGGCGAACCCCTGGGCAGGCGAAGTGGCGCTGGAACTCGATGGCGAGACACGGGTGCTCAAACTGACGCTCGGCGCGCTGGCCGAACTGGAGACCTGGTTGCGGGCCGAGAGCCTGGCCGACCTGGTCGAACGGTTCGAGGCGGGTGCGTTCAAGAGCCGCGATGTGCTGGCGCTGGTCTGTGCGGGGCTGCGGGGGGGCGGTTGGAACGGCGACCTGGGCGATCTGGCGAAGGCGGAGATTGCAGGAGGTCCGCTGGAGGCCGCGCGCGTGGCGGCGCGGCTTCTGGCGCTTGCGTTCCAGCCGCCCCAATGAGCGGCGCGAGGCCGTTCGACTGGCCCGGCCTGATGCGGGCCGGGATGCAGGGACTTGGCTTGAAGCCGCATGAATTCTGGGCGCTGACGCCCGCGGAATTGCTGATCTTGATGGGGGACGAGCCGGGCGTGGCCCCGATGGGACGGGCGGGGCTTGAGGCCCTGGCCGCCCGCTTTCCCGATGTGAAGGACGATCACGATGGATGAAGAAATTGACGGCTTCGACGCCGAATTGGGAGAGCTGGAGGCCTCGCTTGGCTCGGCCACCGCGATGGTGGCGGCGTTCCAGGGCGAGCTGCGGACGATGCAGGAGACGATGCTTTATACGGGCCGCGAAGTGCAGGGGTTGAGCCGGTCTTTCGGGACCGGTCTGCGGCGGGCCTTTGACGGCGTTGTGTTCGACGGGATGCGCCTGTCGGATGCGTTGCGCAGCGTGGCGCAGAGCATGGTGGACGCGGCCTATAACACTGCGATCCGGCCCGTTCAGAACGCGGTGGGCGGGCTCTTGGCCAATGGGGTCAACGGCCTGGTCTCGGGCCTTCTGCCCTTCGAGAAGGGTGGCGCGTTTTCGGGCGGACGGGTGACGCCTTTTGCCCGTGGCGGCGTGGTCAGCGGCCCGACCAGTTTCGCCATGCGGGGCGGCATGGGCCTGATGGGGGAGGCGGGGCCGGAGGCGATCATGCCGCTGAGCCGGGGGCCCGATGGCAGCCTGGGCGTGCGCACGCAGGGCGGCGGGTCTCCGATCAACATCACGATGAATATCCAGACCCCCGATGTGCAGGGGTTCCAGAAATCGAAGAGCCAGATCGCCGCGCAGATGAGCCGGGCGCTGGCGCGCGGGCAACGCAACCGCTGAGGGAGGCCGACGATGGCATTTCACGAAATACGCTTTCCCGCCAATCTGAGCTTCGGCTCGGTCGGGGGGCCGGAGCGGCGCACCGATGTGGTGACGCTGGCCAACGGCTATGAGGAGCGCAACACCCCCTGGGCGCATTCGCGCCGCCGCTATGATGCGGGCGTGGGGATGCGCAGCCTGGACGATATCGAGACGCTGATCGCGTTTTTCGAGGCGCGGCGCGGGCAGCTGCATGGCTTCCGCTGGAAGGACTGGTCGGATTACAAGGGCTGCGCGCCCTCCAAGCCGTTGCACTATCGGGACAATCTGATCGGGATCGGTGATGGCGAGACGCGCGTGTTTCAGCTGGTCAAGGTCTATCGGTCAGGCGAGCAGACCTATGCGCGCCCTATCCGCAAGCCGGTGTCAGGTAGCGTTTTGGCCGGGTTCGACGCGGCGGAGCTGGTCTTTGGCACGCATTACGAGGTCGATGACACGACCGGGCTGATCACCTTCGCCGATGCGCCCGACGAGGGGGTCGAGGTGGCGGCGAGCTTTGAGTTCGACGTGCCGGTGCGGTTCGATATCGACCGGATCCAGACCTCGCTGGCGAGCTTCCAGGCGGGCGAGGCGCCCAATGTGCCGGTGGTGGAGATCCTGTCATGAGCGGGGGTGAGGGGCTACTGGCGCATCTGGCGGGCGGGGCCAGCGAGGTCGCGCGCTGCTGGCGGGTGACGCGGGCCGATGGGGTGCAATACGGGTTCACCGATCACGACCGCGCGTTGGCGTTCGAGGGGACCGTGTTCAAGGCCGATAGCGGGTTGTCGGCGGCGGCGCTGAGCCAGACCACGGGGCTGTCGGTGGACAATACCGAGGCCGTGGGGGCGCTGAGCGATGCCTCGATCCGCGAGGCGGATATCCTGGCGGGCCGGTTCGACGGGGCCGTGGTCGAAGCCTGGCTGGTCAACTGGTCCGCGCCGGAAAACCGCGCGTTGCAGTTCAAGGGCTCTTTCGGCGAGTTAGAGCGGCAGGGAGGCGCGTTCCAGGTGGAATTGCGCGGGTTGGCCGAGCCGATGAACCGGCCCGAGGGGCGGGTCTATCAGCGGCCCTGTTCGGCGGTTCTGGGCGATGCGGCGTGCCAGTTCGATCTGACCGTGTCGGGCTATGCGCATGAGGGTGCCGTGAGCGCAGTTGCGGATGGACGGGTGCTGATCTTCGAGGGTCTCGATGAATTCGCGCCGCGCTGGTTCGAGCGCGGGCGGATGATGGTGATGTCCGGGGCGGCCGAGGGGCTGGTCGGCGTGATCAAGAACGATCGCATCTCGGATGGTGTGCGCCGGGTCGAACTGTGGGAGGAGTTGCGCGCGGAGATCGCGGCGGGCGACCTCGTGCGGCTTGAGGCGGGGTGCGACAAGCGGATGGAGACCTGCCGGTTGAAATTCGCCAATATCCTCAATTTCCAGGGCTTTCCGGATATTCCGGGCGAGGATTGGGTGATGGCCTATCCCGGTCGCGGATCGGCACCGTCGGATGGCGAGAGCCTGCGATGAGTGTGATCGTGACCGTGGCGCGGGGCTGGATCGGCACGCCTTATGTGCACCAGGCCTCGACCCATGGGGCGGGCTGCGATTGCCTGGGGCTGGTGCGGGGCGTCTGGCGCGAGGTGTTCGGGCGGGAGCCTGAGCCCGTGCCCGCCTATACGCCCGACTGGTCGGAACCCGAGGGCGATGAGCGGCTTTGGCGTGCGGCCTTGCGGTATCTGACTGCAAAGCGGATCGCAGAGGAGGCCGAGGGCGATCTGCTGCTGTTCCGGATGCGGCGCGGCGCCGTGGCCAAGCATCTGGGGCTTCAGGCCGAAACCGGCCCCGCCCCCACTTTCATCCATGCCTATAGCGGGCATGGCGTTATCGAAAGCGCCCTGACGCCGCCATGGGAGCGGCGCATCGTGGCGCGTTTTGCGTTTCCCGAAAGGACCTGACACATGGCGACGATCCTTCTTTCCGCGGCGGGTGCCGCCATTGGCGGGCTGTCCTCGGGCACGGTTCTGGGGCTGACCGGGGCCGTGGTGGGCCGGGCCGTGGGCGCGACCCTGGGCCGGGTCATCGACCAGCGGCTGATGGGCCAGGGCTCGGAGGTGATCGAGCAGGGCAAGATGGACCGGTTCCGTCTGACCGGGGCCGCGGAGGGGGCTCCGGTGGCGCGGCTCTTCGGGCAGATGCGCCTTGGCGGGCAGGTGATCTGGGCCACGCGCTTCAAGGAAAGCGTCGCGGTGACGGGGGGCGGCAAGGGCGCGCCGCCGCAGCCGAGGACGGCGAGCTACAGCTATTCGGTGAGCCTGGCGGTGGCGCTTTGCGAGGGTGAGATCGCCCGTGTGGGGCGGGTCTGGGCCGATGGGGCCGAGATAGCGCAGACCGATATCACGATGCGCGTCTATCGCGGCACCGACGACCAGATGCCGGACCCCAAGATGGAAGCGGTGGAGGGGGTGGGCATGGTGCCCGCCTATCGCGGCATAGCCTATGTCGTGATCGAGGATCTGGACCTGACGCCATACGGCAACCGGGTGCCGCAATTCAGCTTCGAGGTGATCCGGCCTGCCAGTCCTGCGGGATTGGACAGCGCGCCGCAGCCGTCAAAGGCCATCCGTGCCGTGGCGATGATGCCGGGGACGGGGGAGTATGCGCTGGCGACGACGGCCGTGAGTTACGCGCATGGCTTTGGCAAATCGGAAAGCGCCAATGTGAACACGGCCAGCGGCGAGGCGGATTTCCTGCGCGCGTTGGACAACCTTCAGGGAGAGTTGCCCAATTGCGGGGCCACCAGCCTGATCGTGAGCTGGTTCGGCGACGATCTGCGCGCGGGGCAATGCAGCGTGAAGCCGAAGGTCGAGCAGAACGTGTCGGATGGCGCGGAAATGCCGTGGTCGGTGGCGGGGCTGACGCGGTCCAATGCGGAACTAATCGCACGGGTCGAGGATCGGGTGGTCTATGGCGGCACGCCCGCCGATGCCTCGGTGATCGAGGCGATCGAGGCGCTGAACGAGGCGGGGCAGGACGTGATGTTCTACCCTTTCCTGCTGATGGAGATCCTTGAGGGCAATGGCTTGCCCGATCCATGGCGCGAGACGGGGGACCAGCCGGTGCTGCCCTGGCGGGGCCGGATCACCGGGGAAAAGGCGCCGGGGATCGCGGGCTCGCCCGATAGGACGGCGGCGGCGGATGCGGAAGTGGCGGCGTTTTTCGGCACCGCCTCGGCCTCGGATTTCACGGTGAGCGCGGGCAGCGTGACCTATTCCGGGCCGTCCGAATGGCGCTATCGCCGGTTCATCCTGCATTGTGCCGCGCTGGCGGCGGCGGCGGGCGGAGTCGAGAGCTTCTGCATCGGGTCCGAGATGCGCAGCCTGACGCAGTTGCGCGGGGCAAGCGGGTTTCCGGCAGTGCAGGCGCTGATCGACCTGGCGGCAGAAGTGCGCCTGCTGTTGCCCGATGCGAAACTGTCCTATGCCGCCGACTGGTCGGAGTATTTCGGCTATCACCCGCAGGACGGCTCGGGCGACGTGTTCTTTCACCTCGATGCGCTTTGGGCGGATGCCAATATCGACTTTGTCGGGATCGACAATTACATGCCGCTTTCCGATTGGCGAGACGGCGAGGACCATGCCGATGCGGGGTGGCGCTCCATTTACAATCTCGATTACCTCAAGGCCAATATCGAGGGTGGCGAGGGGTATGACTGGTATTATGGTTCGGTCGAAGGGCGCGCGGCGCAGAAGCGCCTGCCCATTACCGACGGGACGGAAAACAAACCCTGGATCTACCGATACAAGGATATTCGCAACTGGTGGGCGAACGCGCATCATAACCGGACCGACGGGGTCGAGAACGATCTGACCGATCTGGGGCAGGCGCCATCGACCTGGTATCCATTCCTGAATGGTGTAGTTGCCCCCGCAAATGCAACGCCAATCGCGGGATTTGACGCTCCGGCGGAAATCTCGACAATGGGCCACATTGCTGCTGCAGGGCGCATAAACACCAATCCGATTGATAACAGTGGTGGCAAAAGGTTCGTCTTTCGATCTTGGGTCGGGGAAGGCACGTCCGGCAAAGTGCGCATGAGTGTTGCCTACACCGGGAATGGACCTCTGCTTGAATACGACTTTGCGTCAAAAACGATCTCAGTCGGTGACAACGGTCATGCTGTGCACAGCAGCTCGGCAACAGATATCGGAAACGGCATTGTGCGCCTGGAACTGGACGCAACATTAGCAGCCGACGACAACACCATTTTTCTTCTTGTTGGGCCGAATTCGACCGTGTCGGGGGAATCCGTGATTGCCTACGGTGCAGTTGCGATGGAGCACGACGCGGAGGTATCCGCATGGATCCCGCAGAGCAAACCTCTCAGGTTTACCGAACTGGGCTGTGCGGCGATCGACAAGGGCACCAATCAGCCGAACAAGTTCCTCGATCCGAAATCCTCGGAATCCTCGATCCCCTATTACTCGACCGGGCGGCGCGATGACCTGATCCAGATGCAGTATCTGCGCGCGATGACGGATTATTGGCTGGATCCGGAGAAGAACCCGGTCTCGGACGTTTATGGCGGGCCGATGCTGGATATGGATCATGCCTATGTCTGGGCCTGGGATGCGCGGCCCTGGCCGGCCTTTCCGAACAATCAGGCGCTGTGGTCGGACGGCGTGAACCATGCGCGCGGGCATTGGATCTCGGGGCGGATGGGGGCGCAGCCTCTGGCCGATGTGGTGGCCGAGATCTGCGAAGATGCGGGGCTGGAGGATTACGATGTCAGCGAGCTTTATGGCTTTGTGCGCGGCACGGTGTCCTCGGATGTGGAAAGCGCGCGGGCACGGTTGCAGCCGCTGATGCTGGCCTATGGGTTCGAGGCGAGCGAGCGGGACGGCAAGATCGTGTTCCGCAGCCGCGTGGGCATGACCGAGACCACGGTCGATGCCGATCTGATGGCGGTGGATGAGGATGGCAATTCCGCCCCCGTCAATACGCGCCAGCCGCGCGCCGACATGGTGGGGCGGGTGCGCCTGGCCCATACGGAAGCCGCAGGGGCTTATGAAACGCGGGTGGCCGAGGCCGTCTTTCCCGACGATGGCGAGGACGGGATCAGCCAGAGCGAATTGCCGCTTGTGATGACCGGGGCCGAGGGGCGCGCGGTGGCCGAGCGCTGGCTGGCGGAATCGCGGATTGCACGTGACACGATCAGCTTCTCGCTGCCGCCGTCACGGCTGGATGTGGATGCGGGCACGATTTTCGAGCTGGTGGATGGCTCCTCGTGGCGGGTGGACCGGGTCGAGGATGCGGGGGCGCGGCGGATCGAGGCCGTGCGCTCGGAGATGGAGATATACGAGCCGTCCGATACCGTCGATGAAGCCGTGACGCTGGAGGCCTTCGTGCCGCCGGTCCCTGTGAGCCCGGTCTTCATGGACCTGCCGCTGCTGACGGGCGGTGAGGTCGAGCACACGCCGCATCTGGCCGTGGCCGCCGTGCCCTGGCCGGGGGTCGTCGCGGCCTATAGCGCGCCGGGGGATAGCGGCTACACGCTGAACACGCTGATCGAGCGGCGCGCGACCGTGGGGGTGCTGGAAACAGCCCTTTTTGCGGCGGAGCCCGGTATCTGGGATCGGGGGCCTGCGCTCAGGGTGCGGCTGAGCAGCGGGGCGCTGTCCTCGGCCGAGATGGCGGATGTGCTGAACGGGGCCAATGCGGCCGCGATCGGCGATGGCGACGGGGCCAATTGGGAGGTGATCCAGTTTGCCCAGGCCACACTGGTGGGCGAGGACCTGTGGGACATCTCGCTGCGATTGCGCGGGCAGGCGGGCAGTGACGGGATCATGCCTGCCGATTGGCCGGTGGGCTCCCTCTTCGTGTTGCTGGACGGCGCGCCGGACCAGATCGAGGTGCCGCTATCGGCGCGCGGCCTGGCGCGGCATTACCGGGTTGGGCAGGCCGCCAAGAGCTATGACCACCCGAGCTATGTGCATCGGCAACTGGCCTTTGACGGGATCGGGCTCAGGCCATACGCGCCCGCGCATCTGCGCGCGCCGAACGAGGGCACCGGGCGCGAGATTTCGTGGATCCGGCGCACCCGCATCGACGGCGACAGTTGGCAGGGCACCGACGTGCCGCTGGGCGAAGAGGTCGAGCGCTATGTCCTGCGGGTGCGGGATGGCGGCGGCATCATGCGCCGGGAGGCCACGCTAAGCGCGCCCGCCTTCACCTATAGCGATGCGATGCGGACCTCGGACGGGGTCAGCGCGCCATACAGTATTGAAGTTGCACAGGTTTCTGCGCGCTTCGGACCGGGACCATTTGCAAGGATCGAGATCAATGACTGACACGAGCAACCTGACCCTCCCGCTTCTGGCCGCCGCGCAGGCGCAGAAGCATGTGACCGTGAACGAGGCCCTGCAACGGCTGGATGGCGTTGTGCAACTGACCCTGCGCTCGCGCAGCGAGGCCACGCCGCCGGGGGCGGTGCTGGAGGGGGAATGCTTTGGTGTGCCGGGCGGGGCGGTCAATGCCTGGGCCGGACGTGACGGCGAGGTGGCGCAATACGTCAATGGCGGCTGGGTGTTCTTCACGCCGAAAGCCGGTTGGCGGGCGTTTGTCGCGGATCGTGGCACCACCGATCTGCATGACGGCAGTGGCTGGCGCGCGGGCGCTGTCTCGGCGGCACCGGGCGGGGCCGGGATGCAGGTGATGACGGTCGAGCAGGATGTGGCGATCACGGCGGGGGGCAGCGTCGCGGCGGCGCTGTCCTTTCCGGCGCGCTCCATCGTCTTTGGCGTGACGGGCCGGGTGACGGATGCGATCACCGGGACGCTGGCCGATTGGCGGCTTGGCGACACGTCCAGCGATGACCGTTTCGGCAGTGGCCTGGGTACGGCGCAGAACTCCTGGATCAGCGGGCCGGTGAACCCGTTCGTGGTCTGGGCGCCGACGCCTTTGCTGCTGACGGCGAATGGCGGGGATTTCGCGGGCGGCACGGTGCGCCTGGCGCTGCATTACGCGGCGTTTACCATTCCGGACGCGGTATAAGCGATTGTGATCGGGGCGATCACGGCTTTCGGCTTGGTTCTTCGGGGGCACCTGATGTAGTCAGGAGGGGAGATGACCCGGAGGCGCCCCATGGCAAAGACCCGCACACATCTGGCCGAGCTTGACCCGGTCTGGAGCCGTATCACCCGCGAAGCCGAGGAGGCGGTGCGCGATGAACCGCTTCTGGGCGGGCTGGTGCATGGCTGTATCCTGCATCACGGCTCGCTGGAGGCGGCGCTCGCGTACCGGATGGCGCAGAAACTGGCCTCGGGCGATGTGTCCGAGCAGTTGATTCGCGAGGTGGCGGATGAGGCCTATCGCAGCGAGTCCGGTCTGGGCACGGCGGCGCGGGCCGATATCGTGGCCGTCTATGACCGCGATCCGGCCTGCCATCGCTTCATGCAGCCCTTGCTCTATTTCAAGGGGTTCCAGGCGATCCAGGCCTATCGCGTCGGCCATCACCTGTGGCAGGCGGGGCGGCGCGACCTGGCCTATTTCGTGCAGATGCGGGTGAGCGAGACCTACGGGATCGACATTCACCCGGCGGCACGGATCGGGCAGGGGATCATGATCGACCACGCCCATTCCATTGTGATCGGGGAAACGGCCGTCGTCGGCGACAATGTCTCGATGCTGCATTCGGTGACGCTTGGCGGGACCGGCAAGGAAGACGATGACCGCCACCCCAAGATCGCCGATGGCGTGCTGATCGGGGCGGGGGCGAAGGTCCTGGGCAATATCACGGTGGGCAAATGCAGCCGGATCGCCGCCGGATCGGTGGTGTTGGAGCCGGTGCCGCCTTGCAAGACGGTGGCGGGCGTGCCCGCGAAGATCGTGGGCGAGGCGGGCTGCGACCAGCCGTCGCTGTCGATGGATCAAATCGTGCCGGGTGGGTCGAAAAGCTAAATCTTCTATCAGAAATGAAAAAGGGGCGGGCCGTAATGGGCCCGCCCTTTTTTCGTCTTGGTAAAGGGATTTAGACGCGGACCGGGACAGGGCGGGGGTGGGGATTGGGCCGCGCGCGCAGGAAAATCGCGCTGAGGGAGACAAGGACGTAAAAGATCTGGATCAGGGCGGAGGACAGGTTGAAATCGACGGTCAGGCTGAGCAGGACGCAGGTGGAGGCGACAAGCGTCATCGCGAAATAGCGGGTGCCGCGGCTGTCGAGGCGTCCGGTGCTGAGCAGCATGAAGCCTGTGACGTAAATGCCGAACCCGATCAGGCCGAGCGCCTTGAGGAAGGTCTCAAGATCCATGCTGAGTTCGGAATAAAACATCTGGCCCTCCTCGTGGTTAACTGTCTGTCGGTTTGGCATCTGGTCCGGTTCAATATCTATAAGTGTATATAAGACACTAATAGAATGCAAGCAGAAAAACGCCCCGTCCGATATGGCGGGGCGTTTTCCGTGTGTTTGGCCTCTGGCGATGCGGCGTCAGGCCAGCATGGTCATGGGATTTTCCAGGTTCTCGACAATGGCTTGCAGCAGCTTCGCCCCAAGCGCGCCGTCGATGACGCGGTGATCGACCGACATGCTGGCAGACATGATGGTGGCGACCGTCAGCTCTCCATCCTCGCCCACGACCGGCTTTTTCACGCCCGAGCCCACGGCCAGGATCCCGGCATGGGGCGGGTTCACGATGGCGTCGAAATTGTCGATGCCGAACATGCCCAGGTTGGAGATCGCGAAAGTGCCGCCCTGGTATTCATGCGGCGCGAGCTTGCGGTCGCGGGCGCGGGCGGCGAGGTCTTTCATCTCGGCGGAGAGGGCCGAGAGCGATTTCATCTCGGCATCCTTCAGCACCGGTGTGAAGAGACCGCCCTCGATGGCGACGGCGACGGCCACATCGGAAGGCTTCAATTGCAACACCCGGTCGCCCGCCCAGACCGAATTGCACTCGGGCACCTGTTGCAGCGCGTTGGCGACGGCCTTGATGATGAAGTCATTGACCGACAGCTTGACGCCGCGCGCCTCCAATTGCTTGTTCAGCTGGCTGCGGAATTTCAAGAGCGCGTCCAGCTTGATATCCCGGCGCAGGTAGAAATGCGGGATGGTCTGCTTGGCCTCGGTCAGGCGGGCGGCGATGGTCTTGCGCATCCCGTCCAGCTTGACCTCCTGGAACTCGCGCCCCTCGTAGGTCTTGAGCACCACATCGGCGGAAGGTCCGACGGGCGCGGGCGCCGCGACCGGGGCTGCGGCGGCGGGGGCGGCCTGTTTTGCCTCGGCGGGTTTGGCGGCGGTGGCGCCTTCCACATCGGATTTGACGATCCGCCCGCGCGGGCCGGAGCCCTTGATCTGCGTGAGGTCCAGCCCCTTCTGCGCGGCGATGCGACGGGCCAGCGGTGAGGCGAAGATGCGGCTGCCATCGGAGGCCTGCGGCGCGGCGGGGGCGGGTTTTGCCTCCGGTTTGGCGGGCTCCTTCGGGTTCTCGGGGGCGTCCGCGGTCTCTTTCTTTTCGGCGGGTGCGGCGTCGGACTTGCCCGCGCTTTCCCCGATATCATCGGCGCTTTCGCCCTCGGCCAGCAGCACCGCGATGGGGGTGTTGACCTTGACGCCTTCGCTGCCTTCCGGGATCAGGATCTTGCCGATCACGCCTTCATCGACGGCCTCAAACTCCATCGTGGCCTTGTCGGTCTCGATCTCGGCCAGGAGGTCGCCCGAGTTGACCTCGTCGCCTTCCTTGACCAGCCATTTCGCCAGCGTGCCTTCCTCCATCGTGGGGGAAAGGGCGGGCATGAGAATTTCTGTCGGCATCTCTTATCTCTCCTGTTCAAGCACCACGGCCCGATACGGCGCACGCGGTTGCTGGCCTGCCAAACGCGCCCTGATCGCATCGGTCAGGTCATGTCGGTTGGCGGCAATCCATTCATAAGCCTCCGTGTGGCTGACCCGCGCGCCTGTCCCGTACTCCGAGGTCAGGAACGCATCGGGGACCAGCCCGACCACCGCGCGCCCGTCGATCTCGACGGAAACGCGATAGGCCTCGGCAGTCTTATTTTTTCCAAGAACATCCATGGCTTAACGGTAGGTCACCTGCTTGACCGCCTCGATCACCTCATCGGTGGTGACCAGCGCGTGTTTCTCCAGGTTGGCCGCGTAGGGCATGGGCACGTCCTTGCCGGTGCAGTTGATCACGGGCGCGTCGAGGTAATCGAAGGCCTTTTCCATGATCGTGGCACTGAGGTGGTTACCGATGGAGGCGACGGGGAAGCCTTCCTCGACCGTGACGCAGCGGTTGGTCTTCATGACCGAGGCCAGCAGCGTGTCATAGTCGATGGGGCGCAGCGTGCGCAGGTCGACCACTTCCGCCGAGATACCCTCCTCGGCCAGCTTGTCGGCAGCCTCCAGCGCGTATTGCATGCCGATGCCGAAGCTGACGATGGTGACGTCGTCGCCCTCGCGCCAGATGCGGGCCTTGCCGAAGGGGATGGTGAAATCCTCAAGGTCCGGCACATCGCCCGAGCGGCCATAGAGGATCTCGTTTTCCAGGAAGATCACCGGGTTGGGGTCGCGGATGGCGGTCTTCATCAGGCCCTTATAGTCGGCGGCCGAATAGGGCATCACGACTTTCAGGCCCGGCACCTGGGCATACCAGGCGGCGTAATCGTGGCTGTGCTGCGCGCCGACGCGGGCGGCGGCACCGTTGGGGCCACGGAACACCATCGGCGCGCCCATCTGGCCGCCCGACATGTAGAGCGTCTTGGCCGCCGAGTTGATGATCTGGTCAATCGCCTGCATGGCGAAGTTGAAGGTCATGAACTCGACGATGGGGCGCAGGCCGCCGAAAGACGCGCCGACCGCGACACCGGCGAACCCGTGTTCGGTGATCGGCGTGTCGATGACGCGCTTGCCCCCGAATTCGTCCAGCATCCCCTGGCTGATCTTGTAGGCGCCCTGGTATTCGGCGACCTCCTCGCCCATCAGGAACACAGAGTCATCGCGGCGCATTTCCTCGGCCATGGCGTCGCGCAGGGCCTCGCGCACGGTCTGGGTCTTCATCTCGGTGCCTTCGGGGTAGTCCGGCTCGACATTGGCGGAGGGGACGGGGTCGGCGGCACGCGCCGGGGCCGTGGCCTCCTCCTTCGGGGTCTCCTCCTCGGCCGCGGGTGCGGCCTCCTGGGATTTGCTCTCGGGCACCGCGTCGGCATCCTCGCCTTCTTCCAGAAGAACCGCGATGGGGGTGTTGACCTTGACCCCTTCGGTGCCTTCGGCGATCAGGATCTTGCCGATCACGCCTTCATCGACGGCTTCAAATTCCATCGTGGCCTTGTCGGTCTCGATCTCGGCCATGATGTCGCCGGATGCGACGGTGTCGCCTTCCTTCACCAGCCATTTCGCCAGTGTGCCTTCCTCCATCGTGGGGGAGAGGGCGGGCATGAGAATTTCAGTTGCCATGGCTTAGCGCTCCATATTCACAGGTTTGATGAGGCCGACGACATTTCCCTGTCCGTCCTCTACATAGGCACAGCGACCGATGCCGGGGTAATCTTCGGGCGGCAGCGCCTCGGCACCGCCATTGTCCAGCGCCCAGGCGTAACGCTCGTCGCAATCGTCCACTTCAAAGGTCATGGTGCCGCCGCGGATGGGCGCGCCCGGTTGGGGCGCATCGCCCATGCGGTTCATCAGCCCGCCGGTGACGCCCTTGTCCATCCCGATCTGGTCGCCCTCGATCAGGTGATAGGCCATCTCCTCGCCGCCCTCCATGGGCGAGAAGTCCCATCCGAAAAGGCCGGCGTAGAAGGCTTTCGCGGCCTCGACGTCGCTTGCGTGTATCTCGAAATGCGGCATCAGGCGTCTTCCTCCTGCGGGGCGTCGCCTTTCGCATAGATGTCGGTCCAGAGCTCTTCCAATGCGGGTTCCGGGCTTTCCTTGGAGAACTCGGCGGCGTCATTGACGATGCCCTTGATCTCCTTGTCGATCGCTTTGAGATCGTCCTCGGAGGCGTGCTTGCCGGTCAGGAGCAGCGAGCGCACGGCCTCGATCGGGTCGCGTTCCTCGCGCATCTTCTGCACCTCCTCGCGGGTCCGGTACTTCGCCGGGTCCGACATGGAGTGGCCGCGATAGCGGTAGGTCTTGATTTCCAGGATATACGGCCCCTTGCCGGCGCGGCAATGCGCGACCGCCTTTTCGGAGGCTTCCTTGACCTTCAGCACATCCATGCCATCGACGATCTCGCCGGGGATGCCGAAAGCCTCGCCGCGCACGTAGATATCGGCGCTGGAGGTCGAGCGCGCCTGCGCCGTGCCCATGGCATACTGGTTGTTCTCGATCACGAAGATCACCGGCAGATCCCAGAGTGCCGCCATGTTGAAGGTCTCGTAGACCTGGCCCTGGTTGGCCGCGCCGTCGCCGAAATAGGTGAAGGTGACGTTGTCATTGCCCTTGTACTTGTCGGAAAAGGCCAGGCCCGCGCCAAGCGGCACCTGCGCGCCGACGATGCCGTGACCGCCGTAGAAATGCTTCTCCTTCGAGAACATGTGCATCGAGCCGCCCTTGCCCTTGGAATAGCCGCCCTCGCGGCCCGTCAGCTCGGCCATGACGCCCTTGGGGTCCATGCCGCAGGCCAGCATGTGACCGTGATCGCGGTAGGAGGTGATGCGCTTGTCACCTTCTTTCGCGGCGGCCTCCAGCCCCACGACGACGGCCTCCTGGCCGATATAGAGGTGGCAGAACCCGCCGATCAGACCCATGCCATAGAGCTGGCCGGCCTTTTCCTCGAATCTGCGGATCAGCAGCATATCGCGGTAATAGGCCATCAGCTCTTCGGCGGAAACGTTTGGTTTTGCGGCGCTTTTCGCAGATGCCTTGCGTGCGGCCATGGGGTCCCCTCCTGCGGATTTGGACAATAGTTTAGTATTGAACTATCTTCTAAACCATCACAGGAGGAAAATCACCCCCGGAATTGACCTTGCGTCAGAATGCGCGGATCAGGGCCGGTGCGATCAAGGCAGGATTACTTCGTCGGCGCGCATGTAGCCAAGCCGGTCGCGCGCCTGCTGGTCCAGCAGATCGAGGTCAAGGTAATCATCCGAGAGGCGCCGGGTCAACAGGGTCATCTGCGCCGTTTCCGCGACCAGCGCATCCAGTTCGGCCTGGTAGGTATCGCGTTCGGCCTCGATCTGGATGCGGCGGAACAGCCCGTAATCGCCCTGCACGGCGGCAAAGGTGAAATAGGCCCCCACGAAGAGCAACCCCATGGGCACAAGAAGCCCGGCCAATGAACGTTTTTTCTGCATCGCCTCTGCCCGCCGCCTCTTTTTGTGGGCGTCTGCGGGCAGATTCGCACATCCCGCGCGAAAAGGGAATCCCTTGTGTTGCGATTGTTACCCGGAAGTCGATGCCTTGGCGATCGAGGCGATGGAGGCCTCCAGCGTGGCGTTGAACTCGGCCTCGCTCTGCTGTGCCGACAGACCTTCGGTCAACGCGCGGCTGAAGCTGGCGATCATGCCGGTCTGGCGCGCGAGCCGCGCATTGGCCTCCTCGCGCGAATAGCCGCCCGACAGCGCCACGACCTTCAGCACGCGGGGGTGATCGACCAGCGGTTTGTAGAGGTTGTCCACCTCCGGCAGGGTCAGTTTCAGCATCACCATCCGATCCTCGGGCAGCGGGTCGAGATGTAACAGAAGCTCACGCAGCAGCATCTCCTCGGCCTCGGCCTTGTCGGCGATGGAGATCGTCACCTCGGGCTCGATGATCGGGATCAGCCCGTGGCCCAGGATCTGCTCGGCAACCTCGAATTGCTGGTCGGTGATGGCCTTGATGCCGTCCGGGTTGGCCGCGTCGATGACCGAGCGCATCTTGGTGCCGTAAACGCCAAGCTCGCGCGCCCGGATCAGCAGCGCATCCAGGTCGGGCATGGGGTTCATCAGCCTGACGCCGTCGGCCTCCGCCTCCAGCCCCTTGTCGACCTTGAGAAAGGGCACCACGCCGTGATCTTCCCACAGGGCGGCGGGGGCGGGTTTGCCGCCGATCTCGCGCTCCATCGTCATCTCGAACAGGATCGCGCCGACGACGCGGTCGCCGTTGAAGGCGGGGGCCTCGACAATGCGGGACCGCATGGCGTGGATCAGGTCGAACATCTCGGCCTCGGAGGCATACTGATCCTCGTCGATGCCGTAGAGTTTCAGCGCCTTGGGCGTGGAGCCGCCGGATTGGTCGAGCGCCGCGATGAAGCCCTGGCCCCTGGCGATGCGGTCGGTCTGGTCCTGGTTCGGCATGATCTGGCAATCCCTCGCTGATGGCATGGTGTCGGGCGCTGTATCGCAGCCCGGAGACCGGGCTGCAATTCTGGTTACGCTAACAGGGGCAGGGTGCCGCGCCCGTTACTGGTCGGTCTCGGTCTCCGGTTCGGCGGTCTCATCGGCGGCCAGGCCGAAGAAATGCGCCGTGACCCGCGCCTGCACCGCGTCGGCCATGCCCTGCCATTCGGCGGTCTCCTCCTCAGGCGCGCGGGCGATCATGGCCTCGATCTCGTCGACCAGGCTGGCGGCGGCACGGTCGCCCTCGGCCAGCGCCAGCAGCCCGTAGAAATAGGCATGGGCATAGTTGCGCGGGGTGCCGAGGCCGATCAGCGCGTCATAGCCCCGGCGGCGCAGGTCGGCGGGGCTTTCCTCGCCCGACAGCTCGGGGGCCTCGCCCGTTTGCACCGCGCGGATATCGGCCACCGGCAGCGCGCGTTCCAGGGCATCCAGCCGGGCAAAGGCGGCGCGGTTGCCCTCGGCGGCGGCGCGATGGGCCAGTTGATAGGCCAGGCCGGGATCGAGGTCATCCAATGCCTCCAGCGCCATGGCGACGGCGACGGGGTGGTTGTCCTCCAGAAGCGGGCGCAGGATCTGCAACGCGGTGTCGGTGTTGCGCGGCGCGCCGATGCCGGTGAGGAAGGCGCGTGCGATGCGCAACCGGTCGGCAGGCTCCAGCGCGATCTCGCCGCTTTCGGCCTCGCCGGTCAGCGTCTCGATCTCGGCCCCGGTGACACGGGTGATCTCGGGCGCGTCGCTGGTCGAGACCGAGGGGTGCAGGGCCGAGACGAAGAGGCCGAAATCCTCGAACATCTCCTCGGTCAGCAGCACCGGTTCGGGCGGCGAGAGGGTCAGGGCAAAGCGCCCCGGTTCGGCGGCGAACCCTGCCAGCGCGGTGGCCAGCTCGCCGATGAATTGCTCGGTCGGTCCGGTGTCACCGGCCACGCCCTGTTTGGACGGCACGGCCGGGGTGGGGGTGACAGGGTCGGGGGTGTCCGGGGCCGGGGCCGTTGGATCAGGTGTGATCGGTGCGGGCGCCGTCGGGGCCGCCCCGCCGCCGCGCATCAGCTCGGCGCTCAGCATCTGGCGCAGGGTTTCGGGATCGGCGATGAAGGGCGGCAGCATCGGCGCGAGATTGGCCCAGGCCCCCTGGTCGTGGATCTCGTATTCGGCATGGCGCAGATAGGCCACGGGTTCGGGGGAGCGGCCCGTCACGTCGACCGCGAAATAGGACAGGTCGACCGAGCCGCTGACCTCGGCCAGACCTTCGGAGACGGCCTGGAAATCGACGCGGGTTTCGGCGCTTGCGATGACCTGTTCGATCTGCACCTGCACCCGGTCCAGCACGAAGCGGTCCAGTCCCATCTGCGCCAGTTCCATCCGGTCGATCTCGGACAGGCAGCCGGGGCTCATCTCCAGCCCGATGATGTCGATATTGGCGGCGCCGTAGTCCAGCTGATCCAGCGGTGCGGCCGTCATCACGATGCGGTCGGCGGAAAAGGCGCAATCGCCATCGCCGGGGGATGCGTAGGGTTGCACGCTGAGGCCGGTCAACGCCACGCGCCCCTCAAGCACCGCGATATCGAGGTCGGTATAGGTGACCTGCGCCACGGTCCGCGAGAGCGCGATGGCATATTGCGTGACCCAGGTGGCGACCCGGTCGATGGTCAGGAGTTCCCAGAGCGAGCTTGGCGTGGCGGCGGCGGGCGTGGCCGCAAGAAGCGCGGAGACAGCGAGGGCGGTGCCGGACTGGCGAAAATCGGTCATGTCGGACCCTTTCAAAATGAATTAACGGATGCGGGTATCAAACCGCATCCGTCCGGGTCTTGGCAAGCGATTGCAGCGATCAGCCCTGAAGTGCTGCGACACCCGGCAGGGTCTTGCCCTCGAGCCATTCCAGGAAGGCGCCGCCCGCGGTCGAGACATAGGTGAAATCCTCCGCGACGCCCGCATGGTTGAGCGCCGCGACCGTGTCGCCGCCACCCGCGACCGAGATCAGCCGGCCCGATTTCGTGGCCTCGGCGGCCGCCCGCGCGGCCTTGACCGTGGCGGTGTCGAAGGGCTCGATCTCGAAGGCGCCAAGCGGGCCGTTCCAGATCAGCGTGCGGCAATTGGACAGCACCGAGTCGAACTCGGCCACCGTCTTGGGCCCGGCATCCAGGATCATCCCGTCCTCGGGGCAATCGTCGATCCCCATCACCTCATGCGCGGCCCCGGCGGCGAATTCGCGCGCGACGACGATATCGAGGGGCAGGTGGATGGTGCAATCGGTGCCGCGCGCCTTGTCCATGATCTCGCGCGCGGTGACGGCGAGGTCATGTTCGCAAAGCGATTTGCCGACATGGATGCCCTCGGCGGCGAGGAAGGTATTGGCCATGCCGCCGCCGATGAAGAGGTGATCGACCTTCTCGACCAGATTGCCCAGAAGCGCCAGCTTGGTCGAGACCTTGGCGCCGCCGACCACCGCGATGAGGGGGCGGTCGGGATGACCCAGGGCCGCCTCCAGCGCGCGCAGTTCGGCCTCCATCAGCCGTCCCGCGCAGGAAGGCAGCAGATGGGCCACGCCCTCGGTCGAGGCATGCGCGCGATGCGCGGCGGAAAAGGCATCGTTGCAATAGACATCGCCGAGCGAGGCGAGGAAGGCGGCCATGTCGGGGTCGTTCTTTTCCTCGCCGGGGGCAAAGCGGGTGTTCTCGACCAGGACCGCGGTGCCCCTGGGGACGGCCTCCAGGCTGGCGCGGTCGGGTTTCTCGATGAATTTCACGTCGCAATCGAGATGTTCGCGCAGGGCGGGCAGGGTGAGTTTCAGGCTCAACTCGGGGACATATTCGCCCTTGGGACGCCCGAAATGCGCCAGCATCACCGGCTTGCCGCCCTTGGCGAGGATATCGTGGATCGTCGGCACGATGCGGGTGATCCGGGTCGCATCCGTCACCGCGCCATCCTTGACCGGCACGTTGATATCGACGCGGGTGAGCACGATCTTGCCGGCAAGATCCATGTCATCGAGGGTTTTCCAGGTCATTGGCAGGGCTCCTTGCTGACGGGTATGGACATCCTACCAGCCCGCCGCGCGGGCGGCGAGGGCGGGATGCCTCCGGCGGAGGTATTTTGGGCAAAATGAAAGGCAGGGCGCGCGTTAACCTTGATACAGTGTTAAGGCGCCCCCGGTCGGGTCAGAGGTGCTTGCCCATTGCCACAGCGGTATCCAGCATCCGGTTCGAGAAGCCCCATTCATTGTCATACCAGCTGAGCACGCGGACCATGCGGCCCTCCAGCACCTTGGTCTGGTCGGTGGCGAAGGTGGAACTCATCGGATCGTGGTTGAAATCCATCGACACCAGCGGCTTGTCGGTCACGCCGAGCACGCCCTTGAGCGGGCCGGAGGCCGCGGCCTTGCGCATCAGCTCGTTGATCTCGTCCTCGGTGACATCGCGGGCGGCCTCGAAGGTCAGGTCGATGCAGGAGACATTGGGCGTCGGCACCCGGATCGCGACGCCATCCAGCTTGCCCTTCAACTCGGGCATGACCAGCCCGACGGCGCGCGCGGCCCCGGTCGAGGTGGGGATCATGCTCATCGCCGCGGCGCGGGCGCGATAGAGATCCTTGTGCATCGTGTCCAGCGTCGGCTGGTCGCCCGTGTAGCTGTGGATCGTGGTCATGAAGCCGCGCGTGATGCCGATGCCGTCATTCAGCACCTTGGCGACGGGGGCCAGGCAGTTGGTGGTGCAGGACGCGTTCGAGACATGCAGATCGGCGCCCGTCAACGTGTCGTGGTTGACCCCGAAGACGATGGTCTTGTCGGCACCCGAGGAGGGGGCCGAGACCAGCACCCGCGAGGCGCCGTTTTCCAGATGCACCTTGGCCTTGTCGCCGGTGAAGATGCCGGTGCATTCCAGCACGATATCGACATCGCCCCAGGGCAGTTCCGCCGGGTTGCGGATGGCGGTGGTGGCGATCTTGCCGCGGCCTGCGTCGATCCAGTCCTCGCCATGGCTGACCTCCGAGGGGAAGCGGCCATGCACGCTATCGAATTGCAGCAGATGTGCGTTGGTCTCGACCGGTCCCAGATCGTTGATCGCGACCACCTCGACATCGTCACGCCCGCCCTCGACCAGCGCCCGCAAAACCAGCCGCCCGATGCGTCCGAACCCGTTGATGGCTAGTTTGACTGTCATGATCCACTCCTTGGTGTCTGCGGCTTTGGTTTCGCGGCCCTGACGCGTGTTAACGCTAACATCGCCGTTATGGCTGCGTTTACTCCAGCTTTCGGCAAAATGCAAAGCCTCAATCGCAGGGGGTCAGCGCCAGAAGGCCACCCATTCGATGATCCGAAGGATGTAACGCCCCAGCACGATATGCAGGTCCCAGTCGAAATAGAAATAATCGGCGGCGAAGATCGCGGCGATGAGGAAGGCAAGCCAGAAGGCGATGGTATTGGTCATGGGCATCCCGGGCTTGAAGCGTCGCGGCGACCATGGCGCAGGGCAGGGCAGGGCGCAAGGCGGCATGAAAAAGCGCCCGGACCGCGAGGGGACGGGCGCGCAAGACGGGATCGAGGGGAGGTTCAGCCCCGCAAACGCCCCATCGCACCGGCGACATCGGCCATGCGCGCCGAGAACCCCCATTCATTGTCATACCAGGCCAGCACCCGCACCGTGCGCCCGCCGACAACCTTGGTCTGGTCGGGCGCGAAGATCGAGCTTTGCACGGTGTGGTTGAAATCGATCGAGACCTTGGGTTCGGGGTCATAGGCCATCACCATACCCATGTGACCGGCGCAGGCCTCGCGCACGATCTCGTTCACATCCTCGACGCTCACGTCGCGACCCGCTTCAAAGGTCAGGTCCACGGCCGAGACATTGGGCGTCGGCACCCGCATGGCCGATCCGTCCAGCTTGCCCTTGAGGCCGGGCAGCACCTCGCCAAGCGCCTTCGCCGCGCCGGTCGAGGTCGGGATCATTGCCATGGCGCCGGCCCGCGCGCGGTAGAGGTCGTCATGGCGCCGGTCCAGCGTCGGCTGGTCGCCGGTATAGGAGTGGATCGTGGTCATGATGCCGCGCTCGATGCCGATGGCCTCGTCCAGCACCTTGGCCAGCGGGGCCAGGCAATTGGTGGTGCAGGAGCCGTTCGAAACCATGGTGTCGTCATCCGTCAGCGTGCGGTGATTGACGCCATAGACGATGGTCTTGTCCACGTGTTTGGCGGGGGCCGAGATCAGCACCGATTTCGCGCCCTGCTCCAGGTGGATATTGGCCTTGTGGCCGTCATTGAACTTGCCGGTGCATTCCAGCACCACGTCACAGCCCGACCAGTCCAGCTCACGCGGGTCATAGGTGGAAAACACCTTCATCGGGCCGCGGCCCAGGTCCATGTGATCGCCCTCGGTCGTGATGGTGCCCGCAAAGCGCCCATGCACCGAATCGTAGCGCAAGAGATGCGCCGAGGTCTCGATCGGCCCGGTCGCGTTGATCTTGACCACCGACACGTCATTGCGCGCGCTTTCGGCGATATGGGCCAGAGTGCAACGGCCGATGCGGCCAAATCCGTTGATCCCGATGGTGACGGTCATGGGGCGTGCTCCTTCTTGCCTCTTGGCCCCGGCTTATAGGGGGGCTCACCCCGCGTGAGAAGGCGGGAAACCGATTTGCCGCAACATGTTAGCGATAAATGCTGATGTTAGCGCATGACATCGGGCTGCCGCTGCTGCAACGCGGCATCGCCGTGCCGCCAAAAGCCGGACATTGCGCGAATCCCTTCCCCATCTTCTTGGCAAAAATACTCAAAACCACCCCATCCACACCGCGCCGCCATTCCGGTTCGCGCGCTGAGCCGCGCCGAGGACGGCCCGCCAGGGCCGGAGGAGGCGCGTGGCGACGCCGAAGGCGGCGCAATCCCTGCCCACGAAAAAGCCCCACGCCGGGATCGACGCGGGGCCTCACGATCTGTCACGATCCGCGCTTACAGCAGCGCGCGCACCTTGGCGGCCACGGCCTCGCCCGTGATCCCGAAATGGGCGTAAAGCTCCTCCGCCGGAGCAGACGCGCCGAACCCCTCCATGCCGACAAAGCCAGCCTTGGCCTCGCGCCCGCGTTCGCCCAACAACCACTGGTCCCAGGGTTGGCGCACACCGGCCTCGACGGCCACGCGCACCGCGCCACCCGGCAGGACGCGCTTGCGGTAGCTCTCGTCCTGGGTCGCGAACAGCTCCATGCAGGGCATGGAGACGACGCGCACGCCGATGCCCTCGCCCTCCAGGATCGCCCTGGCCTCCAGCGCGATGGAGACCTCCGAGCCGCTGGCAATCAGGATCGCCTGCCGCTTGGCCTCGGCCTCGGCCAGCACGTAGGCCCCGCGCCAGGTCTGGTTGGCGGTCTTGTGCTCGCGGCGCACGGTCGGCACGCCCTGGCGGGAAAGCGCCAGCACCGACGGCGTCGCCTTCTGGTTCAGCGCCGCCTCCCAGGCCTCCGCCGTTTCCACCGCATCCGCGGGACGGAAGACCAGCATGTTGGGCGTCGCGCGCAGCATGGCCAGGTGTTCCACCGGCTGGTGTGTCGGCCCGTCCTCGCCCAACCCGATGCTGTCATGGGTCATGACATATTGCACCGAGACGCCCATCAGCGCGCTGAGCCGCATCGCGCCGCGCGCATAATCGGTGAAGCACATGAAGGTGCCGCCATAGGGGCGCACGCCGCCATGCAGCGCCATGCCGTTCATCGCGCCCGCCATGCCATGTTCGCGGATGCCGTAATAGATGTAGCGGCCGGTGCGGTTTTCCGGCTCGAACGTGCCCAGATCGGCGGTCTTGGTGTTGTTCGATCCCGTCAGGTCGGCCGAGCCGCCAAGCGTTTCGCGGATGATCGGGTTGATCACCTCCAGCGCCATTTCGCTGGCCTTGCGGGTGGCCACCTTGGGGGTGGTTTCCGTCACCTGCTTTTTCAGCGCCTTGATCGTGGCCGAGAGCTTCTTGGGCATCTCGCCCGCGATGCTACGCGCAAATTCCACCTGCCGGGTGGTGGAAAGCGCCGCGATGCGGGCATCCCAATCCGCGCGGTCGGCCGCGCCGCGCGCGCCGATGGCTTCCCATTCCTCCTTGAGGTCCGAGGGGATCTCGAAGGGACCGTGGCTCCAGCCATAGGCCGCCTTGGTGTCGGCGATCAGCTGGTCATCGGTCAGCGCGCCATGCCCCTTGGAGGTATCCTGCGCCGAGGAGCCGAGCGCGATATGCGTCTTGCAGGCGATCATCGCGGGGCCCGCGCTGGCCTTGGCCGCGGTCAGCGCGCGGTCGATATCCTCGGGGTCGTGGCCGTCACATTCGAACACGTCCCAGCCGGAGGCGGCAAAACGCGCCATCTGGTCGGTGCGGTCAGACAGCGACACCTTTCCGTCGATGGTGATGTCGTTATTGTCCCACATCACGATGAGGTGGCTCAGCTCGTGACGTCCGGCAAGGCCGATCGCCTCCTGGCTGATGCCCTCCATCAGGCAGCCATCGCCGGCGATGCAATAGGTGTGGTGATCGACCACCTTCTTGCCCCACCGGGCGCGCAAGAACTCCTCGGCCATGGCAAAGCCGACGGCATTGGCCAGCCCCTGGCCAAGCGGGCCGGTCGTGGTCTCGATCCCCGCGGCATGGCCATATTCCGGGTGGCCCGCCGTGATCGACCCCAATTGGCGGAAATTGCGGATCTGGTCCAGCGTCATATCCTCGTAGCCCGTCAGGTAGAGCAGCGAGTAGAGCAGCATCGAGCCATGGCCCGCGCTGAGGATGAAGCGGTCGCGGTCGGGCCAGTGCGGGGCGGAGGCGTCGAACTTCAGGTGATTGCGGAACAGCACTGTCGCGACATCGGCCATGCCCATCGGCATGCCGGAATGGCCGGAATTGGCGGCAGCGACGGCGTCGAGCGTCAGGGTGCGGATGCAGGCGGCACGGCGCCAGTGATCGGGGTGCGCGGCGGCAAGGTCTTTGGTGTCCACGGGGGCGGGCTCCTGTCAGGCGAGGGCTTGTCTTGCGCAGGGTGATAGCAGGCCGGGGGCGGAGTGCAAGCAAGGCAGCGGCCCCCATCGCGGCATTTTCGGCGCATTTCGGCAATCGAGGCTCGAAAACGACCCGGAAACTGTTGCAAATGGCGCCGGGATACGATTCGCTTGCGGTCAGGCAGATCGGCCCGGGCAGGCAGGGCAAGACCCGGGTTGGAAACAAGACGAGGGGCATGGGCTGATATGAGCGAACCATCGGATCTGGACCAGATCACGGCGCTTGAACACCGGATCACGGCGGCACTGGACCGCATCGCGCAGGGCGTGGCGGCACGCGGCGCGGGTGTGGGTGTGGGGGCGCAGGGCGAAGACGCGGGCGGAGACGCGGGCGAATTGGCCGAACGCGTCGCCGCCCTCAGCGCGGCGCTTGAGGAAACCCAAGGCGCGCTGGCCGCCGAGCAGGCCGCGCATGCCGAGTTGAGCGACCGCCTGCGCGCCGTCGAGGCCGCCCGCAAGGCCGATGCCGACGAGGCCGCGCGCGAGATCGCCAGGGCGAAGGAAAGCGCCCCCGCCATGAGCGAGGCCGATATCGAGACGATGCAGGCGCTGGAGGCCGAGGTCGAGCGCCGCCAGGGCGTCGAAGACGTGCTGCGCCGCCGGATCCAGCGCCTGCGCGAGGAACGCAACGCGCTGCAGGAAGAACGCACCGAGGCGCGCGAGCAACTGGACGAGGTGCAGGGCAAGCTCGACCAGCTCGAGGCGATTGCCGGACCGGGTGGCGGGGCCGACAAGGAACTGACCCGCCTGAGGCAAAGCAACAGTGCGCTGCGCGACACGATCGAGGAAATGCGCGAGGGGATCGGCAATGACGCGGTGGCCAATGGCGACCTGGTGACCGCCGCCCTGGCCGCCGAACTCGAAAGCCTGCGCGCCGAACGGGCCGTTGACGCCGCCGAGGCGCGCGCCATCCTGGCCGAGATACGGCCGGTTCTGGACAAGGAAGGGAGCGGGGCCAATGCCTGAGATCTCGATCAATATCGGCGGGCGCAGCTTTGCCGTCTCCTGCCAACCGGGCGAGGAGCCCTATCTGCAGGCCGCCGCCAAGATGCTGGATACCGAGGCCACCGTGATCCTCGGCCAGATCGGGCGCATGGCCCCGGAACGGATGCTGCTGATGGCGGGGCTGATGCTGGCCGACAAGACCGCCGGGCTGGAAGAGGATCTGCAACGCGCCGAGGAAACCCTGCGCGCCCGTGACCGCAGCCTGGCCGATGCCGAGGACCGGCTGGAACGCCGTGCGCGCCGAATCGCGGAACTGGAAGAGGCGCCGCCGCCCGACCCAGAACAGGTCTCGGTCGCCGTGGTGCCCTCCGCGATCACCGACAGCCTGGCCGAGCTTGCAGCCCGCGCCGAGGCGCTGGCGCTGGAGTTCGAGGACGCGCCCGAGAGCTGATCACGCCCGCGACAGGATCCGCCGCTCGTCTTGCAGCAGCCAAAGCGCTGATGCCAGCCCGACAGAGCAGGTGGCCAGCAGCAGCGCAAGCAGCATCGGGGCCGCGGTCTCGGCGCGCAGGACAAGGCCGGTCGCGGTGCTGAGCGCGGCCCCGCCCGCCACGATCATCGCGCCCGCCAGACCCGCGGCACTGCCCGCCAGATCGGGCCGCACCGACATCAGCCCGGAATGCACCGCGGGCATGGTCAGCCCGTTGCCAAGGCCGACCGTGATCGTCGCGGCGAAATAGCCCAAACTGCCGATCAGCCCCGCCGCATAGGCGATGAGGCCAAGCGTCAGCCCGGTGCAGGCCACGACGCGCCCCGCCAGCACCAGCCGCACCAGCCCCGCCCGCGCGATGATGCGCGACGACACGAAGCTGCCGCAGAAGAACCCCGCCGAGATCGAGCCGAGCACCACCCCGAGGGCGGCGGGCGGCAGGCCGAAGGTGGCGCTTGCGACCAGCGGCGCCCCGGCCAGGAAGACGAAGAAGGCGCCCACGGAAAAGACCGCGCTGATGGCGAAGCCGCGAAACCGGGGCAGTTTCAGCAGCGAACCTATGTCGCGCCCGATGCCGCCAAGCCCGCCCGTGCCGGGGCGATGCGTCTCGTCCAGGCTGCGCCAGGTGACGGCCAGCAGGGTCAGCCCCGCGCCCGTGTAGACCGCGAACCCCGCGCGCCAGCCGACCGTCGCCTCCAGCGCGCCGCCCAGGACCGGGCCGACCATCGGCGCAATGGCCATGGCCATGCCAAGCGTGGCGATGCGGGCGGCGGCAGTGTCGGCGGGATGGGTGTCGCGCAGGATCGCCATCGCCATGGCCGAAAGCGCGATGATCGCAGCCTGCACCATGCGCGCGGCCAGGAGCAGCCAGAGGCTTGTGGCCAGAAGGCAGGTCAGCGAGGCCGCGACGAAGACCGCCAGCGCCACCAGCACCACCGGCCTGCGCCCGACCCGGTCCGAAAGCGGCCCGGCCACGATCTGCACCAGCGCGGTCACGCCCAGGTATCCGCCCACCATCAGGTTGACCGAGGCATAGCTGGCGTCGAATTCCGCCGCGATGGCGGGCAGCGAGGGCACAATCAGGTTCAGCGTCAACAGCGCCAGCCCGGTCATCGCGACCAGCATCGGAAAGGCGGGGGCGGTGGCGGGGGGGCGTGTCCGGGACATGACCGGGCCTCCTCTGCCGACTGTCCGGTCGACGTTAGGTTTGCCCGGGGCTGTCGTCAATTCCGATCTCGGCGCGATGGGCGCCAGGGCCGGTCCTTAACATAATTCAGCCAAGGATGCAGAAACCTGCTATGAGGGACGGGTTGCAATGTCAAAAAGGGGGATCATGACATGCCGACTTTCATCCTGACGGGACGCTATTCTCTGGATGCCGTGCGGGGGCTGATGGCAAAGCCCGAGGACCGGACCGAGGCCGTTTCGGCGGTCGTGTCGGCCGCGGGCGGTACGTTCCTGCATTACTGGGTCACGACCGGCGCGACCGATTTCGTTCTTGTGGCAGAAGCCGACAGGGCCGAAGAGTTTCTGGCCGGGGTCATGACCGCCGCCGCCTCGGGCTCGGTGACGGACCTGACGACCGTGCAGGCGTGGAGTTCGCCTGACTTTGCCAAGGTCGCGGAAAAGGCGGCCGACATGGCCTCTGCATATCGCGCTCCGGGCGACTAGCGCCGAGCAGGCCGGGTCAGCCCCGAGGCAAGAGAACGCCAAGCAGCCGGTCGGCTTCGGCCATCGGGTCGGCCAGCGGGCCGCGATCCTCGCCGGGATGGAACCGGGCGCGGGTGGCGGTGGGCATCGGGGCGGGCTTCAGCAGGTGGACCGCCGGTCCATGGCGCGCGGTCTCGGCCTGCCAACTCTGGATCAGGGCGCGCCCGGCGGCTTTCGAGAGCGCATAGGCCCCGGCGAATTTCTTTTCGATCCGGGTGTCGTCGAAGAACAGGGCCGTGGCGTCATCCGAGGCGGCGATGAGCGGCTCGATCAGCGCTATGGCGCGGGCGAGGGCGCGGATATTGGTGGCGATGTTGGCATCCAGATCCTTGGCGCGGATATGGCCCGCGGGCGTCAGCGCGGTCACGTGAATGGCGGCGTGGACCCAGATATCGGCGCGGCCCCACCTCTCATGCAGCGAGCGGCAGAGATGGGCCAGCGCGTTCTCATCCGTGATGTCCATCGGCGCCAGCGTGGCACTGCCGCCGGCGGCCTGGATCCGGTCGTCGAGATCTTCCAGGCCCCCCACGGTGCGCGCGACCGCGACGACATGGGCGCCGCGTTGCGCCAGCCACAGCGCCGAGGCCGCGCCGATCCCGCGTGAGGCCCCAGTGACAAGGGCGATGCGTCCATCGAGAGGTTTCTTGCTCATGGCCGCGTGATGGCCGGTTTGGCGCGGCTTGGCAAGGGGGCAAGCGGCTTGACTTTGGCGGTGCCGCTGGTGAGAACAAGGGCCAATGGAAACCTCCAATCAGAGACAGAGGAGACGCGCATGAGCCGCGACATGACTTTGAGCCAGGCCGTTACCGGATCCACCAGCCTGTTGAAACAGGTGCTGATGGTCGCGGGCGGCACCGCCTTCATCGCGCTGGCCGCGCAGATCTCGGTGCCGATGCTGCCGGTGCCGATGACCTTGCAGACGCTGGCCATCTTGATGGTGGGCTTCACCTTCGGCGCGCGCCTCGGGGCGGCGACGCTGATCGCCTATCTCGCCGAGGGCGCGATGGGGCTGCCGGTCTTTGCGAACGGCATGAACGGCGTCGCCTTCGCGGGGCCGACCGCCGGTTTCCTTGTGGGCTTCGTCGGCATGGCCTGGGCCGCCGGTTGGGCCGCCGAGCGCGGGCTGGCGCGCGGGTTTGTCGGCACGGCGCTGTCGGCTATCGTGATCTCGGCGCTGCTCTATGTGCCGGGCCTGGCCTGGCCCGCGCTGGTGGCGGGCGCCACGGGTGTCGAGGCCGGGTGGGTCGCCCAGGGCAGTGGCTTCTACTGGACCTGGTTCGTCGCGCCCTTCCTTCTGGGCGATGCGGTCAAGGCCGTGATCGCGGCGCTTCTGGTTGCGGGCGGCTGGAAGGCCCTGTCGGCGCGCTGAGCCACAGGGGTTTGAATTGAAACGCCGCCCGGGGGGGAGCCTCGGGCGGCGTTTTCTTTTTGGGATTGCGCTGCCTTCGGCATCGCTCCGCGCCTCCTCCGGCCCTTGCGGGCCGTCCTCGGCGCGGGGGGCGCATCACTGGAGATGATGTGTATGGTGGGCCCGTTGCGCTGCCTCCGGCGGGGATATTTGCGGAACAAAGAAGCGGTCGGGTCAGTCTTCGTGCAACCGGGCCAGCGCCGTTTCGCAGAGGCCGAGATCCAGCCATTGGCAGCCCTGACAGAGGGTTTGCAAATCGCCGGGCTGGACATGTTTGCGGATGCGGGCCTGCGCCTCGCCCCATGTCAGGCGCTCATGCGGGGCAAGGCGCAGGGCGCGCGCATGGGCGCGGTCGAGCCGGGAGATGGAGGTCTGCTCGGTACACAGATTGCCGCGCCGCTTGGGGCAGGGGGCGCAGATGTCGTCGGCATGCCCGGTGACCTGAATCGGCGTTGCGTCGCCGTCGGGGGCGCGCAGGCGGTCCACGACGATGGCCGACATGTTGGCGGTGAAGCCGTCCGAATAGCCCTTGCCCTGGTAGCCGAGCGCGCAGAGGAAATGATGCGGGCGGAAGCGCAGCACGGGCGGCTACTCCGCCGGTTCGCGCATCTCGAAGCCCTTGGCGACCATGTCCGAGGGCTGCACCGGGTAATCGCCCGAGAAACAGGCATCGCAATATTGCGGGCAGGCATTGTCGCGGCCCTTGGCCTCGCCGACGGCACGGTAGAGCCCGTCGAGCGAGATGAAGCGCAGGCTGTCGACGTTCAGGTGGCGGCGCATTTCTTCCTCGGACATGGTCGAGGCCAGCAGTTTCTCGCGCTCGGGCGTGTCGACGCCGTAGAAGCAGGGCCAGGCCGTGGGGGGGGAGGCGATGCGGAAATGGACCTCTGCCGCGCCTGCATCCAGGATCATCTCCTTGATCTTGCGGCTGGTGGTGCCGCGCACGACCGAATCGTCGACCAGGATCACCCGCTTGCCCCTGATCAGCGCCCGGTTGACATTGAGCTTGAGGCGCACGCCCATGTTGCGGATCTGTTCGGTCGGCTCGATGAAGGTGCGGCCCATATACTGGTTGCGGATGATCCCCATCGCGTAAGGGATGCCGCTTTCCTGGGAATAGCCGATGGCCGCGGGCGTGCCGCTGTCGGGCACGGGGCAGACGAGATCGGCCTCGACTGGGGCCTCGCGCGCCAGTTCCACGCCGATCTGGCGGCGGGTTTCATAGACGGACTGGCCGTTCAGGATGCTGTCGGGACGCGAGAAATAGACATGCTCGAAGATGCAGAAGCGGGGCCTTGCGGGCTCGAACGGCATGAAGCTCTCGATGCCCTTGGGCGAGATCACGACCATTTCGCCGGGCTCCACCTCGCGGATGAACTCGGCCCCGATGATGTCGAGCGCGCAGGTCTCGGATGACAGCACCCAGCCGTCGCCCAACCGGCCCAGGACCAGCGGGCGCACGCCGAGGCGGTCGCGCACGCCAATCAGCTTGGTGCGCGTCATGGCCACGACCGAGAACGCGCCCTCGACCCGGCGCAGCGCGTCCTTCATGCGTTCGGGGATGTTCTTCTGGTAGCTGCGCGCCATCAGGTGGATGATACATTCGCTGTCAGAGGAGCTGTGGAAGATCGAGCCGCGCCCGATCAGGTCGCGGCGCAATTCCTCGGCATTGGTGATATTGCCGTTATGGGCCAGGGCGGCCCCGCCCATCGAGAATTCGCCGAAGAAGGGCTGCACGTCGCGCAGCTGCGTCTGGCCCTTCGATCCGGCGGTGGAATAGCGCACATGGCCGATGCCGATCGAGCCCGGCAGCGTCTCCATCAGCTTGGCGGAGGTGAAGTTGTCGCGCACATAGCCGAAGCGGCGGGCCGACTGGAAGCCGTGATCGGGGTCATGGGTGACGATGCCGCCCGCCTCCTGCCCGCGATGTTGCAGGGCGTGGAGGCCCAGGGCCACGAAATTGGCCGCATCGGAAACACCGACCACGCCGAAAACGCCGCATTCCTCCTTGAGCTTGTCGTCATCGAAGGGATGGCTATGGAACGGGGTCATCTCGGCACGCATGGGGGCAGGGTCCACGTCTGGGGCGATTCCCCGGAGCTATAGAGAAGCGGCCCCGCAAAGTCACCCACATGCGCGCGGGCCCCGGCGGAATATCGGCGCGGCGTTGCGCTCAGGTGGCCATGGGCAGGATCAGGAGCGCGGCCAGCACGCTCACCGCGGCGAGGGCCAGCGCGGGCAGGCGGGACGTGGTGCGGCGGGCCAGGCGATGCGCCTCTTCGCTGCGCATCCGGCGGCCACGGGCCATGTAGCGGGCGGTGTCGATGGAGCCATCGGGGCGGGTGTGGATCGGGGTGCGGGTCATCGGGGCGGTCCTTCTGATTGGGTGAGATCACCATGACAGGGCTGCGCGCTCCGCGCTTGAAGGGGGCCTTTAGAAAGCCTTGGGATGGGCTTCTATTTCGCCCCAGACCCCTCTCTTTCCTTGAGAAACCGCGGGTCCGGTGCGCATCATGGGCGCATGATCTATCGTTTCGGCCCTGCTGAGTTGGATACGGACCGCTACCGGCTGCGTGTGGCGGGAAAGGAGGCGCATGTGGAGCCGCAGGTCTTCGCCCTCATCGCGCTTCTGGCCTCCCGCGCGCCGGATCTTGTGCGTTACGACGAGATCCGGGCCGATGTCTGGCAGGGGCGCATCGTCTCGGACGCGACGGTGGCGGCCCGGATCAGTGCGGCGCGCGCGGCCCTGGGCGATGACGGCAAGCGGCAGGGCGTGATCCGCACGGTGCCCCGGCGCGGTTTGCAGATGGTGGTGGAGGTCGTCACGGACGGCGGCGCAATCCGCCCGGTGCCGCCCGCGGGTCAGACCATCCGCTACACCACCTCGCGCGATGGCACCGCGATTGCCTGGGCCGAACTGGGCGAGGGGCCGCCGCTGATGCGGGGCGGGCATTGGCTGAGCCATCTGGAACACGATCTGTCCAGCCCGATCTTCGGGCCGCTTCTGCAACGGCTGGCGCGCGGGCGGCGGCTGATCCGCTATGATCCGCGCGGCACCGGGCTGTCGGAACGCGATCTGGACCTGAGCCGCGTCACGGTCGAGGATCTGGCCGATGACATGGAGGCGGTGGCCGATGCCGCCGGGATCGACCGGTTCCCGGTCTACGCCATTTCCCAGAGCGTCCCGGCGGCGCTGGTCTTCGCCGCGCGCCGCCCGGACCGGGTCGCCCGGATGATCCTGAACAACGGTCTGGTGCGTGGCTCGACCGCGCGGGGGGAGGGTGAGACAACCGAGACCATGGTGGCGATGATCCGCGCCGGCTGGGGCGTGGCGGGCAGCCCGTTCATGAAGGCGGTGGCGACGCTCTTCGCGCCGCGATCTACCGTTGAAGAACTGGACAGCCTTGTCGGGCTGCAAGCGGTCTCGGCCACGCCCGGCGCCGCCGCCGAGCTGCGCCGCGTGATCGGGGACATCGACGTGACGGGTATCCTGGGCGATGTGACCTGCCCGGTGCTGATCCTGCATTGCGCGGGCGATGCGATCCAGTCGCCGGAGCAGTCCAAGCTGATGGCACGGAGGATCCCGAATGCCACGTTTCACCTCTGCGACTCGCCCAATCACATGGTGGTGCCCAGTGATCCGATCTGGGCCGACTGCCTGGATGCGTTCGACCGGTTCCTGGAGGATGCGGCCCCGGTCTGAACGGTTGCCTGCACCTGGCCCCTCGGATTAGCGTGTCGGCATCCGATTTGATCAGCAAGGACCCGTCATCATGCGTATTATTGCAATTCTCGCCGGGGCCGCGATGGCCGCGAGCGCCTTTCTCAACTGGGTCAGCATGCCTTTCGCGGGCGGCTTCACCCCCTATGACGCGCTGCGCCCGGCGCTTGGCCCCGATGCACCGCTGGAGGTGCTGCTCTATGCGGGCACCTTTGCGCTTGGCGGGCTGGCGGGGCTGGTCGCGCTTCTGTCCACCCCCTCGCGGCTGCTGAATTTCATTGCCGGGGCCGCGCCCTTCGCGCTGGTGGTGTGGAACCAGATGCAGGCGCAGGATGCGCTGGACCAGGTCGGGCTGAGCCTGTGGGACTTCTCGGACGGGATCGGTGCCGCGATGAACCGGATGATGGAGTTCGTCGATATCGGCTTCTACGCCTATTGGGGCGGTGCGGTCCTGCTGCTGATCGCGGCGCTGGCGGGGGGCGGTGGCCGCCGCTATCGCCGCGATGATGCGATCTGACACCGGTTCCGGGGCGGCGCAGGGCCTTCGAATGCCCTGACGAGGCTTTTCGAAAAGCCTCGCGCGCCCCGTCCGGGGTTACTCCGCGACCACCGGGTCGCAGCTGTTCACCAGTTCCTCGTAGCGCTGCACGATCCAGCCGGGCGCGTCCGAGGGGATGTTCTCCTCGATCGAGCCGGTGATTGACTGGAACACTTCCGCAGAGCGGCTGTCCGAGATCACCTCGATGGGCTCGTTGCCCACCACGCGGTCATAGGCGATGAGCGCGACCGCCACCAGGAGCACGCCGCGCGCGACACCGAAGAGGAAGCCGAGCCCCGCATCCAGGCCGCCGACCGCCGAGCGCTGCACGGCGGAGGAAAAGAACGGCGTGAAGAGCGAGATGATCACCAGCGCCAGCGCGAAAACGGCGGCAAAACCGGCGATCACCGCCAGCTCGCAGGATCCGTTGAGGAAATCGCCCAGGTAGGGCACCTCGAACATCAGCTCCTTCGCCTGCGGGGCGAAGATGAAGGCCACGATCGCCGCCGCGATCCAGCCCAGGATCGACAGCGCCTCGCGCACGAAACCGCGCGAATAGGCCAGGATGGCGGATATCACGATGATACCGGCAACGACCGCGTCAAATAGGGTGAAGCCTTCCATATCGGCCCTCTCGTTCTTGTTTGGCGGGTCTCAGCCCGCGCCGAATATATCGCCAGTGAACCGGGTCAGGTCCGGCATCAGTTTCAGATCCATACCAGCCCCGTCGGATATTTTGCATCCCTCGGGCGCGATAGCCGATGAAAAACCAAGTTTCCGGGCCTCTTTCAACCTGTTTTCGGCCTGAGCCACCGGACGCAGCGCGCCAGAGAGCGAAAGTTCCCCAAAAACCACGGATGTGGCGGGCAGGGCGGCGTCTTCGCGTGCCGAAAGCAGCGCGGCGGCAACGGCCAGGTCGGCGGCGGGTTCCGAGATGCGCATGCCGCCCGCGATGTTGAGGTAGACGTCGAGCCCCTGGAAGCTGATGCCCACCCGTGCCTCCAGTACGGCCAGGATCATCGAAAGCCGCCCGCCATCCCACCCCACGACGGCGCGGCGCGGCTGGCTGAGCGACGACGGCGCGACCAGCGCCTGCACCTCGACCAGCACGGGACGGGTGCCCTCCATGCCCGCGAAGACGACCGATCCCGGCGCCCGTTCATTGCGGTCGGAGAGGAACAGGGCAGACGGGTTCGGCACCTCGGCCAGGCCCGCGCCGGTCATCTCGAACACGCCGATCTCATCGGCCGGGCCAAAGCGGTTCTTGACGGAGCGCAGGATGCGGAACTGGTGGCCGCGCTCGCCCTCGAAATAGAGCACGGTGTCGACCATATGCTCGACCACGCGGGGGCCCGCGATCTGGCCTTCCTTGGTGACGTGCCCCACCAGCATGACCGAGGTGCCGCTGCGCTTGGCAAAGCTTGTCAATTCATGCGCCGAGGCGCGGACCTGCGCGACAGAGCCCGGCGCGCTTTCGACGGTATCCAGCCACATGGTCTGGATGGAATCGATTATGGCGAGATCGGGCTGTTCCCTGTCCAACGTGGTCAAGATGTCGCGCAGATTGGTCTCGGCGGCGAGTTTGACCGACGCATCGGCCAGACCCAGGCGCCGCGCGCGCATCCGCACCTGGGCGGTGGCCTCCTCGCCCGAGACATAGATCACCTTGAGCCCTGCGCGCGCGAAACTGGCGGCGGCTTGCAGCAGAAGCGTCGATTTGCCGATACCGGGATCGCCGCCGACCAGGGAGGCCGAGGCTGCGACCAGCCCGCCCCCAAGGACGCGGTCGAGTTCCGCCATGCCCGAGCCGACGCGGGGCGGCGGGGCCTCTTTCGTGGCAAGGTCGGTCAGCGCCATGCCCTTGCCCTTCATGCCGCCAAGCCCGCGGCCCTTGGGACCGGTCGAAAGCGGCTGTTCCTCCTGCACCGTATTCCATTCGCCGCAGCCCTCGCAGCGCCCTGTCCATTTGCTGTGAACGGTGCCGCAATTCGCGCAGATGAAACGGGTGACGGGTTTGGCCATTGCGTTGGCTTAGCCCAGGTGCCCGCGCTTGACCAGTGCGCCCGTGGCAAGGCTGATGGCAAGCGAGATGAGCGTGCAGGCAGTGAAGAGCCAGAGGCCCCAGGCGGTCTCGACCCGGCCAAGCCCCACGCCCTTTACCAGCAGGATATAGAGCGCGATCAGGAACACATCGGCCATGGCGAACTTGCCCATCACGGTGAAACCGGTGAGCAGGCGCGAGGGGGCCTGGCCGAAATGGATCAGGACAAGGCCGAGCGTCTTCACGATCGGGGCGGCGATGGCGAAAAGGGCGACGAGGCTGGCCAGCAGGATATCCTCGCCCCAGAGCGTCGCGATGCCGGAGAGGATCGAGATCTCGTCGAGCGCGAAGAAGGGCAGGAGCCCCGCGCGCATCAAGGGCGCCTGCCAGGAGATCGGGTAGAGCACCAGCAGGGCAAGATTGGCGAGGGCGAGCAGCTTCAAGGTCATGTGGCGGGGCCGGGGTCACCATGCGGGGATCTGGGGGGCATACGCACCCCCTTTACCCCGCCCGGCCATGCCGAAACAAGGTGAGGGGCGCTCAGGCCCCGGCGGCCATCCGGTTATGCTTGCGCGCAACGTAATCCTTGGCCGTCTCCACCGCCACGGCGGCATCGCGGCAATAGGCGTCGGCGCCGATGGCCTTTCCGAATTCCTCGTTCAGGGGGGCGCCGCCGACCAGCACGATATAATCCTCGCGGATGCCCTGTTCGATCATGGTGTCGATCACGACCTTCATATAGGGCATGGTCGTGGTCAGAAGGGCCGACATGCCCAGGATGTCGGGCTGCTCGGCCTCCAGCGCCTCGAGGTAGTTCTCGACCGCGTTGTTGATGCCCAGGTCCACCACCTCGAAGCCCGCGCCCTCCATCATCATCGAGACCAGGTTCTTGCCGATATCGTGGATGTCGCCCTTGACGGTGCCGATCACCATCTTGCCCACGCGCGGCGCGCCGGTTTCGATCAGAAGCGGCTTGAGGATCGCCATGCCCCCCTTCATCGCGTTGGCGGCCAGCAGCACCTCGGGCACGAAGAGGATGCCGTCGCGGAAATCCTTGCCGACGATGGTCATGCCGCCGACCAGCGCCTCGGTCAGGATGCGGTAGGGCTCCCAGCCGCGGTCCAGAAGGATGTTGACGCCTTCCTCGATCTCTTCCTTGAGGCCGTCATAGAGGTCGTCGAACATCTGCTGCACAAGCTCTTCGTCGTCGAGCTCGGACAGGATGATTTCATCTTCATCGGACATGGGTCGGAAACTCCCTGGCTTCGGCATGGGGGTGGCGATTGGGTGATCTTTGGCGTCTGGCCCCGAACCTGACGCGCCGGATTGCGACTTGGTTCATGTCGGGACCGACCTTGGCTTGCATATGTTCCGGTTTCGTTCCAGAATGGCGCAATGCAGCGAAACGACAAGATAGTGCGCGGGCGCGGGGCGGGTTCGAACCCGCCGGGCCGGTTCGAGCCGCTGACAGCGGAGGCGGTCGATGACGGCTGGCCGCGGACCGAGGAGGCGGTGACGCTGCGCACGGAAACACGGGCCGAGAGGCCGCGCCGCGTGATCACGCGCAACGCCTCGCCCGACCTGGGATTTGACCGCTCGATCAACCCGTTCCGGGGCTGCGAACATGGCTGCATCTACTGTTTCGCACGGCCCACCCATGCCTATCTGGGGCTGTCGCCGGGGCTGGATTTCGAGACGCGACTGGTGGCGCGGCCCGAGGCACCCGAGGTGCTCCGGCAGGAGCTGTCGCGGCGCGGCTACAAGGTCGCGCCGATCGCCATCGGCACCAAAACCGACCCCTATCAGCCGATCGAGCGCGATCTGGGCGTCATGCGCGGCATCCTGGAGGTGTTGCAGGAGTTCCGCCATCCGGTCGGCATCGTCACCAAGGGCGTTCTGGTCGAGCGCGATATCGGATTGCTGGCGGAAATGGCCGCCGACGGGCTGGCCAAGGTCGGCATCTCGGTCACGACGCTGGACCCCGAACTGTCGCGCAAGATGGAGCCGCGCGTGCCCGCGCCCGCGCGTCGCCTCAAGGTGATCGAGCGGCTGGCGGCAGCGGGGATTCCGGTCCGGCTCATGGCCTCGCCGATCATCCCCGGCCTGACCGATCACGAGATCGAGCGGCTGGTGCAGGCCGGCGCCGAGGCGGGGGCGAGGGCGGCCAGCATGATCACGCTGCGCCTGCCGCTCGAGGTCGGGCCACTGTTCCGCGAGTGGCTGGAGACGCATATGCCGGACCGCGCGGGCCGCGTCATGGCGCGGGTGCGCGAGATGCAGGGCGGCAAGGCATACAGCAGCGAATACGGCACGCGGATGACGGGGACCGGCGTCTATGCAGACCTGCTGCAAAAGCGGTTCGCGCGGGCGCGTCGGGCGCATGGGCTGGCAAAGGAACTGCCGCCGCTCAGATGCGACTTGTTCGCGGTGCCGCTGGTGCGTGGCGATCAGTTGAGCCTGTTCTGAGGGTGGGGCAAGAGCCTTCGAAGGCTCTTGCCGATCTCTTCGAAGAGATCGGATTGCGCGCGTTGGTGGGGGGCTCAAGGCCTTCGAAGGCCTTGGCCTGCCTTTTCGAAAAGTCAGGCCCCCGTCATTCGAGGATGCGCACGGGTTCGGCGTTGCAGAAGACGACCACCTGCCCGCCATTGAGAACCGCGCGGTAGCCGCGCCGCTTGATCTCGCTGGTGAACACCTCCCACCCGACGATCCGCTCCACATCGCGGGCCTTGCGGCGCACGACACCGCCTTCCGCGGCGGCGCGGGACGAGAAAAGATGCGTAACCCAGATCTCGGGGTCGATGACATCGGGTTTCGAGCGGCGCGGAGGTGGGGCAAATATGTCTCGCATGAGGGCAACATTGCCGTCGCCTCGGTCAATATCCGGTGAATCTCTCAGCCCCGCGCGCGGCGGCGGCTGGTCCGGGCGCGGGTCGGGCCTGCCCCGTCGGTGCCGTCGCTGTCGGAGGAAAACGCGCCAAGCGTTGCCGCGATCTTGTCCAGGGTCGGGGCGGGGCCGGGGGGCGTGTCTTCCAGCGCCTTGCGCATCCGGCGCAGATGCTCGGTCTGGGTGCCGCAGCAGCCGCCGATGATGCGCGCGCCGCAATCGCGGGCCAGCACCGCGTATTGCGCCATCAGATCGGGCGTGCCGTCATAGTGGATGTGGCCATCGACATATTTCGGAATGCCCGCATTGCCCTTGGCGATGATCGGGATCTCGACGCCCGAGGCGCGAAAACCGAGCGCGGTGCGCAACAGGTCCGACGCGCCGACCCCGCAATTCGCGCCATAGGCCAGCGGCTTATGCGCCAGCCCGTCCACCATCGTCGCCATATCGGCCGAGGTCAGCCCCATCATGGTGCGGCCCGCCGTGTCGAAGCTCATCGTGCCGCACCAGGGCATCTCGGCCAGGCGCGCGGCCTCGGCGGCGGCCTTGTATTCCTCGGCGGCCGAGATCGTCTCGACCCAGAGCACATCGGCCCCGCCCGCCTTCAGCCCCTCGGCCTGTTCGTGGAACATCTCGACCGCGCCCTTATAGGTCAGGCTGCCCATCGGCTCCATGATTTCGCCGGTGGGCCCCATCGAGCCCGCGACCACCACGTCGCGCCCGGCCTTGTCGGCCACCTCGCGCCCGATCCCGGCGGCGGCCTCGTTCAGCTCGAACACCCTGTCTTGCGCGTCATGCAGCTTGAGCCGCGCGGCGGTGCCGCCGAAACTGTTGGTCAGGAAGATGTCGGAGCCCGCATCGACCGCGCCCTGGTAGAGCGTTGCCACCCGGTCGGGATGATCGGTGTTCCAGATCTCGGGCGAGTCGCCGGAAGATAGCCCCATGTTGAACAGCGTCGTGCCGGTGGCCCCGTCGGCCATCAGCCACGCGCGGGTGTCAAGCAGTCGGGACAGGAGGTCGGACATGCGCAGTAGGGCCTTCTTGCTTGGGGCAGCGTCGCTGCCGGGTGTGATCGCTCAATGCGCGCGGGGCAAGTTCATATTGCGCATAATGATCATGAGGCGCGGACCGGGATGCAGAATGCCGCCCCGAGGCGGCATCCGATCACCTTGCGGGCACAGTCGCCCGGTCAGGCTTCCTTCATGATCTGGCGCTTGGCCTCGATCATCAGCTCGGCCATCTTGGCGCGGATCTGCTCGTCGCTGGCCTTGTCGCCCAGATCGCCCTTGAGCTTGCGCACGACATCCTCGTGGCCCGCTTCCTCGAAATCGGATTTCACGACCTCGATCGCGTAGGCATTGGCCTCGTCGCCGGATTTGCCCAACAGATCGGCGGCCCAGAGACCGACCAGCTTGTTGCGCCGCGCCTCGGCCTTGAAGACCATTTCGGCGTCATGGGCGAATTTGTTCTCGAACGCGTTCTCGCGGTCATCGAAGGTGGTCATCTTGGGGGCTCTCCTTGCGGGCATGGGCTGCGTTGCCTTCCAAATAATCGGCAAGCGGGGGCGCATTCAAGTGCCGACTTGGCCCGGAGGTTTCCTGCTGGATCGAATCGCGGGCCCGGCATTACTCTGGCGGGACTTTGATTGACAAGGTTTTCACAGCTCCAGGACGGTCCCATGATCCGCCATTTCCCCCTCATCGCCGCCTGTCTTGTCGCAGGCGCAACCGCCACATTCGCGCAAGACACGTTCTCGGAGATCGGCACCGGGCAATACCTGGCCCCGCTGGACATGGCGCCGTTCCAGGATGACACCTGGCAGGGCTATGAGCAGGAGGGCTGGTACGTGCTGGAGAACCGGACCGATCCCGGCGCGATCCGTTATTATCGCGGCAACGTGATCGGCGATGTCGGCAACGGCCGCGTCCAGGCCAATATCTATGTCCGCAACGATGACGGGCAGGGGCTGGCGGCGGCGGGGCTGATCTTCGATTTCAATGTCGAGACCTCGACCTATGCCGCCTTCCTGCTGGATCATGAAAACAACCCGATGGTCCTGTTGCGCGATGAGGACGGGATGGAGCCGATCTTTGCCGACGCTGACGACCCCGTCGGGCGTGGCGATGGCACCGATGTGCTGGCGGTCCGGTTCCTGGACGGGCGGGCGGAGCTGCTGCTCAACGACGAACCGTTTCTGAACCTCAGCGCCGAGAGCGGTTTTCATTCCTATGCCGGTGTTATCGCCGTCGGCACCGGACGCCATGGCTTCTGGGGCTTCGCGGCGGAGTAGACCCCGCCCCCGCTTTCCTTTCCGCCAGTGTCGGCGTATACGCGCGATGACCCGCCTTGGCGGACCCTCGGGGATTCGGAGTAAGCAGCATATGGCACGGCGCAAGAAGGTCTATGAAGGCAAGGCCAAGACCCTGTACGAAGGCCCGGAACCCGGCACCCTGGTGCAGTATTTCAAGGATGACGCGACCGCGTTCAATGCCGAAAAGCGCGACGTGATCGAAGGCAAGGGGGTGCTGAACAACCGCCTGTCGGAATATTTCATGACCGGGCTGAACAACATTGGCGTGCCCACCCATTTCATCCGCCGCCTGAACATGCGCGAACAACTGATCCGCGCGGTCGAGATCATCCCGCTGGAGGTCATCGTGCGTAACTTTGCCGCCGGGTCCATGGCCAAGCGCCTGGGGCTGGAGGAGGGCACGCAACTGCCGCGCCCGATCATCGAGTTTTCCTACAAGAACGACGACCTGGGCGACCCGCTGGTGCCCGAGGAATATATCATCGCCTTCGGATGGGCGAGCCAGCAGGACCTTGACGACATCGTGGCGCTGGCGCTCAGGGTCAACGATTTCATGTCCGGGCTGATGTTGGGCGTGGGCATCAGGCTGGTCGATTTCAAGATCGAGGTCGGCCGGGTCTATGACGGCGATTTCATGCGCCTCATCGTGGCCGACGAGATCAGCCCCGACAGCTGCCGCCTGTGGGATATCGAGACGGGCCGCAAGCTGGACAAGGACGTGTTCCGCCGCGACCTGGGCGACCTGGCCGACGCCTACACGGAAGTGGCGCGGCGGTTGGGCGTGCTGCCCACGAATAACGGCCCGGTGACGAAGCCGACGCTGATCAACTGAAGCTCCGCGCCCGGGGTTTGGCAGGGGATTTTGAGTATTTGGACCAAGAAGATGGGGGCAGGGTGATGCGTGCGACCGTGACCGTGATGCTGAAACAGGGGGTTCTGGACCCGCAGGGCGAGGCGGTGCGCCACGCGCTTGGCAGCCTCGGCTTTGGCGGCGTCGAGGGCGTGCGCCAGGGCAAGGTGATCGCGCTGGACCTGGCCGAGGGAACGTCGGAGGCCGAGGTGACCGAGATGTGCGAGAAGCTGCTCGCCAACACGGTGATCGAAAGCTACCGCATCGAGATGGGCTGAGGTCCGCGATGAAGGCGGCGCTTCTGACAGGTTATCGGTCGGACCTGGAGATCAGTGATCTGCCCGATCCCGACTGCCCGCGCGATGGCGTGGTGCTGGAGGTTCTGGCCTGCGGCATCTGCCGCTCGGACTGGCATGTCTGGGTCGGGGCCGATCCGGATGTGTCCCTGCCGCAGGTGGGCGGCCATGAATATTGCGGCGTGGTGCGCGCCGTGGGCGCGGATGTGACGCGCTGGCGGGTGGGCGACCGGGTCATCGCGCCCTTCATCCTGGCCTGCGGCGGCTGTGCCGATTGCCAGGCGGGCAATCAGACGATCTGCGCCGATCAGGTGGTGCCGGGGTTCACCGCGCCGGGGGCCTTTGCCGAGCAGATCGCCGTGCCGCGCGCCGATGTGAACCTGACCGCGCTGCCCGAGGGGATGGATCCCGCGCTTGCCGCAGCCCTCGGCTGCCGCGTCACGACGGCCTGGCACGCGCTGACGGGGCGTGCCGCGTTGCGGCCCGGCGAATGGCTGGCCGTCTGGGGCGCGGGCGGGGTCGGTCTGGCGGCGGCGCTGATCGGCAAGGCCCTCGGCGCGCGGGTGGTGGTGGCCGACCTGGTGCAGGAGAAGCTGGACCACGCGCTGAGCCTGGGCATTGATGTCGCCGTGCACGCGGGCGGGGCCGATCCGGTGGGGGAGCTCCGCGAGATCACGGGCGGCGGGGCCGACCTGGCTGTCGAGGCGCTCGGCATTGCACCCACCACGATCAACGCTTTGAAATGCCTTCGCAAACTGGGTCGCATGGTGCAGGTCGGGATGCCTGCGGGCGACCACGCCGCGATGAGGCTGCCCTGGGACGTGGTCTATTCCGGCCAGTTGGCCATCTATGGCACGCGCGGAATGCCCGCCTGGCGCTATCCGTCCCTGCTGTCGCTGATCTCGGGCGGACTGGACCTGTCGCCGATGATCGCGCGGCGTGTCACGCTGTCGGATGTCACAACCGAACTGGCCGCCTTCGACGGCCCCGCCCCGCCGGGGATTGCCGTCATCACGGATTTCACACGCTAGACAAGGATCCCGCCCCATGAAAGCCGCCGTCATCACCTTTCCCGGCTCCAATTGCGACCGTGACCTGAGCGATGCCTTCCGCGCCGCCGGATGCGACGTGACCGAGGTCTGGCACAAAGACAGCACGCTGCCCGAAGACGTCGATATCATCGGTATTCCCGGCGGGTTTTCCTTCGGCGATTACCTGCGCTGCGGGGCCATCGCGGGGCGGTCCCCCGTCATGAAGGCGGTCGCGGATCACGTGCACCGGGGCGGCTATGCGATCGGCATCTGCAACGGCTTCCAGGTGCTGTGCGAAACCGGCCTCCTGCCCGGCGCGCTGATGCGCAATGCGGGGCTGAAATTCACCTGCAAGATGCAAGCGCTGACGGTCGCGACCGGCGACAGCATCTTTACCCGTGGCTATGGCGAAGGCGCCGAGATCTCCATCCCGCTGGCCCATCATGACGGCAATTACGTGATCGACGCCGAGGGGCTGGCCGCGCTCAAGGACCAGGACCGCGTGGCCTTCCGCTACCGGGCCAATCCCAACGGATCGGTTGACGACATCGCCGGGATCCTGTCGGAAAACCGGCGCGTGCTGGGGATGATGCCGCATCCCGAGCGTGTGGTTGACGCCCGCGTCGGCGGCACCGACGGGCGGGCGCTCTTTGCCGGATTGGTCGATGCGCTGGCCGAGGCCTGACGGGCTTGAGCCGGATGGGCCAAGCCACTAACATCACGCCATGAACCAGCCGTCTGGCCCCATCGTTGCCCCGCGATCCTCGACAGGGCGGCGCGCATGGATTTTGCGTGGGGTCATGGTATTGTTCCTGGCCATCGCGGGCGGGGTCGTCTGGGTCTCGAACATCTGGCTGACCGAGCGGTTCACCGAAAGCACCCGCAACCGGGCGGAACTGCGCCTGGCGCTCTATTCCGGCTCCATCATCTCGGAATTGCAGCGAAATTCGGTGGTGCCGCTGCTCTTGTCGCGCGATCCGACGCTGACCCGCGCGCTGGCCATCGGGGATTTCAGCCGCACCTCGCAGCAACTGATCTCCTACCGCGAGGAGATCGGGGCCGCGTCCCTGACGCTGCTGGATCGCGAGGGGCGCGTGGTGGCCGCGACCGACCGGCCCCAGATTGGCGAATTGCACCGCAACGAGCCTTATTTCGTGCAGGCGCTGCGCACCAATGACACGGTCTTCACCACCAGCGAGCTGGAAACCGGCGCCTTCGAGTTCACCTTCGCGCGCCGCATCGAGGCCGACAATCAACTGGTCGGCGTGATCCTGGTCAAGGTCGATCTGGGCCGCCTGGAGGATCGCTGGCGCGGCACCTCCGAAGCGGTCTTCGTGGCCAATTCGGAAGGCACCATCATCTTGTCGACCGAACCGCGCTGGCGCGGGCTGGAGGAGGAGGGCGCGATGGCCGTGCAATCGCCCCCCTCGGCCATCCAGCGCGTGATCGAGGCGACGGGGGATTGGGCCTTCACCACGCCGGGGCCGTTCTTTTCCGGCAATTCGACGCTGCGGCTGGAAAGCCGGATTCCGTTTCGAGGCTGGAAACTGGTCTCGTTCACCGCCTTCGCCTCGGTGCGCGAACGCGTCAACGGGGTGCTGGCGCTGGAGATCATGGGATTCGCGTTGGCTCTGGCGGGCGCCTTCTATGTGTTGAGCCGCCGGGCGCGGATGCAGACGGTGATCTTCCAGCGCGAATCGGCGGAGCTTCGCCGCCTCAACAATCGCTTGCAGCGGGAAATCGCCGAACGTCAACGGGTTGAGAAGACGCTGGAGGAGGCCGAGGCGAGCCTGGCGCAAAGCTCCAAACTGGCCGCGATGGGCGAGATGTCGGCCGCCGTCAGCCACGAGTTGAACCAGCCGCTGGCCGCGATGAAAACCTACCTGGCGGGCGCGCGGCTGCTTTTGCAACGCAGACGGCCCGAGGAGGCGCTGTCCTCGTTCCAGCGCATCGACGACCTTCTTGACCGGATGAACGCGATCACGCGGCAGCTCAAATCCTATGCAAGAAAGGGGGCCGAGGCGTTCGCGCCCGTCGATCTGCGCGACTCTCTCGCCGCGTCGCTGACCATGATGGAGCCGCAACTGCGCCAGATGACGGTCGAGATCACCCAGACCATGCCGCGAGAACCCGTGATGGTGCTGGCCGACCGGCTGCGGCTGGAACAGGTGATCATCAACCTGTTGCGCAATGCGCTGGATGCGATGAAGGGCGAGGCGCATCGCGAACTGGACCTGATCATCGCCGAGGGCGACGAGGTGGTTTTGACGGTGCGCGACAACGGGCGCGGCATTGACGATCTGGACGCGCTGTTCGAGCCCTTCTACACGACCAAGAAACCCGGTGATGGCGTGGGGCTCGGCCTCGCGATATCCTCGGGCATCGTGAAGGATCTGGGCGGACGGCTGACGGCGCGCAACGGCGAGGATGGCGGCGCGGTGTTCGAGGTCCGCCTGCCGCGCGCCGATCAAAGCCAGGCCGCGGCGCAATGAGCAGGTAGGGAAAAGACCATGAGAATCGCGATCATCGACGACGAACAGGACATGCGCCAGTCGATCAGCCAATGGCTGGCCCTCAGCGGCTTCGAGACCGAGACCTATGCCAGCGCGGAAGAGGCGCTCAAGCAGATCGGGCCGGATTATTCCGGCGTCGTCGTCAGCGACATCAAGATGCCCGGCATGGACGGGATCGCCTTCCTCAAGCGGTTGATGGGGATGGATAGCAGCCTGCCCGTGATCATGATCACCGGCCATGGCGACGTGCCGATGGCGGTCGAGGCGATGCGCCTCGGGGCCTATGACTTCCTGGAAAAGCCGTTCAATCCCGACCGCATGACCGAGCTTGCCAAGCGCGCGGGCCAGACACGGCGCCTGACGCTGGACAACCGCGCGCTGCGCCGCGAGCTCAGCGATGGCACCGTGCTGATGCGCAAGCTGATCGGCTCCTCGCCGGTGATGGAGCGGCTGCGCGAGGATATCCTGGACCTCGGACAGGCCGATGGCCATGTACTGATCACCGGCGAGACCGGGACCGGCAAATCGCTGGTGGCCCATGCGCTGCACGCGGTGGGGCCGCGCGCGGGCAAGCCGCTGGTCTCGGTGGCCTGCGCCGCGCATGAGGAAAGCGCGCTGTCCGCCATGCTGTTCGGGCCGGTGGGCGAGGGGCAGGATCTGCCGCTGGTCGAACAGGCGCGCGGTGGCTCGCTGCTGCTGGAGGGGGTCGAGGCGCTGCCGCAGGCGTTGCAGGCGCGCCTCCTGACCCTGATCAACGACATGGGCAACCCGGCCGAGACCCGCGTCGTGGCGATCTGCAACGCGGCGGAACCCGAAAGCTGCGAGGCCAGCCTGCGCCCCGATCTCTTCTATCGCCTGGCCGCGATGCGCATCGACCTGCCGCCGCTGCGCGCGCGCGGCGAGGACATCCTGACCCTCTTCAACCGTTTCGGGGAACAGTTCGCCGAGGAATACGGCACCGAGGCCCCGCAGGTCACCGCGCAGGAGGCCGCGCAGCTCCTGCAGGCCCCCTGGCCCGGCAATGTGCGCCAACTGATCAACATCGCCGAACGCGCCATCTTGCAACAGAGGCGGGGCTCGGGCTCGATCGCCTCGCTTCTGATGAACGATGGCGAGGAGGTGGGCCAGCAACAGGTCGGCGAGGGCAAGCCGCTCAAGGAATATGTCGAGGCGTTCGAGCGGATGCTGATCGACAACACCATGCGGCGGCACCGTGGCTCCATCGCCAATGTGATGGAGGAGCTGAGCCTGCCGCGCCGGACCCTGAACGAGAAGATGGCGAAATACGGGCTCAGCCGTTCGGATTATCTTTGAAGCGTCGCGTCTGACGCGGGGGCGGGAGCCTTCGGCGAGGATATTTTGAGAACAAAGAAGAGGGGCGGAACAACCCCTGATCCGGGCCAGCGCCCGCATCAGGGGTCTTCTTCGTTCACGGTCATCGGCGTCCCCGCCTGTACCGTGCCTTTGGTATAGGTTTGAAATGTTGCGTTCCGGTTAACGGCGGCGGCGGTTAACCTTAACGGCTTCTTTGTTCCGAAAATATCCTGGGGGAGGCGCCCATAGGGCGGCGGGGGCAACGCCCCCTACGGCGCCATGATCGTGGGCCGGTGCAACGGGGTCTGGTGTCGAATTGCCATTGTAATCGCCCCGAACTTGCCCTTAATGTTGTAGACGCGGCAATGGGCCGGACGCCCGGACCGCATCAACAGATTTCCGAACCGTCTTCCGGCGCGCGTCCCAAGACGACGCGGCGCGGATTTCGGGAAGGTCACGAGGGCCCCCGCAATCGACCGGGCCCGACAGGATTGTCCCGGCAGGGCCGGGGCTTGCAAACGGATGGTGGGCACGACACCCCGCCATCGGAGATAAACCGCGATGCAACGCGAGCGCAGGATTGAGGGATGGCATGACGGGTTCTTGGCCCGCATCCTGTCCGACTGCGCCCCCGCCATCGCCATTTCAGGACAACATGGAACAACGGATGCCGGCCCCCCGGGGCACGGTAGCGTGGCTCCATGCGCAAGGAACACATGGCAAAGAAAATGCTTATCGACGCCACGCACGCGGAAGAAACCCGCGTCGTCGTGGCCGACGGGAATAAGGTTGAGGAATTCGACTTTGAGTCGCTGAACAAGCGGCAACTGGCAGGAAATATCTATCTGGCGAAGATCACGCGGGTCGAACCCTCGTTGCAGGCCGCCTTCGTGGATTACGGCGGCAATCGCCACGGGTTCCTCGCCTTTTCCGAGATTCACCCCGATTACTACCAGATCCCGACCGCCGACCGTGAGGCGCTCCTGGCCGAGGAACGCGCCTATGCCGAGGCGCAGGCCGCGGCCGAGGCCGATGCCGACGCCAAGCCCAAACGCAGCCGCCGCCGCCGCAAGAAACCCGCGGATGCGCAGGCCGGGACGGCGAATGAAACCGTCGCCGCCGACAGCAATGACGACGCCGTCACCAGCGGCGACGCCGAGGACGCATCCGCCACACCCTCCTCGATGGACGTGGTCGATCTGGACGCGGATGAGGGCGGCCCCGAGCTGATCGGCGACGAGAGCGACGATAACGGCGACGACACCGCCAAGCCCGCCGACGAGGCGAAGGATCCCAATATCTCGACCGTCGCCGATGATGACGACCAGGAGGATATCCGCCCGGTGCGCAAACCGCGCCCGCGCCGCTACAAGATCCAGGAGGTCGTGAAGGTCCGCCAGGTCATGCTGGTGCAGGTCGTCAAGGAAGAACGCGGCAACAAGGGCGCGGCGCTGACCACCTATCTCAGCCTGGCCGGGCGTTACTGCGTCCTGATGCCCAACACCGCGCGCGGCGGCGGCATCTCCCGCAAGATCACCACTGCGGCGGATCGCAAGAAGCTGAAGGATATCGCCAATTCGCTGGAGGTGCCGCAGGGCGCGGGCCTCATCATCCGCACGGCGGGGGCGAAACGCACCAAGACCGAGATCAAGCGCGACTATGAATACCTGCAACGGCAATGGGAACAGGTCCGCGACCTGACGCTGAAATCCATCGCGCCCGCGGCGATCTACCAGGAAGGCGACCTGATCCACCGCTCGATCCGCGACCTCTACAACCGCGACATCGACGAGGTTCTGGTCGAAGGCGAGGCGGGCTACCGCCATGCCAAGAACTTCATGAAGATGATCATGCCGTCCCACGCCAAGAACGTGAAGCAGTATACCGACCAGATGCCGCTCTTCGCGCGCCACCAGGTTGAGGGCTACCTGGCCGACATGTTCAACCCCACGGTGCAGCTGAAATCGGGCGGTTACATCGTCATCGGCGTCACTGAGGCGCTGATCGCCATCGACGTGAACTCCGGTCGTTCCACCAAGGAAGGCTCGATCGAGGATACCGCGACGAAGACCAATCTGGAGGCGTCGGATGAGATCGCCCGCCAGTTGCGCCTGCGCGACCTCGCCGGTCTGATCGTGATCGACTACATCGACATGGACGAGCGGCGCAACAATGCCGCCGTCGAGAAACGCCTGAAGGACAAGCTGAAATCGGACCGCGCCCGGATCCAGGTCGGTCGCATCTCGGGCTTCGGCCTGCTGGAGATGAGCCGCCAGCGCCTGCGCCCCGGCATGCTGGAGGCAACGACGCAGCCCTGCCACGCCTGCCACGGCACCGGCATCGTGCGCTCGGATGACAGCCTGGCGCTGTCGATCCTGCGCCAGCTGGAAGAGGAAGGCACGCGCCGCCGCTCGCGCGAGGTTCTGTTGACGGTGCCGATCGGTATCCTGAACTTCATCATGAACACCAAGCGCGAATACCTCGCCGCGATCGAGGCGCGCTATGGCCTGTCGATCCGGGTCGAGGGTGATCCGATGCTGGTCTCGCCCGATTACAAGATCGAGAAGTTCAAGACCGCCACCCGGCGTGTGCAGGCCGAGGCCCCCGTGATCTCGATGGACAGCGCGCTGATGGAGGAGGTCGCAGACGAGGCCTCCGACGAGGACAGCGCTCCGGTCGTGGACTCGCCTGCCGAGATTGCCGCCAATGCCGGCGACGAGGCCCCCAAGAAAAAGCGCCGCCGCAGACGGGGCGGACGCGGGCGCCGGAAATCCGACACCGGCAATGGCGAGAACGGCAATACCGAGAATGGCTATGGGGATAACGGCACCGCGGAGGCGGCGACATCCGATGACGCGGCGAAGCCCGACGCCGAAGTGATAGAGGCCCCTGCGGCCGAGGCAGAGGCGCCCGCCGATGCACCGGTGGCGGAAACGCCTGCCGAGGAAGAGGCCCCGAAGCCCAAGCGCAAGCGCGCCAGCCGGGCCAAGAAGAAACCGGTCGAGGAAGCCCCCGCCGAGGAGGCGCAGCCCGAGGAGGCCCCCGCCGAGACCGCGGTCGAAGAGGCTCCGCAGCCTGTGCCCGAGGAGGCCGCCCCGGTCGAGGAGGCGCAAGGCGCCGAGGAGACCCCGGAGCAGCCCGAACCGGAGCCCGAGCGCACGCCCGAGCCCGCCATGGCCGAAGAGACCCCGGCGGACGATCCCGACCGCCCGAAGAAGCGCGGCTGGTGGTCGCTCGGCTGACATCGCCACAAGACACGAAAAAAGGCGCCCCCGGCCAGATGGTCGGGGGCGTTTTTATTTGGGCGGCTCGTCGCCCTGCCGGACCAGAACCAGGGCGTCCTCGGCATTGGGCAAAGCGCGGATCAGGCGCATTGACGCCGAGCGGTTGGGCTGGTTCAACTCGCCCGGAACCAAGGAGAAAACGATGCGCGTTTCAACCAGATCGCAGGTCGATCCCTTCATCGTGATGGACGTGATGGAGGCCGCCCGTGCCGCCGAAGAGGCAGGCCGCCACATCATCCACATGGAGGTCGGCCAGCCCGGCACCGGCGCGCCCGGGGCCGCCCGCGACCGGTTGGCCGCCGAGATGGAGGCAGGACCGCTTGGCTACACGGTGGCGCTTGGCCGCCCCGACCTGCGTGCAGGCATCGCGGCGCTCTATGCCGAATGGTACGGGATCGAGCTCGACCCGGCCCGCGTGGTGGTGACGGCAGGGGCCTCCGGCGCGTTCATCCTGGCCTTCTCGGCGCTCTTCGATGCAGGCGACAAGGTGGGGTTGGGCGAGCCCTGCTATCCCAGCTACCGCCAGATCCTGCGCGCCATGTCGCTCGCGCCGGTGGGGTTCCAGACCTATGAAACCTCCCGGTTCCAACCCACGCCCGACGATTTGACCGACGACATGGCCGGGCTGATCGTGGCCTCACCGGCCAATCCTTCCGGCACCATGCTGGACAAGGCGGCGATGGGCGCGTTGGTAGATGCGTCAACGTCGCGCGGTATCTCGTTGATATCGGACGAGATTTACCACGGGCTGCAATATCGCGACCGGGCCGTGTCGGCGCTGGAATGTTCCGATGACCTCTATGTGGTCAACTCCTTCTCCAAGTATTTCTCGATGACCGGCTGGCGGCTCGGCTGGCTGGTCGTGCCCGAGGACCACATCCGCACGGTGGAGCGGCTGGCGCAGAACCTCTTCATCTGCCCGCCCCATGCCGCGCAGGTCGCGGCGCTTGGCGCGCTCAGCCCCGAGGGCCGCACCGAGCTGGACCGCCACCGCGAGATCTACGCGGCCAACCGGGCGCTGATGCTGGCGGGGCTTGCCAAGGCGGGTTTCGATCACGTCGCGCCCGCCGACGGGGCGTTCTACGTCTATGCCGATGCCTCCGCGCACACAGATGACAGCCTCGCCTTCGCTGCCGAGATCCTGGACAAGGCCGGCGTCGCGGTCACGCCGGGGCTGGATTTCGATCCCGTCCGGGGCGCGCATTGGCTGCGCTTTTCCTATGCCCGCGCCAGTGCCGAGATCGAGGAGGGGCTGGCGCGGCTGCAAGACTTCATGTCGGCGCGCGCCGCCAGCTGAAGAGCCGCGCCAGCGAGGTCGTCGCGGTGCGCTGCGGCTTGGTGAAGATCGCGGGCGAGGCGCGGCCCCGGGCGGCATCCAGCAGGGCGCGGGTGTGATCTGCGCCGAAATCGCACAGCCAGTAGGACAGGGCGGTCGGCAGGTCGAAATGATCATGGATCTCCTGCATCCGGTAGCTTGTGCCGGTCCCGTCAGGCTCGAACCATTCCTCGACCCGGCCCGTGCTGGTGCGCCCCTCGATCTCCATCTGGTATTCGACGAGCTTGTAAACGGCCTCGTCCCGCACGATCCTGGCCTTGTAACGATGGGTGTTTTCGCTGAGCCGGAACCCGTCGGGATCGGGTTCGACCGCCGTGAAGGAGACCGGAAACCACCCCGTCCAGTCGACCGGGCCGCAGCGGCGCACGCCGTTGTCGAGGTTGGGAGAGACGGAGAGGGCCCGACGCAGCGCCTCGGGCGGGAGCGTCGACCGGAAGCTGTCTTGCTGTCTGCGCTGGCCCATCTTGACCTTCGACCCCAGTTTGCAGAACACAAGCACGAGAACACAGAACAGCGCGTACCAGATGGCCATTGCACTGAGGAGGGCCGCAAGGGGTGACATCGGCTGCGTGACCTTGCTTGCCTCCGCGAGGTCGTCGAGGAAAAGCGGGCTCGGCACGATCAGGATCGCCAGCGCCAGTGAGCCGAGAAGCGCGTCGATCCAGCCAGCCGGAAAGATCACCGCATTCAGCACCAGAACCGCCCCCCAGACCCAGAGCAGCGCCAGCAGGGCCTGCGGATCGGCGAAGGGGTTTCTTGCGGGATCGACCAGTTGCGCGCCCGCGGCGCCAAGTCCGACAAGCGCCAGCGAGGTCAGGATCAACCGGCGGCGGATATGGATCCGGTAGGGAATATCGCGAAACAGGAAACGCAGCATAGGGCAACTCGGGGTGATGGAAATCTCCGGGTGCAGCCTGCGGGCCAAATCGGGCGCGCATCGGGCGGGGGGCGGGCATGCCCGTGAAAATTGCCGACGATGCGGGGCTGCAAAGCCTTGGGATTGGCGGGACGCTCTGCTATGACAGCGGCAATGAAATTCTCGGCGGAAGACCGATGATGCGGGCAGTTGCGACGCTATTCCTGACACTTCTTCTCGGCCTGCCCGCCCTGGCGCAGGATTTTCGTGCCGTGGCGCGGGTCGAGGCCGCACAAAGCCACCTGATCGACCAGGGCGATGGCGCGGAACTGGTGCTGGCGCTGACGCAAGCTGTCCCCTACCGCGTCTTCACGCTGGAGGGGCCGGACCGCGTGGTGCTGGATTTCCGCGAGGTCGCCTGGGGCGATCTGGCCGATGGGCTCGATGCGTCCGAGGCCGTCACCGGCGTGGCCACGGGCGGCGCCGGGGCAGGGTGGTCGCGGATGGTCCTGACCCTGGCCGCGCCCATGGCCGTCACCCGCGCGGGCATGGTCACCAACGCGCAGGACGGCACTGCCATCGTCCGGCTGCAACTCGATCCGACCGACCGCGCGGGCTTTGTCGCCGCCGCCGGACCGCCCGCGGGGCTCAACCTGCCCGAGGCGGTTCTGTCTGCCCCCGCGCCGTCGACGGCGGGCGATCTGATCATGGTCGCGCTCGACCCCGGCCATGGCGGTGTCGACCCCGGCGCGCAGCGCGATGGCGGGGACGAGGCCGAACTGATGCTGATCTTCGCGCTGGAACTGCGCGAGGTGCTGCTGCGATCGGGCCGGTTCGACGTGGTGCTGACGCGCGAAGGCGACTGGTTCGTGTCGCTGCCCGAGCGCGTCACCATCGCGCGCCGCGCCGGGGCCGACATCTTCCTGTCGCTGCATGCCGACGCGCTGGCCGAAGGGCGCGCCAGCGGGGCCACCGTCTATACCCTCTCCGACACCGCCAGCGACGAGGCCTCCGCCGCGCTGGCCGAGGCGCATGACCGCGCCGACCTGCTGGCGGGCGTCGACCTGGCGGGCAATGACGACGAGGTCGCGGGCGTCCTCATCGACCTGGCCCGGACGGAGACCGCGCCGAGATCGGCCGCGCTTGCCGACCAGATCGTGGCGGGTCTCGGCACAGCCGGGGCGCCCCTACACAGCCATCCGCGGCTGGAGGCCGGGTTCTCTGTCCTGAAGGCCGCCGACATTCCGTCGGTGCTGCTGGAGCTTGGCTTCCTCTCGGATTCGGATGACCTGGACAACCTGCGCGACGCCGCATGGCGGGCGCGGATCCAGGCGGGGTTGCGCGACGCGATGCTGGCCTGGGCCGAGGCGGATGCGGTGCAATCGACCCTGCTGCGGCAATAAGGGGCCATTACTTATGGGGTAAAATAATACCGCAATCGCAACGCATTGAAAACCAACGAATTTTGCAAAACAACCCCACTTGACCCGCCGCCGAAATCCAGTAAAAGACGCCCAGACGACAGGGGGCCCCGCCCTCTGTTTGCTTTTTCTGACATCCGGCGCGCTCCGCCCCGGAAACCCGAGGAAACGACAATGAAAACCTTTTCTGCCACGCCGGCGGATATCGACAAGGACTGGATCGTGATTGACGCCGAGGGCGTCGTTCTGGGCCGTCTGGCCTCGGTCATCGCCATGCGGCTGCGCGGCAAGCACAAGCCGTCCTTCACCCCGCATATGGACATGGGCGACAATGTCATCGTCATCAACGCCGACAAGGTGCAGGTGACCGGCAACAAGCGCAACAAGCCCAATTACTGGCACACCGGCTATCCGGGCGGCATCAAGTCCCGCACCACCGGCCAGATCCTGGAAGGCGCGCATCCCGAACGCGTGCTGATGCAGGCCGTCAAGCGCATGCTGCCCGGCGGGCCGCTCAGCCGTCAGCAGATGACCAACCTGCGCATCTATGCAGGCGCCGAGCATCCGCATGAGGCGCAATCGCCCACCGTTCTGGATGTCGCATCCATGAACCCGAAAAACACCCGGAGCGCATGATATGGCCGAAACCGTTACCTCTCTCGATGAGCTGAAGGCCGTGGCCGGCGGCGACGATGCCGCACCCGCGACCCTCGACATGGCCGAGCCGCGCGAACCCGTGCGCGACGCCCTGGGCCGGTCTTATGCCACCGGCAAGCGGAAGGATGCGGTCGCCCGCGTCTGGATCAAGCCGGGTTCCGGCAAGGTCACCGTCAATGGCAAGGAAATGAACGCCTATTTCGCGCGCCCCGTGCTGCAGATGATCCTGCGCCAGCCTTTCACCGTGGCAGGCCGCGAGGATGAGTTCGACGTGATGGCCACCGTCAAGGGCGGCGGTCTGTCCGGCCAGGCCGGGGCCGTCAAGCATGGCATCTCGGTCGCGCTGCAGCGCTACGAGCCGTCCCTGCGCGGCGCGCTGAAAGCGGCAGGCTTCCTGACCCGCGACAGCCGCGTCGTGGAACGCAAGAAGTTCGGCCGCGCCAAGGCCCGCAAGAGCTTCCAGTTCTCCAAGCGCTGAAGTTCGGCGACAGGAATTTGCAGGAGGGCCGTCCCATCAGGGCGGCCCTTTTCGCATCCTGTGCGCAGTCACCCGCGGTTAAGGTTAACGCCCCCCCGCCTCATCTTCTTCGTCCAAATACCTGAAACCGGACAGCAGAACCGGGTGCCGCCCTCACCGGTCCGGCGCGATCAGCCCCAAGCCGCGCAGATAAATCCCGATCCCCGCCTCCAGCAGGTCCTCGGGCGGGAAGGGCGCATTGCCACCCGGCTTGCCGCGCGCGAATAGCTCCACCACGCCGTGGCTCATCGCCCAGATATGGGCCGAGAACATCCGCGCGGGCGGGCGTTTTTCCGGCGGGATATGCTCCGACAGCGCATCCGCCGCGCGTTCCAGGATGGCGCGTGAACGCTCTGACGCGGCGGCCAGTTCCGGGTTGGCATTGGGCGAGATGCCGCTTTCGAACATCGCCATGTAATGGCCGGGGTATTTGCGGGCAAAGGCCAGGTAGGCGCGGCCCGTGGCCTCGAAGGCCGCCAGCGCCGTGGGTCCGCCGGTCTCAAGCGCGTATTCCATCAGGTCGGCGAAGATCTCGTGCCCCTGTCGCGCGCCTTCCGCGATCAGGTCTTCGCGGCCCTCGAAATGGCGATAGACGGCGGCAGGCGTCACGCCCGCCGTCTTGGCGGCCTCGGAGAGGGTAAAGCCGGTCGGGCCCTTCTGTTCGATCAGAACGAGGGCGGCATCGACCAGCGCCTGGCGCAGGTTGCCGTGATGATAGCCGCGCTTACCCATCGGCCCAGATCTCGGGGCCGCCGGAAATCGCGGGATCGGGGCGGGCGACCAGGTCGTGATCCTTGCCCGTATAGTCCAGCCCCGACAGGATCTGCCGGATCACCGCCAGCCGCGCCCGGCGCTTGTCGTCGGACCGGATCACGACCCAGGGCGCGACGCCGGTATGGCTGCGGGTCAGCGTCTCACGGATTGCGGCGCTGTAGGCGTCCCATTTCTTCAACCCCTCGACGTCGATCCAGCTGAGCTTCCACTGTTTCAGAAGATCGCCCTCGCGGTCCAGGAAGCGGCGCAATTGCTCGGCCCGTCCGACATTGAGCCAGATCTTGACCAGGTGGATGCCGTCATCGACCAGCATATCCTCGAATTCGGGCAGTTGACGGAAAAAGCTTTCGCGCTGCGCTTCGGTGCAGAAGCCGAAGACATGCTCGACCACGCCGCGATTGTACCACGACCGGTCGAAGAGCCGCATCTCACTGCCCGCGGGCAGGTGCTGGACGTAACGCTGGAAATACCATTCCCGCGTCTCGCGGTCAGTGGGTTTCGACAGGGCCACCACGCCCGCCGCGCGGGGGTTGAGGTGCTCGCGCACCCGCTTGATGCAGCCGCCCTTGCCGGCGGCATCGCGGCCCTCGAAGACAACCGCGACCCGCGCGCCGCTTTCGCGGACCCAGGCCAGGCATTTCACCAGCTCGATCTGAAGCGCCTCCAGATCGTCCTCATAGGCTTTCTTGTCCATCCGGTCGTCATAGGGGTAGGACGGGTCAAGAACGCTGTCCTTTTTCGCGGTCTCGATGGCCTCACGCACAGGATCCGGCGCGTCGTTCTTGAAGAAATCGGAAATCGCGCCGTCGAAGGGCAGGGCCATGGCGTTCCTCGTCGGATTATTGCTGCTCTTGGCCTCAATATGGGCCGGGGCGGCGGTCAGCGCAATCCGGCGCGGGCGGCGGCGCGGTCGATGGCGTCGATCACGGTGTCGAAATGGGTGTGATGCGGCATGTGCGAGGGGGTCTCCAGCGTGGTCAGATTGGCCCCCGGTACCGCCTCGCTCAGCGGGATGGCGTGGATCCGGTAGGCCACGGTCGTATCCTCGCGGCCATGCACGATCTCGACCGGCACCGAGATGTCGCCGTATCGCGGGGCCTGCACCGTGACCCAGTCCAGCAAGCCGCGCCGTTGCAGCGCATTGGCCCGCAGCGGCCCGCGGCGCACGATCATGCGGGGGCCGAGGTGGTCGGCATAGCCCTCGGGCATCGGCAGGGGCGCGTAGACATCGGCTATCGCGCCCTCGATCTGCGCCTCGGTGATCCAGGCGGTGATGAGCGGGATCACAAACGTCCGCCCCGGCCAACTGGCGAGCACCGTGTAGTAGAGCCCAAGGCCGGTATCCCACGGATAGGCGACGCCCGAGACCGTGACCAGCGCCGAGAGGCTGTCGGGATTTTCCACCGCCCAGGCCAGCGCCACAGCCCCGCCCAGGCTCTGCCCCAGGACGATGGGCCGCTCGGCCCCCAATTGGCGCGCGGCCGCCACCAGCACCGCCGCCTGTTCCGACAGGCTGGCTCCCTCCGGCGAAATCGGGTCGGAATAGCCCAGGCCCGGCCTGTCGAAGGCGATGACGCGGTAGCGTTCGGACAGCGGGCCGACCATGTCATAGGTGAAATCGCGCAGATTGCCCGAGGAGCCGTGGATCAGCACAAGATCCGGCCCCTCGCCCTGCACCAGCGCATGGACCCGTTGGCCATCCACCTCGATGAACTGCCCCGAAGGGGGATAGGCGCGTTCCGCCGCCGCCTCGTTCCGGGCCGCGCGCCACAGGGTCAGCGCGGCAAACCCCGCCAGAAGAAGGACAAGAACAGCCAGGATCCGCATCAGCCGCGCAGGTCCGTGCGGTCCTGCCCGATGCGGGCAATGTCATAGGGCGTGGTCTCGTAGATCTCGGAGATCCAGTTGCCATAGAGCAGGTGCGCGTGGCTGCGCCAGCGGTTCTGCGGCTGTTTCGCGGGGTCGTCGCCGGGGTAGTAATTGACCGGCACCGTCACCGGCGTACCCTCGGCGACATCGCGGTCATATTCCTGTTTCAGGGTGAAGCTGTCATATTCGAAATGGTTGAAGACATAGAGCGCGCGATGGCCGGGATCCTCGACCAGTGCGGGGCCGACCTCGTCTGAATCGAGCAGGATCTTGAGACCCTCGGCGGCCTTGATCTCGGCCTTGCGCATCTCGGTCCAACGGCTGACGGGGATGGTGCAATCGTCGGAAAATCCCCTGAGATAAGGGCTTTCCGGGGCGAGGTTCATGTGCCGGTAGCAGCCGAACGCCTTCGCCTCCAGCAGGTGTTTCCTGACGCCGTGGAAATGGTTGATCATCGCCATGCCACCCCAGCAGACGCCGAAGGTGGAATGCACATGGGTCTGGGTCCAGTCGAAGACGCGAGTGAGTTCGTCCCAATAGGTCACGTCATTGAACGCCATATGCTCGATCGGCGCGCCGGTGATGATGAGGCCGTCCAGCTTCTCGCCCGAGGCCGCGACCTCCTCGAAGGGGCGGTAGAATGCCTCCATATGCTCGGCGGCGGTGTTGCGGGTGCGGTGTTCGCTCATGCGGATGAGGCTCAGCTCGATCTGCAAGGGCGTGGCCCCGATCAGCCGCGCGAACTGGTTCTCGGTCTGGATCTTCTTGGGCATGAGGTTGAGCAGCCCGATCCGCAGGGGCCGGATATCCTGCCGTGCGGCCGCATCCTCATCCATGACCTGCACCCCCTCGCGGCCGAGGACCGAATAGGCGGGCAGGTTGGAGGGCAGTTTGATGGGCATGTCAGGATCCGGGGGTCAGTTGGGGCGGGTGGCAAGGGCATTGGCGACAAGGGCGATGACGTCGCCGCAATCGCGGACTTTCGCGACATCATCCGCCTGCACCGTCACGCCCCAGTTCCGCGCCATCGCCGCGTAGAGCGGCGCACGGTGGCGGAGCGCCCGGCCATAGGCGTAGCGGACAAAGGCATCAGGATCAACGTCGCCGCCCAATGTATTGGTTTCGTTCTTGAATTCATCCCAGATGCGGCGCATGAACCGGGGCTGGTAATACATCGGCTTGGGCGATTTGTCGAAGCGGCGGATCAGCTCCTCGGTGTGATCCCCGCTGCCCTCGATCCAGACCATCAGGGTGTTCGCGCCAAGCGTGCGCAGCACCTCGTCGGCGGGGTTCTCGGGGTCGACCACTTCGCAGATCGAGCCGCCGGTATCGCAGACGAAATGCTGATAGCCATAGAGGTCATGCGCGCGGGCGATGAATTGCGGCGTGTCCAGCAGCGCGTTGATCTCGGCCCGACGGTGCAGGTCCTGGCGGCGCATGTATTCGCTGAAGGGCAGCCCGCCCTTGGCCGGATCGCCCGGCTTGCCCAGGTAGCTCGACAGCGGCGCGAGATTGTTGAAGGTGATGTTGGAGCCGATATAGATCGAATCCGAGCGCAGCAGCGTCGCCAGGAACGGCACCGTCATCGCCTGCCGCTTGAGGTTGTCGGTGATGTGCTCGCCCATATAGGCGGTGCCGATGCGGTAATCGACCGAGTAGTGGAACCAGTCGCCATGCGCGCGCAGGAGATTCGCCAGATGGGTCTTGCCCAGGCCCGACATGCCGAAGAACAGCACCCGCTTGTCGGGCGCGGCGGTCCAGTCGCGGGCGGTCTCGTAGATCAGGCCCATATCAGGCGGTATCCCTCGGTTTAACGGGGCCTTTCGTAGCGCGGGGCGCGGGGGGCGTCCATGCCCGAAATGAAAAAGGCCCCGCGCATGTCTCGCACGGGGCCCGATCCGGATTTCGGTGGGGGGGCGTCAGAAGTTGAAGCCGACCCGCAGGCCGAGGGCCACGGCATCGTTGTCGGAGAAGTCCGAGGTCGCGCCGGCGCCCAGTTGCGTGTTCGCGTCGCCGATCATGATGTAGCGCACACCGCCGGCGATGGACATGTTGCCCTGGGTGTATTCCGCGCCCAGGCTGACCGAGGTGTAGCCATCGGTCGGGCCGAGGTTGCCCGAGAAGCCATCCTGTTCGGCCTCGTAGCCGAGCGAGCCGGAGACCGACCAGTTCTCGTTGATGCGGTAGCCGACGCCGAGGGCGAAGGTCCAGACGTCATCGTCGTAATCGACCAGATTGCCCGACGGGGTCGGGTAGGCATTCGGCGTGATCGCGAAGCCGTCCCAGGCTGTCCAGCGGATCGAGCCGAAGAGCAGCGTGTTCTCGGCGATGCCCGACTGTGCCTCCAGCAGGATCGATTCCGGCAGCGTCACCTCGAACGAGGTCGGACCGGTCGGGACCAGTGCGGGGGGAACACCGGGGCCAGCGACACCCTCGACACCGGCCAGACCCAGATCAACCTCGCTGAAATAGGTCAGCGCGACGCGCAGGGCGATATCCGGACGCTCATAGGCGGCGCCGAACATATAGCCCATGTCATAGTCGTTTTCCGCGTTCAGCACGTAGGAGAAGGCCGGCGTGGTGACGAAGACGTCGCCTTCGACATGCACGGCGCGGATGCCGCCATAGACCGAGATGTTGTTGGCCATCTCATAGCGCAGCAAGGCGGTGATCTGGTTCGAGCTGAGCTCGGCGTAGGAGCCCGCGAACGGGTAGGGCGTGCCCGCCGGATAGGCGACATCGGCCCCGACGGGGTTGTCCAGCACCAGCGCGAACGAAAGCTGGTCGGTGATGTCCTGGCGGTAGCCGAGCGTCAGCGTGTTGAAGGTCGGGCTGATGTCGCCCGAGGCAATTGCCGGAACGCCGGTGACGTTGCCGGACACATCCGGCGAGACGCTGCCATAGCTCAATTCGACATAGGTGCCTTCCTCGAACAGGATTCCGGTGGTGAACCCGGTCCGCTCGATCCCGCCTGCCTGTGTCATTGCCGTGCTTGCCAGAAGGGCCGCACCGGCCATCGTCAGTCTTTTCATTACTAGTCCCTCCAAAGGGCTGGATGTTGCCCGATATCCCTGATTTCACTTACGCAAAACTGCGGTGGAAAGGTCAATTCTTCCCTAGCGTCAGGCCGTGCGGGGGCGGTTTTTCGGCCCGTTTGCAGCCGGAAATGTGACCGAATTGCTACAACTTCTGCGCGCGAGGTTAAGCGGCGGGACGGGGCCGGGTCTCGTGCTGGATGTTCACGTAATTGGCCCCGAAGATCAGGACCGCCCCGATCAGGACCGCCAGGCTGATCGGCTCGGCATAGAGCATCATTCCGACAATGGCGATGACCGGCAGGCGGGCGAAGTCGATCGGCATGACGATGGTTGCGGGCGCCAGCGTCAGCGCCGTGGTGATGCAGAAATGCGCCGTCAGCCCGCCGATGCCCACGACCACGATCCAGGGCAGGTTGGCAAGCGAGGGCCACGCGATATCGCCGTCGATGCCGGCGCAGATCAGCCCGAAGACCAGCTGCATCGTGGTGAGGTAGAAGAGGATGCAGATGACACTGGCGCTGCGGGTCAGTTGCTTGGTCAGGATGCCGGTCATGGCAAAGGCCATGGCGGCCCCGGCGGCGGCGAAGGTGCCGATCGAGATCGGCGCGCCGCCCGGCTGCGCGACCAGCAGGATGCCGCTGAAGCCCACTGCCACGACGGCCAGCTTGCGCAGGCTCAGGCGTTCATCCAGGAAGATCGGGGCCAGCAGGATGACCCAGAGAGGCGAGGTGAACTCCAACGCGAAGACCTGCGCCAGCGGGATCATCGAGATGGCGTAGAACCACAGGTTCTGCCCGGTAAAATGAGCGATGTTGCGGATCAGGTGGCGACCGAACCGGTCGGTTGTGATCTGGCCCGCGCGGCCCGTCGCCAACGCCACGCCCGCCACGATCACGACACCGATCAGCGACCGGTAGGTCATCAGCTCGAACGTATCGAGATCGGTCGACAGCTCGCGCCCCGCCACCGCCATGGCCGAGAACGAGACGATCGACCCGATCATCCACAGGGCGGCGCGGCCGGGTTGGCTCTGATCTGGGGCGGACATGGGCGGGGTCTCGGGGCAATGGGACGCGGGCGGAGGATCAGGCATCAGCAGTGGCACCGTGCCGCAACATTGGCAAGGGGCGCTGCCCCAGGCGCCTTGCGGCGCCTCCCCCGAGGTCTTTGGAGCAAAATGAAAGGGGCGGTGGCGCGTTAACCTTAACGCCGCTTGTGCTGTTGCCGGGTCGGGCGGGCAGTCACTCCCACTCGATCGTGCCCGGCGGTTTCGAGGTGATGTCATAGGTCACCCGGTTGATGCCCTTGACCTCGTTGATGATCCGGGTCGCGGTCTCGCCCAGGAAATCGTGGGAAAACGGGTAGTAATCGGCGGTCATGCCATCGACCGAGGTGACCGCGCGCAGGGCGCAGGCGAAATCATAGGTGCGCCCGTCGCCCATCACGCCCACGGTGCGCACCGGCAGGATGGCGCAGAAGGCCTGCCAGATTTCATCGTAAAGCCCGTGCTTGCGGATCTGGTCGATATAGACGGCATCGGCCTTGCGCAGGATCTCCAGCTTCTCGCGCGTGATCTCGCCGGGGCAGCGGATGGCGAGGCCGGGGCCGGGGAAGGGGTGGCGGCCGATGAAGCTGTCGGGCAGGCCAAGCTCGCGACCGAGCGCGCGGACCTCGTCCTTGAAAAGCTCGCGCAGGGGTTCGACCAGCTTCAGGCCCATCTTTTCGGGCAGGCCACCGACATTGTGGTGCGATTTGATCGTCACCGAGGGCCCGCCCGAGAAGCTGACCGATTCGATCACGTCGGGGTAGAGCGTGCCCTGCGCCAGGAACTCGGCCCCCTCGATCTGGCTTGCGTATTTCTGGAACACGTCGATGAAGAGCCGCCCGATGATCTTGCGCTTGGTTTCGGGGTCGCTCTGCCCGTCCAGCTCGCCCAGGAACAGCTCCTGCTCCTCGGCGTGGATGACTGCCAGGTTCATGTGGTCGCGGAACATGGTCACGACCTCCTGCGCCTCGTTCAGGCGGAGGAGCCCGTGATCGACGAAAACGCAGGTCAGCTGATCGCCGATCGCCTCATGCAGAAGCGCCGCGGCGACGGAGCTGTCGACACCGCCCGAGAGGGCGCAGATGACCTTCTTGTCGCCGACCTGGTCCTTGATGCGGGCGATGGCCTCCTCGCGGTAGGCGTCCATCGTCCAGTCGCCCTTGAAACCCGCCAGTTGCACGAAATTCTGGTAGAGCGTCTTGCCGTTCGGGGTGTGATGCACCTCGGGGTGGAACTGCACCGCGTAGAAATGGCGCGCGCGGTCGGCGGTGATCGCGAAAGGGGCGCCGGGCGAGGTGCCCAGAACCTCGAATTTCGGTGCAAGATCAGAGACATGGTCGCCGTGGCTCATCCAGACCTGTTCGCGGCCCGACCCATCCAGGAACCAGCCCGCCAGGATGTCGTCGCGCTTGTCGGACGGTTTCACCCAGGCGCGGCCAAACTCGGCCGTGGCATGTTCGCCGGCCTCCACGCGGCCGCCCAGATCCTGCATCATCACCTGCTGGCCATAGCAGATGCCCAGGATCGGCACGCCCAGGTCATAGACGGCGCGCGGCGGGCGCGGGCTGCCCTCGCGCATCACCGAATCCGGCCCGCCCGAGAAGATCACCGCTTTCGGGGCGAAATCGCGCAAGAAATCGTCGGTCACGTTCTGGAACGGGTGGATTTCGCAATAGACGTTCAGTTCGCGCAGGCGGCGCGCGATCAGCTGCGTCACCTGGCTGCCGAAATCTATGATCAACAGGCGGTCATGGGATGTCTGGCTCATGCCCTGCGCCATAGGCCAGAGGCGGGGATTGCGCAAGAGACAAGGCGCGCGGGGGCGATGGGACGAAGATAACATGTCATTATTCTGTGGCAATCAGAATTGGCATGGTGTTATGATCTGGGGTCCAACAGTCAGGAGAGACCGATCTTGCCCATCACCCTGGATGCCGCCGCGCTGAATCTGCTGCTGGCGATGATTTGCGGCGCGCTTATCGGATCCGAGCGTCAGATCCGCCGCCGCACCGCCGGATTGCGCACCAACGCGCTGGTGGCGCTTGGCGCGGCGGGGTTCGTCGTCTTTTCCGGGCTCTATCCCGACGAGGTCAGCCCGACGCGGGTCGCGGCGCAGGTGGTCTCGGGCATCGGGTTTTTGGGCGCGGGGATCATCTTTCGCCATGGCTTTACCGTGCATGGGCTGAACACGGCGGCGACGCTGTGGTGTTCGGCGGCGGTCGGCACCACGGCGGGGGGCGGCGCGCCGATCTTTGCCGCGCTGCTGACCGGCTTTGTCGTCTTCGTCAATCTGGGCCTGCGCCCGCTGGTCAAATGGATCAAGAAACGCACCGGGGCGGGGGCCCCTCCGGCGCTGGAATACCAGGTCATGGTGGGCGTCGAGACCGCCAAGGCCCCGCGCCTGCGCGCGCTGGCCCTGCAATGCCTGTCGCAACCGGGGATGCAGGTGGCCGGGATCGAGCGGTCGAAGGGCCTCGATGGCGACGAGACCCTGTTCGAGATCACCGTGATGATGGAGGACATGGACGAAGAGACGATCAACAAGGCGCTGTCGCCCCTGATGACCGAACCCGATGTGCGCTCGGTCGGGTGGGAGTATACCGGCGCGACCTGACGGCGGGCGCGCCGGAAAGCGGTCAGAACCGGAACACGACGCCCAGTTCGATCTCGGTCAGGTCGCCGTCGATGTCGTTATAGAGCACATCGGTCTGGTAGTCGTCCTCGTCGAACTGGTAATGCAGGATCGCCGCGCGCAGATTGATCCGGTCGGTAAAGGCATGTTCGACGCCAAGGCCGACGACATAGCCGCCGACATCGCGGCTCTGTTCACCGCCGGCCCCCGCGCCATTGGTCGTGCCGAAGGTGATATCGGCCTGCGCGAACCCGAGCGTGCCGTAGACCATCGTCTGCGGCTGCACCAGATAACCGACCCGCCCGCGCAAGGTGGCGATGCTGTCGATCGAGCCGTAGCACTGGAAGGCCGGATTGACGCATTCCTCGGACCCCGACACATCGGCGCCCGACCAGGTCAGTTCGCCGCCATAGACCATGTTTCCATTCTGGAAGTTGTAGCCCAGGGCAAGACCGTAGAGCGCGCCGTCCCAGTCGGCCTCGCCATCGCCGGGGAAGTTGTTGTCATTGCCATAGGTGCCCTGGCCATAGCCAAGCAGAACCGCGCCATAGGCGCCGGTCCAGTCCATCATCGGCGCGGGGGCCGCGATGACCACGGGATCGGCAGGGGCAGGGGCGGCGGCGGTGCCGCCGGCGAGGGCGGGGCTGGTCACTGCCACCAAGGCCGTCGCCGACATCAGGAGGGAAAACTTGGACATTATGAGTGTCTCCTCGTAATAAACCAGCTTCGCAATAATCTTATCATTGCTGGCCAGATTGCGCAATTTACGGAAGCGTCAACCGCGACCACGCCCGACCCGCCGATGTCGCTTTCCCCCCACAATCGCCGCATATCGCCCGCAGGGCCGCCCGGTGGGGCTGTATGAGAGGCGCAACAGCCGATTTGCCCGGAGGAGCAGGCCATGAATGAAGTGCCACGCGCAGGACGTCGCGGTCGCGGGGGCGGCGGGGCGGCCCGCCGCGCCGAACGCACCGCGGTCCAGATCGAAACCGCCAAATATATCGAGCGCAACATCCCCGACCTGGACGTGCTGAACGACGAGGCGCTGGAGATCATCGAGGCCAATGCCGAGATCGTGCTGGAGGAGATCGGCGTCAACTTCGTCGAATACCCCCGCGCGCTGGAACGCTGGCGCGAGGCCGGGGCGCATGTCGATGGCGAACGCGTGCGCCTGCCCAAGGGCCTGGCGCGCAAGCTGTGCTCGACGGCGCCCGCGCAATTCACCCAACATGCCCGCAACCCGGAGCGCTCGGTCGTCATCGGGGGCCGCAACCTGGTGCTGGCCCCGGTCTACGGGCCGCCCTTCGTGCATGACGTCAATGGCGGCCGCCGCTACGCGACGATGGAGGATTTCCAGAAATTCGTGAAGCTCGGCTACATGTCGAAATGGCTGCACCATTCCGGCGGCACGGTCTGCGAACCGACCGACCTGCCGGTCAACAAGCGCCATCTCGACATGCTCTACGCGCATATGTCGCTCAGCGACAAACCCTATATGGGCTCGGTGACGGAGGAGAGCCGCGCGCTCGATTCGATCGAGATGTCCAAGATCCTCTTCGGGGCGGATTTCGTCGATCAGAACGCGGTGATGACCTCGCTGATCAACATCAACTCGCCGCTCACCTTCGACCCCATCATGTTGGGCGCGCTGGAAAACTACGCAGCCGCCGGGCAGGCCTGCATCATCTCGCCCTTCATCGTGGGCGGCGCGATGGCGCCGGTCTCGGTCGCGGGCACGCTGACGCAGATCCTGGCCGAGGTGATGGCGGGGATCGCCTATAGCCAATTGATCCGCCCCGGCGCGCCGGTGATTTTCGGGGCCTTCGTGACCTCGATCGACATGAATTCGGGCGCGCCCACCTTCGGCACGCCCGAGGCCACGCAGATCACGCTCGGCACCGGGCAATTGGCGCGGCGGTTGGGGTTGCCCTACCGCTCGGCGGGGTCGTTCACCGGCTCCAAGCTGCCCGATGCGCAGGCCGCCTATGAAACCGCCAATTCGCTCAATGCGGGGCTTCTGGGCGGGGTCAATTTCATGCTTCACGCCTGTGGCTGGCTTGAGGGCGGGCTGGTCGCCAGTTTCGAGAAATTCGTGATGGATGCCGACCAGCTCGGCGCGCTGCACAAACTGGCCGAGGGGATCCCCATCGACGAGAACGCGCAGGCGATGGACGCGCTGCGCGAGGTCGGACCGGGCGGGCATTACCTGGGCTGCGCGCATACCCAGGCCAATTTCAAGACCGGGTTCTGGCGCTCCAACCTGCTGGATTACAAGCCCTACGAGACCTGGTCCGAGGAAGGCGCGCGCGACACCCAGGCATTGGCCGCCGCGCGGGTCGAGAAGCTTGTGTCGGACTACCAGCAGCCAATGCTGGATCCCGCGATCGACGAGGCGCTGAAGGCCTATATGGCCAAGCGCAAGGAAGAGATGCCCGACAGCTTCATGTAAGGCGGCTCAGGCGGGCCGCGGTCCCTGTGCCGCGGCCAAGAGCGACATCAGCAATTCGACATGGCGACGCGGTGAATAGGCGGCCTCGCCGGTTAGGCGCATCGCCTCCTGTTCGGCCTCTTCGCTGAGCAGGCGGGCAATGCTGCCCTGCACCCCCGCCGCCCGGTCCCGGCCCGCGCGGATGAGGGCCGATGCCCCGTATCTGGCCGCCTGCAACAGCAATCCGGGGCGGTGCATCTGGCGCAATTCCTGGGTCAATGTGGTCATCTGGTCGGTCCCCCTGGGTGACATGGTTCATGGCGATGAGACTGCCCCCGGTGACCGGCCTGTTGCGGAATCTTTTTTGCAGCGCGCGCTGGCGGCAATTTGTTTACGCTTTGGCAACAGTTCACAGGATTTCCACAGATTTTAACCAAACAGTAATCAATATTTTTAAAGGCTTGCGCAGGTTATCCACAGTTTGTTGGGGACGATGATGACTTGCGAAACGACCGTCACGGAAAAGAGGCGCTACCCGGCCTGGCTGCCGGAAGGGGCACGAAACTACCTTGATCACACCGGCAACGGCGCCTCCGTGCGTCAGATTGCGCGGGCCACGCATCGTCACCCCTCGACCATCGCGCGCCGCATCCGGGCCTATGAGGCCCGCCGCGACGACCCGCTGGTCGATGAGGCGCTCGCCGCGCTTCAGGCAGATTGCGTTTCCAAACCCGCAACAATCGACAACGGCAAGGAGCCAGAACACATGACCGCACCCCTCAGGCCCCCCCTGGTTTCCGATGACACCACCGTCAATCGCGAAGCCCGCCGCATCCTGCGCCGCCTGTGCGAGACCGAGGCGACGCTGGTGCTGGCCCGGGACATGGACAAGGCCATCGTCCTGCGCACCGGGGTGGATGGCAGCCAGACCCGCACCGCCGTGCTGGATCGCAAGGTCGCGCAGGCCTTTGCGCTGAAGGACTGGATCGCCACCGCCAGGGCCGGCCGGGTCAGCGTCTATACCATCACCGAGGCGGGGAAATCGGCGCTGAAACGGCTGATCGAGGCCGACCGCAAGCGCCGCCGCCAGCCGCAGATGGAAATGGCCGAGGCCGCGACACCCTTCCTGGCGCAGCACCAGCTCTGGGGTGAAAAGCCCGTGCGCGCCGATGACGGCACGATCCGGAAAATGCGGGTCAACCTGGCCGAATCCCCGCTGGCCACGCTGGCGCGGCGCAAGGGCAAGGATGGCAGGCCCTTCATGACCATGGACCTCGTGCAGGCGGGCGAGAAGCTGCGCGAGGATTTCGAGCGCGCCCAGATGGGACCGCGCGTCGCCCAGAACTGGGAGAAATTCCTGACCGGCGGCGATCGCGGCTCGGGGTTCTCGGATGGTGGGATGGCCGAAGGCCCGCGCGCCGCGCGCGACCGGGTGACCCGCGCTGTCGACGATATGGGGCCGGGGCTGGCCGATGTCGTGCTGCGGGTATGCTGTTTCCTGGAGGGGCTGGAATCGGCGGAGAAGCGGCTTGGCTGGTCGGCCCGGTCGGGCAAGATCGTCCTCAAGATCGGGCTTCAGCGGCTGCTCAAGCATTACGAGACGGTTTACGGCTTCGTGCCGGCCTCGCTAGATTGATCTCGATTCGGAAACAATATTGGTGATATCGGCCCCGACCTCTCCCCGGGGCAGATGGAAAACCGGGCCCGGCAGGAGATGCCGGACCCGGTTTTTTCCATTCAGGCGGCTTTCTCGGCGCTTTCCTCGCGCAGCCAGGTCAGCACCGTTTCCGGCGAGGACACACCATAGGGGTCTTCGGCGTGGTTGTCGCTCAGGCCCGGTTCCTCGAACCATGCCTCGACCACGCCGTCATTGACCACCGCCGCATAGCGCCAGGAACGCAGCCCGAAGCCCAGATTGTCCTTGCGCACCAGCATGCCCACCCGGCGGCTGAACTCGCCCGAGCCATCGGGGATGACCTGGACGTTTTGCAGCCCCTGCGCCTCGGCCCATTTGTTCATCACGAAGGCGTCGTTGACGGACATGCAGTAGACCGCGTCGATCCCCTCGGCCTGGAAATCGGCAAAGCCGTTCTCATACCCGGGCAGCTGGTAGGTCGAGCAGGTGGGCGTGAAGGCGCCGGGCAGGGAAAACAGCACGACGCGCTTGCCCGCGAAATAGTCCTCGGTGGTCTTGTCCTGCCAGCGGAACGGGTTGGGGCCGCCGACGGCCTCGTCGCGGATGCGGGTCTTGAAGGTGACGTGGGGAAGTGTCGCGCCGGTTTGCATGTGGAGCCTCCGAAGAATACAGTTACTGGACAAGGTCGGCGATCCGACCATTTCTGTGGTCATTTAGAACCCTTCTAAACGGCTTTCAATGCGACAATGCTGCATGGCAGCATCCCACCTGGAAGGGGTGACTTTCAGGATGTTCCACGGTTAAACTGCCTCCCGAGGAGGACCGCCCATGCGTGACCTGAAGATCCCCGAGCAGCGCCACCCCGAGAAGGCGCGCCGCCCCGACAATCCGCAGCCGAAGAAACCGGCCTGGATCCGGGTGAAGGCCCCCGTGGGCGAGGGCTACAAGGCCACCCACAAGATCATGCGCGACCACAAGCTGACCACCGTCTGCGAGGAAGCGGGCTGCCCCAACGTGGGCGAATGCTGGTCGCAGGGTCACGCCACGATGATGATCATGGGCGAGGTCTGCACCCGCGCCTGCACCTTCTGCAACATCGCCACCGGCAAGCCGCCCGAGGATCTGGACGTGTTCGAACCGGGCCGCGTCGCCGATGCGGTCAGGAAACTGGGGCTGAACCATGTCGTGATCACATCGGTCGACCGCGACGATGTGGAAGATGGCGGGGCCGAGCATTTCGCGCAGACCATCCGCGCCATCCGCCGCCAGTCGCCCGGCACCACGATCGAGATCCTGACCCCCGATTTCATCCGCTGTGACCCTGCCGTGCTGGAGATCGTCGTCGCCGCCAAGCCGGATGTCTTCAACCACAACCTCGAAACGGTCCCCGGCCTGTATCCTGAGGTGCGCCCCGGCGCGCGCTATTTCCATTCGCTGCGGCTGTTGCAGCGCGTGAAGGAAATCGACCCGACCATGTTCACCAAATCGGGCATCATGGTGGGCCTGGGCGAGGACAAGCAATCGGTCATCCAGGTGATGGAGGACATGCGCGCCGCCGATATCGATTTCCTGACCATCGGGCAGTATCTGCAACCGACGCCCAAGCACCACGCGGTCGATCGCTTCGTCACGCCCGAGGAGTTCAAGGGCTATGAGAAGGCCGCCTATAACAAGGGCTTCCTGATGGTTTCGGCCACGCCGCTGACACGCTCCTCCTACCATGCGGGCGACGATTTCGCCAAGCTGCGCGAGGCACGGCTGCGCAAATTGCAACCGGCCTGACGGCTGCCCATTTTGTCGAAACCGAAAACCGCGCTAGGATTGGCGCGGTTTTTTCGATTCAGCGATTCAGACAAAGAGGCTTGCCATGAAACATTTTAGCTGCCTGACCTTCGCCCTGGCCCTGCTGGTGACCCCGGTCAGCGCGCAGAGCATCGACGACGCGGTCGAGGCCTACAATTCGGGCCAATACGGGACCGCCCTGGAATACGCCCGCGCGCTGTCCAACCAGGGCGTGGCGCGGGCGCAGAACATGCTTGGCGTGCTCTACAAGAACGGCGAGGGGGTGGAGCAGGACGTGCCGCGCGCCGTTGCCTATTTCGAGGCGGCCATCGCCCTGGGCGAGGCCCGCGCCATGGCCAATCTGGGCACCATGCTGACCGAGGAGTTTCAGGGTTATCCCGCCGATCCGGCCCGCGCCCGCGCGCTGCTTGAACAGGCAATGGCGCTTGGCAATGTCGGCGCGATCAACAGCCTCGGCGTCTGGTACGAGGCCGGGGCGGGCGGCGCTCCGGACTACACCCGCGCGCTGGATCTCTACCGGCAGGCCATGGCGCTTGGCAACATGGATGCGGCGCGCAATATCGGCGCGCTCTATGGCCGGGGCGATGGCGTGACGCAGGATCACGAACGCGCCCGCGCCTATTACCGCATCGCCGCCGATGGCGGCAATGCGGGCGCGATGGACGAGTTGGGCTACCTTCTGCAACGGGGGTGGGGCGGCCCCGCCGACCTGCCCGCCGCGATGCGGTTCTATGAACGCGCGGGCGATCTGGGCGACCCCGAGGCGCTCTATTCCCTGGCCGACATCCATTTCGGCGGGGATGAGGGCGTGCCCGCCGACGTGCCCCGCGCGATCCGCTATTACGAGCGGGCGATGGACGCGGGCAACGGCGATGCCGCCTATGCGCTTGGCTGGATCTACGAAGGCGGGCGCGGTGTGCCCGCCGATCAGGAGCGCGCGCTGGATTATTACTGGAGCGGCTTCGACATGGGATCGGCCGATGCCGCCTATGTGCTCGGCACCATGTCGCGCGATGGCGACCTCTTGCCCGAGGATCACGTCTTTGCCCGACACATGCTTGAGATCGCGCTGGAGCGCGACCATGACTGGGCGGCGAACGAGTTGGGCAATATGTGGGCCGACGGGCGCGGTGGCCCCGCCGATCCGGAGCGCGCCGAGGCGCTCTTGCGGCAGGGCTTCGCGATGGGGGATTCCGAGGCCGCGATCAGCCTGGCCAACCTGCTGCATATCCCCGGCTCGACCCGGCACCGCCCCGTAGAGGCGATGGCGTTCTGCATCCGGGGCATCGCCATGGCGGGCAGCGATGTCCCCGCGCATTACACGGAAACCTGCGATGCGATCGAGGCGCAGCTGTCGTCCGAGGATCGCGCCGCCGCGCTGGAACGCTCACGGCAGCTCTGATCGGCGATTTGGGGAGCGAGGGGCGCTGCCCCTCGCGCTCCCCGGGATATTTTCAGAACAAAGAAGGAAAATTTTAGTCAAATTGTCCGGGGTTTGCCGCATAGTGCATGTTTCGGACATGGCGTCATCAAGAGGTTGGAGTGCGCCTGCGGGAATGAACGCGGCGTTTTCTAAGGCAGGGCGCGCAGATAGGCGGCGATGGCGGCGCGATCCGACGCGGGCAGTTGGCTCATATTGGCGATCACCTCGACCATCTCGCCGCCCGCGCTGTCGAAATTCGGCGTGAAGCCGTCATTGAGGTAATTGGCGATATCCGAGGCCGACCAGGTCAGCTCGGCGGGCGTGATGTCGGGGATGCGCCCGTCGCCCGAGGGGTGGGGCGCGCCGGTCAGCCAGGCGTCGCGTTGCAGCCCGCCAAGCGGATTGCGCGGCGTGTGGCATTCGCCGCAATGGCCAAGCGCCTCGACCAGGTAGCGGCCGCGCTCAAGCTCCGGCGCAAGCTCACCGGTGACGACCCAATCGTCTTGCGAAAAGAGCATCTTCCAGCCGCCGAGGCTGCGCCGGACCGAGAACGGAAAGCCCACGTCATGCGCGCGCGACGGCGTGGCATCAGTGGGCAGGGTGGCCATGAAGGCCCAGAGATCCTGAATGTCTTCCACCTCCGCCCGGCCATAGGTGCCATAGGGAAAGGCCGGGTAGTAATGCTGGCCTTGGGGCGACACGCCGCGCATCACCGCGTTCAGGAAGTCGCGTTCCGACCAGTCGCCGATGCCCTGTTCGGGGTCGGGGCTGATATTGGGGGCGAAGAAGGTGCCGAAATCGGAAGGAAAGCTGCGCCCGCCCGCAAGGACCAGCCGATCCTCGCCCTCGGCCTCGGGCGCGGAATGGCACGACGCGCAGCCGGCGGCAAAGAACACCTGCTCGCCGTTTTCCGCATCCCCGTCGCGCGCGGGCACATCGGCGGCGGAAAGCGGATCGGGCGCGGTGACAATCCAGCCGATGACACCGCCCAGGAGGATCAGCCCCAGGATGAAGCGAAGCAGATTGCGCATGGCAGGCCCCCTTGGCGGTAATGGCAAAACCGGCGCGGAAGGCTGGCCCCCCGCGCCGTCACTGTCACGGTCTCACGATATCCGGCTCAGTTGTTGGACTGGCGGAAATCCTCATGGCAGCTGCCGCAGGACGACCCAAGCGGCCCCATCGCGGCTTGGAGCGCTTCGAGCCCGCCGCCCGCGGCCTCCTGCATCCCGCTGACGGCTTCACCGTAAGCCTGCCACTCCGCGCCGAACGCGCCCATGTCTTCCCAGATCGCGGGCAGGGCACGGGTCGCATCGCCAAGCGCTGCGTTGTCCGAGCCTTCGGGCCAAAGGGCGCGGCCATCCATCATCGCAAGTGCGGCCAGGTTGTCGGCGGCGGTCTGCGCGGCATCGGCATCGTATTCGGTATTGCCCCGCGCCATGCCGCCCAAGACACCGATATTGAAGGACTGGATGTTCATCTGTCCCTGTCGGGCGGCGATATGGGCGGAGAACGGGTTGCTATGGGCTGCGGAATAGACCGCGGTCGCGACAGGCAGGGCGAGCGTCGCCCCGGCAGCGAGTATCACAATCAGCTTCTTCATCTGGAAATCTCCCTGTTTGTGGGCCTGCACCTTTGGCTGGCGTGAGGTCCAGCATTCGGGTTGTCCTTGCGTAAATCAAGCCTTCCAGCGCGCCTCACGCGATGGTGATCTGCACAGGTCTTGTGCGAAATCGCAGGTTGCGCCCTGCGCGGGCGCGCAGCCGGGGCCTCACTCCTCGACGAACCGCACCTTGCCGATATAGGGCAGCGAGCGGTTCATCTGGGCATAGTCGATGCCATAGCCCACAACGAATTCATCGGGGATCTCGAAGCCGGTCCAGCTTGCCTTGACATCGACCTCGCGCCGGGTGGGTTTATCCAAGAGCGCGATGGTCTTGAGCCGGGCGGGCTGGCGGCTTTCAAGCAGGTGCAGCACATGGTTCAGGGTGTGGCCGGTATCGACGATATCTTCCACCACCAGCACGTCGCGGCCATGGATCTCGCCGCGCAGATCCTTCAGGATGCGCACCTCGCGGCTCGACGTCATGGAGTCGCCGTAGGAGGAGGCCTCGAGGAAATCCACCTCGACCGGCAGGTGCAGCTCGCGCACGAGGTCGGCGATGAAGACGAAAGAGCCGCGCAGAAGGCCTACGACGATCAGTTTCTCGGTGCCCTTGAAGGCGGTCTCGATCTCGCGCGACAACTCCTCGATCCGCGCGGCGATGCGCTTGGCCGAGATCATCTTGTCCACGACGTAAGGTTTCTGCGTCATCCCGTGATCCCGTGCTGGTCGCTTGAAGTCCCCGCACGGTTTATGACATGGGGATGACGCAAGAGGAAAGCCCGAAACCCGATGCCGAGCCATGCCGAAACCAGGGTGATGCCCTATTCCGCCGCGCAGATGTACGATCTGGTCGGCGATGTCGCGCGTTACCCCGAATTCATCCCCTGGACGCTGGCCGCACGGGTGCGATCCGTGACGCCGACCGAGGAGGGCCAGGTGATGCTGGCCGATCTCGTGATCGGCTTCCGGATGTTCCGCGAACGCTTCGGCAGCCGGGTGACATTCCTTCCCGCCCGCTGCCGGATCGAGACCGAATATATCGACGGGCCGTTCAAGCACATGCGCTCGAACTGGGAATTCGAGGATGTCGAGCGCGGCTGCGAGGTGCGCTTCGACGTCGATTTCGAATTCAAGAGCCGCTTGCTGCAGGGCGCGGCGGGTCTGTTCTTTCACGATGCCATGACCCGGATCGTGCGGGCGTTCGAGGCGCGCGCGCGTGAACTTTACGGCGATGCCTGACCCCGGGTCACCGGCAGGCCCTTGACCGAGGCGACGCATCCTGCGCTTGATCCCCCCTCTCACGGGGGAACGGGCAGGGCGGCAGATGAAGACGGACGCGATCAGGACACGGCGCTTCACGGCGATCATCCTTGGCTATCCCTTCGCGCTGATGGCGATTGCGACGCTGGTCAATCTGGGCTTTACCGGCATCCGGCCCCTCGCGGTCGGTCTGCCAACGGCGCCCGTGCTTGCGGCGCTGATCCTGTCCGCCCTTCTGCTTCTGGCCAATCACACCTGGCTGATGACCTCGACCGAGCTTGCGCGGCTGCGCTACGGGATGCAGGCCACGCCCGAGGAATGGGCCGAGAGCGGCAGAACCCCCGGCGATATAGCGCCCGAGGGGCATGCCGAGCTGCAACGGCGTCACAACGCGCATCGCAACGCGACCGAGAACAGCGTGATCTTCGCGGTTCTGGCAGGCGCGATGGTGCTGTCCTCGCCCGCGCCGCTGGCCGCGCAGATCTGGATGATCGGCTTTGCCATCGGGCGCCTGGGCCATAGCTACGGCTTTCTCAGCGGTCAGGCGGGTCTGCGCGGGGGCTTCATGAGCGTGAGCCTCACCGCGCTTTATGGCATGGCCGGATACCTCTTGCTCGCGCTTGTCCTCTGAGGGCCAAATTTTCGCCCCGTTCGACTGGCATGGAGAGCGCACCAATAGTTCCTTGATACGAGTTTGCGCCATGTCCGTGCCCTTCTTCATTCTCACCCTCGCCAGTGCTGTCACCGTCATCGGGCTTTTCGCGCCGGGATGGTCCGACCTGCTCATGATCGGGCCGCCCGCGGCCATTGCGGCGATTGTGCTTCTGCTGCGTGTCTGGTGGCGCGGGCCGAAGCCGGGACGGTAAACCATCCTCGATGGCTCCAACGACATGGATAGGAAGCACGGCACGCCGCGGCGGGAGGCCGCCTTATCCCGCGCTACGCGACCAGTAGGCGGCGGGCTATATGCCCGGTGTCGTGTTCGACGCCGATGCGGGTTTCCTGCTGTCAGGGCGCTGCCGCCATGACGGCGATCTTGACGGGGCGCTGAAACTGCCCTCCGACCGGGTGATGCTGTCGCCCAATGGCCTGCCGACCCCCTGTATCCTGCGCGCCGCGCGCGACATGGGGGCGCGGATCGTCACCCAAGACCGCTTCCGCGACGGGGCCGGGGACGTCCCCGAGATCACGCGGCAGGGCCATTTGATCAAGGGTGGCGTGCGGCAGGGACGGGTGTGGCGCGAAGCTGGGGCAGGGGCGGCGAGGGGCTGACGGTCCGCCGAAACCGGACACAGAGACAATTAGCATTTGCACCGCCACAGGCTGCCGTCCTAGCCTTGACCGTGGGAGGAGACTGCCCATGCAACCCCGCGCGCCCATTGCCGATCTGCCGACCCATGAGGTCACCAACATGCCGCCCCATATGGGCGACCAGGATCTTTGGGGTGGCGACCGCGCCTTGCGGACCTTCGTGACCGCGCAGGGCGGCGACATTCACCACGACGCGCTGGCCGGGGCGGGCAAGGCTGCGGGGCGCGATGCGGTGTTCGAAAAGGCGAACCAGGCCAACCGCCACCCGCCTGAGCTGCGCGCCTTCGACCGCTACGGAATGCGCCTCAATGCGGTGGAGTTTCACCCCGCCTATCACGACCTCATGGCGCTGTCGGTGGCCCACGGCTTGCCCAATTTCGCCTGGGAACATGAAGGGCGGGCGGGTCATCTGGGGCAGGCGGCGCTGACCTACATGTTTAGCCAGCCCGAGGGCGGCGTGATGTGCCCCATGGCGATGACCTATTCCGCCGTGCCGTCGCTGCGCATGACGCCTGCGCTCGCCGAGACCTGGATGCCGCGCATCCTGTCGCGCGACTATGACCGGCGCGATATTCCGGCGGAGGAAAAGACCGGCGCGCTCATCGGCATGTTCATGACCGAGAAACAGGGCGGCTCGGATGTGCGGGCGAATGAAACGCAGGCCCGGCCCGTCGAGGGCGGCTACCTGCTGACGGGGCACAAGTTCTTCTGCTCCGCGCCGATGTGCGACGCCTTCCTGGTGCTGGCGCGGACGCAAGCCGGCCTCTCCTGCTTTCTGGTGCCGCGCTGGCGGCCCGACGGGACGCGCAACGCGCTCTACCTGCAACGGCTGAAGGACAAGCTCGGCAATCGGTCGAACGCCTCCGGTGAGATGGAGTTTCAGGACACCTGGGGCGTGATGGTGGGCGAGGACGGGCGCGGCATCCGCACCATCATCGACATGGTGACCGGCAACCGCATCTATTGCGCCATGTCGTCGGCGGGCATCATGCGGCAGGCTCTGGTGCAGGCGCTGCACCATTGCGCGCACCGCTCGGCCTTTCAGAAACGGCTGATCCGGCAGCCGCTGATGCAGAATGTGCTGGCCGATATGGCGCTGGAGGTCGAGGGGGCGCTGGCGCTTGGGCTGCGCGTGGCGCGTGCGATGGACGCACCCGGCGACCCAAGCGAGGTGGCGCTGGCGCGCATCGGAACGGCGGTGGCGAAATACTGGAACTGCAAGCGCTGTCCCAGCCTCGTCGTGGAGGCGCTCGAATGTCATGGCGGGCCGGGATATATCGAGGAGAGCATCATGCCGCGCCTCTACCGCGAGGCGCCGGTCAACTCGATCTGGGAAGGGTCGGGCAACATCATGGGGCTCGATGTGCTGCGCGCGATGGGGCGCGAGGCCGAGGCGGTCCCGGCGGTTCTGGGGGAGTTCGAGGCGGCCCGGGGGGGGCACCCGGCGTTTGACCGCGCGGTGGATGATCTGACGGCGGAGTTGAACCATCACGATGGAATCGAAGCGCGGATGCGGTCCGTGACGGAACGCATCGCGTTGACCTTGCAAGGGGCGCTCCTGTTGCAACACGCGCCCACGCCGGTGGCCGAGGCCTTCTGTGCCGCACGGCTCGGGGACAAGTATCGCGGCGCGTTCGGGACGTTGCCCAGGGGATGCGACTTGGCTTCCATCATAGATCGTGCTTTGCCGGACTGACCGCGAAACCTCGGAGACATGCCTTGAATCATCTCGCCCCCCAGGACTGGAGCTTTCCGGTCCCCATCGCCTATGGCCCCGGACGCCTGCGCGAAATGGCCGACCATTGCCGCCGTGCGGGCATGATCCGGCCCCTGATCGTGACCGATCGCGGCTCGGCCTCGCTGCCGTTCCTGGACGATCTGCGCGGCTACCTGGCGGCGGGCGGGCTGGAGTCGGCGCTCTTTTCCGGGATCTCCCCCAACCCGCGCGACACCGAGATCGCGGCGGGGCGTGCGCAATACCGCGAGGGCGGCCATGACGGCATCATCGCCATTGGCGGCGGCAGCGGCATGGATGGCGGCAAGGCGATTGCGCTGACGGCGGCGAACGAGGTCGATCTCTGGGCGTTCGAGTTCGAGCAGGGCAGCCCGGATGTGGCGGGATTTCCGCCGCTCATCACCATTCCGACCACCGCCGGAACCGGGGCCGAGACCGAGAGCACGGCGATGATCACCGACACGGGAAAGGCCATGAAATGGTGCGTCTGGCACCCCGATCTGAAACCGTCCCTTGCGCTGCTCGACCCCGAGATCACGCTTGGCCTGCCACCGCACCTGACCGCCTGGACCGGGGCGGATGCGCTTGTCCATGCGATCGAGGCTTACTCGGTTCCCGGTTTCCACCCGCTCTGCGACGGCTTGGCGCTTGAGGCGCTGCGCCTCATCGCGCGCTGGTTGCCCGTGGCGGTGGAGCAGCCGCAAAATCTGGAGGCGCGCGGCGCGATGCTGGCGGGCTCCTGCCTGGCGGGGGTGGCGTTCATGAAGGGGCTCGGGCTGGTCCATGCGATCTCGCACATGGTGGGGGCCGAGCATGACACGCAGCACGGGCTGACCAATGCGGTGCTGCTGCCCGCCGTGCTGCGCTTCAACGCGCCCGCGCTGGAGGGCCGGATCGTGCCCATGGCGCAGGCGGCGGGGCTGGACGATACCTCCTTCGACGCGTTTCACGGGTGGGTTTGCGCCGTTCTGGACCGGATCGGTATTCCGAAGACCCTGGCCGAGATCGGCGTGCCTGAGGGGGGCGCATCCCGCCTCGCCCAGAAAGCGTTGCAGGACAGTGCCGCGGCCACCAATCCGCGCGCCGCGAGCGCGTCCGAGGTGGAAACGATCCTCCGCGCGGCGTGGAGAACGGGCCGCTGATCCCGCGCCATTCGGTCGTTTCATGGGAACCGGCAAGGTCCGGTGCGCGTTATCCAGCCACAAACGGGGCGGAATGACGCCCGACACCCATCTGACACGAGGGCCGGGCAGTCTGCCCGGTCCGAACCCGAAGGAGACCCGACATGGAAATCGCAGGACTAGGCGGATTGATCGTTCTCGGCCTCGACATCTGGGCCATCATCTCGATTCTCGGGTCTTCGGTCAGCACCGGGAAGAAGGTCCTGTGGTCGCTTCTGATCCTGGTGCTGCCCATCCTGGGCTTCATCATCTGGCTGATCGCCGGACCGCGCGCGGAAACCGGCCGGGCCTGAGCCATGGTCCCGGTTCCCAACCGCTCCCCCAAGGTCTGGTGGTCGATCGGCAAACGTGTCCTCGACGCCATCGGGGAAAAGCGGTTGAGCCTGATTGCCGCCGGGATCGCCTTTTTCGGCATCCTGGCGCTTTTTCCTGCCATCGCCGCGATTATCGCGCTGTGGGGGATCGTCGGCGATCCGCAGGCGATCCTGCCGGTGATGGAGCGCTACAGCGTCTTGCTGCCCGCGGATGTGTTCGACATCATCAGCGGCCAGATCACGGCGCTGGCCGCCGCCGATGAAAGCACCCTGGGCTGGACCACGCTGCTCTCGATCTTCCTCGCACTCTGGTCCGCGCGCGCGGGCGTTGCGGCGCTGATGCAGGGGATGAACGCGGTCTATGAGGAACGCAACCGGGGCGGGCTGGCGCATTACCTGACCGCCTTCGGCCTGACCGTAGCGCTGATCCTCGTGGCGCTTGTCGCGATCAGCGCCGTGTTGCTGGTGCCCGCGATCATGGCGCTGGTGCCGCTTGGGGCGCTGGCCACCGTCGCGGTCGAGGTCGGGCGCTGGCTGGTGGCGGTGGGGATCCTTTTCCTGGGCGCCGGGCTGATCTACCGCTACGGTCCCAACCGCCGTGCCGCACGCCTGCCCTGGATCACGCCGGGGGCTGTTCTGGCGGTGTTCCTGTGGGCCGGGGCCTCGGTCGCCTTCTCGATCTACCTGACGAATTTCGGCAATTACAACGAGGTCTATGGCTCCATCGGGGCGGTGATCGCGCTGCTCATGTGGCTGTTCATCTCGGGCTTCCTGCTGCTTCTGGGGGCCGCGCTGAACGCCGAGCTGGAGCGCCACACCGAACCCGACAGCACCATCGGCCGCGACCGTCCCTTGGGCGAGCGCGGGGCGCAGGCGGCCGATACCTATGTCGAGATCTGATCCGCGCTACATCAGCGGGCGCTGAGGCGGTGCCTCGCTGTCCATCCTGGCGATCTTCGCCAGTTTCTCGCAATCATTGATGAAAAGCGCGCCGTCGTGCCAGCTGGCCAATTGCCGCTCGCGCAGCTTGGCCAACGTCTTGTTGGTATGCACCAGCGAGAGGCCGAGCGCGTCGGCCAGATCCTGCTGGCGGTAATGCAGCGGCATGGTGTGGTTCTTGACCAGCCCCAGGGCCTCGCCGCGCTGCATGATCTTGACCAGCGCCCAGGCCACCCGCTCGGTGGCGTCGCGCTGTCCGACCGTGGCCAGGGTCTCGCCCATGGAATGTTCCTCAACCGCGGCCAGCCAGGTCAGGTCGAAGGCGCGTTCGGGATGGGTCTTGAAGAAGTGCCAGAACTCGGCCCGGTTGAAGACGCAGAGCGTCATCGGCGTCGTGGCCTCGACCGAATGCTGCATCTCGCCCATCACGGCGGCCTGCAAGCCGATGAAATCGCCGGGAAAGACGAAGTTCAGCACCTGGCGGCGCCCGTTCTCCAGCGTCTTGTAGCGCAGCCCCATGCCGCGCAGCGCGGTGAAGAGCTGCGGGCTGTTGGACCCTTCGATCAGCATCGGGGTGCCCGGCTCGATCACCAGCTCGCCCACCTTGAAGCGCTGCATGAATTTCGTGTCGTCATCGGAATGCGGCACGAACAGGTTGCTGCGTCTGAGGGGGCAATGGGCGCATTTCGTCGCCATGACGGCGGGTCCTCCGGACATTTGCTATGTCGTGGTTTAATGCGCGGGGACGCGGAAAGTTCCAGACTCGGTTTTTGTCCGAAGTTTGGAATCACTCCGCATGGCTGCCCGAATCATCATCGTCGAATCCGATCTGTTCGTCTGCGAGGACCTGTCCCAGATCCTGCGTGAGACGCTGGAGCGTGTCACGGTGATCGCGGTCCCGGACGTGCAGCAGGCGCTGACCGAAATGCAGTCGGGCCTGCGCGTGGACATGGTCTTCCTGAACGGCAGCGCGGCGCAGTCCGAGGATGCCGCGCTTTTGGACCTTGTGGACAATCACGGTGCCCATCTTGTCCGGATCGGCGCGCCCGCGGACCGCTCGGGCCGGACCGCACGGCATGAGACCGACATCGCCGCGCCCTTCACCAATGATGCGATCCAGGCGATCTTCAGGAACCCCAGACCGGACGCGGAATGATCCCGGCGCTTGCGGCCCTTTTCGGCGGGAACCAATTGCGCATCGGGGGCGTTTTTCAGGCATGACCGACCACCGGGAAGGTGGACCTGAAAGGAAACGCTGAAAGGATATCTCATGCTCTATTGGGCTCTTATTTTCTTTGTCGTCGCCATCATTGCCGGTGTGTTCGGCTTTGGCGGCATCGCCTCTGCTTCCGCCGGGATCGCGCAGATCCTGTTCTTTGTCTTCATCGTGCTGTTCATCGTCGCGTTGGTCGCACGGGCCTTGCGCGGACGCGCGCCCTGACGGCAGGGACGGCACGGTTTGAACGACGACAGGCGGCCCGTGCGGGCCGCCTGTTCTGGTTCGGGGCGCGGGTGCGAGCCCGTCGACGGGCCGCAAAATGCGCTCGGTCGACCGAGCGCACACCCCCGGTGTCAGACCTTGAGCGTCGCAGTGGTCGAAAAGAACATCGCCTGGCTGACGGCCGATCTGACCTGGTCCTCGGTATAGGGCTTGGAGATCAGGAAGGCCGGTTCGGGCCGGTCGCCGGTCAGCAGGCGTTCGGGGTAGGCGGTGATGAAGATCACCGGCAATTCGCCGAACTGGGTCAGCAGGTCGTTGACCGCGTCGATGCCCGAGGAATTGTCGGCCAGCCGGATATCGGCCAGGATCAGGTCGGGCTTGTCGGCGGCACCTTTTTCCACCGCCTCGGCGCGGGTGCGCGCGATGCCGGTGATCCGGTGACCCAGATCGGCGACCAGGTTCTCGATATCCATGGCGATCACCGGCTCGTCCTCGATGATCAGGACCCGGCCCGCGATGCTGTCGGCCATTTCGCGATGCGCGATCGAGACCAGCTCCTCGGCCTCGTCCTGGTCGATTCCCATGATCGCGGCAACGTCGGTAAAGGGAAATTCCTCGATCGTGTGCAGCAGCAGCGCCTCGCGGGTATTGTCGGTCAGCTTGGCCATGTGCCGCTGTGCAGCCCCCTCCAGCCCGTCGCGCGGGCCGACCGCGTCCGACTTGCTGCTTTGCCAGATCGAATGCAGCACCTTGAAGAGGGCGGGCTTCACCGCCATGCCGCTATCCAGGATGTCTCGGTCGCTCAGGATCGCCTCCAGCGTGGCGGCGGCATAGGTGTCGCCGCTGGTCTGATCGCCGGTCAGCGCCCGCGCGTAGCGCCGCAGATAGGGCAGCGTGGCCCCGATCTGCGTCGTGAAATCCTGATCTGTCGTTTCTGCCGTCATGTATTTTTCCCCAAAATCGCGACTTTCTTCGGAACCGAACCCTTGATGGCACGTTTGGTTCCGAACAAAATGTATCCGGACCTCATAATATGGTAGTAGTCGAGCTGATGACAAACAAGGAACCAAACGCGCGCACGCGGCAGCAGATCGACGAGAACCTGCGCCGCGTGTTTCAGGAGAAGGTCCAGGAGGAGCTGCCTGACCGGTTCAAGGACCTGCTGTCGCAACTGAAGGAACAGGACGGCAAGAAAGGGTCGGGTGGCCGGAAATGAGCAAAGCGGATCCGAGGGATGAGCTGGTGGAACATCTGCCGGCCCTGCGGGCCTTTGCCCTCAGCCTGACGCGCAATGGCGCGACCGCCGATGACATGGTGCAGGACACCGTGGTCAAGGCCTGGACGAATATCGAGAAATACAAGGCCGGAACCAACATGCGGGCCTGGCTGTTCACGATCCTGCGCAACACCTATTATTCCAGCCGCCGCAAGATCAAGCGCGAGGTGGCCGATGTCGATGGCGCCTTCTCCGAGAACATGTCCGAGAAACCGGCCCATGACGGGCATTTGCAGCTTGCCGATTTCCGCCGCGCGTTCGAACAATTGCCCGATGAACAGCGCGAGACGCTGATCCTGGTGGGCGCCTCGGGCTTTTCCTACGAGGAGGCCGCCGAGATGTGCCATGTCGCCGTCGGCACCATCAAGAGCCGGGCGAACAGGGGCCGCAAGCGTCTGGCCGAGTTGATGCATCTGGGTGAGGATGAAGCGATGGAACTGACCGATTCGGCGACCATGGCGGTGGTCTCGGCCAACAAGGCGACCGCCTTCTGATGCAGGACGGGGACGAGCTTGCGCCGCGGGGCCCGATCTCGCGGGGCCTGCGGTTTCGCGTGGCCGCCGTCCTGGCGCTGGCGCTTCTGCCCATCGGCGTGGTGGGCATCTTGCAGACGCGCGACCTGTCGCAGGAGGTTCGGATCCGGACCGAGCTGACGCTGCAGGCGCTGACCGACCGGGCCTCGTTCGGCGAACGCCAGGTGATCGAACGGGCCTTCGGCGCGGCCGAGGCGCTCAGCTCCGTCCTGCTGGAGATCCGGGACGAGCCGGAAAGCTGCCGCCGCTACCTCAGCGATTACCTGGAGGCGACGGGGCGCTACAGCTTCATCGGCTTTCTGCCGCCCGGTGGGGTGATCTCGTGCTCGTCGGCTCCGGCCACGCTGGACCTGTCCCAGGACGAACGCCTGGATGGATGGATGGCCACGATCGAGCCGCGCGCCATGGCCATCGCCAACCCCCAGGTCAGCACCGAAAGCGTCCTGAATATCCAGCACCCGATCTATGAGGCCGGCGATTTCGTGGGCTATGTCTCGATTTCCGTGCCCGAGCGGCTGGTCATGGATCAGCCCGATGCCGACGCCGCGCGCCGCCCCTCCAGCCTGATCACCTTCAACGCGCAGGGCAGCATCCTGACCGAATCCAGCCAGCGCAGCGATGCCCTGGCCTCGATGCCCGACCAGGTGCCGCTTGCGCTGCTGTTCGGGGGCGGGGCCGATACCTTCGCCGCGCGGGACCAGTTCGGGCAGAACCGGACCTTTGTCTTGATGCCTGTCATCCCGGATCTGATCTACAGCCTCGCCGCCTGGCCATCGGAGCAGCCGCATGCCAGCCTGTTCGGGATCAATTACAGCCCGGCGCTTTTTCCGCTGCTGATGTTCCTGGCCAGTGTCGCGGTGGCCTATTTCGCGGTGGACCGGCTGGCGGTGCGCCATGTCGCGGCATTGCGCGGCCGGATGAACGCCTTTGCCCGCAACCGGAGCTTCGACCCGATCCCGCGCACGCGCGGACAATCCAGCGAGTTCGAGGATCTGAACCGGGCCTTCACCGACATGGCCTATTCCCTTCTGGATGACGAGGCCCGGATGGAGGACGCGCTGCGCGAGAAGAACGTGCTGCTGAAGGAGGTGCATCACCGGGTCAAGAACAACCTGCAACTGATCTCCTCGATCATGAACATGAAGATCCGCCGCGCCAGCCAGCCTGAAACCATCGCCGTGCTGAAGCGGTTGCAGGAACGTATCATGGGCCTCTCGACCGTGCATCGCAACCTCTACCAGACCGAGAACCTGAGCCGGTCCAATGCCGGTCGGCTGTTGTCGGACCTGTTCGGCCAACTGATCTCGTCGGGGGCCGAGGCGGGCAGCAATATCGACTATCGCGGCGATTTCGACGATGTGATCCTGTTTCCCGACCAGGCCGTGCCGCTGGCGCTGCTGGCCTCGGAACTGGCCACCAACGCGCTGAAATATGCCGGCAGCGACGGCGGCGGGCGGCCCACGATCCGCGCCACGCTGTCCCTGATCGAACCGGGGATCGCGCGGCTGACCTGCCGCAACAGCGTCGGGGGGACGACCGAAACGGATGACAGCACGGGGTTGGGCGCGCAACTGATCCGCGCCTTCGCCGCGCAGGTGGGCGGCGAGGTCCAGATCACGCAGACGGACGATCTCTATGATGTCGTGGTGACCTTCAAGCTCGAGGAGTTCATGTCCGACCCGGCGGATCACTGACATGGCCGGGGCGGATCGCAAGACGAGGGACGCCGCGGAGATCTACCTGACCGCGGCCGAGGCCTACCCGGCGCTGGAGGCGCTGTTTCTTGAGGCGCGGTCCGAAATCTCGGCCGGGTTCCGGGTGTTCGACATCCGCACCAGGCTGCGTGGGCGGGGCCGTGAGGTGGGCCGGACCTGGGCCGACCTGATCGGCCACACGCTGGCGCGCGGCGTGTCCTTCCGCCTGATCCTGGCCGATTTCGACCCCGTCGTGCGGCCCTCGATGCACCGCGAGACCTGGCGCGCGACGGCCAGCCTGATGGCGGCGGGCGAGGCTTCGGGGCGGCCCGATCTGCTGTCGGTCATCCCGGCCATGCACCCGGCGCGGGTGGGTCTCGGGATGCGCTTGGCCTTCTGGCCCAAGATCGCGGCCAAGCTGCGCGACGAGGCCAGGCGGCTGAACGGGTTGGAGGCCCGCGAGGCCGAGGATCAATTGGCCCATATGCCGGGGCTGAAACCGCATCTGGCGGGCGAGCATCCGCATCTGCGCCCCCGGACCTGGCCGGTCGCGCCGCTGATCCCGGCCTCGCACCATCAGAAACTGGCCGTGTTCGACCGGGAGAGGCTGTTCATCGGCGGGATCGACCTGAATGAGCGCCGCTATGACACGCCCGATCACGACCGTCCGGGCCGCGACACCTGGCATGACACGCAACTGCTGATCGAGGGGCCAGCAGCGCGCGAGGCGCAGGCGCATCTCGACACGCTGCTGTCTGTCGCCAATGCGCGGCAGGAGCCACCCGAAATGCGCCACCTGCTGCGCACGATCTCGACCCGGCACAGGTATACCGGGCGCTTCCGCGTGTCGCCGAAGACGATCGAGAAGGGGCTGGAGGACGCCCATATCGCCCGCGCCCGCAAGGCCCGCCGCCTGATCTACCTGGAAACGCAGTTCTTCCGCAGCCTGCCCGTGGCCCGCGCCCTGGCCCGCGCGGCGCGGGACACCCCCGACCTGCGCCTGCTGCTTGTCCTGCCCGGCGCGCCCGAGGATGTGGCCTATGACAACGCCAAGGAGGGCGATGCCCGCTATGGCGAGTATCTTCAGGCCAAATGCGTCCACATCGTCTCGAAGGCGTTTGGCGACCGCGCCTTCGTCATGGCACCGGGCCAGCCGAAACATGCCGGGCACAAGGGCCGCGCCAGCCTGGAGGAGGCGCCGCTGGTCTACCTGCATGCGAAAGTGGCGATCTTCGACCATGACGCCGCGATCGTCTCCTCGGCCAACCTGAACGGGCGCAGCCTGCGATGGGATACCGAGGCAGGCGTGACCCTGACCGAGGCCGAGACGGTGCAGCATCTGCGGCACCGCTGCTTTGCGCATTGGCTGCCCGAGGATGCGGAGGACGCCTATTTCACCGATGAGACCGCCATTGCCGCATGGGCCGCGCTGGCCGACCGCAACGCGGAACGCGACCCCGAGGACCGGGAGGGGTTCGTCATGCGCTACCCGGTCGCGCCCGCGCGCCGCTTCGGGCGCAACCTGCCGGGCCTGCCCGAGGAGTTGGTTTGAAGCTCATCGGACATGCGGCATCAAAAGGTTGGAGGGCGCCTGCGCGAATGAGAATGAACGCGGCGCGCTCTAAGACCTGGCCTCGACCGCCCGCTGATACCGCGCGCTGCGCTTGTAGAGCGCAAGGCCCCAGACCAGCAGCGGAATGGCGATGATACCGCCCACAGGCCCCCACAGCCACAGCCAGAAGACCAGCGACAGGAACACCAGAAGCGGGCTGACCGCCATCTGACGACCGATCAGGCTTGGGGTGACGAACTGGCTCTCGATCAGGTTCAGCCCGACATAGATCGCCACCGGCGCAAAGCTGATCGGGCCCTCGAAGGCCACGACCCCGCCCAGAAGCATCGACAGCGCGAAGGCCGCCGGTCCGAGATAAAGGATGAAATTGCCCAGGAAGGACATGAAGCCCCACAGCACCGCATAGGGCATCCCGAGCAGCCACAGCGCGCCTGCAAGCAGGGCGCCGAAGCTGGCGTTGATCAGGGTGATGGTCAGGAAATAGCGCGACACCTCGTGTTCGGCCTCCAGCATCTCCTCGGTGCCCGCCGCGAAGTTCGAGGTGCTGATCCAGTCATAGACCTCGCGCCGCGACAGCAGGAAGAAGTAGAGCGTGCCGACGAAGATCATCAGCCGCGCGGCATAGCCCGGTGCGTAGAGGATCGCCTCGGAGATCCGGGGCATCCGCATGCCCTCGCCTTCCGTGTCATCGCCGCGACCCGCCACTGCGGCGGCGGGGTCGCCCTCCTCGGGGCCGTTCAGCGCGTCAGTCACCTGGTCGCCGACATCGTCCAGGCCGCGCAGTGCCGCCTGCACCGAGGTGATGATCTCGCGCAGCTCGTTCCAGATCACCGGCGCGCGGCGGATGACGCCCGACAGGACCGGCTCAAGCGCGATGATCAGCAGGGCCACGGCGCAAAGTCCGGCCAGCAACGTCAGCAGGGCGGATAGCGCGGGCGGGGCGCCGAGGCGGTCGATGCGTCCGGCAAAGGGCGACAGAACGACGCCGAGCACCAGCGCCAGCAGGATCGGCGCGAAAAGGGGCGCGGCAAGCTTCAGGACCGTGAAGGCGGCGATGATTGTCAGGATCCAGATCGCGATCCGGACAGGGGGCGTTGCGGGCATGGAGGCTCCTTCCCAGCCACAACTCCGCCGCTTGAAAGAATGTTCCGCAGGGCTGGAACTGTCCCCGCGAGGCGGGCGTTTGTCCGCTGTGAAACGACGATACATCCAAAAGAGAGGAGAACAGTCATGAACTGGGATCAAGTGCAAGGACAATGGAAGCAGATGAAGGGCAAGGCCCAGGAGCAATGGGGCGAGTTGACCGACGATGAGCTGGACAAGGCCGCCGGCGACCGGCAGCAGCTGGAGGGCCTGATCCAGCAGAAATACGGCAAGAGCAAGGAGGCCGCCCGCGACGAGGTGGATAGCTGGCTCAGCAAACAGCCCTGATGCTCAGGACGTTTCAGAAAATGCGCGCCCCGGTCCTTATGGTCCGGGGCGTTTTCCTGTCCGTCACTCGGCGTAATCGGGCAGGGCGTCCAGCGCCTCATCGGACAGGTGCAGATAGATCCGCAGATTGCCGGTTTGTTCCTCTCGCAGGAATGTCAGGTCATCGAGGGCGACGGCAACAGGACGCTCGCCGATGCCGAGGAACCCGCCGACCTCGATCACCAGCGCGGCGATCCCGTTCGACGGATCCGCGAGGATGGTGCGCACGTCGCCGACCCATATATCCTGAAGATCGTAGACGCGTTCGCCGATCAGGGCGTCGGGCTGAACCCCCGTCAGGTCCAACGACACATAGCCCTCGCGCTGGATCACCGGTGCGGGGGGTCTTTCCTCGCCGCCGATCTCGATCGGTCCGCCGGAAGAACCATCCGTTTCATAAATTGCGAACGCGGCGCTCAGGACCATCGTGGCAGCGAGGGTCTGCATGGGGCCTCCGTTTTCTTCAACGGCCCGCGACAGGATTGCCCCATCGCGGGCGGTCGTTCATTTTGCGTGTGCGTCGGCGGCGCGGCTTCTGATGCGTTCGCCCGCGTCGCGCAGTTTCTCCTCGGCCAGGTCCACGGCCTCCTCGCCCGAAGGGATGTCCTCGACGGCCTCGTCGGCCATCACGCGCATCTCGTCCAGGGCGGCCCGGCCCGCGGCCTTGGCGCGGGCGACCTCATCATACCAGATTCGCTCGGCTTCTTCGACCAGAGCATCGCGCCGTGCCCCGAAAGCCCGGTTTTCAGCCTCGGTGCGGGGCAGGGCGGCGGCCAATGCGGCCCCGGCGGCGGCCAGTCCGACCGCGACGATCAGGGGGTTTTCCTCGTAGAAGCTGTGCCCACGCCGCAGCGCGCGGTGGCTGGCGGCCTCGATCTTCTCCTGCGCCGCAATCGCCTTTTCGCGGGCCTGGATGACCCGGTCGCGGGCGATGTCGCTGAGCTCCGAGGTGCCTTCGTAGATCGTGTCGCGCATCTCGGCGGCGCTGTCCGAGAGGAAGCGGCGGGTTTTCTCGACGCGGCCCGGTTCGGCGGGGCGCGAGGCAGGGCGCGGATCGCCGTCGCCCGTGACCTTGTTGCCAAGCATCAGCCAGGCCAGACCCGCCCCCATCAGCCCCAGGGCCACCGGGTTTTCGCGCACGCCCTTGACGACCGCATGGGCCAGATCCTCGCTTTGGTCGCGCAAGGTGTCGCCGATCGAGGCGACCAGGTTTTCCGGCGACAATTGCCGGGTCAGGTCGCTCAGGCTCTCGGCCAGCGCGCTGCGTTCGGCGGCGATTTCGGCTTCGAGATCGGATGGAGTCGGATCGTCATCAATCATGGAAACTCTCCTTGAGGGTGCGCGCATCGCGTTTGAGCGCGGAAATGGTTTCGGTGGGCATGAGCGAGATGGATTTCAGCATCCGCACGCCGACGGCGCAGAGAATGGCGGCAGCCAGGACGAAACCGCCCGCCACCACAAGCGCGGCCCAACCGGCGGTCAGCCCCTGGTCGACCAGAAGTGCCACCAGCGCACCCGCCAGCACGTTGAGCCCGGTCAGAACCGCGATCACCGCGACGGTCAGAACGGCAACTGCCACGGCGGCGCGGTTCAGCTTCTCGGCGATCTCGGCCCGGATCAGCGCCATTTCCTTGCGGATCAGGCTGTGCAGATGCTCGAGGACGGTCGAGATCGCCGACGCGTTTTGGCCGTTCCCGCTCATGCACGCCCCCGGTGGGAGGCATCGGGAATGTGATGCGGGGTCACATCCGAGCGGGTGCTGCGCCGTTGCGGGGAGGAGGATTTCAGGAACCGGCCAAGCGCGAAGCCCGCAATGGCCGCGGCGCCGGCCACGGCCATCGGGTGACGGCGGGCAAGGTCGCCGAGATCCTCGCCGAGCGTGGCGAAATCGGCATCACGCAAGGATTGCGCGGCATGGGAGACGCTGCCCGCGACCCGCGCGGTGGTGTTGGCCTGGGGCGAGTCGTCGGTCATGTTCGACGCGGCCTCGTCCAGTCGGTCGGCGGTGCTGTCGATCGCGTCGGCGACGCTGTCCTTGGCGGCATCCGCCCCGTCGGCGGCGCGGGCCCGGGCCTCGGTGGCGGCATCGCGGGCGGCCTCCCGTGTTTCGGCCACCGCGTCCTTGGCGCGCGTTTTCGCGGCGCGGGCGGTGGATTTGGCCTTTTCGGCGCCTTTTTCAATGGGCGAGGTCGATGTGGTCATGTCTGTCCTCCTTCGGATGGCGATGAGGCGGGAGGCGTTCCCTGACGCGCCCGCGATTGGTCTTGGAGGTCAACGGGCGAGAGGCGGGATTGTTCCCGGCAGGTGCCTGCGAAGAAAGGGGGGCGGCTCAGTTCGCGCGCGTCGGGTCGGTCATCGCATCGCCGATGCCGCGCTCGCCCGGTGTTCCGGCCACGGTCGAGGATCCTGTCGGGCGCTCGATCAACCGATGCACGACGATGCTGTGGCCTTCGCGTTGCAGGGCGACGATCTGTTCGAGGTTGTCCAGGTCGGCCTGCGTGCGCCTGTGCGTGTCGCGGATATAGTCCAGCCAGGTCGCCATGTGGTAGCGCTCGATCCAGCGGTCCGGCTCGGCCAGGTCGCGCAGGAGCGACCAGCGCCGCGCGCCGTCCCGGCGGCAGATGCGGCGGCGTTCGTTCATCGCCAGGATGAAGGCGGGAACGTTGGCTTCGGCAATGCGGTGTTCGCGGGTGATCACGATGGGCCCGGAGCGGTTGGTGATCCTCAGCGCGGTCTCGGGCTCGGTGAAGCGGCCGAGCGGGTCCAGATCCTCATGGCCGCTGCCGGGCAGGGGCAGGGCCAGCCCGACGATCCCGCCAAGGGCCTGCACGGCAGCGGCGATCATCAGCGCGGCGGTCGCGCTGGAGGTTTCCGCGATGGTGCCGATGATCCAGGCCCCCACGGTCATGCCGCCGAAGGTCGCCATCTGGTAGAGCGACAGCGCGCGCCCCACCACCCATCGCGGCGTCAGAAGCTGCACGGTGACATTGAAGGTCGAGAGCGCCCAGACCCATCCCGCCCCCGCCACCATCAGCGCAGGCACGGTAAGCCACATGGTGCGGCTGAGCCCGGTGCCCACGGCGCCCACGACCAGCGCGGCCGAGGCGATGCGGATGAGGGTCTCGGTGCTCATCCGCGCGCGCAGGCGCACGGTGGACAGCGCCCCCGCAACGGCCCCCACGCCGAACCCGCCAAGCATGATGCCATAGGTCAGCGGGCCGCCGTCGATCAGGTCGCGCGCGACAACGGGCATCAGCGCGGGCAGGGCGGTCGCGGCCAGCCCGAACAGGGTGCCGCGCGCCAGCACGACGCGGATCCGGGGCGACATCGCGACATAGCGCAGCCCCGCCTGCATGGCGAGGTCGATGCGCTCGCGCGGCAGGCTGCGGGGCTTGACCTCGGGGCTCCAGCGCAACAGGACCGCGATCAGCGCGATATAGCTCAGCGCGTTGGTCAGGAACGCCGCCGCAGCGCCCCCCACGGCCACGATCGCGCCGCCGATGGCAGGCCCCACCGAGCGCGCCAAATTGAACCCCATCGAGTTGAGCGCCACCGCCCCCGGCAGCGCCTCACGCGGGACCATGTCACCCACCGACGCCTGCCAGGCCGGGTTGTTGAAGGCGTTGCCGCAGCCGATGGCGAAGGTGAAGGCCAGAAGACCCCAGGGCGACAGCCAGCCCTGCCAGGCAAAGACCGCCAGCATCGCCGAGACGATCAGCATGTAGACCTGCGCGAAGATCATCACGCGGCGGCGGTCCAGGTTGTCGGCAATCGCGCCCGCCATGAGCGAAAACAGCATGATCGGCAGCGCGGTCGAGGCCTGCACAAGCGCCACGTCCTGCGCCGAGCCCGACAGCGACGTCATCAGCCAGGACGCCCCCACCGCCTGCACCAGCCCGCCGAAATTCGACGACATCGACGCCAGCCAGATGGCGCGGAAGATCGGCACCGAAAAGGGCGAGGGCGGCGGGGCGTGCAAGACGGGTCTCCTATGGGCGGGACGTCACGGGGGGCCAGCCGGACCGAGGGTCACCGAAAGGGGGATGTGTCGGGCGTTTGCTCCAAGGTAGACCAGATCGTAACGGGCTGACATGACAAAAAAGGGGGTGCGGAACCCTGCTCGCTGCGTGCGGGTCAGGCGTGGAATTTGAGTGTTTAGACCGAGAAGATGATCAGGTCTTGCGGATGAAATAGGCCGTGGCGGGGCCGTGCGGGGCCTCGCCCAGAAAGGCATGGCCCTGCTCGGCGCAGAAATGCGGCACGTCCACGGCGGCGGCGGGATCATCGGCCAGCAGGCAGGCGACCTGGCCGGGGGCAAGCGCCTGCATCCGCTTGCGCAGACGCAGAACGGGCAGGGGGCACAGAAGGCCCAGGGCGTCGATGGTCAGGTCCGCATCCATGGGGCGGGGATGTAGGGGGCAGGCGGCGCTTTGTCCACGCGAATGTGAGCGTGTGGGTCTGGCCTTCGGGGCCCGGCCCGCCAGGTCTTTGATCGCACGGTCGGATGATGCGATCTCACGCGCAGCGGTGCCGCTTGGCGCCTTGGCCGCCGGGCCGGGGTTTTCCTTCCTGCGGGCGATGGACGTGATCGGAGGATTCGCCATAGGCTCGCCCAGATTCTCCGCTAGAGTGGCGGCATGGATGGGCAGAGCTATGAGATGAGTGCCAGGACCGAGACCCGCGTGCGCCAGCGCCGGGTGCTGTATATTCCGGGCTTCGATCCGGTCCCGGCGCGCAAATACCGCGAGAGGTATCGGCGCGGCGCGGCGGAACAGGCGCGGATATCGGGCTATGAGATCACCTTGTCGAAACAGCGGACGGAAGGCCCGTTCGGCTGGCATGTCGAGGCCGAGACTGGCGGCGCGAAAACCCAGGCGGATATCGAGGTGCTGGTCTGGTCCGATATCGTCAAGGACAGCATGTCGCACGGCATTGCCGCGACCTATCTGCAACTTCTCCGCACCGCCTGGGTCTATATCGGCACCGGCGCTCTGTTCCGCCTCTTTCGCCTGCGCAAGGGGCCGGTGATCGCGGCGCTCTACCCGGTGATCTTCCTGCTCGGGCAGTTGCTGATCGCGCTGGCCGTGGGCGCGGGCGTCGCGGCGCTGACCTCATGGCTTGGCGCGGCGCTGATCGGTGTGCCGCTGACCGTGGCGGGGCTGGTGCCGGGGGCCTTGGCGGTCTGGGGGGTGCTGGCCCTCTTCAAGCGCCATGACGGCAAGGTGCTGGCCTATTACCTGATGCATGACTACGCCTTTACCGCCAGGCATCGCGGCGCCAACCCGCCCGCGCTGGAGGCACGGCTGGAGGCGTTCAAGGCCCGCGTGCTGGACGCCATGGCCTCGGGTGCCGACGAGGTGCTGATCGTCGGCCACAGCTCCGGCGCGCAGATGGGCGTCAACGTGCTGGCCGATCTGATGCGGGCCGGGCGGCTGCCGGTGGCGGGGCCGGCCCTGTCTTTCCTGACGCTCGGGCAGGTGGTGCCGATGGTGTCGTTTCTGCCGAAAGCGACCCGGCTGCGCGCCGACCTGGCCTATCTGTGCCAGCAGGAGGGGCTGACCTGGGTGGATGTGACCGCACCGGGCGATGGCTGCACCTTCGCGCTCTGTGATCCGGTGGCCGTGTCGGGGGTGGCGCCTGACCAAGGCAAGCGCTGGCCGCTGGTGATCTCGGCGGCCTTCACCCAGACGCTGACGCCTGCGCGCTGGAAGGCGCTGCGCTGGCGGCTGTTCGAGTTGCATTTCCAGTATCTCAACGCGTTTGATCGGCCCGGGGACTACGACTATTTCCAGATCACCGCAGGGCCCAAGACACTTGCGGCGCGGTTCGCGGGGCGGCAGCCGTCGAAATCCCGCATCACCCGCGCGATCAACCGCTACACCGCCACGCAATGACCCCGCCCAAGCCCGACGCCCGCCCCGACCGCGTGTCCCTCCTGCGCTATCTGCGGCTCTTCCGGCAGGATATTCTCTCGGCGCAACCCGCGCGGCTCTACCGGGCCTGGATGGCCGAGTTCCGCACGCCGTTCTTCCGCAGCTACATGGTGAACGATCCGCCGCTGGTCGATCTGGTGCTCAAGGAACGCCCCGACGATTTCCCCAAATCCGACCGCATCGGCGAAGGTTTGCGGCCACTGCTTGGCGACTCGGTCTTCCTGACCAATGGCGAGACCTGGAAACGCCAGCGCCGCATCATCGATCCCGCCTTTGAAGGCGGCCGCCTGCGCGACACCTTCCCGGCGATGTGGGCGGCGGGGCAGGCGGCCTGTGACCGGATCGGACCGGGCGAGGTCGAGGTCGAGGCCGAGATGAGCCATGCCGCGGCGGATGTGATATTCCGCACGCTCTTCTCGATCCCCATCGAGCATGAGATCGCGGCGCAGGTGTTTGCCCAGTTCCGCGACTACCAGCGCACGCAGCCCTTGCTGAACATCGCGGCCTTCCTGCCTCTGCCCCGGTTCCTGCCGCGCGGGCACAGGCGGCGCACAAAGGCCACGGCGCGGTCGATCCGCGACCTCATCACGCGGCTGACCGAGGTGCGGATGGCCGAGATCGCGGCGGGCACCGCGCCCGATGATCTGGCGACCAAGATCATGACCACGCCGGACCCGGCAACGGGCGAGACGTTCACCACCGCCGAGATGGTCGACCAGGTGGCGATCTTTTTCCTTGCGGGGCACGAGACCAGTGCCTCGGCGCTGGCCTGGACGCTCTATCTGGTGGCGACGCACCCCGACTGGCAGGCGCGGCTGGCCGAGGAGGCGGGCGCGCTGGACAGCTGCGATTTCAAGGTGATGTCAAAGCTGAAACTCAGCCGCGACGTGTTCCGCGAGGCGCTGCGGCTCTATCCGCCGGTGCCGATGATGGTGCGCGAGACGACCTGCCCCGAAACCTTCCGGGGCCGTGACGTGAAATCCGGCGCGCAGGTGGTGCTGTCGCCCTGGCACCTGCATCGGCACACGAGGATATGGGACAATCCCGACGGGTTCGACCCCGCCCGCTGGCAGACCGAGGGCGGGCGCGACTGCATGCGCCGCGCCTATATGCCGTTCTCGGCTGGCCCGCGTGTCTGCACCGGCGCGGGGTTTGCCATGGTCGAGGGGCCGCTTTTGCTGTCGATGCTGCTGAAACGCTTCCGCTTCGAGGCCGTGGCGGGCAAGACCCCGGTTCCCGTCGCGCATCTGACGGTGCGCGCGCGGGACGGGATTCACCTGCGCGTCAGCCCGCGTTAGCTGGCCTCAAGCGCCCGGATGATCGGCAGGAAATCGTCGCATTTCAGCGAGGCCCCCCCGACCAGCGCGCCGTTCACATCCTCCACCGCGAAGATCTCGGCCGCGTTCGAGCCCTTGACCGAGCCGCCATAGAGCAGGCTGATCTCCTCGCCGGTATCGGATTCGAACCGCGCATCCAGATGGGTGCGGATGAACTCATGCGTCTCGTCGATCTCGTCGATGGTGGGGACCAGACCGGTGCCAATGGCCCAGACGGGCTCATACGCGATGACGGTGTTCTCCGCCGTGACCCCATCGGGCAGCGATCCGGCCAGTTGTGCGGCGATGACCTTCAGCGTGTCGCCCGCCTCGCGCTCGGCCTTGGTCTCGCCGACGCAGATGATGGTGGTCAGCCCCGCCGCAATCGCGGCCTCGGCCTTGGCGCGGACGGTATCGTTGCTTTCTGCGTGATCGGTGCGGCGTTCGGAATGGCCCAGGATGACATAGGCCGCCCCGGCATCGGCCAGCATTCCGGCGGCGATGTCACCGGTATGGGCACCATTGCCATTGGCGTGGCAATCCTGCCCGCCGGTGGCGATGGGGCTGTCCTGCAACAGGTCGGAGAGCCGCGACAGCAGCGTCGCGGGCGGGCAGATCAGCACGCCGGCGGATGGGTCGGGGCAAGCCTCGCGCAAGCGCCGTGCCTCCGTCAGATCGGGGCTGCATCCGTTCATCTTCCAGTTTCCGGCGGCGAGTTTTCTGGGCATCCGGGCGGGCTCCTCGTCCGTTTTTGGGTATGGCCTTGAGGCATATCGCGAATGCCGCCCCTCGGGAAGGGGCGGGCGGCATTGCATGGCCCGCTCCAACGTCTCATATAGCGGGCAGGTTCCGCCCCGATCAGGATCAACGCCGATGACCGCCATTCCCCGCCTCAACGCCGCAGCCCTTGTCGATGCGGACCACTCCGACCACGCGCACGAATTGCACGCACTGGCCCGCGCCGCGACGGAAGTGGGGTTCTTCACGCTCTGCGATACGCCCATCTCGGGGACCGAGCTGGCCGATCTTATCGCCGCTTACCGCGCGTTTTTCTCGCAGCCCGAGCCGCAGAAAGCGCAGATCGACATGGCCCGCACCGGGGCCAATCGCGGGTGGGGGGCGTCGCTGTCCGAACAGGTCGATCCCGCCGCCAACCCCGATTACAAGGAGGTGTTCGATTGCGGCTATGAGTTGCCGCCGGGCGACAGCCTGTCCGATCTGGCGGTCTATGCGCCCAACCTCTGGCCCACGTCCCCGGCGGGGTTTCGCCCCACGGTTCAGGCCTATTACCAGAAATCCACCGCGTTTTCGCTGCGGCTTCTGGCGGCCATCGCCAAGGCTATCGGAGAGCCCGCCGATTTCTTCGATGACAAGTTCACCCGGCCCATGGCGCTATTGCGCGGCAATTACTACCCGGCGCGGCCGACCTGGGCCGGCGACAAGGATTTCGGCATCGCCGCGCATACCGATTACGGCTGCCTGACGCTTCTGGCCACGGACGGCGCGCCGGGGCTGGAGGTGCAGTTGCGCGACGGCACATGGGCCGCTGTGCAGGCCCCCATCGGCGATTACGTGGTGAATTTCGGCGAGATGCTGGAGATGTGGACAGGCGGCCGCGTCAAGGCGACGCCGCACCGGGTGCGTGGCACGAAAGACGAGCGGATCTCGATCCCGCTCTTCTTCAATCCGAATTTCGAGGCGAATGTCGCCCCGATCGGCTCAGGCGACGTGATCCTGGCAGGCGACCACCTGACCCGGCGGTTCGAGGAGACCTATCTGCATATGAAGACGGGTTAGAGCATGTCGCTCAAAAGTGGGAACCGGTTTTGAGCCCCTCGGACATGCGGGATCAAAGGGCTAGAGGGCGCCTGCGTGAATGTGAATGAATGCAACGTGCTCTAGAGATGCTCCAGCGCCCGGCGCGCCCAATCGCTGGCAAGCTCCGGGTCGTCCTGCGCGGCATCGGGCAGGGACCAATAGGGCATCGAGCCTGACGGGCCATTGTCGCGCGTGTAGGTCCAGTGGGTGCAGCCCTCGGCCTCCAGCACCTCGATGAACGCGCCCTTGCCCTTCAGCATCAGCCGTCCATCCGACAGCATCACCGCGAAGATCGTGTCGCGGTGATAGAACCCGGCACCCCCGAACATCTTGCGCACCGAAATGGCCCCAAGCCCTGCGAAGAGGTCGCGCGCATGGGCGATCTCTTCCTCCGAGAGGCTCATTCCCGCCCGCGTTCGGCGGCCAACTCCTCGACATCCTTGAACTTGATGGATTCGCCGCAGCCGCAGGCATCCGAGACATTGGGGTTGCGGAACTTGAAGCCCGATTCCAGCAGGCCGACCTCGTGGTCGATCTCGGTGCCGAACAGGAACATCTGCGCCATCGGCGCGATCATCACGCGGGCCCCGTCCTGTTCGACCACTTCGTCATTGGGGTCGATCCCGGTGGCTTCGTCCATGGTGTATTCCATGCCCGCACAGCCGCCCTTCTTGACGCCGATGCGCAAGCCGGTGGTGCCGTTCCTCTCCATCAGCCGCGCGATCTGTTTCGCGGCGCGCGGGGTCATGGTGACGGCCTGTTTTCCGGGGATACCGAACATGGGGGGTGGTCCTTGGTTTCGCGTGGTTAGCCCCAATGTAAGGCCCGCGGCGCGGTTTCTCAACCATCCGCGAGGCGCGCGATCAGCCATTGCGCGCCATAGGCCACAAGGAGGGCCCATCCGATCGAGGCCAGCGTGCCGATGATGACATATTCCGCCATCTTGCGGCTTTCATTGGCGGTGCCGACGCGCAGGAAGGACTTGGCCGCGATCAACAGGCCGACCCCGGTGGTCTGCCCCGCCAGCACGAAAATGAAAGTCAGCCCGCGTTCCAGAAGGCCGATGAGGGCGCCGCCATCGGGCAGCCCGTCCTCCTCGTGGATCGCATCGGCATAGGGCGCCATCAGCTTGCCGACCAGGAATTGCCCCATCCGTGTGGCCAGGATCAGCCCCGCCAGAAGCGCCATGGCCTGTCCCGCGTCCGGGTGGATGGCGGGCCAGAGCCCGCGTGCAACCGCGAGAGGGAAGAGCAGCGCCGTGACCAGGATCGCGACCCCATGCGCGGCCTGATCGGCCAGGAAGGGGCCAAGGCTCTGGCCGCCGAGCCGGGCCTTGGCGAAGTCGATCTGCAAATGCAGAAGGGCGACCAGCAGCGCGGGCCAGAACGCGCCGCCAAGCGCTGCAAGGCTGAGGGCGAAGACGATGGCCGTATGCGCCAGAAGCGGCGGCATGTCATGCTTGTTCTCTACCATCCACCTGGATTGAAACACGAAATCGGCCAGGGCATGGGCGAGGAGGAGGGCGGCGATGGTGTCTAGCATGGAACGAGATCCCTCTGGTCTTCCCAGTATTTGACGGCTTGTCTCAGCGCTTGACCTCCGGCACCAGTCACGCGGGAATGGGCGGCTTGCGTCGATATGCCGAGAGTCTGGCCAATGTCTTTGAGGGTCGGATCCTCAGGAGTGAGGTAGAGAGCGACAGCCTCTGCCTGTTCGGGGGTCCAGTGACCGATCTGTTCTTCGACCAGAGCAACGACCGCGCGGTGAAGCACAGTGGCAGTTATGCCCGCGATGGCAAAACGATCTGCCTTCGTCATGGCATCGAGCGTCTGACCTGAATTGATGAAAGCCGGGCCGGAAGAGGCCGATAGATTGGACCGGTCGAGAGCCGTCACGCCATCAAGCCCGATGGATATCCGCGTCTGTGGCAGATCCCTGTCGGATCCGAGTTCTGCAAAAACGAGAAGCGATGCCCGCAGGGTGTAGAGCGGATTGTGAACAATGAATTGCCAGCCGTCGCCACGCATTCGGGTGAAGTAACCGGGTCCATTGCCGAACCACGATTCAACGCGCGAGAGGGTGCTCCGGATGGAGTCCAAGGCCAGATCGGTCGCGGCCTGTCCTGCCTTGGACGAGTCGACCAAGTCGCCGGTCAGGACGGCAGCGTTATGAAGTTGGTCGTCCATATATCAAGCCGTATAGCTTGATATTCAAGAAATCAACCCAAAAGGCTTGAAATCCAAAAATCAACCTAAATAGCTTTAAATTACCAAAATCAACCCAAAAGGCTTGACCGCCTCACATGAACCCGAGCTCAAGCCGCGCCTCGTCGGACATCATCTCCATGCCCCAGGGCGGATCCCAGGTGATCTCGACATTCACCGTCTTGACCCCGTCGACAGGCTCCACCGCATCGGCCAGCCATCCGGGCATCTCGCCCGCCACGGGGCAGCCCGGCGCGGTCAGGGTCATCAGGATTTCGACCTCGTTTTCATCGCTGATCTCGACCGTGTAGACCAGGCCGAGATCGTAGATATTCACCGGGATCTCGGGGTCATAGACGGTGCGGCAGGCCTCGATGATGCGATCATAAAGCGGATGCTCCGTCGAGGAGGGTTTGATCAGGGGGGCGCCTTCAAGCTGCTCTTGGCTCTGGGTCATGCGTATCGGTCCATTGATTACTTGACCAAAGATATAGGGAATATGGCGCAGGCCGTCCAGTGGGGCAGGGGGGCGCGGGCGAAATCCCCTTGTGGTGGCGTGACCCGCGCCGCTAGGGTCGGCCCCAGGAAACCACGCGAGCGCCCCCGGTATGACACGTCAGCTTCTGCCCATCTCTGCCCTTCTCCTGGGCACGGCGCTTTTGCTTTTTGCGGGCGGCATCAATGGCTTGATCCTGCCGGTGCGCGGCTCGGCCGAGGGGTTTTCCGCCTTTTCGCTTGGCCTTCTGGGCACCGGATGGGCGCTTGGCTATATCTCCGGCTGCGTCGCCACGCCGCGTCTGGTGGCGCTTGCGGGCCATATCCGCGCCTTCGGGGTGATGGCGGCCTTCGCGGCGGTGGCGATGCTGCTGTCGCTCATCTTCATCACGCCCACGGCCTGGATTCCCCTGCGCGCGCTGTCGGGGTTCTGCTTTGCAGGCGCCGCGATGATCGTCGAAAGCTGGCTGAACGAGCGCACCGAACCGGCCTCGCGCGGGAAGGTCTACGGCATCTACACGATGGTCACGCTCGGGGCCTCGACCGCCGGGCAGATGTCGCTGACGCTTGGCGACACGACCGGGTTTCTCTTCTTCGTGCTGGCCGCGATCTTCTACTGCCTGTCGCTGGTGCCGACGGCGCTCAGTTCCTCGGCCACGCCGCGCCCGCTGGTCTCGGTGCGGCTGGATTTGCGCAGCCTGTGGCGCAATTCGCCCGTCGCGGTGATGGGCGTGGCACTCATTGGCGTCTCCAACAGCGCCTTCGGCACGCTGGCCGCGGTCTATGCCGACCGGATCGGGCTGGTGCTGACCACGGTGGCACTGTTCACCAGCCTGCCGATCCTGGCGGGGGCCGCGGCGCAGATCCCGGTGGGGTATCTCTCGGACCGGATCGACCGGCGCAAGGTGCTGGTGGGTATCGCGGTGGTCGCGGCGCTGGCCGACCTGGCCTTCATCCTCCTGACGCCGGAAAACCGCATGCTCAACCTGATCCTCGCCGCGATCCTCGGCGGGGCGATCTTCTCGATGTATCCGGTGATCGCGGCGCATGCGAATGACCACGCGCCCGAGGGCTCCTATATCCAGACCTCGGGCGGGCTGCTGGTGGTCTACGGGCTTGGCGCGATCATCGGGCCGCTTGTTGCGGGGGTCGGCATGGCACGGCTTGGCGGAACGGGTTTGTTTGCCACGACGCTGGCCGCGCATGTCGTCCTGATCGGCTTTGCCGTCTGGCGCATCTCGGTGCGCGACGCGGTGGCCGAGGAGGAGAAATCGGCCTTCCAGGTGCGTCCCACGATGGGCATTTCGACACCCGAGACCGCCTCGCTCGGCGCCAGCGAGGAGGAGGCCGTGGCCGAAGCGGATGCAGCAGGCGACCCCCATCCGGACACGGTCTCCGAGGAGCGGCGTTAGCCCTTCCGCTTGCGCGCCGGCGTCGGGCGCACCTTCTTCTCGATCGCGTCATAGAGGTGCCCTGCGATGTTCTTGCCGGTGGCCTCCTCGATGCCCTGGAAACCGGGCGAGGAATTGACCTCCAGCACCTTGGGCCCCTCCGATCCGCGCAGAAGGTCCACCCCCGCGATACCGAGCCCGAACACCTTGGCCGAGCGCAGCGCCGCCTCGCGTTCCTCCTTGGTGATGCGCACCGTCACCGCCGAGCCGCCGCGATGCAGGTTCGACCGGAAATCGTCGCCCGCCGCGGTGCGCTTCATCGCCGCCACCACCTTGCCGCCGATCACCAGGCAGCGCACATCCTCGCCCGCCGCCTCCTTGACGAAATCCTGCACCAGGAAATTGGCCCGCAGGCCCCGAAACGCGTCGATCACCGATTGCGCGGCCTTCTTGGTCTCGGCCAGCACCACGCCCTTGCCTTGCGTCGATTCCAGCAGCTTCACGATCAGGGGCGCGGTGCCGACCAGGCCGACCAGGTTGTCGGTATCCTTGGGGCTGGCGGCGAAGGCGGTGCGCGGCATCCCGATCTTGTGGCGCGCCAGAAGCTGATGCGCGTGCAGCTTGTCGCGGCTGGCGGTGATGCCTGCGCTGCCGTTCACGCAATAGGTGCCGAGCGTCTCGAACTGGCGCAGCACGGCAGTGCCATAGGCGGTGACGCTGGCGCCGATGCGCGGGATCACGGCGTCATAGCGCGGCAGGCGCTTGCCGTCATAGTGGATCTCGGGGGCCAGCGCGTTGATCGCCATGTAGCAGCGGGTGGTGTCGATCACCTCGATGGTGTGGCCGCGTTCCTCGCCCTCGCTGACCAGGCGGCGGGTGGAGTAGTTGTTCTCGCGGCTCAACACCGCGATGCGCAGCGCCCGGTTGGGGGCGGCGGCCTTGACCGCGGCGCTGTGATAAACGTCGTAATCCAGTTCCGGCTGGCAGAAGCTCTCGGCGGGCGTGATCACCCAATCGGGCTGGATCGCCTGGCGGCCCAAAAGCATCCGGTAGGCCATGGTGGTGCGGTCGGTCAGCGTGACCTCGACCTTTTCGCGGCTGGACCCGATGGCGAGGTCGGTCTCGATGACAAAGCGCTGTTCGGTCTCGCCATTCGACGATGTCACCTCGCGCCGGTCCTTGACCGGGGCGGAACAGGCGATGGTGATGTCGGTGCGCCCCGGCACGGGGTGAACGGCAAAACGGACGCGCGGTTTGGAGGCCGGACCGAAGGTCTCGATATCGAAGGCATGCAGCGCCGAGGTCTTGGCCCCGGTATCGACCTTGGCCTTGAGCGCGGGCAGCCCGAGCCCCGGCAACCCCACCCATTCTTCCCACCCCAGGCGCAAGCTGTCGGTCTGATCATCCATCCAAAGGGTCCCTCTCTTTTCATCGCGGCAGAATCGCCTATGAACGGGGCCGACCCTAACAGGACACGGCCCCGGATATGACAGCCCCCTTTTCGTTTTCCCTCAACGCCACCTCCGGCCGCGCCCGCGCCGGGGTGATCCGCACGCCGCGGGGCGACATCAGAACGCCTGCCTTCATGCCGGTGGGCACGGCGGCGACAGTGAAGGCGATGCTGCCCGAAAGCGTGGCGGCGACCGGGGCCGATATCCTGCTTGGCAACACCTATCACCTGATGCTGCGCCCGACGGCGGAGCGGATCGACCGGTTGGGCGGCCTGCACCGCTTCATGAACTGGCAGGGCCCCATCCTGACCGATAGCGGCGGGTTCCAGGTGATGAGCCTCGCGGAACTGCGCAAGCTAACCGAGGAGGGCGTGCAGTTCCGCTCGCATATCGACGGCTCGAAACACATGCTCAGCCCCGAACGCTCGATGGAGATCCAGCGTCTGCTTGGCTCGGATATCGTGATGTGTTTCGACGAATGCCCCGCGCTGCCCGCCGACCGCAGCCGGATCGCGGAGAGCATGGAATTGTCGATGCGATGGGCCAGGCGCAGCCGAGAGGCGTTTGGCGACCGGCCCGGGCACGCCCTCTTCGGTATCCAGCAGGGCGGGCTGGAACGCGACCTGCGGCAGCAAAGCGCCGAGGCGCTGCGCGAAATCGGGTTCGAGGGCTACGCGGTCGGCGGCCTCGCCGTGGGCGAGGGGCAGGCGGCGATGTTCGACTGCCTCGACTATGCGCCCGACATGCTTCCGCAAGACAAGCCGCGCTACCTGATGGGGGTGGGCAAGCCCGACGATATCGTCGGCGCCGTCAAGCGCGGCATCGACATGATGGATTGCGTGCTGCCCTCGCGCTCGGGCCGCACCGGGCAGGTCTGGACCCGCCGGGGGCAACTCAACATCAAGAACGCCCGCCACGCCGACGACCCGCGCCCGCTGGATGAAGCCTGCACATGCCCCGCCTGCACGGGCTATTCCCGCGCCTATCTGCACCATGTGTTCCGCAGCCAGGAGATCATCTCCTCGATGCTGCTGACCTGGCACAACCTGCATTATTATCAGGAGCTCATGGCCGAGATGCGGGCGGCGATTGCGGCGGATGACTTCGCGGGGTTCGAGACGCGGTTTCATCGGGACCGCGCCGAGGGGGATGTCGAGCCTCTCTGAGGGTCAACACCCGCACCCTGTGCATCTGCGCAGGTCTGGCCGCGCGCGCCCGTGTCATTGAGGCGGCCCCGCCCCGCGCCTAGGTGGGGTGCAGAGACGAGACCCCACACCAAGGAGACACCATCATGACCGAGGCGCTGTTCAGCCCCTTCACCGCGGGCGATCTGGACCTGTCCAACCGCATCGTCATGGCCCCGCTGACCCGGAACCGGGCCGATAACGACACCGGCGAGGTCGGGCAGATTCATGTCGACTACTACAGCCAGCGCGCGGGCGCGGGGCTGATCGTGACCGAGGCGACGCAGATCTCGCCCGAGGGCAAGGGCTATTTCCAGACCCCCGGTATCCATAGCGACGCGCAGGTCGCGGCCTGGCGCAAGGTGACGGATGCGGTGCATGAGTCAGGCGGCAAGATCGTCGTGCAGCTTTGGCATGTGGGCCGGATCAGCCATGTCTCGTTGCAACCGGGCGGGCAATCCCCCGTCGCGCCCTCGGCCATTGCCGCCGGGGTCCAGACCTTCACGCAAGACGGGTTCGAGGAGACCTCGACCCCCCGCGCGCTGGCGCTGGACGAGATGCCGCGCATCGTCGCCGATTATCGCCACGCCGCCGAACAGGCGCAAAAGGCCGGGTTCGACGGGGTCGAGTTGCATGGCGCGAACGGCTACCTGCTGGACCAGTTCCTGAAGGACGGCGCGAACACGCGCGAGGATGCCTATGGCGGATCGGTCGAGAACCGGGCGCGGCTGCTGTTCGAGGTGCTCGACGCGATCACCGAGGTCTGGGGCGGGGGCCGTGTCGGCCTGCGCCTGTCGCCGTTCTCGCCCGCCAACGGCATCTCAGACAGCAATCCGATGGCGCTGTTTGCCCATGTCGTGCCGGGGCTGAACCGCTATGGCCTGGCCTATCTGCACATGATCGAAGGCGCGACCGGCGGCAGCCGCGAATTGGAGGAGGGGCAGAGCATCGGTGCGCTGCGCATCCTGTTCGACGGCCCCTACATGGCCAATAACGGCTATGACCGCGACATGGCGCTGCGTGCGACGGCCACGGGCGAGGCCGACCTTGTGGCCTTCGGGCGGCCCTTCATCGCCAATCCCGACCTGGTCGAACGCCTGCGCCGCGACGCCCCCCTGAACGAGGGCGACCGCGACACCTATTACGGCGGCGGGCGCGAGGGCTTCACCGATTATCCGACGCTGGACCACAGTGCGGCCGCCTGAAGGCCAGGGTCGGGCGCGCGCCTGCGGCCATGGCGCGCGCCCCCATCATTCATCAAGAGAGCAGATCGCGCCTTGCCCCGCGCGGCGGCGAAGTGCAGACTGGGGCCAACAAGAAAAGCAGTTGAAACACAGGTGCCGCGACCCCAGATTTAGGTATCCTGAACAGGAGAGGGCCAACAGATTGCCGGAATCAATCGGGATCGGTGCCCTCTTGCCAAGAACAAGGAAGGCTTGAATGCCAGAGCATACCCTTACGTACCCTGTCCTGCCGCTGCGCGATGTCGTGGTGTTTCCGCATATGATCGTGCCGCTCTTCGTGGGGCGCGAGAAATCGGTCCGCGCATTGGAAGAGGTGATGCAGGACGACCGCCAGATCCTGCTGTCCAGCCAGGTCGACCCAAGCGTCGATGACCCGGACGCGGATGGCATCTACCGCACCGGCGTGCTGGCCAATGTGCTGCAACTGCTGAAACTGCCCGATGGCACCGTCAAGGTGCTGGTCGAGGGCCGCGCCCGCGTGCGGATCACCGGTTTCGTCGACAATGTCGATTTCTTCGAGGCCAGCGCCGAGGATCTGGACGAGATCCCCGGCGATCCACAGGCGATCCAGGCGCTGCTCGGCACCGTCGCCGATGAGTTCGAGCGCTATTCCAAGATCAAGAAGAACATCCCCGAAGAGGCGCTGACTTCGGTGGCCGAAAGCACCGAAGCCGCCAAGCTGGCCGACCTCGTCTCCGGTCACCTCGGGATTGAAGTGGATCAGAAGCAGGATCTTCTGGAAACGCTGAACGTCGCCGAACGGCTGGAGAAGGTCTATGGCCTGATGCAGGGCGAGTTGAGCGTCATGAAGGTCGAGAAGAAGATCAAGACCCGCGTCAAATCCCAGATGGAGCGCACGCAGCGCGAATACTACCTGAATGAGCAGATGAAGGCCATTCAGAAGGAACTGGGCGATGGTGAGGATGGCGCCGGCGAAGTGGCCGAGCTTGAGGCGCGCATTGCCGAGACCAAGCTCAGCAAGGAGGCCCGCGAAAAGGCCGAGGCCGAGCTGAAGAAGCTCAAGTCGATGTCACCGATGTCGGCGGAAGCCACTGTCGTGCGCAATTACCTCGACTGGATGCTGTCGATCCCGTGGGGCACCAAGTCCCGCGTCAAGAAAGACCTCGGCCGCGCCGAGAAGGTGCTGGATGACGATCACTACGGGCTGGAAAAGGTCAAGGAACGCATCGTCGAATACCTCGCCGTGCAGCGCCGCAGCGCCAAGCTGAAAGGCCCGATCCTGTGCCTTGTCGGCCCTCCCGGCGTCGGCAAGACCTCGCTCGGCCAATCGGTCGCCAAGGCGACGGGGCGTGAATTCATCCGCATTTCGCTTGGCGGCGTGCGCGACGAGTCCGAGATTCGTGGCCACCGGCGGACCTATATCGGCTCGATGCCCGGCAAGATCATCCAGGCCCTGAAGAAGGCCAAGACCACCAACCCGCTGATCCTGCTCGATGAGATCGACAAGATGGGCCAGGATTTCCGTGGCGATCCCGCATCCGCCATGCTGGAGGTGCTGGACCCGGAACAGAACGGAACTTTCGTGGATCACTACTTGGAGGTGGAATATGACCTCTCCAACGTGATGTTCCTGACCACGGCCAACAGCTACAACATGCCGGGGCCGCTTCTGGACCGGATGGAGATCATTCCGCTGGCGGGCTACACCGAGGATGAAAAGCGCGAGATCGCCAAGCAGCATCTCATCGACAAGCAGGTCAAGAACCACGGGCTCAAGAAATCCGAGTTCTCGATCTCCGATGCGGCGCTGACCGAGATGATCCGCACCTATACCCGCGAGGCGGGGGTGCGGAACCTGGAGCGGGAGATCGCCAAGCTGGCGCGCAAATCCGTCACCAGGATCGTCAAGAAGGAAGTCGACAAGGTCGAGATCACGCCGGAGAACCTCGAGGACATGCTCGGCGTCAAGCGGTTCAAATACGGCCTCGCCGAAAAGGACGACCAGATCGGCGTCGTGACTGGCCTGGCCTGGACCTCGGTCGGCGGTGACCTTCTGTCCATCGAGGCGCTGCGCCTGCCGGGCAAGGGCCGGATGAAGACCACGGGCAAACTGGGCGACGTGATGAAGGAAAGCATCGACGCGGCCTCGTCCTTTGTGCGGTCCATCTCTCCGCAGATCGGGGTCAAGCCGCCCAAGTTCGACAAGCTGGATATCCACGTCCACGTCCCCGAGGGCGCGACGCCCAAGGACGGCCCGTCTGCCGGTGTGGCGATGGTGACCTCGATCGTGTCGGTGCTGACCCAGATCCCGGTTCGCAAGGATATCGCGATGACCGGCGAGGTGACGCTGCGCGGCAACGTGCTGCCGATCGGCGGCTTGAAGGAGAAGCTGCTGGCCGCCCTGCGCGGTGGCGTCAAGACGGTGCTGATCCCGGCGGATAACGAAAAGGATCTGCCCGAGATCCCCGATAACGTGAAATCGGGATTGGAGATCATCCCGGTCTCGAACGTGCGCGAAGTGCTGAAACACGCCCTGATCCGCGAGCCCGAGCCCATCGACTGGGACGAGGAAGCCGAGGAAGCCGCCGCCGCCGCGCGGCTGGAGGCTTCGGGCGGATCAGCCGGAGCCACCGCCCACTGACAGCAAGACGAACCGCCGCATGACCGACATCATGCGGCGGTTTTTTCAATCCGCGGCAGCCGCCGCGAGAATAAGCAGGAAAATGATCGGCACAATGACACCGCCCGCGCTGCTGGTGGTGTCGCGGACGACCGTCCCTTGCGGCGTGACATAGGCGTCGCCTTCCTCATCCCCGCCTTCATCTCCGGCCAGGGCCGGGGTCGCCGTCAGAGCGATGCAGGTCAGGCCCGCCGCCAGAAGAGTTTTCATGATATCCTCCTTCAATTTGGCTCCGGGGCCAGGGAACGCCGCCCCAATCGTCACTCAACGCGTGTCATCTCCAGTCCCAACATGTCGTAATTCACCATCAGGTAACCGCTCGGATGCCGGATGACGGCCTCGGGTCGGTAGGATAGCACATCCTGCGCCATCACGCCCTGATAGGTGCCCGCCATCCCGATATAGCTGAACTGGTAGACCGGCAGGCCATTGGGCGCGGTGCCGATACGGGCAATATCGGTCTTGAGCCGTTCGTCGCTGACGACCGCACCGCCATAGCCCGAGCCGCCGCCGCTGGCCGCCCCCATGACCAGCACCACGAACAGGATCGGCACCAGCAGGTGACGCTCATCGGGTGCCGTCGAGGTCGCATCCTGGGTCACGATCTCGACCGATGTGGCCGGTGCGGTCTGCGCGGCGAGGCTGGTGGCCCCGGCAAGAGACAGGGCCGTCGTTGCGGCCAGAACGGTTTTCAACATTGTGTTTCCCCCTTCGGGACACTGGCAGCGCGCCCCGTTTCAATCAGAACCCAAATCTTCAGCAAACCGGTTTCAAAAGCAAGGAATACAGGCATTTGGTCGCAGTTGACCTTGGAACCGCCTGATATTCCCGATGAAATCACGCCGGTCGGGCCGCGTTCATTATGTCACAGTTTAATCCGGCGGCGATTCGCCAATGCTTGATTCGCAAGGGAATTTCGGCTTGGCTTTCCCGGCTGCACAAGAAATCTGCCAATAATTGACGTAGCTGGGGAATTTGAGAATGCTTACACGCCGTACCCTTCTGGGTGGCGCGGCCAGTTTTATGGCCATGCCTGCCCTTGTCGGACGGGCCCGCGCACAGGCGCGGCTCGAACATGTCTTGCCCGCCGGAATTACCCGCGGCGGGGCCACCACCATCACCCAGGTGCCGACGACACAGCCCGTTGTTGCGATGACCTTCGACGATGGTCCGCATCAAAGCCTGACGCCGCAATTGCTCGATATTCTCGCGGCCCGCGGCATCCGGGCGACCTTCTACGTGGTGGGGCGGCGCGTCTCGATGTATCCGCAACTGACCGCGCGTATCGCCAGTGAGGGGCATGAGATCGGCAATCACAGCTATTCCCATCCGCGCCTGATCAACCTCGGCAATGCCGGGCTGATGCATGAACTGGACCGCACCGCGCAGGCCATCCACCAGGTTGTGGGCCGCCCGCCGGTGACGATGCGCCCGCCCTACGGGTTGCTGTCCGAACGTCAGCGCCGCCTGATCAACGAGACGCGCGGGCTGCCCACGATCTTGTGGTCGGTCGATCCGCAGGACTGGCGCCGTCCGGGCAGCTCTGTCGTTGCCAACCGCATCGTCGGGGGCACAAGGCCCGGCGCGGTGATCCTGGCGCATGACATCATCGGATCCACCGTACGCGCCATGCCCGCCGCGCTGGATGCGCTGATCGCGCGCGGCTACCGGTTCGTCACCGTCTCGGAACTGGTCGGCTGGCCGCATTGGAACCAGCGCAATATCAGCCTGCAACTGGCCCAGGTCCAACCGACCTGAGGGGCGGAGTCGCGGTGGAATCTCTGGCGTGACAGGGCGAGTGGCGTTAAGCTTGTCCTCAATTCGGCAACAATACACGGGCAGGGACCACGGCATGGCCACGACAGCGAAATCCACCAAGACCACGACGCGGCGCAAATCGACCCCGGCGGGCAAGACCAAATCCGCGGCCCGCAAATCGGCCGCCGACAAGCCCGATCCGACGGCCCCGACCGAATTGACCGGCGTCACCGCCGCCCCCGAGGCGGACCAGTCCGAGGCGGAGGCGCCCAAGCCCAAGGTCGCGCCCGCCGGCATGTTCAAGATGCAAGAACTGATGGCCGCGCTGGAAGGCAAGTCCGAGCTCAAGCGCGCCGAGTTGCGCCAGACCGCGGGCCTCGTGCTGGAGGCGCTCGGCACCGCCCTGCATGAAGGCCACGACGTCGCGCTGCCGGGCCTTGGCAAGATCACCGCCAAGCGGCGCGAGGCCAAACCCAATGGCGACCAGATCGTGGCCCGGATCAAGCTGAACGCGACCGCCCCCGGCCCGATCCGCACGCCGGGTGTCGACGACGAGTAATTTTGCACCCTCCCCCTCTTGCAGCGCGGCGGAACCGGCGGTAAAAGCCGGTCCCACGGCGGGTGATTAGCTCAGTGGTAGAGCGCTTCGTTCACATCGAAGATGTCAGGAGTTCAAATCTCTTATCACCCACCATTCTAACCCATTGAAACCAAAGAAAGCCCTTGCATTGCAGGGGCTTTGGCCGTTCTTAGGTTACAGTTTTGGTTACAATCGGGGCTCCTCATGGCTGGCACGATCAGGCACCTCATCAACCGTTCCGGCAGATATCACGCGCGCCTCGTGGTTCCGAAAGACCTGCGGGGAATCGTCGGAAAGACCGAGCTGCGCACGGCGCTAGGTGCCGACTACCGGCAAGCAGTCAAGCTGCTACCCGGTGCCGTGGCGCAATTGCAGCACCAGATCGCGCAGGCAGAGCGTCGGGCGGGGCAGGGGCGTTCACAGACCTCACCAGCCCGCTACCCCCTCGCAGCGGACCAGATCGCGCTCAGCCATTACATGCAGCGGCTGGCCTTTGACAACGAGCTGCGCAACGATCCTCGATATGCCAGCATCCTTGTGGACGACATGCTGGTAGTCCGCCTGCGCGAGGCGATAGCAGGCCGCGCCAGGAACGACGAGCTGGCCGAATTGGTAGGTGATCAACTCGAGCGGTTCCGGGCGGCTGGCAACATCGACGCAGCACCCGGTTCGCATGAATGGCGCGTGATCGCGCGCGCCCTGTGCATCGCAGAGCTGGAGGCGCTAGGGCGCGTCATGGAGCGCGACGAGGGCGATTTCACCGGCACCCCTACATCCTCGATCATCAAGAACGCCGCAATGCCGGATGGCGCGGCTACGCCGGTCAGTCTAACGGGACTGTGGCAGGACTACGTGAACAGCCGCAAGCAGGCTGGATTCATGAAGGACAGCGGCAAGCGTCAATCCCCGGTGATCGAAAGCCTGCGCAAGTCTCTCAAGCACAACGACGCTAGCCGGATCACCAAGCGAGACCTGCTGACATGGCGTGACGACCTGCTGAAGAGGCTCTCCGCGACGACCGTGAGCACAATCTACCTTTCGACAATCCGGTCGCTGCTCACCTGGGCCGTCAATAACGAACGGCTGCAAGAGAATGTCGCGGCGGGTGTCCGACAGAGTAAGCCGCGCAAGGTATATGCCCGTGAGCGTGGCTATACCGATGCCGAGGCGGTGAAGCTGTTGAAGGCCTCACGCGCTTACGAGCCGCACGAGGATGAGAATGGATACATCCGCGAAAAGCCGCACCTGGTAGCGGCAAAGCGATGGGTGCCGATCCTCTGCGCATTCACCGGCGCGCGCGTGACCGAGATCACACAACTGCGCAAAGAGGATATCCGGCAAACAGAAGGTCAATGGTCAATTCGGATTACGCCGGATGCCGGTTCTGTAAAGACGGGCCAGTATCGAGACGTGCCGTTGCACCGCCAGATCATCTCTGAGGGTTTCGGGGAATTCGTCAGGACCGCCGCAGATGGGCCGCTGTTCCACGGCGGCACGGATCCGGCCACCTACGCCAGGAAGGCCCTGCGCATATCAAATCAGCTATCAGAGTGGTTGCGTAAGGTGGAGCTGACCACCGAGGGGCTGCAACCGAACCACGCTTGGAGGCACCGTCTCAAGACGACCTGCCGCGAACTCGGGATATCTGACCGCGTTGTTGATGCGATCCAGGGGCACGCCGGCAGAACCGCAGCAGATCACTATGGCGACGTGACGTTGAAAACCAAGGCCGATGCAATTGGAAAACTGCCGGACTACCCGATCAGATCCTGAGTGTCATAGCCGCCCAACAATTCCGAGCCTTTTGCGTTGATGCTAATTCACGGCGGCACGTCAGAAGCGTCCGTAGTGACTGGTCTGTGTGAGGAGCACCCTGGCGCGTTCGGCGAGGTCAAGGGAAACAGGCTCGCTGTCGAGCAGGCTCAGCCATAATGACTGTTCGCCGGCACCGATATTCAATCGATCCATCAAGTCGTTTGGGTCCATGCGGAGCTTTTCAACGAGCACGCGTAGTTCCTTAGATTCAGCCGGCGAGAGACGTGTGGATGATGTTAGTGTGGTAGGATCATCCTGCTCATAGACGTCTGTGACAGGTGGAGTGGAAAATTCGTCGTCAGAGGCCCCAGGACGGCCGCTGGAGGGGTATGTCGATGCAGGTGGGAGGCCCACGACGTCCGAAGTGCATGCGCCCTCAGCGCACTCCTGGCGACCGGAATAGAAGTCATCCGCAATGTCCAGATCGTCGATCTCGGCCTGGATGCGCATCTCCTCAAGCGCGCGCTTGAATGGCTTGCGCAGTGAACCTGTTGTCCATGGTTTTCGGGTCTGAGGCTTCCTGCTGAGAAGGTTAAGAGCGTTCTGTCCGTTCAGATGGTCAACACGCTGCGGCCAGCTCATCGCTAACAAGTTCGGATGCTTTTGGATCTGCTCAATGAGAGACTGGATCTTCTCGTCAACCCGGTCGAGGTTCCCAAGGGCACCGGCACGCCGATCTTCTGGGCGCAGGTTCGACCTCGTTCTCTTTGCTGACCGTTGACTTGCCTGGCCATGTGCAGACAGCTCAGCGATCTCACCCTGCGCTGCGCGAACGAGTTCACGCAACCGACGCTTGCCGACACGCCGGTTCGACGAGGTCGTGAGGATGTGAATGTCGTCGAGACCGAGGACCTTCAGGCTTCTTGTGTCGCGGCTGAGCCTGTCTATTGCCGTCACTACGATGGGAACTCCCTCGGCGCGAGCTCGAGTGATCGCAGCGCCTAATCCTGGCCTGGCGAGGCCGGCCGGGCCATGAGCCGGGCAGTCATCCTCCTCGATGGACAGGAGGTCGCAGGAGTGCCTCCTGGCCCACTGACGGATAGATTCGGCTTGCCCCTCCAGGCTGAGACCTTGATCGGCCTGCCGCTTGGTCGAAACTCTAATGTAGCCGACCGCCTTGTAACCCAGTGCCGACATGAACTGACGCTCCGACGATGTGGACAGGATAGTGTCCCCCGGCGTGGTGTAAGAGCGCCGACCTTCGGGAAGGCCCGGGTTCTGATCAGGACGCCACGGCGGGCAGCCTGACATTGGGATTGTCGTTCACGCGCGCGAGGGTTTCAAGGCTCATGTATCGGCGCG
>NZ_JBSXNT010000021.1:0-3273 GCF_056857775.1 Alterinioella sp. B-7
TCTCCGTCTTTGGTTTCGAGTGTTGCAACCCAAACCTTTGCCGAAGATCGACGGTGGCCGCCAGCGTCACCACCGGCCGCGCGCTGCGCTACGCCGGGGGCTCCGCGCGCGGCCTCTTACACCACTTCTCGGGACACTACCCAATGCAGGCGCCGGTACGAGCAAATGAAGCATCCAACGCGGTTTCGTATATCGCCCTACGAAGTTCTTCTTCTTTCGGTACACCCATTTGGCGAATGATCGGCTCGTGTGTAAGAAAGTGCCAATTCCCGCTCCTTCGTGCAAAAAGGAGTTGGCCATCACGAAATACAAGAATTTCGCCGATCCGATTCAAAACAACGGCGACCCTCCCCTTTATTTCTTCAGTCCAAGCAGCAACAGCAGAGTGCCGCCAAGGATAGTATCCTCCTGCTGAAGGTGTCGGCACAAGCACTAGATGACCTGAAAAATTCAGGTGCTTAGAAAGCGTTAGCATCGTGTCGAAACCATTGGACAGAACCGCAAAAAAATCCTGCTTCGCAATATTGGCGAGAGGAAGAGACTTCCCCCCGGAAATAGTAGGGTCAATTCCGATTGCGCTCGCGATAGGTTTTCCTTCGTAAAGTCGCGTTGCCAGGAGCGCCAGTTGATCGATCACAGCCAAGAGTTCTGTGCTTTTACCCGGCTCTGCTGTTGCTTCAGCTACTACACGGCGCTGGAAGGTTGAGAGAAGATCATCCCGTAATGGACCCTGTAACTCGTTTGACATCCTTGCCAATCCGGACACAAATGCCTCTATAACCTTCGTTTCACGAGCTGGGTCACTCTTTTGCGCAAAGGGCTGATCACGACGGAACTTCAGGCGATAGGTGTCTGTTCGGTTCACTTTGAACCCGATTGTTTGCGGGTTCACGAAGGCGACTGTGCTGTCTGCGGAAGTTGAAGTTTCCGCCGTCTCTTCGATACTCGCGCCCGAAAAAAATGGTAGAAGATAGCCGTAGGCAATTTCGCGGAGAAGAGTTTCGTCCATGCGCTTCGCAAGCGAGGTCCTACGCTTGATCGGCATGCTGCAGCTCCTCAATTACCATGCGCGACGAAAGACCATTCCAGATTACCATTGACTGTAAAATGCCACTGCCGAGGCACGAAACGCATTAAAATCGGCGACATTCCAGCAGACCGAATACCCGTCTCGTAGGAGATAATGGATACCGTTGGCGCAGGTCAGGTCGCCAGTCGCGCACGTTTGAAGCCAATGCATGTAGTTCTCGAATGTCCCCTGACGGCTTGCCACGAAGTGCTGCGTCGGAACGTTGGAGAGCATGCCCTCAAGATAGTACGACGGAGCGATCCCGTCTTTGAGGTAGCCTTGGTCCACCATCGTGTTCCGCATATTCTTTAGTACGCGGATACTCGGCTTGAAGCGGCTGGACGTGGCACCGTTCTTCGTGGTGCAGTTGTCAAGGTGCTGCTTCGGATAGTTAACGATTTTCTCTCCGTCTGTCGTCCAAAAACAGACACCCTCAACGAAAGTAGGCTCCCCAGTGGTAGGATAAGAGGTGAAAGTTCTGTTCGCGACGCAAACCAGGACGTCGGCATCTCGCCGGGTGCCATTGCCGGGGATGAAGATTGTCTTCTTGCCCACTTTCACGCCAGCACCGAACTTTTCTTTCAGCCAGGTGAGCACTTCGGTTTTGAATTCGCTGAAGTTTATGCCGCCCGGGGATCGGTTGGCCTCGTAGCGAGTCTTCTCTTCGTCTTTCAGATAAGAGATGTCGCCGTAGTAGACCGACGTCAGACAGATCACAACGTCGACATCGCTATCCGCATAGATATTCGTATCATTGCCGTACGACCCCTGAAGGAAAATTCTGTAGGACCACTGGTAGTAGGGTGAACTCGGATCGTCCAAGACCCCCTTAATGGTCTGGTAAGTACCCGCGGACTGAGCTTGGGAGCCTTGGTGAGACCAGGTCTCGAGTTGATGTTCCGGGATTGCCATGAATTCTCCTCAGCTCAATAGTAGTTGGTGAATTTCTTCCTCCTTGCGGCCGAACGATTGCTCGCCCTGCTGCCGTAGGAGGTTCAACTTCTTCAAATCGTGTTCGAACATGTCCGTCGCCATTTCTGGCTTGTCGAAGGTGTCACTTACGCGCACGGTCGGGACGTTGGCAAAGAGCAACTGCCGAAGCTGATCCATTGATGCAGTGTTTACCCCGAGGGTTTTCTGAAGCAACTGCACCGGCAGAAAGCTCTTGATCTGGCGAGCAATGAATCCTTGGTGCGGCTCCGGATACTGGCCGCACCCTATAGTCAAGACACGACAATCCTGTGGGGCGAAACCGAGCGGGCCGGTCGCATCTGCGAGTGCATATAGCGCGGGGTTGTTCGCCACGTAGCCACCATCGAATAGTTCCACCTCGTTACCGTGATCCGTCGTGACGATCTTCCGATCGAAGAACGGGTAGGCCGAGCAGGAAGCTTCTACGGCATCAGCAAGCTTGCAGCCGAAGCCTGGTACGAAGGTGGCTCTACGACCATGAGCCTGCGTCTGACGACTCTTAAAGATCATCGGCGTCTCGAGTTGCCACTTCGTCGAGACAACACCGAGGCCTGTTAGTACGGTGTCGAAGCCATCCTCACCGAATATAACTTCACCCACCTCTCTCAGACGCCGCGTCCGCTCACCTGCCTTTTTCGCTTGCATGATCTTGGGAACATGCTCGCAGTAAAGCGCGTGGATCTCGTCCACGGTCTTTCCGGTTGCAAGCAGTGTCGCGATGATTGAACCGGTGCTTGTGCCGAAAATTACATCAAATGTCTCATGGATCGGAAAAGCAAGCATGGCCTCAACTTCTCGCAGCACCCCGAGTGAGTAGAAGCCTTTAGCGCCACCCCCATCGAGACTCAGAATTCGGCAAGTTCGGTTTACCTCGTCCATTGCTACCCTTCACTGAACAGTTAAGGAACGTCTGATCAACGCCTTCGGCTGCGCCGAGGGTTCGGCTTGAAGGCAGTTTGGCGCCGGACAGACGCCGTTGCCAGCGATTTTCGGGCCGTTTGTGCCGCCTGAGCGGCGGTTTGGTCGATTTTGGAGGGACTCCGCCTCATGCCCCGAGCCTCCTCCGCATCAGGAACAGGTTACCGAGCGCGAAGAGGGTGAAGAGATCCGCCCGGTTCTTGGCCAGCCCCCGCTAACGGGTTTTCACGTGGCCGAACTCGCGCTTGAGGATCCGGAACGCATGCTCAACCTTGGCCCCCACCTTCGCGATTATCCGGTTGATCTGCTCGTCG